>NZ_SEWE01000018.1 GCF_004167665.1 Hymenobacter persicinus | reverse complement strand
CCGCCGCCACCGAGGTGAAAAACCAGGAACGCAGAAGAGTAGAAGTCAGCACAGGCAAGCGGGCAAGGCGGCGTGAACGGTCAAGTTATTGATTTTAGGCCAGAACGCCCGGACCCGGCCGTTTGGTTTCCGGCCGCGGGCAGTAGCTTCCGCTAATGTCGGCAAGCCGCCGAAACACTTAGTGCGGAGGCCCCAGTCGCGGGTCCGTGGTGAATTCCTGGTCGGTGAGCGTGGCCAGAAAAGCCAGCAGGTCGCTTTTGTCCCGGGCCGTGAGAGTCAGGCCCAGCGGCCCAGCGGGCCGGCGCAGGGCTGCATCCAGCGTCGGGGATTCCTGCACGCCGTGAGAGTAATGGTCGAGGACCTGCTGCAAGGTTTGGAAGCGGCCGTCGTGCATGTAGGGCGCCGTCAGAGCAATGTTGCGCAGGGTTGGGGCTCGGAACTTGCCCCGGTCGGAGGCCAGCCCGGTCACGCCGCCGCGGCCCGCATCGGCCGGGTTGGCATCGAGGCCGTTGTTGAAAAAGGACGCCGCAGCCCCGCGGGTGTAATCGGTGGAGCTAAAGAGCAGGTTGCCTTCATTATGACAGTGAAAGCAGTTGGCGCCGACGATGTTGTTGGCCGGGGACGGGTGAGTCAGGTACAGCTGCCGGCCAGCCTCCTCATCGGCGCTAAGCCGGCTGATTTCCTTGCGCTTAAGCCGGTCGTACTTGGAGTTGGCCGAAATCAGGGTGCGCTCAAACTGCGCCAGGGCCTTCAAGACGTTGGTTTCGGTGATGGTCGTTGAGCCAAAGGCCTTGCGGAACAGGGGCGGGTAGAGGGCAGTCTGCTGGAGCTTACGCACGCCTTCGGCCAGGGTCTGGTGCATTTCCACCGGGTTTTCAATCGGCTTGCGGGCCTGGGCCTCAAGACCGGTGGCGGCCCCGTCCCAGTTGAGGCTGGGCTCCCAGAGCATGTTAGCCAACGACATGGTATGGCGCGTGTGCGTCGCCCCATCGACGCCAACGGCCAGGGCTTTGCCGTCGGTGAAAGCCTTGCTTTGCTGGTGGCAGCTGCCGCACGACATGCCATTGTTGCGGGAAAGCCGGGTTTCGTAGAACAGCATCCGGCCCAGCGCCACGCCCTCTTCGGTGAGCTGGTTGTCGGCCGGAATCGTTACGGCTTGCGGAAATCCGGTCGGCGGCACCAGCTGGTAGGGAGTCGTGACGAAATCTTCTTCTACCACGTCGGGGTCGGATGTGCAGGCGCTGAGCAGCAGCGCGGCCGCCGCCACCGAGGTGAAAAACCAGGAACGCAGAAGAGTAGAAGTCAGCACAGGCAAGCGGGCAAGGCGGCGTGAACGGTCAAGTTATTGATTTTAGGCCAGAACGCCCGGACCCGGCCGTTTGGTTTCCGGCCGCGGGCAGTAGCTTCCGCTAATGTCGGCAAGCCGCCGAAACACTTAGTGCGGAGGCCCCAGTCGCGGGTCCGTGGTGAATTCCTGGTCGGTGAGCGTGGCCAGAAAAGCCAGCAGGTCGCTTTTGTCCCGGGCCGTGAGAGTCAGGCCCAGCGGCCCAGCGGGCCGGCGCAGGGCTGCATCCAGCGTCGGGGATTCCTGCACGCCGTGAGAGTAATGGTCGAGGACCTGCTGCAAGGTTTGGAAGCGGCCGTCGTGCATGTAGGGCGCCGTCAGGGCTACGTTGCGCAATGAGGGCACCTTGAACCGGCCCCGGTCGGTGGCCAGCCCGGTGATGTGGGCCCGCCCGGAGTCGGCGGCAAAAGTGTGGTCCAGGCCGTTGTTGCGAAACGACTCATCGGTGAAAAGCTCGGTGGCGTGGCAGGGGGCGCACTTCTGCGCTACCACCGCCCGCCCCCGCACCTCCGACTCGGTCAGGGCTGCCCCGGCTTCATGGCGCGCGTATTTATCGTAGCGGGAGGTGGCGGACGTCAGTGCGGCGGTGAACTGGGCCAGGGCCTTGAGCAGCTGATAGGAATCAATGGGCTGGGCGTTGAACACGGCCTGAAAGCGGCGCTGGTAGCTGGGGTCGGCGTTGAGCTTGGCTAATACGCTTTCCAGCGTGGCATCCATTTCCAGCGGGTTGCTGAGCGGAGCCAGGGGCATCACCTCCAGGTGGTTGGGGCCGCCGTCCCAGAGAAAGCCGCGGCGCCAGCGCAGGTTTTGCAGGGCTGGGGAATTGCGCGGGCCGAGCTGACCGCCCACGCCCGTGCTCAGAGTGTGGCCCGCGTCGGAAAAGGCGGCGGCCTGCCGGTGGCAGCTCCCGCACGAGATGGTGCCGTCCCGGGACAGGCGCGGGTCGTAAAACAGGCTGCGGCCCAGCTCGAAGCCCGCCTGAGTTGGTGGGTTTTGCGTGGGCGCGTACACCGGCGGCGGAAACGCGGCGGGCAGGGCGGCGCCGGGCACTTCCGGGTTGGGAAGCACGCTCGGCGCGGGCTGGCAGCCTACGGCCATTGCTGCCAAGCTCAAGGCCAGCACGAACCGACGCAGCGCGGGTTTCATCGGGGGTAGAGTCCTACTTATTCTGCACGTACTCTACCTCAAACATGCCCGCGGCGTAGTTGTCGGCCACTTTCACCGCGTTAGCGCCGGGCATGTGGGGACTGGCGAAGGTGGCGAAACTCAC
The DNA here is from genome assembly GCF_004167665.1 of Hymenobacter persicinus. Classification (GTDB taxonomy): domain Bacteria; phylum Bacteroidota; class Bacteroidia; order Cytophagales; family Hymenobacteraceae; genus Hymenobacter; species Hymenobacter persicinus. The sequence goes on along the minus strand of NZ_SEWE01000018.1, from coordinate 92,856 downwards.
GGGGTTGGGACCCGTGAACATGCGCAGCAGGTCAGCCTTCAGGTGTACCTCGGGCGCGTAGTCCTGGCGGACCTGCACGGTGGTGCCGGCCGGCAGGGCGGGGGCCACGGTCCGCAACGCGTTGTTGGGATCGGCAAAGCCGCCAATGTGGAACTGCATGGCATGGGAGCCGGGCGCCTGCGGGGAGTAGCCTTCCATCTTGACGAAGATGTAGCCCGTGGTCCAGTTCCAGAACGTGTCGGTGCTGGGGGCCAGGGCGCCCTGCTGCGCGCCGGAAGTGTTGCGGGCCGCATCGACGCCCACCAGAAAGCTTAGGCCGGTGTACTCCCCCACGGGCACGTCTTTGAGTACGAAGGTTTTCGAGTCCGGCGCCGACTCTTCCACCAGATGGTAGCTTTCGGGCTCGGCGTACTCGGTGCCGTCGGCGCGCCGGAGCTTGATGTTGGAAACAAAGTAGTGGAAATGACTCACGTTGAACTGCTCATTGCTGGCCGTTGCGTAGTCGTACACGGTGGGCGAAGTGCTGAGCTTGAGCAGGTTGGGGCCCACCACGTTCTCCAGGGCAATGGAAACGCTGCCGGTTTGCGGGGCGGCCGGATCGGCTTTCTTTTTGTCGCAGCCACTGAGGGCAACGGCGGCCAGCGCCAGGGAAAGCAGCGGAGCAGATAATTTCATGGTCATGCCTTGCATAAGAAAGAAGATGCCGCCAGCCCGCGGGCCCAATGCTACGGGACCAGCAGCGCCGACGAGAAGAAAGGCGCCGTAGGACTTGCGTCCCGAAGCGGCGAAATACAGGCCGCCCGGCTAAGCAAATATATGTTAATCAACCCCAAAGCCCGCCGGTGCCGCCCGAGCTTAGGCGCTCAGCAACTGCGCGGCCTGCTCGCGGAGCAACTGCCAGTAGAGGGAGTTGGTCAGCTCTCCGGCTTCAGTCAGGTGCTGGTCGATGGTGGGCAGGCGCACCCGGGCCGGCACAACGGTCGTGCCCAGGTACATCAGAATGTCGGTGAGGTGGGAGAGGGCCAGCAGGCCGCCCTGGCTCCCGGAGGAAAGACCCACCAAAGCCGCCTTTTTACCCCGGATGCCACCAGGGTAGGGCAGGCCGTCGATAAAGGCCTTAAGCACGCCGGGAATGGAGTTGTTGTACTCGGGCACGATAAATACCAGCTTGTCGGCCGCCTCGGCCTGCTCCACGAGCTGGTTGAAGCCGTCATGCTTGCTGGCGTTATGATACAGCGCCGTGCTCGTGAAATCCAGGGGCAGGTCAGCCAGGTCCAGAACCTGATGGGCAGCCCCCAGGTCGCGGAGCAGGGAAGCGTAGAGGTTGGCCACGCGGCGGGCCCGGGAGTTGGGCCGGTTGGTGCCGGCAATAATGGTTATCATGCGCAGAAAGTAAAGAAGGAGCCAGGGGCAAGGCCACTGCTACTGGGTAAAGCGCCGAGGCCGCGGATTGTTGAGCCGCCGCATCACCTAATGAGTAAAAGCTCCCGGAAAAGGCAACAAAAAAGCGAAACGGGAACCGTTTCGCTTTTTTGCGGGGAGCAGCCTGCCGATGAATACTTACGACAGGTTGTTCGACGAGGCTTTGGCCGCCAGGAACTCGCGGTTCAGCGTGGCAATGTTTTCCAGCGAGATACCTACGGGGCATTCCGCGGCGCACGAGCCGATGTTGGTGCAGGCCCCGAAGCCTTCCTTGTCCATCTGGGCCACCATGTTTTCCACGCGGGTAGCGCGCTCGGCGTGACCCTGAGGCAACAGCGCCAGCTGCGACACCTTCGCCGAAACGAAGAGCATAGCCGAAGCATTTTTGCAGGCGGCCACGCAGGCGCCGCAGCCAATGCAGGTAGCGGCCTCGAAAGCACGGTCGGCAATTTCCTTCGGCACCGGAATTTCGTTGCCGTCGGGGGCGCCGCCGGTGTTCACGCTCACGTAGCCGCCGGCCTGAATGATGCGGTCGAAGGCGGAGCGGTCCACGCTCAGGTCCTTGTTGACCGGGAACGAGTTGGCGCGCCACGGCTCGATGACAATCGTGTCGCCGTCGGAGAACTTGCGCATGTGGAGCTGGCAGGTCGTAGTGCCGGACTCCGGACCGTGGGCGCGGCCGTTGATGAACAGGTTGCACGAACCGCAAATGCCTTCGCGGCAGTCGTGGTCGAAGGCTACCGGGTCGTCGCCCTTGCGCAGCAGGTCCTCGTTGAGGACGTCCAGCATTTCCAGAAACGACATATCCGGGGAGATGTCGCGCACATTATAGTCTACCACCTGACCCGCCGTGGCGCGGTTTTTCTGCCGCCACACTTTCAGCGTCAGGTTCATTGGTTTGGCATTGGGGTTGGAACCGGCCATATTATTGAAGAGGTCTTAGGTCTTAAGAACGTAGGTCGGGGCTGAAGCAGGGCTGCTGAGAGCGAAGCCCTGATTTCTAAGCCCTACACCCTTACTTGTAGCTGCGCTGGGTAAGCTTGACGTTTTCGAAGTGCAGCTCTTCCTTGTTCAGGATTTCCGGCTGGTTGTCGCCCACGTACTGCCAAGCCGCCACGTAGGCATACTCGTCGTCGTTACGCTTGGCTTCGCCGTCCTCGGTGGCGTATTCCTCGCGGAAGTGGCCGCCGCAGCTTTCGTTGCGGTTCAGGGCGTCGTCCACCATCAGCTCGCCCAGTTCCAGGAAGTCAGCAACGCGGCCGGCTTTTTCTAGAGCCTGGTTGAGCTCGTCGTTGGAGCCGCTCAGCTTCAGGTCGCTCCAGAACTCCTTGCGCAGCTTCTGAATCTCCACCTTGGCGTGCTTGAGGCCTTCAGCGGTGCGGGCCATGCCGCAGTATTCCCACATCAGGTGCCCGAGGTGCTTGTGGAAGTCGTCGGGGGTGCGGGTACCGTTGATGCTCATCAGCTTCTGCACCCGGCCGCGCACGTCGGCTTCAGCCTGGGCAAAGGCGGGGTTTTCCGTGGTCACCGGCTTGGGTGGCGTCTGAGCCAAGTAATCCCCGATGGTGTAGGGAATCACGAAGTAGCCGTCGGCCAGGCCCTGCATCAGCGCCGAAGCCCCGAGGCGGTTGGCGCCGTGGTCAGAGAAGTTGCACTCCCCGGTGGCGTAGAGGCCCGGTACCGTCGTTTGCAGGTTGTAATCCACCCAGAGGCCACCCATGGTATAGTGCACCGCCGGATAAATCCGCATGGGCTGGGTGTACGGGTCCTCATCGGTGATTTTGGCGTACATGTCGAACAGGTTGCCATACTTCTGGCTCACCGCGTCGGCACCCGTGCGCTTGATGATATCGGCGAAGTCGAGGTACACGGCCAGGCCCGTCGAGCCCACGCCACGACCTTCGTCGCACATCATTTTGGCATTGCGCGAGGCCACGTCGCGGGGCACCAGGTTACCGAAGGCGGGGTATTTGCGCTCCAGGAAGTAGTCCCGGTCGTCCTCGGCAATATCCTGGGGTTTGATCTGGCCCTGACGAACCTTCTCAGCCATTTCCACCGTCTTAGGCACCCACACGCGGCCGTCGTTGCGCAGCGACTCCGACATCAGCGTCAGCTTCGACTGGTAGTCGCCCGACACCGGAATGCAGGTGGGGTGAATCTGGGTGAAGCAAGGGTTGGCGAAGTACGCGCCCTTTTTGTGAGCCCGCCACGCGGCCGTGGCGTTGCAGTACATGGCGTTGGTGCTCAGGTAGAACACGTTGCCATAGCCGCCCGTTGCCAGCACCACGGCGTGGGCCGCGTGCTTCTCGATTTCGCCCGTAATCAGGTTGCGGGTGATAATGCCCCGGGCCTGCCCATCGACGATTACCACGTCCAGCATCTCCGAGCGGGTGTACATCTTCACCTTGCCGTAGGCAATCTGGCGCGACAGGGCCGAGTAGGCACCCAGCAAGAGCTGCTGGCCGGTCTGGCCCCGGGCGTAAAACGTGCGGCTCACCTGGGCCCCGCCGAAGGAGCGGTTGGCCAGCAGGCCGCCGTACTCGCGGGCGAAGGGCACACCCTGCGCTACGCACTGGTCGATGATATTCACCGACACCTGGGCCAGACGGTACACGTTGGCTTCGCGGGCGCGGTAGTCGCCGCCCTTGATGGTGTCGTAGAACAGGCGGAACACAGAGTCGCCGTCGTTCTGGTAGTTTTTAGCGGCGTTAATACCCCCCTGCGCGGCAATGGAGTGGGCGCGGCGGGGCGAATCGTGGTAGGTGAAGGCCTTCACGTTGTAGCCCAGCTCGGCCAGCGAGGCGGCGGCGGCGCCCCCGGCCAAGCCGGTGCCCACCACAATCACGTCGTACTTGCGCTTGTTGGCGGGGTTGACGAGCTTGACGTTGAACTTATGCTTCTCCCACTTCTCGGCCCGGGGCCCCTCGGGAATTTTGGAATCCAGAATCATCGACATGAGCGAGGTTAGGACTTATTTGAAAAAGTAGAAGTAGATGGGCATGGCCGCGAAGCCGGCGCACACGACCAAAGAGAACACCACGCCCACGAACTTGATCAGGGGAGTGTACTTGCGGTGGGTGAGGCCCAGGGTCTGGAAGGCGCTCTGGAAGCCGTGCAGCAAGTGGTAGAGCAGGGCGGCCTGCGCCACCACGTACAGCGCCACGTACAGCGGGTTGCGGAAAGCATCGACCACCAGGCCATAGGCGTTTTCATTGCCCATCGAGTCTTTCACCGGCTCGCCGAAACGCAGCGTGCCGAAGAAGTTGTAGAGGTGCACAATCAGAAAGAACAGCACGATGCTACCCAGCATAGCCATGCTGCGGGCATGCCAGGGGCTGTTCTGCTCAATATGGTCGGAGACGTAGCCGACGCCGCGGGCGGAACGGTTCTTGGCCGTCAGCGTCAGGCCCTCGTAAATGTGGAAGCCAAAGCCCAGCACCAGCCCGATTTCCAGGATCCGGATAACGGTATTGTGGCTCATAAACTCGGAGTAGGCATTGAACGCCAGGCCCCCGTCGTTCTTGAAGAGCTGGAAGTTGCCGGCGAGGTGAACTACCAGAAACGAGCACAGAAACAGGCCCGTGGCAGCCATGATAATCTTGCGGCCAATGCTACTGGAAAACGTTTTACTAATCCAACTCATAGGAGCGAATGGTGGGTTTGAAACGGTCGTTTGTATCGGTCAAAGGTACACGCCGACTGGGTACTAAACAACGTAGTTTCCACGTTTACCCGCTCGGTGAATCAATCTCCGGCCAACGCCGTTAGACTTTCGTAGGGAAATAGTAACCGGCAAGGCCTCACCTTTGTTAGGTTTTCGTCTGGTTTATCCCGACCTTCTTTTTTATTCCTTCTGCATTTAAATCGGTCATTCTATGAATCTTCCGTTACTTTCCCGTGCCGGTCGGGCGCTGCTGGTGCTGGTGATGAGTATGGTGGGCCTGCTTGGGCTGAGCCCGGGCGCGTGGGCTACCCACATTCGCGCCGGTGACATTCAGGCCGTGGGCGACCCTTCCGACCCCCGCAAGTTCTCCTTTAAGCTGGTGCTCTATACCGATGCTGGCGCCACGGCCGACACGCCCACGGCCGACATCTTCTTTGACGACGGCACCCGGGCCGAAGTGCCCCGGCGCGACAAGATTCTGCTCACGGGCGCGGCCTCCGACAGCTACCAGAATACCTACTATTTCGAGCACACCTACAACGCTCCCGGGACGTACAAAGTCAGCTTTATCGGCGAAAACCGGAAGTCAAATCTGGTCAACATTCCCAACGCCGTTGACCAGACGTTCTACATCTACACCATGGTCACGGTGGACCCGGCCATTCCGTTCAACCATTCGCCGGTTCTCAACAACCCGGCTCTGAACAAGGCCTCCCGCCAGCAGGTGTTCGTGCACAACCCCGGCGCCTCCGACTTTGAGCAGGATTCGCTTTCGTACGAGCTGCGCCCCAGCCAGCAGGCCTCGCTGGAAGAAGCTAAAGCCAACGGTAACCGCCCCAAGCCCGTGGACTGCCGCGGGTTTGTGTATCCCAATCTGGCCGCTGGGGGCAGTCAGGTGGCTTACAACGGCCCGCCGGTGGGCGTGCTGAATGCGGCCCCCATCTACATTCAGGACCGGATAACGGGGACCGTCGTGTGGAACTCGCCCGAAACGCTGGGCGACTACAACGTGGCCTTCGTGGTCAAGGAGTGGCGGCGCACCGGCAGCCGCGTGACGCTGATTGGGGAGGTAGTGCGGGACATGCAGATTACGGTGCGCAATGCCAACAACCTGCGTCCCATCCTGACCGTGCCCAAGGATATCTGCGTGGTGGCCGGCCAAACTGTCTCCAAGACCATCACGGCCATTGACCCCAACGGCGACCCTATCACGCTCACTGCCTTTGGCGGCATTCTGCCCCCGGCCACCTTTACCATCACTTCGGCCACGCCGGCCGCCACCCGGGGGCTGTTCCGCTGGACTACTACCTGCGCCAATATCGCCGCTCAGCCGTATCAGGTGACCTTTAAAGCGGTGGACAACCCGCCGCCGGGCAACCCGACGCCGACGCCGCTGGCCGACGAATTGCCCTGGCGAATCCGGGTGGTGGGGCCCGCCCCCCAGAACGTGCAGGTAAGCCAGGTGGGCACCACGGCCGTGCTGAATTGGGATTCCTACGCCTGCCAGAACCCGGGTGCCCGGCTGCGCATCTACCGCAAGGAAGGCTGCTCCATTTCGCCGGTTGACACCTGCCAGACGGGCATTGCGGCCAACTCCGGCTTTGTCTTCGTCAATGACGTAGCCGTGGGCGCCCGCACCTTCACCGACGACCGTAACGGCCTGGGGCTGGAGCGCGGTAAGACGTATTCGTACCGCCTCTACGTGCAGTTTGCCCTGCCCGCAGGCGGAGCTAGCCTCGCCTCCCGCGAGGCTTGCCTGACCCTGGATGGTAAAGCGGCGCTGTTTACCAACGTTACCATCGACGCTACCGGCCAAACCAACGGCCAGGTGACCGTGCGCTGGACCCGCCCCACGGCCGGCAACAACAACCAGTTCAACAATCCGAAGGGCTACAACCTGTTCCGCTCGGCCGTTGTGACGCCGCCGGTGTTTAAGCGCGTGCGGACCACGGCGTTTGAGTTCAACGACACCACCTTCGTGGACCGGGGCCGCAACACCCGCGACAGTGCCTTTGTGTACAAGCTGGAGTTTTTCAGCAACGCTTCGAACTCCCCCGGCTCGCCGGTGCTGACCGAAACCAGCGGCCCGGCGTCGAGCGTGCGGCTGCAGGCCGTGCCCGACCCGGCCAACGTGCGCATCAACCTGACCTGGACCTACGACGTGCCCTGGGACAACTCCACGCGGCCCGTAGCCATTTTCCGGCGCGACGGGAGCGGGGCATTCGTACAAGTCGGCACGGCCTCGACCACCCGCACGGGCGGTAGCTTCGAGGACCGCGGCACCACGGGGGCGCCGTTGCGCATCGGGGGCAACTACTGCTACTACGTGCGCACCGACGGTACCTACGGCTCCGTGGATCAGCACCTGATCAACCTGAGCCAGGAGAAGTGCGTGCAGCTGGTGCAGGTGCCCTGCACGCCGATTCTGACGCTCAAGCAGGTGAACTGCGACAGTCTGCAGGCCAAACTGTTTGACCTGGACCCCACGCCGGTTGGAGTGACTTACGCCAATGACCTGTCGTGGACGCTGGGCAGCACGCCCGCCAACTGCAGCAACCGCATCACCACCTACCGCCTGTACGCCCGGCCCAACACCCGTGACACGACTGCCTTCACGCTGCTGGCCACCGTGACCGGGCAGCGCTACACCCACGTGGTGCGGGACGCAGCCATCGGCGCTGCCTACTGCTACTACGTGGTGGCCGTCGACTCGGCGGGGGCGACCAGTGCCCGCAGCAACGTGGCCTGCAAGGACAACTGCCAGCTGTTTTTGATGCCGAACATCTTCACGCCCAATGCCGACGGCAAAAATGATAAGCTGCGGCCGAAAGTCGCCAGCCCAATCCGCCGGACTAAGTTCCAAGTGTTTAACCGCTGGGGCGTGAAAATATACGAAAGCGACGCCGACCCGCTCATCAACTGGGACGGCGGCGGCCCAACCGGCGAAGGCAGCAAAGGTGTGAAAGTCGTTGAGGGTGTGTACTACTACACGGCCGAGGTGGAGTTTGCCGACGTGGCCGGTACGAAAAAGACCTTCAAGGGCTGGGTGGAAATAACCCGCTAAGCATTTTCTAAGCTCCGATAAAACCCGCTTCCAAGCCTGGAAGCGGGTTTTTTTATTCCTGCTATCTTGCCGCCCCAACCAACCCATCTTCTTTCCGCCATACCTCCCGCCACATGAAAGCAGTTATTTTCCCCGGTCAGGGCAGCCAGTTTGCCGGTATGGGCCGCGACTTGTACGAGCAGCAGCCCGCCGCCCGCCAGCTCATGGACCAGGCCAACGACATCCTGGGCTTCCGCCTCACCGACGTCATGTTTACGGGTTCCGACGAGGACCTGCGCCGCACCGACGTTACCCAGCCCGCCATTTTCCTGCACTCCGTGGCCCTGGCCGCCACCCTACCTGACCTGCGCCCCGAGATGGTAGCCGGACACTCCCTGGGCGAGTTTTCAGCCCTGGTAGCCGCCAAGGTGCTCAAGTTTGAAGACGCGCTGCGGCTCGTGGCCCAGCGCGCCCAGGCCATGCAGGCCGCCTGCCAGGAGCAGCCCGGTACCATGGCCGCCATCCTCGGCCTCGACGACGAGACGACCGTGCGCATCTGTCAGGAAATCACCCAGGGCGGCAACGTGGTGGTGGCCGCCAACTTCAACTGCCCCGGCCAGCTGGTCGTTTCCGGCTCCCAGCGCGGCATCGAGCTGGCCTGCGAACAACTTAAGGCTGCCGGCGCCAAGCGGGCCCTGCCGCTGCCGGTAGGTGGCGCGTTTCACTCCCCGCTGATGCAGTCGGCGGAGGCGGCGCTGGCCCAGGCCATCGAGCGCACGCAGTTTTCGGCGGGCATCTGCGCCGTATACCAGAACGTGGACGCCGCCCCCCACACCGACCCCGACGAAATCCGCCAGAACCTCGTGCGCCAGCTCACGGCCCCGGTGCGCTGGACCCAGAGCGTGCAGCGCATGGTCCAGGACGGCGCCACCGAGTTTGTGGAGTGCGGCCCCGGCAAAGTGCTCCAGGGCCTGGTCAAGAAGATTGCGCCGGAAGCGGCAGTAAGCTCAGCGGCGCTTTAAGCCCCGGTGCCGGACTAAGCCAAAGCGCCCCGTCGGAAACTTCCGGCGGGGCGCTTTTTTGTTTGTTATTTCAATTGTAGAGCAGACGCAGACCTCACTTCTGCCCGCTGACCACGACGGTGCCGTAGTCGAGGGCGGCCGTGCCGTCGGGATATTTCTCGTCGACGAGGGCGAAGACCTGCTGCTTGATGCGGGCTTTCAGCTCGTCATCGGCCTTGCTCAAGGCGCCCACTACCGGTGCGGCCACCTCGTTCATGAAGTTCCAGTAGGTGTCGTTGGAGCCGCAGTTGAGCGTACCGGTGAGTTCCTGCTCCGTCACGTGGTGCAGCCCGGCCTGCCGGAAGATATCGGCCAGAAACCCCGGCGCCCCGCAGCGAAACATGCCCGGAGCGCCGGGCGGCGGGGCGGGCAGCTGCATGTTGGCGCTGATGGTGCCCATGATGGCCGTAACCCAGACGTTTTTGGCCGGCACGCTCCAGACGGCCGCGGCCACCCGTCCGCCGGGCTTCAGCACCCGGACCATTTCCTGGGCCGCGCGGAGCATGTCGGGGAAAAACATGAACCCGAACCGGCAGCTTACCGCGTCGAAGGTGTTGTCGGCAAACGGCAGCTCCGAGACGTCGCAAACCACGGTTTCGAAGTTGGAAACCCCTTTTTTGGCGGCATTGTCGCGGGCCACGGCCAGCATGCTTTCGGCCAAGTCGGTGATAACGACCCGGCCCTGAGGCACCCGGGCGGCAATGCTGAGGCCCGGCTCCCCGGTGCCGGCGGCCACGTCGAGTACTACGTCGGTGGGTTGCAGGTGCAGAGAATGGATAATTGCCTCGCCCATGGGCCGCAGCCAGTCCATGGTAAAATCGTCCCACTTGCGCCAGCCGGCGGAAAACTTGTTCCAGGTTTGCTTTTGCTGTTCGCGGATTTCTTCCAGTTGGGTTTCCATAGCGTGAGGAGTTTGGGTAAACGACGACAGCGGTGGAGGGGAAGGGCGGCAAGTGGGCAAACAGCTCCAGTGGGCCGGAGCAATATCTAATATACTAAATTGTATATGTAAAGGCGGTGGCAGCGCACCTTACTCCGTCAGCCGCCGCACCGGCAACTCATCGGCGCAGGCGGCCAGCAGTTCCGCCACCGTTTTGCCCAGCCCTGGATGCACCACGGCGGCCGCAATATCGGCCAGCGGCACCAGGGCGAAGCGGCGCTCCGGCAGGCGGGGGTGCGGAATCTGCAGCTCGGGCAAGTCCAGCACCAGGTTGTCGTAGAGCAGGATGTCCACGTCGAGGGTGCGGGCGTCCCAGCGGATGCGGCGGGTGCGGCCGGCCCGCTGCTCGGTGGCCAGGCAGGCGGCGAGCAGAGCCGCGGGCGTCAGCTCCGTTGCCAGCTGCACGGCCTGGTTGAGGTAGGCGGGCTGATCGGTGAGGCCCCAGGCGGCCGTTTCGTAGAGCCCCGACGCGGCCTGGACCGGACCGGCGGTGGCGGCCAAGTTGAGCACCGCCTCGTGCAGGATGGCGGCCCGGTCGCCGAGGTTGGAGCCGAGCAAGAGGTAAGCGGTAGGCATCAGGAGGTGAAAAGCACTGCGGGAATCGGTAGGTTATTTTTCAATTTTCAGAAAATAGCCTACCAGTTTTGCAGCATATTTTTCAAAAATCGAAAAATATGCTGCGGAATATGCCAGCCGGACGCCTTAGCGCTCCACTGCCAGCATCCGCCGCAGAAACGCCACCGTGGCTTCGGCCACGGCCGTCGTCTCGGCCGGCAGTTCGGGCGAGTTCCAGGGGTGGGCCCCGCCGAAGTTGTGGGTCACACCGGGCAAAATCAGCAGCTCGGCGTCGGGCTTGCGGGCGTGCAGCTCGTGGGCCCGGGCCAGGGGCACAGTTTCGTCCTGGTCGCCGTGGGTGATGAGCAAGGGCTGGCGCAGCTTGCGGCGCACGTTGTGCAGAATGTCGAGGCGCAGGCGGTGCTGGTGGTAGTCTTCCACAATCTGAAAGTACAGGGGCAGCTGCTGCTTGGTGCGCGAGTTTTCGACGTGAAATACGCCCTGCTGCTGCCACTGCTGCATCAACTCCTCGCTCCAGCCGGGATTCACGTTGCTGATGGCCGCCCAGGTCACCACGGCCCGCACGCGGGCATCCTCGGCGGCTTTGAGCAGCACCAGTCCCCCGCCCCGGCTGTGGCCAATAAGGGCCAGGCGGGATAAGTCCAACTCGGCGGCAGGCAGGCCCGGCACGCCCTCTTGGAGCTGGTCGAGCAGGGTACCAATGTCGTTGAGCTCGAGGCTGAAGTTGTTGCGGCCAAAGGCGTCGAGGTCTTCCAAGTCGCCGGTGCCGCCCACCACCAGCCCGTTGTGCGACAAATTCAGCTTCACAAACACGAAGCCCTGCTGGGCAAACCAGTCGGCCAGCACGTTGAAGTGGCCCCAGTCCTTGAAGCCCTTGAAGCCGTGCACAAACACCACCACGGGCTTAGCGCGGCCGTCGGGCACGTAGCGGGCATCGGCGGCGAAAGGCCGGGCGTGGTGGGGGGAAGTGAGCAGGAAGTCGAGGCGGAGGGGCAGAGCGGGCATGGGGCAGTCGGCAGGGAAGGATGCAGCGTTGGGTTTCGGCGGCGGCAAGGTACGCCCGGAAAACCCGGCGCCCCCTTTGCTGGTTAGGAAACGGCCGGTCCGCCGCGTATCATTGTGGCGCTTTGAGCGGCCCGGTGCCGCTCCGAGGCCGCCTTGAGTCGCGCAAGCCCCCGCATGAAAAGTACCCTGGACGAGATACAGGCCCCGATAGCGGCCGAAATGGAGGAATTTGAGCGCAAATTCCGGGCTTCCATGCAAACCAAGGTGCTGCTGCTCGACAAGATCATGGGCTACATCGTGAAGCGCAAGGGCAAGCAGATCCGGCCCATGTTCGTGTTCTTCACGGCCAAAATCAGCGGGGGCGACCCGCTGCCCGAAGCCAGCTTCCGCGGGGCGGCCCTGATTGAGCTGCTGCACACGGCCACCCTGGTCCACGACGATGTGGTGGACGAATCCAACTACCGCCGGGGCTTTTTTTCCATCAACGCGCTCTGGAAAAACAAGATTGCCGTGCTCGTGGGCGACTACCTGCTCAGCAAGGGTCTGCTGCTGAGTTTGGAGCACGACGACTACGACCTGCTCAAAATCGTGAGCAACGCCGTGCGCGAGCTCAGCGAAGGGGAGTTGCTGCAGATTGAAAAGGCCCGCCGCCTCGACATCACCGAGGACGTGTACTTCGACATCATCCGCCAGAAAACGGCCTCCCTGATTGCCTCCTGCTGCGCCGTGGGGGCCGCTTCGGCCGGGGCCGACAAGGAAACCATCGAGCGGGCCCGGCTTTTCGGGGAGAAGGTGGGCATGGCCTTCCAGATCAAGGACGATTTGTTTGACTTCGGCACCGACGAAATCGGCAAGCCCGTGGGCATCGACATCAAGGAGAAGAAGATGACCCTGCCGCTGATTTACGCCCTGCAGCAGGCCGACTGGCTCACCAAGCGCCGGGTGATTTACAACGTCAAAAACAACGACGGCCGCAAGGACCGCGTGCAGGCCGTCATCGACTTCGTGAAGCAGTCCGGGGGCCTCGACTACGCCGTGCAGACCATGCGCGCCTACCGCGACGAGGCCCTGGCCCTGTTGCACACCTTTCCGGCCTCGCCGTCGCGGGAGTCGCTGGAGCAGCTGATCAACTACACCATCGAGCGCAACCACTGATTGCCGTGGCCTTGGGTTAGGCTCAACAGGTACCGGTTAACGAACAGCGGCGCCCTGACTTCACGTCGGGGCGCCGCTTTTTTGGTAACGTCGGCCGCAAAACCGGCCGACCGGCTTTGCGGGCTAAAACCGAAAATTCTGGTGGCGGGGCTTGTTGAACAGCCAGGACGAAATCAGCGGCACCAGGAACACGCCCACGGTGACGGCAGTGAGGCCAACTTCGGCGGCGTGGCTACCCAAAAACACGCTGAAGGGGTGGGTGGGCAGGTAGTGCTCGACGAGGGACAGCAGCAGCTTGAGCCCCAGAATCCCGATAACGATAAAGGCGGCCACTTCCAGAAACGGGTAGCGGGCCATCAGCAGCACGAAGCCCTGGGCCACCAGCCGCATGGCCAGAATGCCGATAAACACGCCCACGCAGATCAGAATCAGGTTGTCGGTAAAGGCGACGACGGCAAACACGTTGTCGATGGAAAAGGCCAGGTCCATGAGCTCAATCAGCGCCACGGTGGCCCAGAACTGCCCGAATAAGCCCAGCGTGTTGCGGTAGATCCAGCTTTTCTCCTTCTCGATTTCGTCGTGCTCGGGGGCGCTACGGGCTTTGAAGTGGTCGTAGACGAGGTAGAGCAGGTAGAGGCCGCCCAGGGGCTTGAGAAACCAGAACTCGATGAGGTAGGAGGCAAACAGGATGCAAAGCCCCCGAAAGAGGTAGGCGCCGAAGATGCCGTAGCGCAGGGCCTTTTTGCGCTGCTCCCGGGGCAGGTCACCGACCATGGTGGCCAGTACCGCGGCATTATCGACGGACAGCAGGCTTTCGATGATGACCAGGTTGCCGACAATAGCCAGCGACGGCAGGGGATTCTGAATGATTTGCTGGAGGTCGGCGTACATGAGGTCGATAAAATCAGGCAGCAGTTACAAAGAAACAACACCCACGGCCAGGGCCGCCAGCAGCATCACCAGCACCGTGCCGCAGGCCCACTTGAGCGTGAAGCGCTGGTGGGCCCCGATGTCGACGCCCGCCAGGCCCACTAGCAGGTAGGTGGAGGGCACCAGCGGACTGAGCAGATGCACGGGCTGGCCCAGCAGCGAAGCTTGCCCCATCATGGTGACGGGCACGTGAAACTGGGCGGCAGCTTGGGTAAACAAAGGTAGGATGCCGAAGTAAAAGGCGTCGTTGGACATGAAAAAGGTAAGCGGCGCGCTAACCAGGCCCGTAAGCACCGGAAAGTGCGGCCCCAGCGACGTGGGCACCAGCTGTACGAAAGTTTGGGCCATGGCGTCTACCATGTGGGTGCCCGAAAGGATGCCGGTGAAGATGCCGGCCGCAAAAACCATGGCCGCCACCGACAGCGCATTGCCCGCGTGGGCCGCAAACCGCTGCCGTTGCTGGCTCAGATTCGGGTAGTTCAGTACGGCGGCCAGCGCGAAGGCCAGCATAAAGAGCACCGGCAGCGGCAGCACTTCCCGCACCAGGCACACCATCAGCGCCAGCGTGAGCAGGGCGTTCAGCCACAGCAGCTTGGGCCGGCGCAGGCCGCGCTCCTCGTCGCTGAGCTCGATGCCGGGACCTTCGTCGGCAGCGGGCCGGGCGGCGAGGCCCGCCGCGAAGCCGAGCACGGCGTGGGCCTTGGGCGTTTTGCTGAGGTGGTCGAGGCCCAGGCGCTTGCGTTCCTTGCGGCCCAGGTACCAGGCTACGCCGAACACCCAGGCCAGCCCGGCCACCATCACCGGAATCAGCGGGTTGAAAAGCTGGGCGCTATCAAGGTGAAGCACGCTCATGACCCGGGCCGTGGGGCCGCCCCAGGGCAGAATGTTCATCACCCCGCCCACCAGCATGTTCATGCAGGTCAGAATCAGGGGGCTGATGCCCAGGCGCCGGTACAGGGGCAGTAGGGCCGTCACGACGATAATGTAGGTGGTGGCCCCGTCCCCGTCGAGCGACACAAACAAAGCCAGCAAGGCCGTGCCCACAATAATCTTGAGCGGGTCGCCGTGGGCCACGCGCCGGATCCGGTCGATGATGGGGTCAAACAGGCCCGCGTCGGTCATCAGGCCGAAGTACAGGATGGCAAAGACCAGCATGATGCCGGTGGGGGCAATGTTTTTGATGCCGTCGAGCATCATCGGGCCCATCTGCGGACCAAAACCGGTGAGCAGGGCAAATAATACCGGCACCAGCAGCAGCGCCGTCAGGGCAGAAAGGCGGTTGGTCATAATCAGCACCATAAAGGTGATGATCATGGCAAAGCCGGCAAGAGCGAGCATGGGCGGGTGGAAAAGGAGGGTGGAAACAAAACGGCAAACGAAGCAGGGGCGGGGCCGGCAGACCACCCACGGACCCCGGCACCCGCCGCCGCGCAGCATGGCAGCCGGTACCGGAGTTCGCCGGCGGCCCGGACTTTGGCCACTGTCGCGCCCGCGCCCGCACAGCTTGGAACGTTGGTCTGACAGTGGCTGAAGCCACAAACCGCGGTGGGAAGCCGCCAAACCGGCGGGCAGGAATTTGCAGCTTCCTGCCCGCCGGGGCCCCGCCCGCTACGTCGTTTTACCTTAGAAGCTGTACTTCAGAGCCGTGAAGTAGTAAGCACCCATGAAGCCGAACTGGGAGGTGAAGCGGGTGTAGGGCGTCTGACCCGAGGCCGTCAGCGAGGGGAAGGCAATCTGGTCGGGATACACATTGAACAGGTTGTTGACGCCCAGCGTGAGGTTGAGGCGGGGCGTGAAGCCGTAAGCCACCGAGGCGTCGGTCACGATTTTGGCGCGGAAGGTCTGGTCCAAAGTCGGGTCCGACTGCCGGGCCGTCACTTCGCCGAACCGAGTGGCCCGCAGCGTGCCTTCGAGCTTCTTGTAGCGGTAGCTGACCGAGCCGATGGCCTTGGAACGGGGCTGGGCTACTTCGATCAGGCCCACCATCACCCGGTCAATCAGGCCGCTGCTCAGGCTGGCGAGCTTATCCGGCGTGCGCACGTCGCCGCGGACCTTGGTTTCGTTGAGCATCATCGAGGCGCTCAGGTTCAGCTCCTGGTCTTTGCCGTAGCTCTGGCGGTAGGCTGCTACCACGTCGAGGCCGCGGGTGCGGGTGTCGAGGGCGTTGGAGAAGAACTGCACCTGGGCAATGCCCGAGCCCTGGAAGACGGGCGCCAGCGCCGGGCTGGTCGCGTCGAGCTGGCCCGAAATCACAATCCGGTCCTTGATGTCAATCTGGTAGAGGTCCGAGGTCAGCTGCAGGTTGGGGCCAATTTGGGCCGTGAAGCCCAGGTTGTAGTCCAGGGTCGTTTCGGCCTTGAGCTTGCCCACGCCGAGCTGCTGAATGTAGGGGTTGTCGTTGCGCAGGTGGGCAATGGGGTAGGAGTCGAACACGCCGTTGATGGTCAGCCACTGGGCGTCGGCGTTGTTGGAGTAGTAAAGCTGGTGCATCGACGGGGCCCGGAAGCCGCGGTTGACGGAGCCGCGCACCGAAAACAGGTCGGAGAACTTGTAGCGAGTCGAGAGTTTGCCCGAGACGTTGGCGCCGAAGTCGGAGTAGCGCTCCACGCGGGCGGCGGTGCCCACCAGCAGCTTGTCGGTGATGTCGCTGAGCAGGTCCACGTACAGGCCCACGTTGTTGCGGGTGCGTTTCACGGCGTTCTGCTCGCCGATGCCCTCGCGGCCACTGGAGCCCACGTCGGGGTTATTGGCCGTTACGGGGCCCTTTTTCCAGGACGCCTCGTCGCCGGCCACGAGCTGGTAGCGCTCCATGCGGAACTCCCCGCCGTAGGCCAAGCTCAGGGACTTGAGGCCCCCGATTTTGGTCAGCGACTTGGCCATGTTCACGTTGAGCAGGGCCTGGCCAAACTTGTTGGTGCCGGTGTAGAAGTCGGTGGGGGAGGCGCTGCCGTAGCTGGGGTTGACGGTGTGGTTGGCGTAGGTTTCGATGCTGTTGCCGCCGAAGCCGGCGCTTACGTCGAGGTTCCAGCCCCCGGCGGTGGTGCGGCGTACGCCCACCGTGGACGCCAAATCCTGCACCTTAGCCGGGAAAACCGGGTTGTAGCCGTTCGGAAACAACGACAGCACGGCCCGGCGCTTGTTGCTGGGCTGGCGGAAAAAGCCGTAGGCCGTCATGTCCTTGCGGGAGTAGCCCCCGAACGAATACAGCGTCCAGGCCTCGCCGAGCTTGGTTTCGCCGTTGTAAAACAGCTGGCCCATGGTGTTTTTGGCCGTGCCGTAGGTCGTCACGTGGCGGTTGAAGTTGTTCTGGGCAATGAGCGTGGCGTCCTGCTCGGGGTTGGTGCTGTACACGGCCCCGTTGTAGTCGCCGGAGCGGTCCGTGGGCTCGTTGTGGTGGAGCTGCACGGTGGTGTTGAAAAACCCGTCGCGCTTGCCCAGAGGCAGGCCAAAGTTCACGCCCGCGTCGTAGGTGTCGCCATCGCCTTCCTTGGTGATGCCGTAGTTGCCGGTCACGGTGCCGCCCCGGGGCGCCTTTTTCAGCACCAGGTTCACAATGCCGGCAATGGCGTCGGAGCCGTACTGGGCCGCGGCGCCGTCGCGCAGGATTTCCACCCGCTCAATGGCGGCGGTGGGAATGGCGTTCAAATCGGTGCCCACCGAGCCGCGGCCCACCACGTTGTTCACGTTCAGCGCCGACGACTGGTGCCGCCGCTTGCCGTTGACCAGCACCAGGGTCTGGTCGGGGCCCAGGCCGCGCAGGGTGGCCGGGTCCACGTAGCTGGTTACGTTGCTAATGGCGTGCTTGGTGGAGTTGAACGACGGCGCCAGGAAGTGAATCATCTGGCCCAGCTCGGTCTGTCCGGTTTTGGTGATTTCCTTGGCGCTGAGCACGTCCACGGGCACGGGCAGGTCCACGTTGGTGCGGGCCTCGGAAGCGCGGCTGCCCAGCACCACCACGTCGCCCATGGCGTGCGAAGTCGACTTAAGCGCGAAGTTCAGCGTTTCCTGCCCTTCCACCTTGATTTCCCGGGTTTCGTAGCCCACGTACGATACCACCAGGATGTCGCCGTCCTCTACGTCGAGCTTGTAGTTGCCCTCGGCGTCGGTGGAGGTGCCGCGGTTGGTGCCCTTGATGGCGACCGAGGCAAAGGCCAGCGGGGCGTTGTCGGCGCCGTCGGTAAGGCGGCCCTTCAGGGGGCGGCGGGCCGGGGCAACCGCGTGCTTGGCCAGCGTAAAGGTTGTGCCGGTCACTGCCGGCTTGGCCAGCGCGGCGGGGCCGGCCAGCAGCAGGCTCGCGCAGCAGGCCCAGGTCAGAGTGTGTACGGGTCGTTTCATGTGTGGGAATTGAAAAGATGGGAGTTCAAACCGGGAAGGCCAGGAGCGGAAAAAAGTCCGGGGCCAGACTGCTGCATTCAAGTTGGTAAGTGGTTACTAACCCAAATACTCTGCGATGATAAGCGCCGATTTGGAAGACAATTGGAAGACGAGGTTTTTTCTCCCGCCCCGGCTGGTTGCCCGCCGTATTCCGCTTTTCTTCAGAATTTGAGTTGTATCCTTGTACAAAGCCCGACCCATGAAGCTGCTCATTGTTGAAGACGAACCGGCCCTGATTACCAGCCTGGTAAGCTACCTGCAGGGGCAGCACTACGTGTGCGAAGTGGCCTCCACCTTCGCCGACGCCCAGGAAAAGATGCTGCTCTACGACTACGACTGCATCCTGCTCGACCTGACCCTGCCCGGCGGCGACGGCCTGGATTTATTGCGCGAGCTGCAGCGGCAGCGCAAGGCCAACGGGGTCATTATCACCTCGGCCCGCAACGCAGTGGAAGACCGCATTACCGGCCTGCACCTGGGCGCCGACGACTACCTGCCCAAGCCGTTTTACCTGCCCGAGCTCAGTGCCCGTGTTGCCGCCCTGGTGCGCCGGCGCCACTACAACGGCTCCAACCTGATTCAGGCCCACGCCCTGACCGTGGACGTGCTGGCCCGCACCGCCTCGGTGGCCGAGAAGCCGCTCACGCTCACCCGCACCGAATTCGATTTGCTGCTGCTGCTGCTGGCTAATCAGGGCCGGGTCATTGCCAAGGGCGCCATTGCGGAGCACTTGTCCGGCGACGCGGCCGAGCAGTTCGATACCTACGAAACGGTGTACGCCCACGTCAAAAACCTCAAGCGCAAGCTCACCGAGGTGGGCGCCGCCGATTACATTCGCACGGTGTACGGCATCGGCTACCGGTTTGAGCCGGGCGCCGCCGCGTAGTAGTTATCCTGCCCGATGAAGCTGCTGGCCCGCACCACCATTATTTTCCTGCTCTACGCCAGCGTGGTGGCCGTGGCCGGCACGTTCGTGTACTACTCCGTGATTCGGAAGGTGTATTATTCCTACGTCGACCGCACCATTAGCCGGCGCAAGCTGCGGGTGCTCAAGGCCCTGCGCCTGCACCTGCGCACCCCCACCGATCTGGCCTTCTGGCACCGCCTCGACCACAACGTGGAGTTCTTCCCGCTGAGGGCTCCGGGCCCGTCCGCTGACCAGATCCGGGAGCGGCTGATGTACAACGAGCTGACCGGCCGGATGCAGCCCTACCGGCAGCTCGAAGCGTCGGTTTTCTTCCAGGGCAAGCCCTACCGGCTGGAAATCCGCACTTCCCTGCTCGACAGCCAAGAGCTGCTCGGGCGCATTGTACTGGCCGAGGCCATCATTTTCGGGGCCCTGCTCATCGGGCTGCTGGCGCTTCAGCACTTTCTGGCCCGCCGGCTCTGGGCGCCGTTTTACCAGACGCTCGAAGCCCTGCAGGCCTACAAACTCGACCAGGACCAGCCCGTGGAGCTGCCCGCGTCCCGGATTCCCGAGTTCCGGGAGCTCAACACGACGCTGACCCAGGTGCTCAAGCGCAACCAGCGCGTGTACCGCAGCCAGCGCGAGTTTGCCGAAAATGCCGCCCACGAGCTCCAGACCCCGCTGATGATTCTGCGGGCCAAGCTGGATCTGCTGCTCCAGGCCCCGGGGCTGACCGAAGAGCAGGCCGGTCACCTCGACTCGCTGCTGGCCGTCACCCAGCGCCTGACCCACCTTACCCGCAGTTTGCTGCTGCTGGCCCGCCTCGACCACCAGCTGTTTTTTCCCACGGAGGTCGTCGACGTGCGGGCGACGGTGCAGGCTCAGTTGCGGCAGCTGCGTGAGCAGCTCAGCGCCGCCGACCTCACGCTCGAAACCGACTTGGCCGCGGCCGTGCCCATCCACATCAACCGCACCCTACTGGACGTGCTGGTGAGCAACCTGCTCATCAACGCTATTCGCCACAACGAGCCCGGCGGGCTGGTGCGCGTCGAGCTCACGCCCCGGGCCCTGACGGTGGAAAATACCGGCCGGGCCCGCGCCCTAGACGATGCCCAGCTCTTCACCCGCTTCAGCCGCAACGCCGACAGCACGCCCGGCGGAGTAGGGCTGGGGCTGGCCATCGTGGCCCAGATCTGCGAAACGAGTGGCTTTATCGTGCAGTACTCGTACCCCGCCGCGGGCCGCCACGCCCTGACGGTGCTGTTTGGCTAGGCTTACAGGGCGGCCTTCACCTCAAACTGAAAGCTGCCGCTGCCGGCCAGGCCCTGGGGCGAAATTCCCTGCACTACCACCACGTAGCGGCCGGTCTGGTCGGAGGTGTAAAACTCCAGCGGCGCGGCTTCCTTACCGGTCGTTACGAGCACGGGCTGCCAGTAGAGCAGGTCGCGAAAGTCCGGCAGGCGGCTTTGCTTCTGCTGGTCGGTGGCGTACTGGGGCGCGTAAAACTCCCGCTGGAGCTGCAGCCCTTCGTACTCCTGCACCAGCGCGTGCGGGTCGATGGGGAAGCCGGCCAGGTCGCCCTTGTAGGTGGTGTAGCTCACCACGCCCTGGTAGAGCTGCTGGCCCTGGAAGTAGCGGCTGCGGACCACCTCCAGCTTCTGCACCCGCAGCGGGTCCAGGCGCATGATGCGGTTGGTGTTGAACACGGGCATCCCGTCGAGCAGAATCATGGGCTCCTGGTCGAAGATGGTGTTGTTCGGGTCGTTGTAAACTTCAAAGTGGAAGCCGTCCTGGCGCCGCCGTACCTGCACGCCGGGCACGTACTCGCGCAGTACTTCCTCCATCGAGGTGAAGCGGGTGTAGTCGTCGAGCATGAATTTCTCGCTGGCTTTGCCGTAAAAAGCCAGGCTGTCGGCCGGGGCCGGGGCGGTGCTGCGCTGAAACGGCTTGAAGTAGGCGTTCTGCACCTGCATGCCCACGTGGCGCTGGGTCAGGTCGTCGCGGAGGCGGGCCGACAGCGCCCGGGTGGGCCACGCCGGCTCGGGATACTGCTCCGAAAACGGGTCGGCTATTTCCAGGCGGTAAGTGGTGTCGCGGCGGGTGTTGGTCTGGACGATGATTTCCTTCGGCCCGTAGAAGTTCTTGGCCTCAAACTGCACTGCGCCGTCGGGCCGGCTGATGGCGGTGTAAAGCTGAATCAGGCGGCTGGGCGCGGCCAAATACACCGGAATGCCGGGGGCCGGGGCTTTGGTGACCTTGTCGGTTACGCTGCCCCGGATCAGGTGGCCGTTCATTTCGGGCACGAATGGCAGGGCCCGGGCCGGGGCAAAAACGTCTTCCCAGCGGAAGCGGCTCCAGCCGTGAGTCAGCAGCAGGTTTTCGGTGGCCTCACGCACTTCGGCCGGGTTGGCGGCGCTGAGGTAGTAGTCCGGGTTTTCGACGGTGCCCTTCAGCTCGGAAGCCAGCCACAGATAGCTCTGCATGCTGGCCGCCGAGGCCGTGGCCGACAGTGAATCGAGCCGGTACACGGCCAGGGACAGGTTGGCCGGGGCCGAGCTGGTGACCTGCAACGCCACTTTCTCGCGGGTGGTGTACTGAGGCTTGCCGGTGCTGGCCGTGAGGCCGAGCTGCTGGCGGGGCGCCTGGAAGTAAAGCCGTTCGCACAGGGGCTGCTTACGGCTGTTGAAGAGCGTGAAGTGCGACACGCCTTCCCCCAGCGCCTGCTTGCTGACGACGAACTGCGTCTGCCCGTTTTGCAGGCGCTGTACAGGGGCGGCCACCACCTGGTGGCGGGTGCGGACCAGCAGCAACAACTCAGTGTCGCTGCCTTGCGGGTCGTTGGTTTGCACCGAAAGCCGGAGCTGGTCGGGGCCGGCTTCTTCCAGGTGCAGCACGTAGCCCTGGGCAAACACGGCCGGCAGCTTGCGCGTGATGGTGCGGCGCCCCTCTACCTTGACCACGGCTGAGTAGGTCGCGCCAGCCGCAGTGGGCAGCAGCGGGAAGCTGCCCAGGCCATACTTAAAGGTTTTGAACTGGGTGACGGGCTTGCCGTTCTGGTCCACGATGACGCCCTCGGCGGCCACGCTGCGGCCGGTGCGCCCCGTGATTTTGAAGCCGACCTTGCCGGGCAGGTTCTGCACCAGGTTGCCGCCCTCGGGAAAGAACTGCAGGTCGTAAGCCGCCGAGTCCCGGGCCGCTGGCTGGCCCGTCGTGGCCATGGTGTTGACGATGGTCAGGGGGCTGGAAAAGTACAGCTCGGGGCTGAAGTTGCGCATCCTACTCGTGTAGGCCCGCACCGTGTAGGTACCCGAAGGCAGGGACGCCGGCAGGGCAAAGGAGCCCTGACCCACGGCGTTTTGCAGCGCAATTTTGCCCTGGAGCACCGGCTTGTGGTCGGCGCTGAGTACTTCCACGTAGGCCACCTTGCTGAAGTCGAGGGGCTTTTGCCGGTTGCCGTCCAGGGAGTAGACCTTGAACCAGAGCATCTCGCCGCTCACGTACAACGACCGGTCGAGGTGCAGAAACAGCTTTTCGGCCAGGGTGCGGCTCTGGTAGCGGCCAAACTGGCGCCGGATGCTGGCCAGGGAGTCGGACTGGGCCTGGGCCGGGGCGGCGCTGCCGAGTAGCAGCAGCAGGGCAGCGGCGCGGATGAAGGAAAGTCGTGGGGTCATGGCCGGGGCGTAACGAGGGCGATAAAAGGCCCCGAAGCGGGCAGAATCAGAGTATAGCGCATCCCGGACTAGAATTTAAAGTTGTAGGTAACGGTCGGAATCGGCTGGCCGAAAATCGAAAGCTTATAGCCGTTGATGCTGCCGTTTTCCGACTTGAAGTACACCGAGAACGGGTTTTTGCGGCCCGTCAGGTTGTACACGCCCAGCGTCCAGGAGCCGTGGGCCAGCTTCTTGATCTTGTGGTTGCCCTCGATGTTGAGGGCGAAGTCGGCGCGGTAGTAGTCGGGCACGCGGTAGGCGTTGCGGTCGGAGTAAAACACCCGCGTGGCGTTGCCGACGGTGTACTTGACCAGGGGCAGGGTAATGGGGCGGCCGGTGCTGTAGGTCAGGTTCAGGGAGGTGCTCACCCGGCGGCTGTAGCGGTAGTTGCCAATCAGGGTGAAGTCGTGGGGCTTGTCGAAGTTGCTGGGGTAGTACTGGCCCTTGTTGATGATTTCGGCGGGCGTGCCCTGGTTGACCTGTAGCAGGGAGCGGGAATAAGTATAGCTCACCCAGCCGTTGACTTTGCCGCTGAGCTTCTTGACCATTACCTCCACCCCGTATGCCTTGCCGTGGGCATTCACGACGTCGGTTTCGATGTGGTGGTTGAGAATGATGGTGGCCCCGCTCTTGTAGTCCACGAAATCCTTCATCCACTTGTAGTAAGTCTCCACCGACGTTTCAATGGTGTTCGACTTGAAGTTGCGGTAGTAGCCCACCGACACCTGGTCGCCAATCTGGGGCCGGATGTTCGCGTCGCTGAGCTTCCAGATATCGGTCGGCGACATCGAGGTGGTGTTGGAAAGCATGTTGATGTACTGGCGGGTGCGGTTGTAGCTGGCCTTCACCGACGAGTTTTCCGACAGCGCGTACTTGCCCGACAGGCGGTACTCGGGGCCGTGGTAGGTGGCCAGCACCTGCCGGCGCTGGTAGGAAACGGTGTCGATGATGGTGGTTTCCGACTTGGTCGCGTTCGGCAAATATTGGTACACGTCCCGGGGGCCCAAGGCGTTGAACAAGGAGTAGCGCAGCCCCACCGACACCGACAGACGGGAAGTCAGATTGATCTGGTCGGAGGCGTAGAGGGCGCTTTCCACGCCCTGCTCCCGGCCCAGCACGTCGGGCTTCACCAACGACTTGGTCCCTTCGGGCAGCAGGCTGCCGGGCGCAATACCGTAGAGGATGCTGCTCACGCCGAAGTCGAAGGTGTGCTTCTCGTTGTGGAAGTAGTTGAAGTCGGCCTTCAGGTTGGTTTGCTGGATGCTGTAGGTCAGCCGGGAGGCGTTAACCTCGTTTTTGGTGCTGGAAATGTCGTACTCATACTTGCTGTAGGTGCCGGTCAGCACGCCGTAGAGCTTGTTGCTGAAGTTGTGGTTCCACTTCAGGCTGGCCGTCTGGTTTTGGTAGCGGTACACCGTGTCGGTGGCCAGCTTGAACCGGTCACTGCTCATGTAGCCCGTGGCGTAGAGCGTGTTCTTGTCGTTGATGGCGTGGTTCAGATTCAGGTTCAGGTCGTAGAACGAAGCCGAGCTTTCCTTGTAGGCCTTGCTGGGCAGGCGGTGCAGAATCCAGTCGGAGTAGCTTGTGCGGCCGCCCACGATAAACGAGGTGCGGTCCTTGATGATGGGCCCCTCCAGGGTCAGGCGGCTGGTAAGCGGGCCGATGCCGCCCGAGCCCGAGAACTTTTTCTTGTTGCCTTCCCGGGTCGTGATGTCGAGCACCGACGAGAGGCGGCCGCCGTACTTGGCCGGAATGGCGCTTTTATAGAGCTCCACACCCTTGAGCACGTCGGGGTTGAAGGCCGAAAAGAACCCGAACAAGTGAGCCGGGTTGTAGATAACCGCGTCGTTGAACAGAATCAGGTTCTGGTCGGCCGCGCCCCCGCGCACGTTGATGCCGGTGCTGCCTTCACCCACCGACTTCACCCCGGGCAGGGTGAGCACCACCCGCAGAATGTCGGTTTCGCCGAAGGCGGTGGGCACCTGCTTCATGGTCTTGATGTCGAGCTTTTCCATGCCCATCTGCATGCCCGACACGTTTTTGCCCTTCTCGCCTTCCACCACTACCTCGCGCAGGGCGGTAATGTCTTCCGATACCTCAATTTCGAGCGTGCCGTCCGAGAGCAGCACAATCTGGCGCTTGGTGCTTTTGATGCCGATGCCCCGGATTTTAAGCTCCTGCCGCCCCACCGGCAACGACAGCGAATAGTAGCCGAACTGGTCGGTGGTGGCCCCGATGGCCGGCGACTCAATGTAGACGGCCGCGCCTACCACTGGCTCGCCGGTTTTGCTGTCGCGCAGGTGGCCGCCCAGGGTTGCCCGGGTTTTGCCGCTGCCGTTGGCCGTCCCGACTTTATACACCTTCAGCTCCGACTTGCTCAAGAAGCGGTTCTGGTCGTTGGCCGCGGCCGGGTCGGGGGTATCGGCGTCGGCAATAACTACGCCGGTGGCGGCGCCCGGCTCGAAGAACGAGGGCGCCAACTCGGGCAGGATGGGCTTCTTGGCGGTCAGAAACACCCGGTTGCGGGCGTCGATGGCAAACTTCACCGGCGTGGCGGCCAGCACCTGCTCCAGCACCGCCTCCAGGGCCACTTGGCTGCCGCGGTAGGTGACTTTCAGGCTGTCGACGGTGGCCGGGTCGTAGTAAAACCGGTAGCTCGTGGTGCGCTCAATCTCGCGGACAAACTGCCCGAACGGCGCGTTGGAGAAGTCGGCGTTGACCACGGTGCCGGCCGGGGCGGGCTGAATCTGGGCCACACTCCGGCGGGCCGGCACCACGAGGGAAAACAGAAATAGCAGGGAGAACAGATACTTCATACTCAGGATGGCTTAACGAGGCGGGCAGCGGCGCCTTACAGGGTATTGTAATACTTCACGAGCTCCACCACCGCAGCCTCACGGGCGTCGGCGCTAAAGGAGGAGTGGTGCTCCTGGATGTAGCGGTTTAGTTCTTTGCGCTTGTCGGCCAGCACGCTCAGCACCGACGACTTGGACTTCACCGGGTAGTAGTTGCCGTCTTTGCGCAGAAAAAGCCGGTCGGCCTTGGCAAACTTGGCTTCGATGCCCTTCAGCGTCGACCTTTCCTGCACCTTGCGCAGCCGCTTGGCCAGCACCTGGGCCTTGTCGCCGTCCTCGACGAGCAAGTCGTAGAAGCCAGTCTGGATGGCAGGGTTAACCTGCTCCGAGCCCACGAGTCGGACAAAGGTGTGGCCGAGAAAGGTGAAGCGGCTGATTTTCTCGCTGATCAGCTTGACCAGCAACGGGCTGTTGGGCTGGCGGATAACGACTTGGTCCAGCAGCACGTCGTAGCGAATCGGGATGTTGGGGTAGCGAAACGAGTCGTAGATAATCGTGGCCGGCCGCTCTTCATTTACTTCGAAAAACTGGTTGCCGTTCAGCACCGAATACTTCCGGCTGTAGTCGATGTACTCGGTGCCGTTGTAGAGGTGCGCCGCCGTGCCGACGCTGGCCGCGTAGTAGCTGGTGGCCTCGGCCAGGCCCGGGGCGGCGGCCGTCGCCGTGCTGTCGGCCGACTGGCCGAAGGCGGAAGTGCCGAGGGCCAGCATACAAATTGAGAGCAATAATGCGGGTCCGGATTTCATTTTTGTAATGGAAGTAGCCAATAATTAAAAGAAATGTAAAAGCCGGGAAACGGGCGCGCGGAACGAGCCCAAACCAAGCGTCGGAAAGCCCGGCGGGGAGGGCCGCCGGCCGGAAGCCCGACAGGGCAAGATAGATAAACGGCCGCACAGGGACCGATAATTTTGGGCAGGCCGCGCCGCTACGGCGGCCGGAGAGCCAGGCGGGGCCCAAACGCGCAACGGGCCGCCGCGCTGCTCGGAAAGCAGGCGGCGGCCCGTTGGAAAGGCCGGGTCAGGCCGAAAAGATGGCGGGCGGAATTAGGCCGTCACCTGGTAGCTCACGCTGTCGGGCTTCACCTCCGACACCTGGAACGTGACGCCGTCGAAGGTGCTGTCCACGGTGATTTCGTGGGTCATGTCGCAGCCCGGGCACTTGATTTCTTCTTTCTCGTACTGCTTGGTGTGGTCCAGGGAGTCGGCCATCGGGTCGGGGGCCGGCACGCCGATCAGGTCGGTAAATACCTCGGTATTGCACTTGTTGCACTCGAATTTCAGGCCGACGGTGCGACCCTGCAGGTCGTCGAGTGGGGCGGGGGAGTTAGGCTTCTGCTGAATCCACATAAGAAAGATGGTTTGGGTTGGGAAAGGGCGGAATGGAACCGTTAAGGGGCTCCGGGTTTACTTTACGAGGACATTTTGAAAAAAGATAAGCCCGCCCATCCCGTCCGCAGCGGCCGGGCCCGTACTTTGCCGCCCCGACCTTGGGTTATGCCCCTTCCCGCTATGGCTGATTCTGCTTTTGCCTCCGGCGCGCCGCGCCTGCCCCAGGTGCCGCGCTGGCAGTCGATTCTCCGCTCGTTTGCCCTGGCCAAAGATCCGCTGCCGGTGCTCGACACCACATTGCGGCGCTTCGGCGACACGGTGCAGCTTTACATCGGGGGCGTGCAGAAATCCGTGCTGACCCAGGACCCGGGCCTGATTCAGCACGTGCTCCAGAAAAACCACCGCAACTACGCCAAGTCCCAATTCACCCAGGGTTTTGCCCGCTACGTGGGCCACGGCCTGCTCACCAACGAGGGTGCCGACTGGCTGCGGCAGCGCCGCCTGATTCAGCCCGGGTTTCACCGCCAGCGCGTGGCCAGCCTCACCGGGCTGATGCAGGAAATTGTGGCCGAAACCCTGGCTCCGCTCCGGGTGCAGGCCGCCGAAAGCGGCGGGACGGTGGCGGTGGCGGCCCACGCGCTGATGACTCAGCTCACGTTCCGCATCATTGCCCGCTCGGTGTTCAGCACCAATTTCGCTGCCGCCGAGCTGGACCGCGTGGCGGGCCTGATTACCGAGATTCAGGCGTTTTACGTGCGCACCATCCGCCAGCCCTACCTCAAGCCCTGGCTGCGGCTGCGCGGGCAGTTTCGCTACCACGACCAGCTCACGGCCGAGCTGCGCACCCTGCTGGGCGGCTACATTGAGCAGCGCCGCCAAGCCAACGCCGCCCCGGGCGCGCCCGCCCCACCCGACGATTTGCTGCAGATGCTGCTCGACGTGCGCTACGAGGACACCGGCCAGCCCATGACCACCGCGCAGGTGCTCGACGAGGCGCTGATTCTGCTCATTGCCGGCCACGAAACCAGCGCCAACGCCCTGACCTGGCTGCTGTATCTGCTGGCCCAGCACCCGGCGGAAGCCGCGGCCATCCGTGCCGAAACCGCCGCCGTGCTGGCCTCCCGTCCACCCGGGGCTGCCCCCGCACCCTTCACTTTCGAGGAGTTGCTCCGCCTGAGCCGGGCCCAGTACGCGGTGCAGGAAGCCATGCGCCTGTTTCCGCCCGCCTGGATGGTGGACCGCGTCGCGCTGGCCGACGACGAGTATCAGGGCCTGCGCATTCCGAAGGGCACGTTGTTTTCGCTCTACATCTACGGCCTGCACCGCGCCCCGCAGTATTGGCCCGCCGCCACGGAGTTTCGGCCGCTGCGGTTTGCGCCGGGGCAGGAGCCGTTGGTGCCGGCTGCCTACGCACCCTTCGGCGGCGGCCCGCGCCTGTGCATCGGCATGCAGTTCGCCCTCACCGAAATGCAGCTCGTAACCCTGGAATTGCTGCGCCACTTCGAGGTAGAGCGGCCCGCTGGTCAGCCACCGGTACCCACCCAGCCCCTGATTACGCTGCGCCCCCGGGGAGATTTTGCGCTGACGCTACGGCTGCGGTAAGCGGCGGAAGTGGAAGGCACAAAAAAAGGCTTCTCTGGACGGAGAAGCCTTTTTTTGTGCTGGAACGCAGCTGCTATTCCTTTAGCAGCATGTCGATGGTCTTGTTGAACTCGTCGATTTCCTGTTGGTAGTACTTGCCGGTGCCGGGGCCCGAGAAGCCGGTGTGAATCTTCCGCACCTCACCCTTTTTGTCGAGGAAGATGGTGGTGGGGAAGGCCAGCACTTTGGCCAGCTGGGGCAACGACTTGCTGGCCGCATCCGCCGAGGCTTCCCCGGCCACGGCAATATCGTAGCCGATGTTCATGCGCTGCTTCATCTTATTGAGTTTCTGCGCGGCCACCTGCTGGTCGGCGGTCCGCTCATAGCCCAGGCCGATGATTTCCACCCCGCGGCTCTTGTTCTTCTCGTACCAGGGCGCCAGGAAGTTGGTTTCGTCCATGCAGTTGGGGCACCACGAGCCCAGAATCTGGAGCACCACCACCTTGCCCTTGTACTTGGGGTCGGTGGGGGAGATGCTGCCGCCTTCCATAATGCTGGGAAACTTGAAGGCGAGCTTTTTCTGGCCGGGCTTCATGCCGGTGAGCGAATTGGCGTCGGGCAGCTTGGCGTTGGGGTCGGGCACGGCGGTCCAGGTTTCGTGGCCTTTCTTGCCGGAGTAGAAGTCGCCGAACAGGGTGTTGGGGGCGTATTCCTTGGTGATGTCGATGGGCTTTTTCGGGCCGTTGCGGGCCGTGAACAAAAAGCCGTGGCTGCCGTCGAAGGTGCTAACCTTTAGGCTGTTGCCATCCACTTGCCCGGCCAGGTAGCGGTAGTCGCCGGTCGTGGTCAGGAAGGTACCGGTTACGTCGTTGCCGGTTTGCTTGAAGATGCCCACGGCGGGGTAGGTTTCGCCGTCGGAGCCTTCGAACGTCACGTTCCAGGTGCCGTCGAAGGAAACGGGCTGCTGGCCGGAAGTCACCGGAAACAGCTTTTGCTCTCCCTTCGTGGCCGCAAACGCCACCCGGTAGGGCTCCTTGCCGTCGTACTTCACCCAGGCGCCTTTGAGCTTATCCGCGCCGTCGGCCCGCACCACCAGCGCCGCGTCGAACACGCCCAGGCGGATGGTGGTGGAGTCGCCGGCCGTGCTGATTTCGTCGAGCTTGAGGCGCTCTTCGCCGTTGCGCAACGTCACGGTGGGTTTGCCACCGGCCGTGGCCACGTCAAACAGAAACGGAATTTCCTGGCCCTGGGCGCTGAGTACGCCCCGCCAGGTGCCGTCGGTGAGGACGCCGGCCGTAGTGGCCGCGGCCTCGCCGGTGGCGGCCGCGTCGGGCTTCTTATCGGACTGGCAGGCGCCCAGGGCCAGGGTCAGGCCGAGGCCGGCCAGCAGGGGGCGCAGGGAAAGGGAGTAGGTCATGGGCACAAAAGAAAATGTAATTCGGGGCTAAACTACCGAGCCGGCCGGTTAGTTTACTATAAGTAGGTGTCCCAAGATAAATTTTGGGTAGCGCAACGACTGCCGCCTATATTTGCGTACCGACTCGTAAGAGCCTTCCTATTTCACTTTTTCCCTTCTGACTATGGCGTTTGACTTAGAAATGATTCAGGCCGTGTATGCCGGTATGGGCCAGCGTATTGAAGCTGCCCGTGCTGCTGTTGGCCGCCCGCTCACGCTGACCGAGAAAATTCTGTACGCCCACTTGTACGGCGGCACTGTCACTCAGTCCTTCGAGCGGGGCGTTTCCTACGTCGATTTTGCCCCCGACCGCGTCGCAATGCAGGATGCCACCGCCCAGATGGCCCTGTTGCAATTTATGCAGGCTGGTAAAACCCAGGCTGCCGTGCCCAGCACCGTGCACTGCGACCACCTCATTCAGGCCCGCGACGGTGCCAACGAGGACTTGGCCGTGGCCAACGACGAAAACCGTGAGGTCTATGACTTCCTGGCTTCGGTTTCCAATAAGTACGGCATCGGCTTCTGGAAGCCCGGCGCCGGTATCATTCACCAGGTGGTGCTCGAAAACTACGCCTTCCCCGGCGGTATGATGATTGGCACCGACTCCCACACCCCCAACGCGGGCGGCCTGGGCATGATTGCCATCGGCGTCGGTGGCGCGGATGCCGTGGACGTAATGGCCGGCATGGCCTGGGAACTGAAATTCCCGAAAGTTATCGGCGTGAAGCTGACCGGCAAGATGAACGGCTGGACTTCCGCTAAAGACGTAATTCTGCGCGTGGCCGGCATCCTGACCGTGAAAGGCGGTACCGGCGCTATTGTAGAATACTTCGGCGAGGGCGCCAACAGCCTCTCGGCCACCGGCAAAGGCACCATCTGCAACATGGGCGCCGAAATCGGAGCTACCACCTCGGTGTTCAGCTACGACGAGAAGATGGGTGACTATCTGCGCGGCACCAGCCGGGCCGACATTGCCGAGGCTGCCGCCGCCGTAGCCCACCACCTGCGCGCCGACGACGAGGTATACGCTGACCCCGCCAAGTACTACGACCAGCTCATCGAAATCGACCTGAACACGTTGGAGCCCTACGTGAACGGTCCGTTCACCCCGGACGCCGCCTGGCCGATTTCGCAGTTTGCCGCCGCCGTTAAGGAGCATGGCTGGCCCGAGAAGCTGGAAGTAGGTTTGATTGGCTCGTGCACCAACTCTTCGTACGAGGACATCACCCGCGCCGCTTCCATTGCGGAGCAGGCCGTAACGAAAGGTTTGACCGTTAACGCTGAGTTCACCGTGACGCCCGGCTCGGAGCTGGTGCGCTACACCGTGGAGCGCGACGGGCTGCTCGACACCTTCGCCCAGATGGGCGGCGTGGTGCTGGCCAATGCCTGCGGTCCGTGCATCGGCCAGTGGGCCCGCCACACCGACGACCCCAAGCGTCGCAACTCGATTATCACCTCGTTCAACCGCAACTTCGCCAAGCGCAACGACGGCAACCCGAACACCCACGCCTTCGTGGCCTCGCCCGAAATTGTGACGGCCTTTGCCATTGCCGGCGACCTGACCTTCAACCCGCTGACCGACACGCTGCCCGGCAAGAACGGCCCCGTGAAGCTCGACGAGCCCCAGGGCGTGGAAATGCCGCCCCGCGGCTTCGCCGTGGAGGATGCCGGCTACCAGGCTCCCGCCGCCGACAGCAGCGCGGTGCAGGTACTCGTGTCGGAAACTTCCGACCGTCTGCAGCTGCTCGAGCCCTTCAAGCCCTGGGAAGGCACCGACCTGATGGGTCTGCGTCTGCTCATCAAGGCTCAGGGCAAGTGCACCACCGACCACATTTCGATGGCCGGCCCGTGGCTGAAGTACCGCGGCCACCTCGACAACATCTCCAACAACATGCTCATCGGGGCCACCAACGCCTTCAACGGCGAGGCTAACTCGGTGAAGGATGGCATGACCCAGGGCACGCCGTACAACACGGTACCCCAGGTAGCGCGCAACTACAAAGGCCAGGGCATCGGCTCGGTCGTGGTAGGGGATGAGAACTACGGGGAAGGTTCCTCGCGGGAGCACGCCGCCATGGAGCCCCGCCACCTGGGCGTGCGCGCCATCATCGTGAAGAGCTTTGCGCGGATTCACGAAACCAACCTCAAGAAGCAGGGCATGCTCGGCCTCACCTTCGCCAACAAGGCCGATTACGACCTGATCGAAGAGGACGATATCATCGACATCATCGGCCTGACCACGTTTGCCCCCGGCGTTCCGCTGCAGGCCCGCCTGCACCACGCCGACGGCGACACGGACCTCATCACGCTCAATCACACCTACAACGAAGGCCAGATTGAGTGGTTCAAAGCCGGTTCGGCCCTGAACCTGATCCGGATGAAGGAAGCCGGCCAGACGCTCTAAGCGCCGCGCTGATTCTGATATAAAATCACTAAAACGGCCGCTCCAGTTTCTGGGGCGGCCGTTT
The DNA here is from genome assembly GCF_004167665.1 of Hymenobacter persicinus. Taxonomy (GTDB): domain Bacteria; phylum Bacteroidota; class Bacteroidia; order Cytophagales; family Hymenobacteraceae; genus Hymenobacter; species Hymenobacter persicinus. Next base: position 60,381 of record NZ_SEWE01000018.1, on the reverse strand, counting down.
TTTATCACTTTATGTAGCGTTAAGAACGCATGAAACTTAGAATATTTAGGCTATCCGGTTTGCTGGCGCTTGCGGCCCTGGCCGCTGGGGAAGCGGCCGCTCAGGTAGCGACCAAGCCCAAAGTGGTACATAACGACCTCAATACGGTGGAGGAGTTCAACGTGCTGACCACGGACGGTTCAATTCGGCAGGGTTCCTACGTTAAGTACCGCCCAGCTAGCCCCTTTTCGGTACTGACAGTTTTGGTTGCCGGCAACTACGAACTAGGCTTGCCCGAAGGAGAGTGGAGTACTTTTTACGAATCGTATCCGTGGAATAAGCTGCGCAGCCGAGGTAGCTACCACGCGGGTCTGCAGGAAGGACAATGGCTGTACTATCATCATCTCAAAGCACCTAAAAGTTTGGTTCGGGTCGCAACGCCCAACGGCACTAATCGCAAGGACGGCTTCAGCATAAATCTTGACGACTCTACCGCCGTACTACAGGCTAAGGGAGTATATGCCGCTGGTCGGCGGGTAGGTCTGTGGACGTATTATGACCACCACGGCGTAACGATTCAGAAAGTCAACCATTCTGCTAATCAACTGCTGTACTGGCGGCAGGACTCCAGCCGGCAGTTTAGTGGCGAATCTGCCGCACTGAACCATCCGTTGCTGTACGTGGGTGGTAAGTCTCAGCTGCTCAAGGAAATCCTAGAAGCGCTGAAGCTGAAAATGCCAACGCGAATCCTGCCGATAGGCAGCGCTGAATTTGCACTGTCTATCGATCCGAGTGGCCATCAAATGCAGGTAGGTTCAGTGACGCCGCCAGCCTCGACCAAGGACGCGAAGTACCAGGCTTTGGTGGTCGGCGCCTTGAACCTGCTGCCGGCCGACTGGTTGCCCCAGACGACCAACGGCCAGCCCGTAGCAGCCGACTATCATGTGAAGATCAGCTACAGTTCTTTTAGTGAGGGAAACCGGAAGGGGATAAATCTTACAGTAGATCTATTGGGAGACTAACAGCCGGGCAGTGGTTGGCGGAGCAAAACGCTCAGGGCCTGGCCGTGGAGCAGTTGGGAGTAGGAAGTACAAGCAGAAAGAAAGGACAAATGAAGCGTGCTGAGTAGTTGTGAAAATAAACTTTGTAACTCAAAGTTCTTTTGATATACGTTTGCTGCGCTTCCGCCTGACGCTGGGCGGCGACGACTGAGTGTATCCTTTTCTGCCCGTTCCTTATGCGCAAGCTCCTGCATCCCAAGTGGATTATTCTGCTCAACACGCTCCCCACCCTGGCGCTGCTAGCTCTGTGCCTGGCCCAGTTCAATATCATTCATACCCTGCTGCCCCCGGCCAGCGTGCTCGTCTGGCAACGGCTGGGGCTGGGCTTGGTGGTGCTGGCGGCGCTGGCGCTCAACTACGGCCTCTGGCAGCGCCGGCGGGGTGAGCTGCTGGGCGTCGGCTACGGGATGGGGGCGCTGCTGGCCTACGTGGTGGTCGTCTTCATTGCCTTCAGCTACGCCGACGATATTCAGCCCCGGGTGGTGCCCGACTGGATGGTGCCCACGCCGCCGTTGCTCTACCTGTTTACCCTGCTGATGCCCACGCTGGCCCACGCCATGTTCGTGCTCATTGCGGCCGTCACGCCCGAAGACCAGCCTCAGTCCACGGGCCTGAACTTCAGCCTGGCTTTCGCGGTGCCCGTGCTTTGGTTTGTGCTGATTCAGCTGCCGACGTCCTCTTTGGCTGCGGGCTCGGAGTCGTTCTGGGGGCGGCTGTGGGGCCTGCTGTATATGGGGGGCCTGCTGAGCTTTCTGTTTTTCCTGACCCGGGCCGCCTACATCATCGGGATGCGGCGGGAGGCTGGCTGGGGCGAGTTGGGCCTGCTGTGGAAAATCCTGGTCAGCCTGGTGCTGCCCCTGCTGGGGCTGGCCGTCAACAACGGCCACCTGGGCCGGCTCACCCATGATGAGCAGGGCATCTTCGGCAACTTCACCAGCCCCTGGTTTTACGCCCTGGCCGCCCTGAATGCCCTGCTGCTGTGCCTGCCCAACAGCGCCCGGCCGTCTTGGAGGCTGGCGCAGTTCGTGGGCCGCAGCGCGCTGTTTGGCTACACGTGCTACTTCTTCGTGGTGTTTCTGCCCTTTCTGCCCCTGGCGGTGGTAGCCATCATTCTTATCGGGCTGGGTTTTCTGATGCTGGCCCCGCTGCTGCTCATGATGGTGCACCTGCGGGAGCTGACCACGGACTACGACGCGCTGCGGGCTTATTACTCGGCGCGGGTGCTGACGGGCGCCTTCCTGGCGGGCTGGGCCGTGCTGCCGCTCTACGTGACGGCCGCCTACCTGCACGAGCGGGCCACCCTGCACAGAGCCCTCGACTACGTCTACAGCCCTGATTACGCCGAAACCTACCACCTCGACGCCGAGGCCCTAGGCCAGACCCTGCAGGTAGTCAAGCAGCACAAGGAACGCCGCAACGACTTCTTCGCCACCTCCCAGGTGCCGTATCTGTCCACGTACTTCAACTGGCTGGTGCTCGACAACCTCACGCTTTCGGACGCCAAAATCACCACGCTCGAGCGAGTATTTCTGGGCCGGATGCAGCCCGACCCCTGGGTGCGCCGCGGCTGGACGCCCCCGCTGCCGTCCACGGCGGTGCAGCTGCAGCGCCTGAGCAGCACCAGTACCTTCGACGCCCGGCAGCAGGCCTGGGTGAGCTGGGTGAATCTGGACGTGGCCAACCGCAACCCTAGCCAGCGCGGGACCGAGTACGTGACCACGCTGGCCCTGCCGCCCGGCTGCTGGGTCGGCGACTACTACCTCAATATTGGCCGGCGGCGGGAGCAGGGTATTCTGGCCGAGCAAAAGACTGCCGCCTGGGTTTTTGCCCAGATTGTGAATGAGAACAGCTACCGCGACCCGGGCCTGTTGACTTACGCGGGGCCCAACGCGGTATCGTTGAAAGTGTACCCCGTGAATGGCGGGGAAGTGCGCCGCACCGGCGTACAATTGCTGCACAAGGAGCCGTTTGTGCTGACCGTGGACGGGCAGCGCACCGTGCTCGGCGACACCACCCAGGCCCGGCCCACTGCGCCCGTTGCCACGCCCGGCCGGGAAGTGGCCTACGTGAGCGGCGCCGCCAAAAAAAGTCTGCCCCTGGTGCAGCGTAAGCCCTACTACCACTTTCTGCTCGACGTGTCGGCTGGCAAAGCCGCGCAGAAAGCAGACTTCAAGCAGCGGGTGCTGACGGTATTGCAGCAAACCAGCGCCGTTGGTTCGCCCCGCTTTAGCCTGGTCAACTCTTACGCTACGCCTTTGCCCGCCGGGGCCGACTGGCAGCAGCAGCTGGACGCGGCCCCGAACCAGGGCGGGTTCTACCTGGACCGGGCCATTCGTCAGACCTTGGTGGCGGCCCGGCAAAACCCTGCGCCCACCTACCCGGTGCTGGTCGTCGTCACCGACACGCTGCCGCAGGCTATTCTGCCCACCGACTTTGCCGATCTGAGCAGCGCCTACCCCGAAAGCGACGCCTTTTACGTGCTGGCCGCCGACGGGAGCCTAGCGGCCCACTCTCTGCGCCACGAGCCCGGAATTTCGCTGTCCGACAACCCGCCGCTGCTTGCGCCGACAGCCGTGCGGGCCTGGCCCAATGCCCGCCAGGCCCAGGCCTACCTGCCCGATACCGACGCGGCCGAGGTAGTGCTGAACCCCGGGCGGCAGCCCGCCTTGCCGGTCGGCAACGTAGCAGCTGGCCGCTGGCAAACCGGGCTGCTGCTGCGCGGGCAGGAACAGTGGCAGACGCTGCACCCCGAAGTCACGGAGGCCGAGCGGGTGCCCTTCATCCGGGCCAGCTTCCGCTCCCGCATCATGACGCCGTTCACGGCCTATCTGGCCCTGGAAAACGACGCCCAGAAAGCCGCCCTCAGCCGTAAGCAGGAGCAGGTTCTCGACGCCAACGCCGCCCTGGACCTGGACGAGAAAACCACTGAAGTGCCCATCGACGAAGGAGCCCTGCTGCTGCTGCTGGCCGGCGTGGGGCTAGGGCTGCTGCTCAAGCGGGGCAGTTGAGCCGCTTAGTTGGTCGTCCGGTCTGCGCCCCGGCTGGCCGCTGAGCCGCCGCGAAGCCGGCCTTCTTTGCCAAAATCCGTATGAGGGCTAGTTTCGGGCGGAAAGCCCGACGGTATTTATGCAAACTATGCTGCGAAAAATAGCCAAAGGAGCCGCCTACGCGGTAGGAGGAGTGGTAAGCGCGGTGGCCGTGTACGGAGCTGCCGCATTTGGTCTGTCACGTATTCCGGTTGGTAGCCGCAGCCGGCCCCGGCCCAACGACATCGAGGCGTACATTCTCTCCAACGGGGTGCATACCGACATTGTGCTGCCCGTGCGCACGGCCCAGGTCGACTGGAGCGAGCTGGTGCCCTACGCCGACACGCCCGCGGCCGATACCACCATGCGCTACATCGGCTTCGGCTGGGGCGACAAGGGCTTCTACCTCGACACGCCCACCTGGTCCCAACTCAAGGCCAGCACGGCATTCAAGGCCATGTTCTGGCTCGGCACCTCGGCCATGCACACCACCTACCACCACCAGCCCAACGAAGGTCCGGACTGCGTGAAAATCTTTCTTTCCGCCGCCGAATACGCCCGGCTGATCAATTATATCAAGGGTAGCTTCGACTACGACGCGGCCGGCCGGGTGCAGCACATCCAAGGCCACAACTATGGCCTCAACGATACGTTTTACGAGGCCCGGCGCACCTACAACCTGTTTTACACCTGCAACACCTGGGCCAACGACGCCCTGAAAGTCAGTGGGCAGAAGGCCAGCCTCTGGACCCCGATGGATTCGGGAATCTTCTACCAGTACGGCCGCTAGAGTGTCGTCTTAAGCCGGGACTGGCCATAAAAAAACCGGCTGCCGACGCCCCGAGGGCGGCTGGCAGCCGGGCTGAAGAGGTTGACGAAAGAACTCTCCGCGCGCTAGGCTAGTTGAGCCACACTTCTACCACCGGCTCGAAGCGCCGGGTTGCAAAGGCCCCGTAGGGCCGCTCGGCGTAGAAACCCAGCACGTGAATCTGGGAGTCGCCGGTGCGGGCGTTGCGGCGGTATTCGATGGGGTAGACCTGACCCTGGGCGGGCCAGTCGCCGATGTGGTCAGCGGGGCGCCGGGTGGCGTCCACGCAGCGGGCATACTGCTGTACGGGGAGGGGAAAAGGAAGCTTGGTCGTTTTCGTTCTGCGCATATCCAAAAATACGGATATTATCCGAAAGCTAAAAATATTGGGTAATAAAATTCCCGGAATTTTGGCGGGTAAGGTCTCTGTGAACTAGGATTTAACGAAGAAAAAAGTCAATACGTCAAGTGGTTCGTCCAAAGGCGCCGAATTAATTATAGCGGTCAAGGAAGGCTATTTACTAAAATAATTAGTAAATAGCAGCGGCGTGTTACTATCCGCTCCGGCTGCTCATGACTGAACTCGTATTGTATCCCCCCGTAAAGGCCTCCCAGCTCACCCGGCTGCCGGTGTTTACCTGCCCGGTGCCGGCGGGCTTCCCGTCTCCCGCCGACGGCCAGGCTGACGAAATGCTGGACCTGCACCAGTACCTCTTCAAGCAGCCCGCCTCCACCTTTATGGCCCGGGTCACTGGGGAATCGATGCTGGGCGCCGGCATTCACCCGGACGACTTTATCGTGGTCAACCGCGCCATTACCCCCGTCGACGGGCACGTGGTGGTGGCCGTGGTCGACGGCGAGCATACCGTGAAGCGGCTGCGGCAGGAGCCGGGCCGCACCTGGCTGGAGGCGGCCAACGACCGGTATCCGCCCCTGGAGCTGACCGAAGACTCTGACCTGCGCATCTGGGGCGTAGTCACGCACGTGATTCACCCGCTGTTTAAGAAACGCCCCGGCGCGGCCTGGCCCGGCCGGCATTCCCGCCCTTCGGCATAAAGGCCATGTACGCGCTGGTCGACTGCAACAATTTCTACGTGTCCTGCGAGCGGGTTTTTCAGCCCGCTCTCGAAGGCCGGCCCGGCGTGGTGCTGTCGAACAACGACGGCTGCCTGATTTCCCGCTCCGACGAGGCCAAGGCCCTGGGGCTGAAAATGGGCGCGCCCTACCACCAGGTGCGGCCGTTTCTGCGGGAGCACGAGGTGTGGGTGCGGTCTTCGAACTACGCCCTCTACGGCGACATGTCGCGGCGGGTGGTAGAAATCCTGGGGCTGTTCACGCCCGAAGTAGAGGTGTATTCCATCGATGAAGCCTTTCTGAACCTGGCCGGCCTGCGCTACACCGTGCCCGACCTGACCGCCTACGCTACCCGCATCCGGAGTACGGTGCTGCAGTACGTGGGCATCCCGACCTGCGTGGGCGTGGCCCCGACCAAAACCCTGGCCAAGCTCGCCAACCGCCTGGCCCGTCGGACCCGCTGCGGGGTGCTGGTGCTCGAAACCCCGGCCCAGCGGCAGGCGGCGCTGGCCGCCACACCCATCGGGGACGTGTGGGGCATCGGACGCCGCTACGCCCCCAAGCTGCAGGAGTGCAACGTGCGGACGGCAGCCGACCTGGCCGCGCTGCCCGAATCGTGGGTGCGCCGCCGCCTGGGCGGGGTAGTGGGTGTGCGGCTCTGGCAGGAGTTGCAAGGCCAGCCCTGCCTGGAGTTTGAGAACCCCGAGTGGGACGAGGATGGGCAGCTGGTATCGGCCGCCGCGGCCCGGCACACCATCACCCATTCCCGCTCTTTCGGGCAGCCGCAGCAGGAGCAGGCCGTGTTGCAGCAGGCCCTGGCCGCGTTTGTGGCCCGGGCCGCCGAGAAGCTGCGTCGGCAGGGTGGAGCGGCTCACTTGCTCACGGTGTTGCTGGGTACCCGCCAGCCGGGCGAAACGTCGACTTCGCGCACGCACACGGCGGTGCTGAGCTTGCCCGAGGCCACCGAGGACACGGCCGAGCTGATCCGGGCGGCACTGCGGGGGCTGCAAAAGCTCTGGCAACCCGGCGTGGCTTACTACCGCGCCGGCGTGCTGCTGAGCGGCCTAGAGCCGGCCGACCAGCCTCAGCTGCGCCTGTTTGGCTCCACGCCCGAGCAACTGGCCCGCTGCCGACAGCTAATGGCTGCCCTCGATGCCCTCAACCAGCGCTTTGGCCGCCAGACCGTGCGCTACGCGGTGGCCGGCCAGAAAACCCCGAGTTGGAGCGGCCGCGCCGCTTTTAAGTCGGCCCAGTACACCACCAGCTGGCAGCAGCTCTGGACGGTGCGCTGAGTTCCGGGCCGCCGACACGCGCGCTTTTCGGCTAGGGCTGCACCACCAAACGCCGGGTGAGCAGCCCCGCGGGTCCCTGCACCTGCACGAGGTAAATTCCCGCCGGCTGCCCGCTCACATCGAGGCTGATGCTCAACCCATTCAGCTGCTGCGTGGTCAACACCTGCCCCAGCGCATTCAGCAGCCGAACCTGCTGACCGCGAAATTCGGTCGGCACGACCACCTGCACCCGGCCCGAGGTGGGGTTGGGGTACAGCTGCCAGGGCAAAGTACTGGCGGCCGGGCGAGTTGGCAGCACCAGGTTGTAACGGCTCTGGGCGGCATCAGCGGCGGCCTGCAGGGCAGGCAGGGTAGGAGCACCCAGCACGGCAAAGGCCACGACCGTGGAATCGCCGGGCGCGAGGCGGCCCCGGCCCGCGCCCACTACCTGCGACACGTCGGTGCCGGCCGTGGCCCCGACGCTGCTCTGGCGGGCCTTGTTGCTCAGGGTCAGAAACTTTTCGGCCGCGCTGAAGCCGTTGCGCAAATACACGGCCGCCGCGGCGGAAGCGTTGTTGTCGATGGAGTAGCAGGCCGCCGGGCCGCCGGCCAGCAGCTTCACGCCCGCGTACACGGTGGGCGCGGCCGGAGTAAACACGTAGCCCAGGGCCCGGGTCGAGTCCCAGAGCGCGGCGTTGCGGTTGGGGTCGGGGGCCACGTCCCAGTCCATAAATAGCCCCGCGTACAAAGGCTTGAGCGTGTCGGCCGTGACGTTTTTAAGCTGGTATTCCACAATGACGTAGTCCCGGTGCGGGGCATCCGACCAGGCGTAGGCCCGCTGCCGGATGCGCACTCCCACGGTGCGGTTGCGGGTAAGCGTGGGCAATGAATCCTGGAGCACGCCGGCAGCTTCCTGGGTGGCGCGCAGGGGGTGGCGGCGCAGCGCCAGCTGGGTCAGGGCGTAGAAATCCTGGTCGGGCACGTTCCGGTCGTTGCGCACCCGGTCCGACACCCGCGTCGGGCTCGTGGCTACCATCAGGCCGCCCTCGTAGAGCAGCCCGGTGCCGTTGCGGTAGGTTACGCCAGCACCCAGATCCGAGCCCAGGCCGTCATAGCCCAGGTTACCCCGGCTGGTCAGCGTCAGGTGCAGGTCATTGGCGTCGAGCACCACGTAGTCCGGGTTCAGGGTAAGGGAAACGAACTGGTCGGTCTGATAGCCGTTGTCGGCCGTGAAGCGGTAGCGCAGCACGGCGCGGGTATTCAGCGGCACCGCGGCGGCCACCGCCAGTCGGAATGGGGCCGTCGGATTGCTCGTGCGGGCCAGCGTGCCCAGGCTGCCAATGCTGAACGTGCCCTGGCGCACAATGAGGTAGGGCGAAAGGGAGGTAACGGTGAGCGTGAGGCCGCTGATGGGCTGGAGCAGGTTTTGCACTTCCGCCGTCAGGCGCAGCGTGTCGCCGGGCTGGTACACCGGGCGGGCCGGGCTGAAGACGGTCTGCACCACCCGGGCCTCGCGCCGGTCGGTCAGGCGCACGGCCCGGCTCACGTTCAGGCGGCCCGTGCCAAGCTTGCCGCGGAGCCCCGCGTTGCCGGGCAGGTCGTAGATGTCGTCGGCCGTCTGCCGGAGTTGGGCCGCGACTTGGTCGGCGGTGAGTTGCGGAAACCGGGTGCGCACCAGCGCCGCCGCCCCCGCCACCAGCGGAGAGGCGAAGGAGGAGCCATTGACGGCCACGTAGTCACTGTTCGTGTCGCCCCAGACGGTCAGCACGGCCTCGCCCGGCGCCGATACCGACACGTGGGTGCTGTACGTAGCCGGTCCCGACTTCACGTCGGTGGGCGCCAGAGCGGCCACCGACACGACGTGGTCGTAGCTGGCGGGGTAGAAGTCGAGCTCGGCATTGGTATTGCCGGCGGCGGCCACCACCACGGCGTTGCGATTAACGGCGGCGTAGGTAATTACGTCCTGCTCAAACTGGGAAGGGTTGGCCGCATCGCCCCAAGACAGGTTAATAACCTGGCAGCCGTGGTCGGCGGCGTACACGATGGCCTCGTAGCCGGCGAAGCGGCCGGTGGGCGTGTTGGGGTAGATTTTCAGCGGCAGATACTTGCACTTGAAGCCCACGCCGGCCACGCCCTTGCCGTTATCGGCCTGGGCCACGGCCGCGCCCGACACCAGAATGCCGTGGATGGGCTGAAACACGGCCATGTTGTAAGACGCGTCGTTGTCGTTGTCGGCCACGTCCCAGCCCCGAAAGTTGTCCACGTAGCCGTCGTGGTCGTTGTCGAGGCCGTCGATGGGGTCGGCGTAGTTTTTCTTCACCTGATTCACCAAATCCTCGTGGGTGTAGCGCGTGCCCGTGTCGGTAATGGCAATGACCATGCTCGTGTCGCCCTTGGTCACGTCCCAGGCCCCGTAGGCGCGGATGTTCTTCAGGTGAAACTGCCCGTTGACGTTGGTAGAGTCGGCCAGCGGGTCGTTGGGCTGGTAGAGCGGCGCGCGGTAGTAGAGTGGTTCGGCGTACTCCACGGCACCGGTCTGCGCCAGGGCCCGGCAGGCTTTGGCCAGCGCCGCGTCCGGGGCCAGCTCCACCTGGTAAATCAGGCGCAGTTCCACCGAGCCCGGCACTTCCGAGCTGGCCGGCAGGGCGCGGGGAAATTTCTGCCGCAGCTGGGTCGCGCCCAGTCGCTCCAGCGCTGCCAGCAGGCCCGGCACGGCAATGTGGTCGGCCGAGGCTTGGGCGCGAAACGCGGGCTTGAGCTTGAACACCAGCGTGCCCGGCAGCGTGGCGGGGGCCGACGCCGCCGCTGATTGGGCGAAGGCCGGGGCGGCGCCGAGCGTCAGGGCGAGAAAAAGAGCAAAACGTAGCAGTGTCTGCATGGCCGGCCGGATTGGGTGGGTACGGGGTAGGTACGTAAATTTAAGCGCTGCCGGGCTTACTTGCCGGCCCCAATCCGCACTTTTCGACCAACTTCCGTAAAAGCCCTGCCAACCTCTCCGCCCCGTTGCCGACTGCCCATGCTCGAAACCATCCAACGCCACCAAGCCACCCTCGATACGGCCATCAAAGCCCTGCACGGGCGCACGTTCTACGCCGCTTTTCCCGAAAACCCCTCCCCCGAAATATACGGGGCCGACGCCGACCGGCTGGGCCGCGAGGCCTTTGAAAGTCTGCGCGGCCAGCACTTCACCGAACTGCTCCAGCCGGCCCCTGAGCAGTGGGTAGGACAGGAGGAGTCGCCGTACGAGCAGCAACCGCTGGGCGTGAAGTACCCGTTTTTCAGCCCCGCCACGCTCGTGGCCCGGGCCCAGGCCGGCTTCGATGAGTGGCGCCGGCTCAAGCCCGCCCAGCGCGCGGCTTTGCTCACCGAAGCCCTGGACGGCATGCGCAGCCGGTTTTTCGAAATTGCCTACGCCACGATGCACACCACCGGGCAGTCGTACACGATGTCGTTTCAGGCCTCCGGGCCGCACGCCGCCGACCGCGCCCTGGAAGCCATTGCCGCCGGCTACGAGGAGCAGACCCGTTTTCCGGAGGAAACCACCTGGGAAAAGCCCATGGGCAAGTACAACCTGACCATGCGCAAAACCTGGCGGGCCGTGCCCAAGGGCGTAGGGCTGGTCATTGGCTGCTCCACGTTCCCGACCTGGAACACCGTGCCGGGCATGTTTGCCAGCCTCGTAACGGGCAACCCGGTCATCATTAAGCCCCACCCCAAAGCCGTGCTGCCCATTGCCCTCGTAGTAGCGGAAGTGCAGAAAGTACTGTCCGCCTACGGCCTGAGTCCCACCATCTGCCAGCTGGCCGTGGATGCCGACGACCGGCTTATTGCCCGGGAATTGGCCGAGGCGCCGGCCGTCAAGCTCATCGACTACACCGGCGGTAGCCAGTTCGGCGAGTACATCGAGAGCCTGCGGGGCAAAACCGTTTTCACCGAGAAAACCGGCGTCAACAGCATCATCCTCGACTCCTGCGACGACCTGGCGAAGGTGGCCCAGAACCTGGCATTTTCGGTCAGCCTGTACTCGGGGCAGATGTGCACGGCCCCGCAAAACTTCTTCGTGCCCGCCGCCGGCGTGCGGGTAGGCGCCGAGCTCGTACCCTACGACCAGGTAGTGCAGACCCTGGCCGACGCCGTCAGCGGACTGGTGGCCAACCCCAAGGTGGGGCCGCATATTGTGGGCGCCCTACAAAGTGCGGCCACCCACGAGCGGGTGCAGCAGCTGGCCTTCGAGGGCGGCCGCACGGTGCTGGCCCACGGCCCGGTGGCCCACCCGCACTACGAGCAGGCCCGCACCTGCTCCCCCACCATCCACGAAATCGACGCTGCCCGCATCGAGCAGTTCAGCCAGGAGCTGTTCGGCCCCGTGATGCTCATCATCAAAACCCGGGACACGGCCGAAAGTATTCATCTGGCGGCTCACCTGGCCCGGGAGTACGGGGCCATCAGCTGCGGGGCCTACACCACCGACGCCCGGGTCAAGGAGCAGATCATGGACGAAATGAGCCTGGCCGGCACGCCGGTAAGCTTCAACCTGACCGGCAACATCTACGTGAACCAGAACGCCGGCTTTTCCGACTTCCACGTCACGGGCGGCAACCCCGCCGGCAACGCCAGCTTCACTAACCCCGAATTCGTCATCAAGCGCTTCACCTGGGTGGGCTTCCGCGAGCCGGCGTAGGAGGACAAGGGGCTAATGTCATTATGATTGGCCCTCTTCATAAACGACAAACCGCCCCAGCCTGTGCAGGTCGGGGCGGTTTGGTATTGAACTGAACGGTGGAAAAAGTCGGGCCGGAAAGGTTAGCGCGGATTGTTGTTGTACTTGTATTTGCGCGGCGCGTTGGTGGTGCCGGTTTTGTAGGGGTTACGGGCATTGAGGTCGATGCCCAGACCGTCGCCGCGGTTTTTGCGGAAATGGGACTTGTCGTTGGCGCGGCGGGACGACTGAGTTGAAACCGCGTTGTACTTGCGCGGGCTCTGCGTCACGGTATCGTGATTACAGGCGGAGGCCCCGAGCAGGAGCAGGCCGAAGGCAGCTAGGTAGATCCGGATTTTCATACGAGAGAAAGCAAAGAGGAAAAGCCTTCCAGTTAGCGCCAGTCAGCTAGGACTTTGTACTGAAAGTAGCCTTAAAAGGATACAGCCCAACCACGGGCCGCGGCAAAATCGGGCGTCACAAATCGTGCCGCCGACTGTGGCCGCGCGCCTCAACGCCCTAAATTCCCTGGTGCCGCGCCCGCAATAATTGCCACTGCAGCAGCGCGGGACATTAACCGGAACGTATGGCAAAATCGGGGCACAGTCGGGTGAAGCGGGTAGCTCCGCAAGCAAAAGCCCTTCACCGGGTCGGGCAAAGGGCTTTTCAGACAGAACGGTAATGGGCGTCTGCAGCAACAGCCTACAGGATGTGGCGCAAATCTTCGCGCAGGTTGTCGATGCCGCGCATGATTTCGTCCCAGGCGCTGGCTTCCCGGGCAGGCGGTGGCGTGCCGGGCGCCGAGCGGGGGCCCAGCAACTCAGCGAGCTTGGCGCGCTTCACCTCCAGGGCCGCAATGTGCGCATGGTAGGTGTGGGGGGAGTTGGCGGCGGTGGCGTGGGCGCGGTTGCGCAGGGTTTTGATCTTGCCGTCGAGTTCGTCGAGGGCCTGGCGCACTGCTTCCTCGTTGAGGTGCTGCGGTACGCGCACATTTTCGGGGGTCGGAACGTGGGTCATGGGAAACGAAGCTTGGTCATGCCGACGGGGCCGCGGCGGAGTACTTTGCTTTAAGGTACTGCTTTTGCCCGGGAAAGGATACCGCCAATGTTACCAACCTTTTGGCAACGCAAGCTTAATGCAGCCGTCACGGCGGAGCTTGGTCGGCGGCATACCTTTGAGCGTCTGACTGCTACCACCCGTTGCCATGCTCCGCTCCCCGCTGTTGCTTTTGTCCCTGATGACGCTGGCCGTCGGCGCGGCGGCGCAAAACCCGCCGGCCGTAGCCCTCAGCACTACCGTGGCCGGCGGCGCGCCGACTACCGCTCCGGTTCCGGCACCCGTCGTTTACCACGCCGCCGACGAGATGCCCAGCTTTCCCGGTGGGGAGGCCGCCTTTGCCAAGTTTCTGCGAGCCAAAATCAACTACCCCGCCGAGGCCCTCAACCACGGCGCTTCCGGCAAGGTGCACGTGAGCTTCGTGGTCGATGAAACCGGGCGAATCCTCGACGCCAAAGTGGTTAAGGGTCTGGGCTTCGGGCTCGATGAGGAAGCCCTGCGGCTGGTGCGCATTATGCCCTGGTGGAAGCCCGGCCGCATCGGGGGCCAGCCCGTGCGGGTGGCCTACACCATGCCCATCGTGTTTCGGGCGCTGGAATAACTGCCGACTTTTACCGGTCCGCGTCGCCCCACTGCTTGGGTACGCCCAGCTCCCGGGCCAGGGGCGCGGCGGCCGAGGCGTAGAGCCGGCCCAGCAGCTGATTCACGGCCTCGGCCAGCTCGAGATGGTAGTCGGCGTGGAGCTTCTCGGTTTGGCGCAATGCCTCGTGGGTGCGCTTGGCCAAATGCTGCAGCAGGGGCTGGGTAGGGCCGTGCAGCCGGCTGACCAGGGCCGGCTGGTGCTCAAAGACGCGGTTGAGCAGGCGCAGCGTGAGCTCCACCTCCCCGAAGGCGTCGTCGGTAATCCGGGCGTGGTAGCCGATGCGGGACTGAAGCTGGCGCACAATTACGAGCAGGTCGTTGGGCGTTTGGTGAAAGCCGCGCACCGGGTCGTCAATCTGGGTGCGCAGGAGTTGGCGGCGGTCGGCCAGCGCGTCGGGGCCTTCGAGCAGGCGGAAGCCGAGCTGCTCGACCAGCACCGCATCCTGGCTGACGAGGCGGGCCAGCAACTGGTCTTTTTCTTTCTGGGGCAGGTTAAACAGCGCTTTGCGTAGGTCGGGCGGAAGAGCGGGCATGGGGGCGAGAGAATAAGCCCCAATAACAGCAAAAAAGCCGTTTGAGGTCCCGAAGCCCACCAGTTTGGCTGCTGGCCCCGCTCTCCGCGTCGGAGCTGGCGGCTGGCCAGGTGCCAGGCCGGTTGCAAACATCCCGCGCGCTTTCCCGTTCGGGTCAGGAATGCTCCGAATTCGACGTATGCTTTCCCGTTCCTGGCTGTGGTGCGCGCTGACCGGGCTGGGGCTGCCCGCCCTGGCTCAGAACCCGGCGCCCGACACCGCCCGCGCCGTGGCCCTGCCCGAAGCCACCGTGGTGGGCTACGGCCAAAACCTGCCCCTGCGCCGCACCGCCGCCGGCGTAGGCGTCATCGACAGCCGCACGCTGGACCGCTTCAGCCCGACTTCCCTCACGGCCGCCGTCAATACCCTGCCCGGGGTACGGCTGGAGGAGCGGGCCACGGCCAGCTACCGGCTCAGCGTGCGGGGCAGCACGCTCCGCTCCCCGTTCGGCGTCCGCAACGTGAAGGTGTACTACCACGACATTCCCTTCACCGATGCCGGCGGCAGCACCGCCCTGAATTTGCTCGACGTGGCTTCCCTCGGCCGGATTGAGGTGCTGAAAGGCCCGGCCGCCAGCGCGTACGGGGCCGGTACGGGCGGAGCCGTGCTGCTGAGCAACCGCCGGCCCGAACCGGGGGAAAGCCGGGCCCAGGTGGGCTTCACGGCCGGCAGCTTCGGGCTACGCCGCTATTCGGTAGCGGCCGAAAGCGGCACGGCCACGAGCACCCTGCGGGCCCAGTACACCCGCCAGAGCCTGGATGGCTACCGCGAAAACAGCGCCCTGCGCCGCGACGTGCTGACCATCGACGGCGAATTTCGCCCCTCCGAGCAACGCACCGTGGCGGCCCACGTGCTGTACACCGACCTGGACTATCAGCTGCCCGGCGGCCTGACCCGGGCCCAGTTTGAGCAGAATCCACGGCAGGCCCGGCCGGGTACGGCGGCCGCACCCGGCACCGTGGCGCAACGGGCTGCCTACGCCTCACGCACGGCTTTGCTGGGCGTGTCGCACGAGTACCGGTTTTCGGCGCGCTTCTCCAACAAAACCACGCTTTACACCTCCGGCACGGCCATTCGTACGCCTTATCTGGTCGACTTGGAGCGCAACACCGGCCTGGGCTGGGGCGGGCGCACGACGTTTGCTTACCGTACCACGCTGGCCGGGCGGGTGCTACGACTGAGTGCCGGCGGAGAATGGCAGAGCAGCTTCGAAAATGCCCGCAGCTACCAGAACCGCGCCGGCACTCCCGGCCCCCTGCGCTACGACGACGAAATCCGGGCCACCACGGGCTTTGGCTTCGGGCAGGCCGAGCTGGAGCTGCCCGCCGGCTTGCTGGCCACGGCAGGGGCGAGCTACAACCGTCTGGCTTACCGCATTACTCGAGTGTCGGACGCGGTGGCTAAGCCGGCGGGCTACGAGCTGCGGCGCGACTTTCGGCCGGTGGTGTCGCCGCGGGTGGCGCTGCTGAAGGAGCTCACGCCGCTGATTTCAACCTACGCCAGCGTCAGCACGGGCTTTTCCCCGCCCACCGACGAGGAAATCCGTCCCTCCGACGGCAGCCTGAACCCGGAGTTGCAGGCCGAGCGGGGCACGAGCTTCGAGGTGGGCGCGCGCGGGCAGCTGCTGGACCGCCGCCTGCGCTTCGATCTGGCCGCCTACGACTTCCGGCTGCGCCACACCATCGTCACGCGGACTACGGCAACCGGAACCAGCGTCTTTGCCAACGCCGGCACCACCCGGCAGCGCGGGGTAGAAGCGGCCGTGAGCGGCTGGCTTTGGCAACCCGCCCCCGCTGGTACTGCTGCGGAATCCTCGGCCGCCGGGGCGGGGAGGGGCCTGCGGGCTTTTGTCAGCTACGCCTACAACCACTACCGCTTCCTTCGCTACGAGTCGGGAGGTAATGATTTCAGCGGCAACCGTCTCACCGGCACCGCGCCCCACACCCTCACCGCCGGCCTCGATTTTGCATCTGGCCCCGGCTTCTACGCCAACCCCACCGTGAGCCACCAGGCCCGCCTGCCTCTGAACGACGCCAACTCTGAGTACGCGGCCGGTTACTGGGTTTTCGGGGCCCGGGCCGGCTGGCGCCGCACACTGGCGCGCCACTTCGAAGCTGACCTGTACGCCGGCCTCGACAACGCCACCAACCGCCGCTACAGCCTGGGCAACGATTTGAATGCCTTTGGCAACCGGTTCTTTCAGCCCGCCCCCGGCCGCAACTACTACGGCGGCGCCCAACTCGGCTGGCGCTGGTAAGTCGGGCAGACACAGCACGCAAAAGGCCGCCCCAACGGTTGTCGGAGCGGCCTTTTGGACGTACTGCTGGGCAGGACTAGCGGTTATTGTCGTCGATGGGGTTGTTCGACTCGATGATAATGTTGTCGACCGGGTCGCCGGTAGTGCCAGGGTTAGCTCCGCTGCTGACGGTGTCGTCGGGGATGCCGGCGGTTTCGTCGTCGAGGCGGGCGGAGGTGTCGAGCGTGCCTTCCTCGTCGCGCTTGTAATTGTAGAGCTCGTCGTGGTGCTTCTGCTGCTCGGGGCTCATTTTAGCGCCGTCCGGCTGGGGAGCGGCGGAGTCTTTTTTCTGCTTGTCCATTGGGTGTAAGGTCAAAAGCTTAACTGAGCAAGTTGTCGTTGGGGTCTTCGGCCGAGTTGCGGGTACGGTTGGCGGGCTCTTCGGATTCCCAGTTGCGGGTACCACCGCCGTAACGCGGGTCGTCCTGCTTGTAGGCCTCGCGGCGCTCTTCCTCGGAAGCATTCTGGGTGGCGCGCACGGCGTCGGGATTCAAGTTCTGGGGGGCGCTGCCCCGCTGTTCGGGGGCTGCCGTGCTGGGCGCGGCCACGCCGCCGGGGTTCATGCCCGCGGGCTGGTCGGTGGTCGTGGAGCGGGTGTTGGGGTCGTGACCAAAGTCGCCGTAGGCGGGCGTGCCCGAGGGGGTAGGAGTCAGGGGAGCGTCGGCGCGCTTTTCGCCTTCGCGGTGGTTTTCCGCCTTGGCGTTGCCAGTGGTGGCATCCTTGTCTTTGCGGAATTCGCTGAACTCGTCCGGGTTGTCGTTGCTGCCGTCGTTGGGGTTGTGTGCCATGGTTGTCGAGAGAAAGGGTAATTGGAAAGGGCGGGAAACAGCCGTTGTGCTTTCGTGTACGCAGTCCGGGGCAAATTGGCTGCGCCGGGCGGCTAAAAACGCTAGGCGACTTTTCCCCGCAACCCCGGCCGGCCGCCGGCAGTTAACAGGCAGAGCCGGCCCTCGTAGGCCGGACCCGTCACGCTCACGCTGCCTCCCATGAATCCGACCATCACCCACAATTCCGACGAACAGACTTTCTACGCCACGCTCCAGGGCTACGAGTCGGAGCTGGCCTACAGCCGCCCCACCGACGACGTTATCGACTTTACCCACACCTTCGTTGATGAGCACCTGCGGGGCAAGGGCATCGGGGAGCAACTGGCTAAAACGGCCCTGGATTTTGCCCGCGACCAGCACCTGCGGGTGCGCACGAGCTGCTCGTTTATGCGCGGCTTCGTGGAGCAGCACCCCGAATACCAGGAGCTGCGGGAGAAAAAGTAGGGGTGGCTTAGGCGCTCAGCCAGGCGTGCGCTTCGGCCAGGGTGGCGAAATGGCGAAAATCGAGCTGGGCGGGAGTTTGCTGCCCCACGGCCTGGGAAGCCAGCCGGCCCAGCGCGCTCTGGCTTTCGACCACGGCGCACTGGCTGTAGCCGGCCTCGTGCACGGCCCGCGGAATCCATTCCTGGGTGAGCCAGTGCTGAACCGGGAGCGGAATCAGCTGGCGCAGGCCGTGGTAGCTCAGGGTTTTGCCGGTGCGGTAGTGCTTCATGGCCAGCAACACCTGCTGGTAAGCCCCGCGCAGCTCGTCTTCCGTTGTGCGTGCCCCGCTCCAGTCGAGGCGCAGGTAGCCGGCCGTGTGGTAGATGGTAATGGCGGGATTCTGGAAGTAAAAGGACTTGGGCAACGAATTCGGCATAGCTGCAAAGTTCGAACAAAATCTGCTGCGTAAGTCCACCGAGCCAAAAGCAAAAAGCCCCGACTCCGTGGGGAGTCGGGGCTTTTTATCAGAACGCCGAAGCGCAGTTGGTATAAAGCTTAGTGGCGCACGGCCAGGCGGCTGACGTAGCGCACCCCGCCGACTTCCACCTGCACCGAGTAGAGGCCGGCGGGCAGCGCGTGCACGTTGAGCGTGGCCGACTCAGCACCGCTCAGGGGCTGGCTCAGGGTCTGAACCTGCTGGCCCAGGGAGTTGTAGAGGCTGATGGCGGCCTGGTGGCGGCCCTGCAGACCAGGTACGCGCACCTGGAAGGCGCCGGCCGTCGGGTTGGGGAATACTTCCAGGCCCGTGCGCAGCGGAGCCGCCTTGGCGGTGCCCGTTGGGAGGCAGGCCGAGCTGGTGTAGAGGCCCACGTTGGTGAAGACGTCCGTGCCCAGGGTCTGCCATTCGCCGGCGGCCTGCGCCCAGCGGGTGTTGCCGTGGCCCACGGTGGCTTTGCGCACCAAGGTGTTGTCGGTGGTGGTGCCGCCGCCGGGAATCACCCAGCCCGAAGCGGCCGGCCGCTGCCCGATAACGCCGATAACGTCGAGCGTGTCGGTGCCGTCAAACAAAGCCAGCGCGTCGTCGCCGTTGAAGAAGGTGATGTTGGAGGTCACGTTGGCCTTGGCTAGCACGGAGGCCACCGAGTTGGCGTTGGCAATAACGTACACGGCGCCGGGGTTCAGCGTGCCCGTCAGTGCCTGCGTGGAAGTCGGGGAGGTTACGCCGTTGGCAAACAAATCGACGCGCAGGCCGGCTAGGTTGATAACGTCGGGCGTGGGGTTGTAAATCTCCACGTACTTGGTGTTGCCCGTAGCCGACTCGGCGTATTCCGAGAAGTACAGGTCGGAGCAGCTGGTGCCAGCCGGGGCCTGGTCGTCGTTGAGGATGGTCAGGGTGTGGGTGCTGTTCAAACTCAGCACGGCGCCGCCCGTGGTGGGCGTGCCCAGCTGCAGGCGCACGGTCTCGTTGGATTCCGGCGTCACGTCGCCGTTCACCGTGATGGTGACGGGCAGGCTCTGGCTGGCGTTGCCGGCCGCGAAGGTCAGGCTAGTGGTGCCCAGCACGTAGTCGTTGGCATCGGCGGTGGTGCCGGAGGCCACTACGGTCACGGGGATGGTGACGGCGGCCGTGGGCGCGCTGCCGGTCAGGGTGGCATTCACCGTGTAGGTGGTCGTGCCGGTGTTGCCTTCCAGGATGGAGCCCGTCGCCGAAGCAAAGGCAATGGTCGGGGCCGCGCCGTCGTCGTTGGTGATGGTTAGCACGTGGTTGGCCGGGCCGCCGATGGCGCCGCCGGTGCTCACGTTCTGCAGGTTCAGCTGCACGGTTTCATCAGCTTCGGGCGTGGTGTCGCCGTTGACCGTGACGGTCACGGTCTGCGACGTTTGGCCGGCGGCGAAGGTCAGCGTCTGGGTGCTGAAGGTGTAGTCGCTCGGGTTGAGGGCCGTGGAGTTGGCGGCGTCGGCGGCTACCTGCACCGTGAGAGTGGCGGTAGGAGCAGGCGTCACGTTGACGGTAGCCGTGTAGGTCTTGGTGCCAGTGTTGCCCTCGGTGATGCTGCCGGTGGCCGCCGCAAAGCTAAACGTAGGCTGCACGGCAAAGCCCCAGGCGCGGGCTACCAGGTCGGGGTAGGCAATGTAAGGGTTGAAGTTGCCCTGGCTTTTGGCGGCGCGGCGGTTGCGCTCCCGCTCACGAGCATCTACCGGGTCGGCCAGGTGCCACTGATACAGGGTGTTCAGGTCGGCCAGGGCCGAAATAACGTCCTTGCCCGGGTCGAAGGTCTGGCCCTGGTGCATGGTGTAGAAATAGAAGGCCGAGCGGGCCAGGTTGCCCTTGTGGTCTTCGCGGGGCTCAAACATGGTGTTCGTGTCCTCGCTGTACTCCTCGATGTTGGCCGTCGGAATGGTGGTCTGGCCGGTGGTGCCGCGCATCCAGAGCTGGGTGGTGGCGTCCGGAATTTCGCCGAACGGGTCGCTGCCGCGGTTGGAGTTCCAGGTGTCGAAGGTGGGGTAGAGGTGGTGAATGTCGGCCTTCATGCGGCTGACTTCGTTGAACCACGACTGGGGAATGGTGTGCTCACAGTTGATGCTGCCCACGTTGCCGGTGCTGGTGGCCGTCGAGTCGATGGTTTTGGGCACCGAGTAGCCCGAGTACACGCAGGTGAGGCGGCCGTTGAACACGTCCACGTAGTTGTACATCTTGCCCCGGGCCCGGTCGTAGCCCAAGTCGACGCGCTTGCCGTCGTACCAGTTCTGGACCAGCCAGGTTTTCAGCGCCTGCCCCTGCAGGTTGGAAGGGGGAGCGGGCGGCATTACCTGGGCCGTTGCGGCCGTGGAGAGGCCCAAAACAGCCGCGCAGGCCCATGAGAAAAAGTTCTTCATAAGGGTGTGTGAAGGTGGAATTGGAAAAACGCCTCTAAAGGTCGGAAAATAACTGAGTAGATGCACAACGCGTCTATTAGGGCCGGCCTATGTACTTGAAGGGTAGGTGCTGCCGGGCATTTTGTTCATAAAAAAGTAATCCGCGCCACGGGCCCGAAAACGAAAAAAGCCGACCCCACTGGGGTCGGCTTTCGGCTACGTTCCGGCGCCGCGGCGCCAGGACAGTTACTTGGTGGGCATCAGCACCGTGTCGATAACGTGGGTCACGCCGTTGCTGTCGATGATGTTGGGGATGGTGACCGTCGCCATGCCGCCCTTGGCGTCGTGCAGCATTACGGAATCACCCTTTTTCATCACGGTCAGCGTTTCGCCTTCCACGGTCGTCAGCACCTGGCCATCCTTGAGGTCGGCGGCGGTGAGGCGGCCGGGCACCACGTGGTAGGTCAGGATGGTGGTCAGCTTAGCCTTGTTCTCGGGCATCACCAGCGTGTTGACCGTGCCGGCGGGCAGCTTGTTGAAGGCGGCGTTGGTGGGCGCGAATACGGTGAAGGGGCCCGCGCCTTTCAGCGTTTCCACCAGCCCGGCAGCCTTCACGGCCGACACCAGGGTGGTGTGGTCGGTGGAGTTAACGGCGTTGTCGACGATGTCCTTGCTGGGCACCATCATGGCGCCGCCCACCATCACCCCGGCCGAGTTGCTCATGGCCATGTCGCCGGCCATCGGCTTGGTTTTGGCCTTCATCTTGCTGCCGTCGTCGGCTTTGCCCTTCATTTTGGTTTTGCCGTCGTCACCCATTTTGGTTTTCGACACCATGCCGTCTTCCTTGGTCTTCGACTTTTCGGCGTCCGACTTGGTTGCCATGCTTTGGGCCGTAGAAGAGGTGGCGGTTCCGAGCGAGAACAGGGCCGCGAGGGCAAAGGCGGAAAGGATGTGCTTGTTCATGTGAGAGGGAAAAAGTGAGAGGAGTGAGAATCTATATTGCTGCCGAACTATACGGAGCAAGCTGAAGTATAGATTTACCCAGGGCCCAAAAATGTGGCTCGGCCGGGTTCCGCCGGTACTTAGTCCTCCATGGCCGCGCCTTCGGCCTGGGTGGCAAACCAGGTCAGAATATCGTCGCTGTCGTTGGGGTTGCCGTTGCGCACGTAGCGGATGGCGGCTAGCTTCCAGTTCAGGAAGGTGTCGGGCCGGGCGCGGCGGTTGCGGATGCGGTCGGGGTGGGTCTGGAGCCATTGCTCAACAAAGTCGCGGGCCCGTTTTTCTTCGGCGTTTTCCATGGTGTGGGGGAGAAAGAGTGAAACGCTTAACTTCTTCTAAGATAAGTGAAAACCCGCAGAAGGAGAATAGTTGTCACATTTAAGGTAAATGTGTCCGAGTAAAGACGGGGCTCAGCGGGCGGAATGCGGGTTGGCATTGCGCAAGCAGGACACTAAGGGCCGAAGTAGCGTCAAAACTGAATGTCACAACTGCGCGGAAAATGGCCTTTCGGAGTGGGTATAATTTAAGTTGCTTTACCTACTTCCCATTCTTCCCCTAACCCAAACCGCCTGAGTAGTCGGCCCAGGCAATCTGACTTATGCTTCCACTCCTGAAACAAACCAGTCTGACCGAAGCCGGCTTTGCGCCCCTGGGCGCCAGCCAGCCAATTGCCTACGTTTCCTTCAACCAGCCCGCGGCCTACATTCCGGCCAGCGAAATCCGGTACGTGCACGCCTGCCAGGCCCAGGACGGCGCCCGGCTCTACGTGTACTCTTGGCTCGACGCGCCGGGCTACCTGCTGACTACCCAGCCGCGCATCACGTCGCTGAGCCACATCTTCGCCGAACTCGATACCGATGACCCGCAGGAGCTGCAAACGGCCGTCGACGCGTTTTTTCATCAGCACGGCGGGGCGTATTCCTACCCGGCCATCGGCTGCAACTAGCTCAGCGGCCAAACTGCGCCCCACGCGCTGGTTCCAACTACTCGAAGGCCCTATCAGCAGCGCGCTGGTAGGGCCTTTTCGCGTCCGGCCCCGCTTTTCCAGCCGCCCGATGCGAAAAAGCAAAGGCGGACCGCGGTATTTGCCGAAGTTTGCCCCCGCTTCCGCCGGCAAGCCTGCCGCCGGCTACTTCGCCTATGAAAGATTCTCCCCGCTACTCGGTGCCCGCAGTGCCGGCCGTGCTACTCGCCATTCTGAGCGTGCAGGGCGGGGCCGCTATTGCCAAGGGCCTGTTTCCGGTGCTGGGCCCCGCCGTCACGGCCAGTCTGCGCATTGGCTTGTCGGCCCTGCTGCTGCTGGTGCTCGTGCGGCCCCGGCTGGGGCAACTGCAGGCCCGGCAGTGGCGGGTGGTGGTGCCCTACGGTCTGGCCCTGGGTGCCATGAACTTCTTGTTTTATTGCGCCCTGGCCCGGATTCCGCTGGGCCTGGCCGTCACGCTGGAGTTTGTAGGCCCGCTGGCCCTGGCTTTGGCTGGCTCCCGCCGTTGGGTCGACGTGGTGTGGGTGGTGCTGGCCGCCGCCGGCATTGCCCTGATTGCGCCCTGGCAGGGCCGCGGCATCGACTTGCTGGGCATGGCCCTGGCTTTGGCGGCCGGTGGGTGCTGGGCCATCTACATTGCCCTGGGGCAGCGCACGGCGGCCGTGCTACCGGGCTCGGTGGCCGTGGCCGTCGGGATGCTGTTTGCGGCGCTGCCGGTGCTGCCCTTCGGCCTGACCAGCAGCAGCCTGCCCGCCCTGACGCCCCATTTGCTGCTGCTGGGGGCGCTGCTGGCCGTGTTTTCCAGCGTGCTACCCTTCACCCTGGAAATGCAAGCCCTCAAGTCGATGTCGACGCGCACCTTCAGCATTCTGATGAGTCTGGAGCCGGTGGCGGCGGCACTGTCGGGCTGGCTGCTGCTGGGCGAAAAGCTGCCGTTCATTCAGTGGGTAGCCATGCTCCTCATCGTCATTGCCAGCGCGGGCGCCACGCTCACGGCCCGCCAGCCCCAGCCCGCGCTGCACAGCGAGTAAGGTGGCAGCGGCCAAACTCACCCAGGCCAGAGAATTGAACCGGGTGCAGTTCTTCCCTCACATCGTGTCCGGCAGCGTGGTGGGCCCCTTAGCCGGCCCAGCATACCTGGGAAATACACTTATAAGCCCATGAGTTGCCCGGGTTGGGCAGCAGTATTGAGTTAGGCCTGGGGGAAGGCTGTGGATTGGTTTATATTGTATAATTTCAATAAAAAATAGTTGATAGCGAATTCAATAGCTATATTCACTAACGCCAAGCGGTTACCACTATCCTGACCAAGCCCCGGCATATTGCCGTGGGGCCCTGATTTCCATTATCCGCCGCGGAAGTACCTCAGCGTAACATTCCCGGAGTTGGTGCGCCCTATTTCTACCGGCACCTTCCCGCCGCCCATTGCCGGGCCGGCCCCTGCCTGACTGTGCTCGTCTATTTCTTTTCCTCTATTTCATGTACCGTACCCTTTACGCCCGTTTTCGCTACAGCAGCTTTTTTACCCGCTTCCTGATCCTGTGTTGTTGCACCCTATGCAGCAGCTCCGCGCTATTTGCCCAGCAAGCCACCGAGGCCTGGGCCGCTCGGTACGGGGCCGCGGACCGTGACGAAGAACCCTACTCGATAACCGTGGACCAGGCTGGCAACAGCTACGTAGCCGGAATTTACGCCAACACCAGTGACGGGTCACAGTGGGTCATGGTTAAGTATTCCCCGGCCGGAGAGCGGCTTTGGGCAAGTGTGAATTCCAACGGCTCGCCCAAAAGCATTGCCGTAGATAATGTCGGCGGAGTTTACATGATAGGTAATATGGACGGTGTGGCGCCGTCAGGCGGAGCTGATTTTATGACCGTGCGCTACGATGCGGCCACGGGGGCGCAAACCTGGGTGAGCCGCTACAATGGTCCGGCCAACGGCATCGATTGGGTTAGCGCGCTGGCAGTAGACAATGCTGGCGGCGTATTCGTAACAGGTCGTAGTGAGGGCATAAACTCCAAAAGCGACTACGCTACCATTCGCTACGACGCGGTTACCGGTGCCCAGAGCTGGGTGAGCCGCTATAATGGTCCGGCCTATGAAGCTGATAATGCCACGGACATTGCTGTCGACAATGCCGGGGGGGTGTACGTGACGGGTACGAGCTATTCGTATTCTTATTCTGGCGCCTTAGTTCCTACTTACCTGACCATGCGATATGTGGCCGCTACGGGCGCCCGGACCTGGCTGAATCAGTACGGTACGAGCTTAAGCAACTCTGCTGGTTCCATTGCCGTGGACAACAGCGGCAGGGTTTACGTGGGGGGCTCTACTCAAGCTTTTAAGGATATATACGGTACCGTGTTGTGTATTTCGGCCTCGACGGGAAATCAAATCTGGTCTAGTCAATCTAGTGGTTCGGTCAACAGCCTGGAGGTTGACAACGCGGGCGGCGTGTACGTATTGGATTATGTCATCAATAGATCCACGAATACAAGCTATTCTACCCTGGCGCGCTACGATGCAGCGGGGGGAGTACGAAGCTGGTATAAACTATATGATGGTACTCCCCGAGACCTGGGTGCGGATAAAACCGGCGTCTATACTACGGGCTCCGGCGGGACAACGCGCTACAACGCCGCGGATGGGGCCGTGGTGTGGAACAAGCCCCAGAATGGAAACGCATTGGACCTGGACCAGAGTAGCAACGTTCTGGTGACGGGCCTTGCCTTTGACCCGTCGACCGGGAATGATTTGCTAACTGTCAAATACAGCCAGGTACCGTCCGCCGACAACTCGTTTACCTTCTACCGGGCCGTCAATCTGAACGGACCGGCTCTGACGCTCGACGGCAACGCCTGGGCCGGCAGCACGGCCCCGAACTACTCGACCAACGGCACGGGCTTTACCAACTCGACCACGCCGCTGGTACCGGCCACCGACGCCGCGCGCACGGATATGATTCGTAGCTCCGTGTACCGGGTCAATAGCTTGAAAGTAAGCTTGTCGGCGGTGCCGGCGGGCATCTACCAGGTGTACCTGTACGTGTGGGAAGACAACGGCGCCGAGGCCTACAGCCTCACGCTCAACGGGCAAGTTGTGCGCAGCACCTACAACTCCGGGCTGGCCGGCACCTGGGCCCGGCTCGGCCCCTACGACGTGACGCTCACGGCCAAGGGCTCGGTGCAGCTGGTCAGCCGCGGCGGCACGGCCAACTTTTCCGGCATTGAGCTCTGGAAGCAGCAGCCCGCCGCGGCCAGAACGGAAACGGCGGCCTTACCCGCCGCCCTGCCGCTGGTGAGTGCCCAGTGCCAGGCGTATCCGAATCCGTCGGCGGATGGCCGCTACCACCTGGTGCTGCCCGAAGCGTTACGGGGGGAGGTAGAATACGTGCTGCTGTCGGCCGTGGGCCAGCCGCTGCGCAAGGGGACGCTGCACGTGTCGGGTACGGGTGCGGCGGAGCTCGACGTTTCGGCGCAGCTCAACCAGCCCGGAATCCAGTATTTGCAGCTGACGGGGACCAACGCCCGGGCGCATCTAAAGCTGCTTCATCGGTAAGAGAAGAGTTGGGCTGGCCAGGGCCAGCCGGTGGTGCAATGCTGCGCGGTCCTACTTTTGCGCTGCTGGTACGGCGCCGCTGCAAAACCGCCGGCGCCTTACCCCCTGAACTATGCTGCCCGTTGAGCGCCCGATTTCTTTTAACCCAAGTTTGCTAGGGGCCGTCAACGCCGGCCGCAAGACCGTCACCCGGCGCCGACTACCGCTGGAACTGCCCCCTAATTGCGCCCCGGCAGCCTACCGCTATTGCGGGCAGCACGCGGGCTACGCACGGTTCACGGGCGAGTACCCGGGCGGACCCACGCACGACGTGCCGTGCCCGTTTGGCACGGCCGGCGACCGGCTTCGGGTGATAGAGCAGCCGGAGCTGGTTTTGCTCATCCTGTCGGTGCGGGCGGAGCGGGTGCGCGCCATTACGGAAGTCGATGCCCGGGCTGAAGGCGTGGGGGAAACGGAAGCAGCGTCAGCTTCTGGGCCGACCAGGAGCGTACTTGCTGCCTTCCAGGAGCTGATTGACCAGTTCTACTCGCACTGCTGGGCCCGGAATGAATGGGTATGGGTTGTTGAATTTCGCCGGCTGGCAGAATCGGAATTGGCCACTGCCTAAGGTAATAGAATCCGAAGCGCTTTGTCCTCGGCCAAACGTGTCTGCTAAACCCCAAAAGCCCCGCCCAGATATTCCGGGCGGGGCTTTTTTACGGACTGCCACCCGCTTGTCCAGGGTGGAAGCAGCTGTTGGATTCGCCTGTCGGTGGTGGCAGGGATGGGCCACACCGTAATTCGTGAGCTACTCTTCCTCCTCGGCGTTTTTGAGCTTGCCGAGCAGGGAATAGGCGCCCTCCACCACGAAGCGCAACGGCTTGCCCTGCTCGGCGGCGGGCAGGTGAAACTCGGTGTAGCCGTCCTCGCTCACGCCCCGCGTGACGGGCACCAGGCGGTAGGCCGCCGTGCCGGTTCGGGCGGGCTGGTCGACGGCCACAAATACGTAGGGCTGGGCGCCGAACTGCACCACGGCTTTCTCGGGCAGCGTGGGCACCGTCAGGCGGTTGGTTTCGATGACGGCCCGCACGAAGGTGCCGGGCAGCAGCTGCTCATCTTCCCGGTCGAGGTGGGCGTGCACGCGCACCGTGCGCTCGGCGCTGATCGTTTTGCTGATCAAATACACGTGGGCCGTCCGCTCCCGGCCCGCCGAGTCGTTGCCCAGGGTGAAGCGCACGAGCTGCTGGGGCTTCACCTGCGGAATGTCGCGCTCAAACACGGTCAGCTCCACGTGCAGGTGCTCGGGGTTCACGATTTCAAACAGCACGTCGGTGGGCGTCACGCTCTGGCCCACGCTCACGTTGACGGCCTTCACGAAGCCTGCTTTCGGAGCCCGCAGCGGGGCGGTGCTCACGATGGCGCCGCCCGCGGGCAGCCCGGCCAGGCGCAGGCGGGCGGCCTGGGCGCTGGTTTTCACCTGCAAGGCCTCGTACTCGGCCTGGGCCCGCTGGTAGTTTTTCTGGGGCGCCACTTCCTGCCGGTAAAGCTCCGCCTGGCGCTCGTATTCGGCCTTGGCAAACTTGAGCTGGCTGCGGGTTTCGAGGTAATCCTGCTGAAGCTGCACAAAATCGGGGTTGCGGATGAGGGCCAGCACCTGTCCGGCCCGCACCCGGGAGCCTTGCAGCAGCTCGGTGCGCTCCACGAAGCCCCCGAGCGGGGCACTCACCGAAACCAGGTTTTCCGGGGGCACGTCGAGCACGCCATTGACTTTGAGGCCCCCGCTCATGGGCCGCTCAGTGCTCGCGCCCAGCCGGATGCCGCCCATCTGCTGCTCGGCGGGGGTTAGCGTAACGAGGTTGGGGATGGCAGCTTCTGCCTTTTCAGCTTGGGCAACAGGTTCGACGGAATCCGCCGCTTGGTCCGGAGCAGTTTCGTGGTTCCCGCAACCCGCGAGCAGGCCGAGCAGAAGGCAGTAGTGAGACAAGTATTTCATGATAGAAAAGCGTGCGTGAGGAAGTTGCCCGCGCTAGTTGGCGCCGAGCAGATAGTCCAGGTCGATAAGAGTTTGGTTGTGCTGGAGCAAGGCGTCGAGGTAGTCGAGGCGCAGGCGGCGGGCCCGCTCCAGGTTGAGCAGGTATTCCGAGTAGCCGGTTTCGCCGGCCTTGTAGGCCCGCGTGGCCAGCCTAGTGATAACCGTGGCTTGAGGCAGGGCCGTCTGCTCGAAGTAGCGCAGGCGCTCCAGCTGCTCGGCGCGCCGGGCCTGCAGCTCCGCCACGCGGCCAGCCAGCTCGGCTGCATACCGCGCCACATTGGCCTCGGCTACCTGCTCCTGAAGGCGGGCGGCCTGCACCCGGGCGCGCTGGGGGCCGCGCAGCAGGGGCAGGGCTACGCCGGCCTGCACGCCCTGAAAGCGCGCCCCCGGACCGTAGTACGTTTCCACGCCCAGCGTCAGCTGCTGGTAGCCGATAATGGATTGGTTGAAGTAACTGAGCGTAAACTCGGGCAGCCCCCGGGCCTGCTCCACGCGGGTTTCGGCCCGGCGCTGGGTCACCTGTTGCTGCAGAATCCGGGTGTGGGGCGTCGTTAGCAATAGGGCCGTGTCGGGCGGGGCGGCTGCGGAGGCCAGCGCTGCCGGTTCCAGCCGTTGCAGCACACTGTCGGCTACTGCCACCGCAGTGGGCACCTGCAGCAGGGCCTGGAGCTGGCGCTGGGCCACTCGGAAATCGGTGCGGGCGGCCAGCAGCTGGGTCCGGATTTCGCCCTGCTGCACCAACGCCGTGGCGGGTTCGAGTCGGGCAACCTCGCCGGTTTTGAAGCGCAGGTTGGCCGCGCGCAGAAACTCGCGGTACACGCTGTCCTGGCCGCGCAGCACGCGGAGCCGGTGCCGGGCGTGCACGGCCTGCTCGTAGCTCAGGCGCACCTGCCGGCGCAGCTCGGCCCGCGCCTGCCGGAGTAAAAGCTCCTGGCCCTCGATGCGGGCATCGGCCAGCTGGGCCGCGCGGCGGTACACGCCCGGCAGTGCCACCGACTGGGTGATGGTGAACTGATTGTCCCGGTTGGCAGAGTTGTACTGCCCGTAGCTGCCCGTGATGGTGGTGCGCCCAACATCGTAGGCGGCGCAGCGCACGGCCTGCTGGGCCTCCAGGGCCCGCTGGGCGCCAATGACTGAGCCACTGGTTTGCAGGGCCTGATCCACGGCCTGGGCCGAAGTGAGCGTGCCGGGCAGCGGCGCCTGCTGGGCCTGTACCAGCGCCGGCAGCAGCAGAATCAGAACGGTAGCGGCACCGGCCACCACCTTGCGCGGCGCCCGGTTGGCCGCCTTGCCTTGTTCCGACAGCGCATACAGCACCGGCAGCACCAGCAGCGTGAGCAGAGTGGCCGAAATCAGCCCGCCGATAACGACCGTGGCCAGGGGCCGCTGCACCTCAGCCCCCGCCGACTGTGCCAAGGCCATGGGCAGAAAGCCCAGCGAGGCCACGGTGGCCGTCATCAGCACCGGGCGCAGGCGTACTGCCGTGCCCCGCAGAATCCGGGCGTAGAGGTTGGTCACGCCTTCTTCCCTGAGCTGGTTGAAGTAGCCGATGAGCACGATGCCGTTGAGCACGGCCACCCCAAACAGGGCAATAAAGCCCACGCCGGCCGAGATGCTAAACGGCATGCCCCGCGCCCACAGCGCCACCACCCCGCCGATGGCCGAGAGGGGAATGGCCGTGAAAATCAGCGCCGACTGCTTCAGGGAGCGGAAAGTGAAAAACAGCAGCACAAAAATCAGCAGCAGCGCCACCGGCACGGCAATGCTGAGCCGCTGGGTGGCCTGGCGCAGGTTCTCAAACTGCCCACCGTAGGTTGGGTAGTAGCCCGGGGCGAGTTTCACCTGCTGGTCAATCTTGCCTTGCAGCTCGCGCACCACGGTTTCCACGTCGCGGCCGCGCACGTTGAAGGCCACGGTGATGCGGCGCTTGGCATCGTCGCGCTGAATCTGGTTGGGGCCTTCGCGCAGTTCCACGCTGGCCACCTGCTCGAGCGGGACCTGCCGGCCGTCGGGGGCGGCCACGAACAGGCGCCGGACGCTGGTAATGTCCTTGCGCAAGTCCTGGCGCAGGCGCAGCACCAGGTCGAAGCGGCGCTCCTGCTCAAACACCTGGCCGGCTACTTCGCCCGCGAAGGCCGTCTGCACCGTGCGGTTCACGTCGGCCACGTTCAGCCCGAACTGGGCGAGGCGGTTGCGGTCGAGCTGCACCACAATCTGGGGCAGGCCGGTCACCTGCTCCACGTACACGTCTTCGGCCCCCGGCACCTGGCGCGCGAGCCGGCCCACCTGCCGGGCGTAGTCGGCGAGCTGCTGCAAATCTTCACCGTAGATTTTAAGCACCACGTCCTGCTTGGCTCCCGAAATCAGCTCGTTGAAGCGCATCTGAATGGGCTGCTGGAAACTGAACGTGACCCCCGGAATGACGCTCAGGGCCGCGGCCATCTTATCGGCCAGCTCCTCGCGGGAGTGGGCCGAGGTCCAGTCCTTCGGATCCTTGAGAATAATCATCAGGTCGCCGGCTTCCACGGGCATCGGGTCGGTGGGAATCTCGGAGGAGCCGATTTTGCCCACGACCTCCTTCACTTCCGGAAACTGCTGCTTCAGAATGCCGGCCGCCTGCTGGCTTTTCTCGATGGTATAGCTCAGCGAAGAGCCCGTGAGCACGCGCATCTCCACGGCAAAGTCGCCCTCGGACAGCTGGGGAATAAACTCGCCGCCCAGAGTACGAAACAGCAGCCAGGCGCTCACCAGCAGGCCCGCGGCAGTCGTGAGGACCAGGGTGCGGTAGCGCAGCGCGCCGGTGAGCAGGGGGTGGTAGAGCCGGGTGAAAAAGCCCATCATCCGGTCCGAGAAGGTGGGCTGCGCGTCCGTGGAGCGGCTCAGGGCCAGCGCCGACATCATCGGCACGTAAGTGAGACTCAACATAAAGGCGCCCAAAATGGCGAAGGCCACAGTTTCGGCCATGGGCCGGAACATCTTGCCCTCGATGCCGGCCAGGGCCAGCAGGGGCAGGTACACAATCAGGATGATGATTTCGCCGAAGGCCGCCGAGGAACGAATCTGGGAGGCGGCCACGTAGGTCTCGTCGTTCATTTCCTGCTGCGTTAGCCGTCCGCCCGCCGCGTGGCCGGGGGCGTGGCCGCCGTGCAGGCGGTGCACAATGGCCTCGACGATGATGACGGCCCCGTCGACGATGAGCCCGAAGTCGATGGCGCCGAGGCTCATCAGGTTGCCCGACACGCCGAACAGGCGCATCATGCTCACGGCAAACAGCATGGCCAGCGGAATCACCGCCGCCACCACCAGCCCGGCCCGCCAGTTGCCCAGAAACAGCACCAGCACGAACACCACAATCAGCGCCCCTTCGAGCAGGTTTTTCGTGACGGTGCCAATGGCGCGGTTGACGAGGTGGGAGCGGTCCAGGAAGGGCTCCACGCTCACGCCCTCGGGCAGGGTTTTGCGAATGGTGGCCATCCGCTTTTGCACGTCCTGAATAACTTCCGCGGCGTTGGCACCCTTGAGCATGAGCACCAGGCCACCCGTCACTTCGCCCTGGTTGTTGAGCGTCATGGCCCCGTAGCGCACCGCCGCGCCGTAGCGCACCTCGGCCACGTCGCGTACCAGCACCGGCAGGCCCGTGCTGGTGCTGCGCACGACGATGTTGCCAATGTCGGCGGGGGAAGTAGCCAAGCCCTCGGTGCGGATAAAGGCGGCCGTCGGGTTCTGGTCGAGGTAGGCCCCGCCGGCATTCTGGTTGTTTTGCGCCACGGCCCGGTACACCTCGTCGATGGTGACGCCCAAAGAGTGCAGGCGCTCCGGGTCCAGGGCTACCTCGTACTGCTTGAGCTGGCCGCCGAAGGAGCTCACGTCGGCCACGCCGGGCGTGCCCAGCAGCTGGCGCCGCACCAGCCAGTCCTGAATGGTGCGCAGCTCGGTGGCGTTGTATTTCTGCTCGTAGCCGGGCTTGGCGCGCACCAGGTACTGGTAGATTTCACCCAGGCCGGTGCTGACCGGGGCCAGCTCGGGGCGGCCGGAGCCGGCCGGAATCTGGCTTTCGGCGGCCCGCAGCCGCTCACTGACCTGCTGGCGGGCCCAGTAGATGTCGATGTTGTCGTCGAAGACGATGGTGACCACCGACAGGCCGAAGCGGGAGAAGGAGCGCACCTCCACCCGGCCCGGAATGGTGGCCATACTCTGCTCGACAGGAAAGGAAACGAGCCGCTCAATCTCCGGGGCGGCCAGGGAGGGCGCCACGGTATAAACAATAACCTGGTTGCTGGTAATGTCGGGCAGCGCGTCAATCGGCAGCCGACTCAGCGAGTAGCCACCCCAGGCTATCAGGGCCAGGGTCAGCAGCCCGATGATGAGCTTGTGGTGAATGGAAAAATGAATCAGCCGGTCAAACATCCGTTGCTGGGGTTAGGTCTAACGCTTCAGTGAAGCCTGCTCGCGCGCCTGCCAGCCCTGGTTAGGGCCGGCCAGCGCCTCGGAACTACCTGGGCCGGGCCAGTGGCCGGGCCGAAAGAAGTTGGCAGGAAACGAAAGGGTCAGACCCGCGGGGGCTGCCACACGGCCCCGGCCGCGGATGTCGGCGGACCGGCCACCAGGGCCGGGTGCTGCGGGTCGGCATACCAGCGGAGCATTGCCGATTGGGCTACGACCGGCGCCGCGGGGAGGGGCATCACGGCCGTGCCGCAGCAGTGGCACTGGCAGAGTGGGGAACACCAGTCGCCCAGCGCGTCGCCGTGGCAGTCGGAATGCGTGGCGGCGGCCACCGTGGTGGCCGTGGGCGCGCTGCCAACCGGGGCCGCGTCGGCGCAGCTCCGGCAGGCGAGGCAGGCAAAGTAAAGCGCAAAGAGCACGGACAGCAGACGCATCGGGGGCAAAGGTAGCGCGTCCGCGCGGATTCGCCGCCGGGCGGCCCCGCCGGAGCGGCTGCCAACGCCGACGCCGGGTAGCCGGGGCCCGGCCGGCGCCAGAATACCCCGGCTACCCGGCGTCATGCAATTAAGGCCCCCGGACCGGCGGCCAATCGGCTTACTTGCGGTTTTTGGCGACGTAGGCCGAGGTCGATTTGAGTAGGGCCTTTTCCGCGTCGAACACGTTGTTCTGGGCCCGAACCCGGGCGTTGTAACGGTCCATGCCCTTGCCGACCACGTGCAGGCTGGCCAGCACGTCTTCCTGCACTTTCTTGGGGTTGCGCTGCAGCTCTCCACCGGCGGCGGCCGCGGCGCTCAGGCTGCTGAAGTCGTTGACGGCCTTGATCAGCTGGTCGCCGGCAACCAGCTTTTCCGTCAGCGCCGCGTCCTGCAGCAACTGGGTGGCCGCTTTCTGGTCGAATACGTGCGTGGCCAGCTGAGTTTCGAGGGCACTGACCGAGAACGGGGCGGGCACGGCCGGGGGCGAGGCCAGGTTGAAGCCCAGCAGGCTGGTCGTGAGCGAGGTCAGCGTGTCGCTGTAGGCCGTCAGCGCGCTGGCAAGCTGCGCGGCATCCTGCTTTTTCCACCACGACTTATCGGCCAGCTTTGCATTGAGGTTGTGCAGCTGCTGCTGGCCCTCCGGCGCGAGCTTTTCGGCCTGCAGCACGGTGGTCATCTGCCCGGGCAGAAAGACCTCACGGTAGTTGCGCACGGCGAGCAGGGTCAGCTGGCGGCTATCTTCCTTCTGCTGGGCCGCGGCCTGCTGCGGATTGGCAGCCGGATGCTCCTGGCGCTTGAGCTGCTGCTGCTGGGCCAGTTGAGCGAGCTTCTCGTTGGCGTTCTTTTCCAGTTCCAGCTGATGCGCTTGGGCCTGCTGCTGCATTTCCCGGAGCAGTTGCGGGCTGCCTTGCCCGGAGCGGTATCTCTGCATCTGCCGCATCTGGAAATCCTGGGTCCGCTGGTTGACCATGCGGTTGAAATCCTGGCGGGACTGCTGGTTTTGCTGCATGGTCGGGCCCGTGTAGGTGGGGCGGTACTGGGCAAACGCGTGGAGCGGCAGCAGTAGGAATAAAAGTAAAGAGTGTTTCAAGAAGGTAGAAGAGAAGGTGAGAAATAGGTATTACCTGCCAAGTACGGGCATTTTCCGGCATTTGTCCGAATTTTTTCAGGCCCGTCGGCCGCGTCCCGGCAGGTAACTGTGCCGCCGTAAGTTCCCGGCCAGAATCACCTTTTCCGAGTCAGGCAGCTCACCAGGAAAAAAGTGCGGCAAGTAGCTCAGGCAGACGAAATAGGAGCAGGGCAATTGCTTAAATTTGCTCGATTCTTCATTAACCTAACTTCTATGAAAAGAGTATTACTCGCCTCGTTTTTGCTGATTTCCGCGGCCGCCCAGGCCCAGCTCACTTTGGAGCATACCTATCAGGATGCTTCAGTGTATTCCTTCAAGCTCTCGACGGGGCAGGTAAAGTTTGCAATCTACTCTCAGACGGACAGCAAGCTCTACGTCTACAATGCCGACCATTCCCTATTGCGGCAAATTCCCGTGCCCCCGGTTCCCGCCACCTCGAGCTATGGAGACATACTCGATGTGAGTGATAAGCTGTTTAACCTCACGCCCGACATCGAATGCGCAATTGCGCTTTATAACGGCGCGACTCAGCAGAATAGCGTCTACGTGCTGAGCGAAACCGGGGCTCAGCTGCTGACCGTTGCGTCGGGCTCCTATGCGCAAGCCGTCAACACCTCCACGGGAAGCAAGCTGCTGGTATATGGCTCCTTTGGTACCAGAGTGTACGCTGCTCCGGGCACGTACACCCCGCTCAAAACGGCAAAATCAACCGACGGGCCCACGGCCAGCCCCTTCCCCAACCCCGCCGCGGAGCGCATTACGCTGCCTTACTCGGTGCAGCCCGGGACCCTGGCCACGCTGGAAGTGCTGGACCTGGCTGGCCGCGTAGTAAAAACCTTCCAGGTGAATGCCGCATTCAACCACCTGCTGCTCGATGCGCGCGAACTGCGCCCCGGAGCCTACACGTACCGCGTCGTCACGGCCGCCGGCAGCAGCAGCGCGGGCAAGCGGTTTATTGTGGCCCGGTAGCAAAGTCTAGGCTTCATAAAAAAAGCCCCGGCCGGATGGTCGGGGCTTTTTGTGGTAGAAGAGGACAGTCCTGAACTAGCTACAGCATGGGCGAGAACCAGTGGTTATGCACCAGTTCTATTTCGCTTTTCAGAAAACAAAAGCCCACTCTACGGGGGGTAAAGTGGGCTTTTTAAGGAATCTGTGGTCGCGCTAGGAATCGAACCTAGATCAAGAGCTTCGGAAACTCTTATACTATCCGTTGTACGACGCGACCAAATCGGAACCGATATGGGGCAAAAGTAGAGAGAAAAAGATGTGCGGCCAAACGCCTTGCCTATTTGAATTTGACTGGCCCGCTCGCTGCAATGGTAACCTTAACGTAGTCAGGGTAGTTAAACCTCTACTCCAACCACTGATTATTTTCCCATGAAAAAGACTCTGTATACGGCCGAGGCAACGGCCACCGGCGGCCGTAGCGGCCACGTACGTTCCGCTGATAGCATTATTGACCTGGATATGTCGGTGCCGGAAGGCCTGGGGGGTAAGAAAGGGGCCACCAACCCCGAGCAGCTGTTTGCGGCCGGCTACGCTTCCTGTTTTCAGCAGGCTCTGCTGGTGGTAGCTGGCAAAGCCAACGAGCGGCTCGATCCCGCCAGCACCGTGCAGTGCTCCGTGACCTTGTTTCAGGACGGGGAAGCTTACGGGCTGAGTGCCGTGCTGAACGTGGACCTGAAAGGCATGGACCCGCAGAAAGCCCAGGATTTCGTGAACAAAGCCCATCAAATCTGCCCGTACTCGGTCGGTACCCGCGGCAACATGGAAGTAGAGCTTCAGGTGGCCGGGCAGGCTGCCAACGTAACGCCCGCCAACGAGGAAGCTTCGGCTTAGCATACGCGGCTTAGCCGCATAAAAAAAGGCCGCTTCCCCAGCTGGGGAAGCGGCCTTTTTGCATCTGTGCTAGATTAGTTCAGAGCCGTGAGGGAAGGAACGGGCTGGTAAAAAGTGCTGATGGAGTGGGTGTAGCGCATCCGGTGGATGGGCGTGTCGTGCTGAAAAACGGTGGGGTTCTTGGCGCCCAGTGGTACCAGCATCAGGCCGCTGGGAGCCGTTTTCACACCAAAGCGCGTATCGAGCACCGTGTCGAAGTAGTAGAGGTAGTCGGCTACCCAGTTGAAATACGGGCGGGCCTTGGTGTTGGAGGAAGTAGCCACGCTTAGCCCGGGCGTCTTGTTGGCCAGCGCTGCCTGCAACTCCACGGCGTTGAGGGGAGTGTCGTTGAGCATAGGCACCACGTCCCACTGCCCGTCGACCATTACCCACTTCTGCTGGTCGCGCAGCCAGGCTTCGGCCACCGCGTGGCCCGCGCCCTCGCGCCGGGTTTCCACGTCGGCCGTTTTCAGAAACAGAGGCCGGGCCGGAATGCCCAGGGCCGTCAGCGTACCTACTACTACGATGCTGTATTCCACGCACTGAAACTGCTGGCCCATGTCGGCGTCGTGCAGAATGGACAGCGGATCGGCTTTTTTGGCCTCGCCGCGTCCGTCGTGCACCCAGCGGTTGTGCACCCAGGTGCAAACGGCCTGCACCTTGGCCAGATCCGTGTCTTTGCCCGCTACCACGTCTTCCAGGGCGTAGGAAGAGTAAAGCTTCATCAGATAGGGCTCGTCGGGCGTGCTACGCTGGAAAGAGTAGGTGGTCGGGTCGGGCGACTTGTCAAATTCCAGCGGCTTAAGCCGATTCTGGGCCGTGGCAACCTGCGACAGACTCAGCAGGCAAAACAGCGCGACGGTGACAGTTTTTGTAAAAGTTTGGAATCTCATAAGCCAGGAACGGTGCAACAGGTCGGAAAACAGCTCAGTTAAGCTCCGGTAAACGAAAAGGATGGAGCTTAGGTTGTGGTGGTAAAATTCAATAATATATGTTTATTAAACAATTTATATCGAATCACATAAACATGTCAGTGTTCATAAAAAGCGAAAAAAGCCTGTCCGGGACCGGACAGGCTTTTTTTAGGTTGGTCAGGCGGCCGTCGTTGCGGCTACCCGGTAACGCTCTAAACGCCCTGGGCAGCCAGCACTTCTTTCACGCGCTCCGCGGCATCCTTCAGCAGCACGGCCGAGTACACCTTCAGGCCCGACTCGTCGATGATGCGGGCGCCTTCCTCGGCGTTGGTACCCTGCAGACGCACGATGATGGGCACTTTGATGTCGCCGATGTTCTTGTAGGCTTCCACCACGCCATTGGCCACCCGGTCGCAGCGCACGATGCCGCCGAAAATGTTGATCAGGATGGCTTTCACGTTCGGATCCTTCAGGATAATGCGGAAACCAGCTTCTACGGTCTGGGCGTTGGCTCCACCCCCTACGTCGAGGAAGTTGGCCGGCTCGCCGCCCGAGAGCTTGATAATGTCCATGGTGGCCATGGCCAGGCCGGCGCCGTTCACCATGCAGCCCACGTTGCCGTCGAGCTTTACGTAGTTCAGGTTCGAGGCCGAAGCTTCCACTTCCAGCGGATCTTCCTCGTTCGTGTCGCGCAGCTCCACGAAATCCTTGTGGCGGTAGAGGGCGTTTTCGTCCAGGGTCACCTTGGCGTCAACGGCCAGGATCTTGTTGTCCGAGGTCTTCAGCACGGGGTTGATTTCGAACATGCTGGAGTCCGTCTCGTCGTAGGCCTTGTAAAGGGCCTGCACGAACTTCACCATTTCCTTCTGGGCCGGGCCGGTCAGGCCCAGGTTGAAGGCAATCTTGGCGGCCTGGAAGGGGCGCAGACCCACGCGCGGGTCAATGATTTCCTTGTGGATTTTCTCGGGATGGGCCTCGGCCACTTCCTCGATGTCCATGCCACCCTCGGTGGTATAGACGATGACGTTCTTGCCGGACGTGCGGTCCAGCAGTACGCTCATGTAGAATTCCTTGGTTTCCGACTCGCCGGGGTAGTACACGTCCTGGGCTACGAGCACCTTGTGCACCTTGCGGCCTTCGGCGCCGGTTTGCTTGGTCACGAGTTGCATGCCGATGATCTGGCCGGCAATGTCTTTTACCTGCTCCAGGTTTTTGGCGAGTTTCACCCCGCCCCCTTTGCCGCGGCCGCCGGCGTGAATCTGGGCCTTGATAACGTACCAGCTGGTGCCGGTTTCGGCGTTCAGCTTTTTGGCGGCTTCAACGGCCTCTTCGGCGGTGTCGGCCGTGATGCCTTCCTGCACGCGGACGCCGTAGCGCTTAAGAATTTCTTTACCCTGATACTCGTGAATGTTCATAGAGGGTCCAGTTCAGTGGGGGTTGACGGGTGATTCTAGGCCACGAAAGTAGGCAATAATCGGTGGGCACGGAAGCGCGGGCCGCGCATTGCTGCCCTAGCCCCCGGATTCAGCCCCGTTCGAGGCAGAGCCAAAGTCCCGGAAAAGTCGCGTCCAAAGCCCGGAAAGACATTTTTTAGCCCGCCAGGCCAGCGTGGCAAGGAGGCTGCCCGTCCGAACTCAGCGCCCATACCAGCTGGCCATAACCTGCTCGGCGGGCTTGTGCTGGGGCGTGAAGTCGGCGTGGCGGCGGGCCGGGCCGTCGGCTGCCAGGCCTGGGTACCACTTCCACACGAACAGGCCCTTAAACCAGGGCCGGGGCCAGAAGGTCTCGAACAGCGCGGCGTAGCAGGCGGCCTGGGTGGCTTCGTCAGTGGCGGGGACGGCGGCGGTGCGGTCGGGCCACTTCCAGGGTTCCACGGCGGCGTCCGGGGTGTTTTTGTAGCCGGCTTCGGTGAACACGACGGGCTTGCCAAACCGGCGCTGTACCCGCTCAATGGCCCGTAGGTGGGGCTGCCAGCCGGCCAGCAGCTCGGCTTTGGTGGGGCTGGCTTTCGAGCTGACCGGGAAGTAGGCCTGAATGCCGATAAAGTCCAGCGCGTCCCAGAACCGGATTTGCTCAAACTCCCCGCTCCAGTTGGCCGCATAGGTCAGCGGGCCGTGGTAGACCTGCCGTACCCGCCCGATCAGGGCCCGCCACTCGGCCTCGTGGCCCACGGTTTTTTCCAGCTCCGTCCCGATGCACAGGGCTTCGAGATGCTCCGATTCGGCCAGCTGGGCGTAGTGCACGATAAAGGCGGTGTAGCTGGCAAACCACGCCTGCCAGCCGGCGGCCGACTGCATCTCCACCGCCCCGGGCCAGGCGCCGTTGCCCCGGATCCAGAGGTGGGGTTTGAGCAGCGTCCGAATACCCAGCTGCCGGGCCTGCTGCGCCGTCTGGCTCAGGCCGTAGTCGCTTTCGCCCCAGTAGCCGTAGCGGCCGGGCCGCCGCTCGGTATGCAGCTGCACGCTGGGCTCAGCGGTGCCCGTTTGCCAGCCGAAGGGCGTTTGGGCAATCCAGGTGACGTGGTTGCGCACCAGGGCCGAGAAGTCGGTGGAGGCAGCGGAGTCGGCGGCCACCCAGCTCACGCCGCGAAAACGGCTGTCGGCCGCCCGTGCCACGGCCGAGCGGCTGGCGAAGGCCGGGGCAGGCCGGGGCAGTGTACGAACCCACCACGCCCAGGCGGCCACGCCGGCTACCACGGCCATGAGTAGCAGGGAAGCCCGGCCCCGCCCGCTGCGCAGCAGGAAGGTAGCGGCATACGGCGGGCTGATTTTTCCGGGTTCTGGTACGAGCATAAAAGGCAATTGCGGCGGCCGTTTGGGGTTTCTGCACCATTCCGCGGCCAGGGTAAAGCGGGGAAAACTACTGAATTTGGGCAGGAAACCCGACAACGGCCGACATTGCGTAGATTTGTTTCGTAAGACCAGCTCATTCAATCCCGTTTCCCCTTGCTGCAGGCCATCAACGTTCGTAAAAAGTATAACACGCTGGAAGTGCTTAAGGGCATCGACCTGACGATTGAGAAGTCGGAAATCGTTTCCATCGTCGGCTCCTCGGGCGCGGGTAAAAGCACGCTGCTGCACATTCTGGGCACGCTCGATAACCCTGATTCGGGCGAAGTGCTGTTCGACGGCACCTCGGTCAGCTCCCTGGGGCGGGCCAACCTGGCCAAGTTTCGCAACCGCCACATCGGCTTCATCTTCCAGTTTCACAACCTGCTGCCCGAGTTTACGGCCCTCGAAAATGTGTGCCTGCCGGCCTACCTGGCAGGCCGCTCGGAAAAGGAAACCCGGGTGCGGGCCCGCGAATTGCTCGGCATGCTGAACCTGGAGCGCCGCGCCGACCACAAGCCCTCGGAAATGAGCGGGGGGGAGCAGCAGCGCACGGCCGTAGCCCGGGCCCTGATCAACTCGCCCGAAATCATCTTCGCCGACGAGCCCAGCGGCAACCTTGACTCCCAGAACG
Organism: Hymenobacter persicinus; assembly: GCF_004167665.1. GTDB lineage: Bacteria > Bacteroidota > Bacteroidia > Cytophagales > Hymenobacteraceae > Hymenobacter > Hymenobacter persicinus. The sequence goes on along the minus strand of NZ_SEWE01000018.1, from coordinate 19,939 downwards.
CCCAGGAGCTGCACCAGATCTTCTTTCTGCTGCGCAAGGAGCTGGGGCAGACCTTCGTCATCGTGACCCACAACGACCAGCTGGCCGAAATGGCCGACCGTACCATCACCATGAAGGATGGCCTGATTTCGGAGCTGTAAACCACCTGAACCCTGAAAAGCCCCGCCGGAGCCCCCAGCGGGGCTTTTTGCGTTTGGGCTCGGCTGGCTCAGTGGCGGAAACAGAATCTTTCCTTCGGATTTTGTCGTAGTAAAAAGCTGACATACAATGGATAGTGAAGCTAAAAAGCCAATAAAATTAGGCTGGCTAAAATGGTTGGAAAAATAGTTTATAAGTCATTGGTAATCAGGGTTAAAATTTTGTAATTTTTTGCACGAAATGGCAGGCTTCTTGGTTTGCTATATAGAACAACAGAACGTAACCGGACACTTATGGAAACCGCCATGAACGAAGCCATCAAAACCCCCAAAAACCAAGTAAACAAAACCAAAATCGAGAGCTACGACATCTCGCGCTCCGATGAGACGTTGCACTTGGCCACGGATCTGGCCAAGTTCATCAAGGAAAACAAGCTCACCACGAACGTGCAGGGCAAGGAGTTTGTGAACGTGGAAGGCTGGCAGTACGCTGGCTCGCGCCTGGGCATTGTGCCCATCGTCGACCACGTTATCAACGTCTCCACCGACACGGAACTGAAATACCAGGCCAAGGTCACGCTGTTTGACCTGCGCTCGGGTCACACGGTAGGCGCTGGCTTTGCCATCTGCTCCAACAAGGAGCAGGGCAAGAAATTCTACCAGGAGTTTGCCATCATGAGCATGGCCCAGACCCGCGCCATCGGCAAGGCGTATCGTAACATCCTGGCCTGGATCATCCGGGCTGCGGGCTACGAGCCTACGCCCGCCGAGGAGATGGAGTACGGCGGCAACCAGCCCGATGCGAAGGGGGGTGAAGCCACTCCAGCTCCACAGGTAGTGGCCGCCCCCGCGGTAGCCGCCGCCATGAAGGCTGTGCCGGCTGAGCCCGCCGTCGTGGCTGAAGCTCCTGCCGCCGTAGCCTACGCCTCGGCCGGGCAGAAAGAGGAAATTATCCGGCTGCTCAACCACCCGGTGATTACCCGCCAGGAAAAGACCAAGATGCTGCTCAACATCAACCGTCTGGACGAAGAGCGCGCTACGCAGGCCATTGCCAAGCTCCGCAAGGCCATCGATGACCGTGAGAATGGCGAGTCGGCCGCTGCCTAAGCGGTAGCCTGCAGCCAATATCGAAAGCCCGGTGCCGGATGGTGCCGGGCTTTTTCATGCCCATACCAGCCTGGTTAAAAGAGCAAAGCCACTTTCCGCTGGTGTGGGCCGGACTATGGCCGTTGAAAAGCGCTGACCGGGCAAGGTTCTTCGCCATGCCCAGGATGACAGCCGGAGAGGAAGCGAATGGCGGCGGAACGCTTCGGTTTCCCGCGCGGCGGCGCTACCTTCGTAGTTCGCATTTCTCTCCCCGCTGCCCGTGTCCCTGCCCACCGACGATATTCTGCTGGTTCTGAAGGAAAACTGGGGGCATTCCGCCTTCCGGCCCCTGCAGGAAGACATCATCCGCTCGGTGCTGGCTGGGCAGGACACGCTGGCCCTGCTGCCGACCGGTGGGGGCAAGTCCGTTTGCTTTCAGGTGCCCGCCCTGGCCCGGCCGGGATTGTGCCTGGTGGTGTCGCCGCTGATTGCCTTGATGAAGGACCAGGTGGAAAACCTGCGCAAGCGCGGTATTAAGGCCGAAGCCGTGTTTTCGGGGATGAGCCACCAGGAAATCGACCAGACCCTCGACAACTGCGTGTACGGGCCGGTGAAGTTCCTGTACGTGAGCCCCGAGCGGCTGCTGACCGACATGTTCCGGGCCCGGGTGGGGCGCATGAAAGTGAGTCTGCTGGCCGTCGACGAGGCGCACTGCCTTTCCCAGTGGGGCTACGATTTCCGCCCGCCTTACCTGCAAATTGCCGCTCTGCGGGAGCTGCTGCCCGGCGTGCCCGTCATTGCCCTCACCGCCACGGCCACCGAGCACGTGAAGCTTGATATTGTGGAAAAGCTGCAGTTCCGGCCCGGCAGCCGGGTTTTTCAGCAGAGCTTTGCCCGCCCCAATCTGTCGTATTCGGCCCTGGCCACGGAGGACAAGCTGCGCCGCCTGCTGGAGGTGGTGCGCGGCGTGGGCGCCGACAAAACCAGCATCGTGTATGCCCGCACCCGGCGGCAAACCGAGGATACGGCGGCCTATTTGCAGCAAAGCGGGGTGAAGGCCGCTGCCTACCACGCCGGGCTGCCCGCCGACCAGCGCGCCCGTACCCAGCAGGACTGGATGGAAAACCGCGTCCGCTGCATTGTGGCCACCAACGCTTTCGGGATGGGCATCGACAAGCCCGACGTGCGGCTGGTGGTGCACCTCGAAGCGCCCGACAGCCTGGAAGCCTACTACCAGGAAGCCGGTCGGGCCGGGCGCGACGAGAAATACGCCTTTGCCGTGCTGCTCCAGGGCCCCAACGATGCCGACGAGCTGCGTCGCCGCACCCAGCAGGCCTACCCGCCCCTCGACACCGTGCGGCGCGTGTACCAGGCGCTGGCCAACTTCTCGCGCACGGCCGTGGGTGGGGGCGAGCTAGTGGCCTTCGACTTCGACATTCAGCACTTCGCCGAAACCTACCGCATCAAGGCCCTGGACGCCCACAACAGCCTGCGGACTCTGGCCCGGGAAGGCTTTGTGCAGCTCAATGAGGCCGTAAACACGCCGGCCAAAGTCCACATTCCCATCGACCACCACGACCTGTACCGGTTTCAGGTGGCCAACGCCCAGCACGACCAGCTTATCAAAAGTCTGCTGCGCTTCAACGGGGGGGAGCTGTTTAGTGGCTTTCAGCGCATTTCCGAAAACAGCCTGGCTCAGCACCTGAAGTTGAGCGTGCTCGACGTGCGCAAAACCCTGCTGTTTCTGCACCGCTCGGGCATCATTCAGTACCAGCCCCGGCACGAGTCGCCCCAGGCGCTGTTTACCACCCCGCGCTTCGACGCCGACAAGCTGCCCCTGGACCAGAAGCGCCTGCTCCGGGCCCGCGACCTGGCCTTGGAAAAAACCGAGTCGGTGGTTCACTACGCCGACGGGGGGCGCTGCCGCCAGCAGTTGCTACTCGAATACTTCGGGGAGCTGGACGCCGCGCCTTGCAAGGTCTGCGACTTCTGCTTGGCCGAGAAGAAAGCCCGCCAAGCTCCCGCGCCCACCACCGACCTGCGCCAGCAGCTCCTGACGATGCTCAAAGCCCAGCCCCAAACGCCCCGGGAAATCCTCACCCACTTCGCACCCGGCCAAGCCACTGCCGTAACCGAGCAACTGCGGGAACTGGTTGAAATGGGCCAGCTGCAGTACGCGCCGGATGGGCGGCTGGGGTAGAAAAGGCGAAAGAATATGTGGACTGATTTGCGAATTGAGATAGAGAAGATCAAAGCGGAGCTGCTCATTCCGGAGACTGCCTTCCGTGCTCTGAAACTGAATGAGTGGCAAGGCTTGGAGGAAAAGATATACCAGCAATTTTGCCATTTGAACCATCCGACAGCCCGCCCCACCTGGATGTGGACGCGCTTCAAACTGGACACCGCTTGGCTGCCTTACGCTGAACATTACCCAGCAGAATACTTATCGAAGCTGGTAGAAGCCGATGAACATGTCTGGATTCTGCTTAACGAAACGGTTAATGAGCATGGCAAATTCTGGTTTTACGAAGGACTAATAGGCGCTGCCCAACAAATTATTGCCGAGTCCAGCTACATCGATGAGGTGCTGGTCGTTTCGAAAAAGCTGAAATGGCTTCTGTGCATAACTCACCACGACGATTTAGGGGCAACTGGAGAAAAGATGCCGGATAAGCTGCGGCAGCTGAATATCCGCTAACAGGATACTGAGCTGCAAAAAAGCCGCCCCGGCTACTCCCGAAACCAGGAGCAGCCGGGGCGGCTTACTATGGCACGCGGCTGAAATTACTTCTTCAGCATTTTCAGCAGCTCTTCGGCGGCCGGCTCGGAGGAGGCCGGGTTCTGGCCCGTAATCAGGTGGTCGGCCTTCACCACGTAGGGTGCCCAGTCGGGGCCCTTCGAGTAGTCGCCGCCGTTCTGCTTCAGCATATCTTCCACCAGGAAGGGCACCACGTTGGTCAGCTGCACGGCTTCTTCCTCGGTGTTGGTGAAGCCCGCTACCGACTTGCCTTTCACCAGGGGTTCCCCGTTGGCGGCCTTTACGTGGCGCAGCACGCCGGGCGCGTGGCAGACGGCCGCTACGGGCTTGCCGGCGGCGTAGAAGTTCTCAATCAGTTCAATCGACTTCTGGTTCTCGGCCAGGTCCCAGAGCGGGCCGTGGCCGCCGGGGTAGAAAACGGCGTCGTAGTCAGCTGCCTTCACCGAATCCAGCTTCACGGTACTGGCCAGGGCTTTTTGAGCGTCGGCGTCGGCCTTGAACCGCTTGGTGGCGTCGGTCTGGGCGCTGGGGTCGTCGCTCTTGGGGTCGAGGGGCGGCTGGCCGCCGACGGGGGAAGCCAGCGTCAGGCTAGCGCCGGCATCCTTGAAAACGTAGTAAGGAGCGGCAAATTCTTCCAGCCAGAAGCCGGTTTTGTGGCCCGTGTTGCCCAGCTGATCGTGGGAGGTCAAAACCATCAGGATGTTCATGGTAGGGGTATTAGAAGGAATGGAAAAGGAAAAGAGCGGGACGGGTTACTGCCCCGCCACGGGTAGCAGTTTGTAGAACGACGTGTGGCGTTCGGCCAGCAGGGGCACAATCTGGCCCAGCACCAGGTCCTGGAAGTGGGGGGCGGCGCGGTGGGCAATCTGGGCGGCCTGGTCAGCGTACTGCTCGTAGATGAAGAAGCGTCCGGGCTCGTCGGCCGACTCGTGGGCAATGTAGAGCAGGTTGCCGGGCTCGTGCTGGCGCACGGCGGCGGCAGCTTCGATGAGCAGGCGGCGCACCGTGTCGATATGCTCGGGCTGCACCCGCCACTCGGCCGCGACGCAGTAAATTTCAGCTTGATTAGCCATGTCCGGAATAGAATTTAGGATGGGAAGAAAGGCAGTTAAGCCACTTTCACGATGGCCTTGCCGGTGTTTTCGCCCTTGAATAAGCCCAAGAACGCGGCCGGAATCTGGTCGAAGCCCTCGGTGATGGTTTCCTCGCCCTGCAGCTTGCCCTGGACGTACCATTCGGTGAGCTGCTTGACACCCTCGGGCCAGCGGCTCAGGTAGTCGTTCACGATGAACCCCTGCAGGCGGGTGCTGGTTTTGAGCAGCTTGCCTTCCGGCCGCGGGCCCACGGGCGTTTCGGTGGCGTTGTAGGTCGAAATCTGGCCGCAGAGCGTAATGCGGGCGTGCTTGTTGAGCAGGTCGTACACCGCGTCGGTGATGGCGCCGCCCACGTTGTCGAAGTAGCAGTCAACGCCCTGGGGAGCCGCCGCGGCCAGGGCCGCGGGCAGGTCGGCGGTCTTGTAGTTGATGGCCTCATCGAAGCCCAGCTGCTTGAGGTAAGCCACTTTTTCGTCGGAGCCGGCCGTGCCGATAACCCGGGCTCCCTGGATTTTGGCCAGCTGCCCCACAATCATGCCCACGGCCCCCGCCGCCCCGGACACAACCACCGTTTCGCCGGGCTTGGGCTGGCAGATGTCGAGCAAACCGAAGTAGGCCGTCAGACCGGGCATGCCGAGCAGGCCCAGAAAGTAGCTGAGCGGCGCCTGGTCGGCCGGCACCGGGTTGAGCCCCTGGCCGTCGGAGAGAATGTACTGCTGCCAGGGCAGGTTGCCGACCACCACTTGCCCCACCGGCAAAGCCGGATTCTGGCTTTCAACTACCTCCGCTACCACGCCGCCGGCAATGGGCTGACCCACCTCGTAGGGTGCCACGTACGACTTGGCGGCACTCATGCGTCCCCGCATGTAGGGGTCGACGGAAACGTAGCGCGTTTTGAGCAGCACCTGCCCGGCTGCGGGGGCCGGCAGCTCCTGGCTGTCGAACTGGAACTGGGCGGCGGTGGGCAGACCGGCGGGGCGGCTGGCCAGCAGAATGCGTTGGGTATTCATAGCGGTAGGAAGTGGGGAGGGAGGAAAAAAAGCGTCCTGCGGGGTGAAAGTATCCGGGCCCCGGGGCGCCAGATTCTTCCGCCCCGCAGGACGACAAGTGAACGGTAACTACGCGTTGGTAGTCGTGTTCAGGTTGACTTCAATGTTGCCGCGGGTAGCGCGGGAGTAAGGGCAGATGCCGTGGGCGGCCTGCACCAGCTCCTCAGCCTGCTGCTGCGCCACGCCGGGAATGTTCACGTGCAGGTCGGCGGAAATGCCGTAGCCGCCGTCTTCGGCCTGGCCAAAGCCAATGAGAGCTTCCACCGTCACGCCGTCGAGTTTCACCTTGGCTTGGCGGGCAGCTACGCCCAGGGCACCCTCGAAGCAGGAAGCGTAGGCGGCGGCAAAGAGCTGCTCGGGGTTGGTGGTGTTGGGCCGGCCGGGGCCACCCATTTCCTTGGGCGTGCTCAGGCCCAGGTTCAGCACTTGGTCGTTGGAGGTGATTTGGCCGTCGCGGCCACCTTTGGCTTTGGCCTGGGCGGTGAAGACTTTGGTGATTTTCATTGGTAAAAAAGAAAAAGGGAAGGGAAAGAATAGCCTGCCTGAATCAGGAAAGCCGGGTTAATAACGTTTGGAGCTGGAGGCGCAGGGCCTCAAATTCGGCGGGCGCCAAGCCCATTTTGTCGAGCAGCTGGTGGGGAACCTGGCAGGCCTGCTGCTGCAGTGCCCGCCCCGCGGGCAGCAGCGTGATGATGACGGACCGTTCGTCGCGCGGGTCGCGGCGGCGGCTAAGCCACTGCTTTTGCTCCATGCGCTTGAGCAGGGGCGTGAGCGTGCCCGAGTCGAGCAGCAGCTTTTCGCCCAGTTCCTTTACCGTCAGGTTCTCGTGCTCCCAAAGGGCCAGCAGCACGAGGTACTGCGGGTAGGTCAGGTCCAGGGTTTGCAGGTAGGGCTGGTACGCCTTGGTCAGCAGCCGCGACACGGCGTAGATGGGAAAGCAAAGCTGGTTTTCCAGCTTTTGCCACTCATTGTCAGCCGAAAAGGAAGTCTGTTCGCTCATAGGTTTCAACTAGATAAACTAGAATGGTTGCGCAATGTTTGATTGTGTGCAATTAAAATTGATGAATGATGCCAATTGATTGATTATTAGGGGTAATAAATTCAGAAAAAATAAAAAAAGCGTCGGTGCCTTACCCGAGGGCAAGGCACCGACGCCGTGAAAAAGCAATCCGGGCGGGCTAGGCCTGCTGGTAGCCCTGGAAGCCGCCGAGCAAGTTGCGCACGTTTTTAAAGCCGTGCTGTACCAGAAAGGCTTTGGCCGATGCTGAGCGGCCGCCGCCCTTGCAGTGGACTACAATCTCCTGGTCTTTGAGGGCTTCGAGCTCATCGAGCTTGTCGGGCAGCGTGCCCAACGGAATGTTCTGGCTGCCTTCGATGCGGCCTTCCTCATTTTCCCAGGTTTCGCGCACGTCGATGATGGTGGGGGCGTTGCCGGCGCTCTGGCGCTGTTTGAGTTCAGTGGAAGTGATGTCGGTCATGGTACGGTAAGGCAAAGAAAAAGGGGTGGGTGAACGATAGGCCACGGCTACGCCGCGGCTGCAACAATAGACAATTCCGGTTACATCCGTGGGCCGCGCCGGCTACCGGGCCAGCACCAGCCGTTTGGTGACGGTGGCGCCGGTGGGCAGCACCAGCTGCACCAGGTACACGCCAGCGGGCAGGTGGCCCAGACTCAGCTCGGCCTGGCCCAGCTGCCCGGCGGGCTGGGTCCAGACGGGCCGGCCCAGGGCGTCGAGTACGGTGGCGCGGGCAAACTGGCCCTGCACCTGCACCAGGCCCGAGCTGGGATTGGGATACAAGGTAAAACCGGCGGCTACGGCCGCGTCCGCCGCGGTGGCCGTGACGGTGTTGTTGGTCATCACGGCCCGCATCATGATGGAGCCAGCCGGAGTTTTGCCCGAGCTGAAGGCATCGGTGGAGTAGTTCTGCCAGGTGCCGGTTTCGTTGGCAAAGAAGTAGTTTTCCGGGGGCGCGTTGTTCAGGTCCAGGCCCATGGGCGCGTACTGCCCGCCGAGCGGCCCCCGGCTGTAGCCCACGAAAAAGGTGCCGCTGACTGCCACCGGCGTGGGGAAGATGATTTCCACGAAGCTCTGCCCGGCCGGCAGCGCGGCCGGAATGGTAAAGCTCTGGCTGGCCTTGGGCGAGTCGGTGGGGCGCAGGCCGGCGCCCGAGCCCTGGCTGTCCCAGACGTGGGCCGTGATAAGGCGGCCGGCCGCGTCGGGCAGCACGGGGTAGATACGCAGGCTGCGCACCTGGTCGTTGGCATTCAGATCGTAGCGGAAGGCGTAGTAGTGGGGCGGTCCGCTCACGAAGGGAAAAAAGTCGATAGAGCCCTCGGGTGTGCCGTCGTCGTAGGCGTAGTAATTTTTGAGTTCGGTCACCCGCGAAATCGTGTCGTTGGGTACCGTCAGCGGGTCGGCCCCCGCCAGCCGGGCCAGGGTGATGGAGTGGCGAATGACCTTGTCCTGGGGCGTAACGGGAATCGGGGAGTTGCGCACGTTGCCGGTCAGGGGCATCTGGCGGGCGTAGGCCCCCACGGCCTGGTTGCCGGTCTGGAACGTGGCCACGGGGCCGGCGGGCAGAATTTGGAGCGTGCCGCGCCAGTCAATCGGAATAGGCTGGGGACCAATGTCGAGATTGTTGACCGTGGTCGACGTCTGGTCGTTGAGCTCGTTGCTGGGCGTAGGATTGGCGTTGTACTGCCACACGGGCATGGCCGTGTAGCGTTTGAGCAGGCTTTTCAGCGGGGCGCTGGTGGCCACGTCGCGGTAGGAGGAGTCGGCGGCGGAGCGGTTGCGGTCCAGCTTCACGTAGTCCACGCCCCAACTGTCGTTGCCGTTGACGTTGGTCTGGTAGCCGGAGGTGTGGAAGCGAAACTGGAAGGTGCCGTGCAGGTAGCGGGCCTGGTCCACGGCGAGTAGCTTCTGCCGGAAATCGGTGCGCTTGCCCTGGCTGCGCAGAATCCAGACCTGCTGCCAGCGGTTGTTGTTGTCCTTGAACTCGACCGAAAGAAAGACCGGGCGGGAGCCGCTGTTAGTCGAGGGCTGGGAGTAAATGTTGCCGACTTGGTAAAAAAAGCTCAGAAACACCCGGTCAGCGGCCGTCAGGGAGCTTAGGTCGATGGGCTGGGAGGTGAGCGTGTCGGTGTCGCTGTAAAACGAGCCGTAGGGCTGACCCCGCCCGTTGAGGCCGTCGAACGAAGCCACGCCCCGGGAAGGCGGGGCTAGGGCAAAGCGGTTGTTGATGAGCACGCCCCCGCCGGCAGTCCAGTGCTCCAGGTTGGGCGGACCTTCGCGCTGGATCGAAAAGTCGTCGAAAAACGGCAGACTCAGGGCGGCCGCGCGCTGGGCGGGCCGGGCCTGGGCTTCCAGGGCGGCGGCCCGGCCCGGGTCGGCCGGCAGGGGTTGCACGAGCTGAGCTTGGCTGGTCAGGGGCAGCAGGCCACAAAGAAGCAGCAGGGAGGTAAGTAACGATTTCGGGCGGGTCATAGACGGCAGTTTACGCAAGTCCAACGAGGAGGGCAACGGGAAAATTTCGTGTTTAACACAAGTACGCCGCAAAACCGGGGCCCGGAAAGCCGACTGCCGGCCAAAACCCCAGGGAGGCTTTGGCCGGCAGGCAGTTTTCGGGAGGCAGGTGCGGCGTTAGTCGACGGCCTTCAAGGGGGCTTTGCCCGCAATCCAGAGGTCGACGAGCTGGCCCATGCGGATGGTGGCGCCGGGGGCGGCCACGGGCCGCTGCTTCACCACGGTGCCTTCTTCCTGGCCTTCCTCGGCATCCTGGTAGAAGACCTCACCCACTTGCAGGTGCTGGCCCACGAGCAGGGTAGCGGCCTCATCCTGGGGCATGTTCACCACATTGGGCACCGGGAATTCCTGGTTGCCCAGGCCGTCGGCTACTTCCAGGTCCACGCGGGTGCCTTTGGCAATGGGGGCGCCGGGCGCAATGTCCTTGCCGCCCACGAGCTGGCGCAGCACCTGGTTCTGACGCACGTCGGGCACCTTGCGGATGTCGCCCACAATCAAATCGTAGCTGCTCAGAATCATCTGAGCGTTTTTCTCGGAGCCGTCCACCAGCTTGGGCATCTTGATGATGGGCGGGTTCTTCATGCTCACCGACACGTAGATCTTGCGGTCTTCCTTCACCCGCTCGCCGGGGGCGGGGTCCTGGGTGAGCACCTGCCCGGGCCGGATCTTGGGGTTGTAGCTGCTGTCGTCGACGAAGTAGCGCAGGTTGCGCTCGTCGAGATAATCTTCCAGGGCCTCCTGCTGCATACCGGTCACCTTGGGTACCACGATGGTTTCGCCGTGGTTGGTGGTCATGGGCAGGTACACGAAGAAGAAGCCAAACACCAGGGCCGCCCCGATGGCGGCAATCACCAGCAGGTGCTTGACGAGGTCGGCGGGCGTGTCGGATTTAAGAAAGGACATGTAGGAGAGCTTAGACAGGTAGAGCTGAGAGCTGAGACTCCGCTTTGGAAAGGTGGTAAGGAGCCTGCTTCGGAAAGCAGGGCGGGAACAAATCTAAGCTCTAAGCTCTGACATCTCGGTTCTGCGCTTGCCAAATTCCAGAATCCGGTCGATGAAGTCGTAGGGCGTGTAGCCGTTGAGGGCCGTCTGGTGAAAGATGCAGGTGGCGGGCGTCATGCCGGGCAGGGAGTTGACCTCGATGATGATGACCTCCACGGCGCCCGTTTCGCGCACCCGCACGAAGGCGTCGATGCGGGCGTAACCCTGGATGTTGAGCACCTCCGCCACGCGCTTAAGCTCGGCCTTTACCTCGTCGGAGATGCGCTGGCGCTCGGCGGGCTCGGGGGCGTAGCGGGCGGGGGTGATGTTCTGCCCTTCGCCGGCCAGAAACTTCTCTTCCAGGCTCAGCACCTCACCGGTAGCCAGGGCTTCGGAGGCCTCGAAAACCTCAATGGCCAAGCTGCCGTCGGTTTGCCAGTGGGTCAGCAGCCCGCCCGTCACTTCCAGGAAATGCTTGGCCCCGTCGCGGGAAATCAGGGTTTCGACCAGGAAGGCGTCCTTCTGCGGGAATTCCTCCTTGAAGCCCAGGTGCAGCACGGTGGCGGGCTCGGGCAGCAAGTCTTCCTGCTGGCGGAAAATGAGCTGGCTGAAGGCTTCGAGTTCCGCCCGGTTCTTGATTTTCTTCACCGCTGAGGAGCAGCCGTCGTCGGCGGGCTTGGCAATGAAGGGGTAAGGGAACTGGGTTTCCAGGCTGCGGTAGAAGCTTTCGGCGTCGGCGGCCCACTCCAGGCGGCTGGCCATGCGGTGTTCGGCCACGCGCAGGCCGGCCTCGCGCAGGCGGCGGTTCGTTTCAAACTTGTTGATGGTGATGCTGCTGCTTTCCACGCCCGAGCCGTTGTAGGGCAGGCCCAGCTTTTCGAGCTGCTGCTGCAAAGCACCGTCTTCGCCGGGGCGGCCGTGCAGGGCAATAAACACCTCATCGACCTCGTGGGCCAACTCCTCAAAGCTGATGCGGCGGGGCTGGGCGGTGGGCTGCCCGGCGTAGGTGCTGGTAATGGCGTCGGCCTCGCGGCGAATGCGCTCCAGCACCGGGTGCAGGCCGTGCCCGGCCTCGGCGTGCTCAATCTTTTCCCGAATGTCGTCGGCGTTGTCCTTGAGCATCACGTTGATGGGCAGCACGTAGAGGCGGAATTCCTCGCTGCTGCCGGTCAGAAACACCGGCACGGGCTCGTACTTGATGCTCGAGCTGAGCTTCTCGTAGATGTTGCGGCCGCTTTCCACCGAAATGTGGCGCTCCGACGAATAGCCCCCCATAATGACGGCGACCTTGGTGCGCTCCTGCTCGTGCTGGCGGCGCGAGGCCACGGCCCCGTCGAGCTGGCGCAGCAGGCGGCCCAACACCACGGGCTTCATGCCCCCGCGCCGGCGGGCGGCCAGGGACGTGCGAATCAGGTAGGTCAGGAACTGGGACGGATTGAGCCCGATTTCGGCGGCCTGGTGGAAGAAGAACGAGGCCGGCAGCATGCCCGAGGTGGTGTTCGGGTCATTGAGGAAAATCCGGCTTGGGGTCGGGGCCGGGGTCGGCGGGTAGTAGGGCGGCAGCGTCGGCAGGGCTGGCTCGGCGTCGACAGCGTCCGCCGGCGGGGTGCCTTCCACCAGAAAGCCGTCGAGGCGGGCGTAGACCTGGAAGCCGAAGGTGCGGAACATTTCCTCGCAGGCCTCGCGGATGCGCTGAATTTCGGCTTCGGGCAGGTCGATGGGCGTGACTTTGCGGGCCAGCCCGGGCAGGTACTTCGAGCGGTAATCAAACATTTCCTCGCCCTTCACAATCTCGGTCGGGGGCAGGGCCAGCGGGTTGCCGGCGGGGTCTTCCACTACGATGCAGCTGAACTCTCGGCCCGCCACGAACGACTCGACCAGCACCTGAGCCTCGCCGTCGACGTTGGTCAGCAGCACGGCGTCGGCCGTTTGCAGGCGCTCGGTGAGCTGGGTGAGCAGGGCCTCGGGGTGGTAGATGATGGTCGTATCGTCGGCGTCGAGGATGACGGGCAGGCCGATACCCTCGCGGATGTCGGTCAGGTGCTGCACCCAGGCAATGCGGTCCTGGGCGCCCAGGCGGCTCCACTCGTCACGGGTCACGGTTTTGCGAAACAGGCTGCGCTCCACGGCCCGGAAAAACTGGTCGGCGTCGGCTTCACGCAAAATGCTGATACCGATGCTGGAGCCCTGGCGCGGGGCCTTGAACACCAGCGGCAAGCCCAGCTCCCGGGTCAGGTAGCCCAGCAGCGCGGCGCGGTCGGTGGTGTCCCACTCCTCGGCCGTGATGGTGCGAAACGCGGGCGTGGGCTGGTGCAGGGCCGTGAGCAGCTTTTTCTGGGCAATCTTATCAATGCCAAAGGCCGAGGGCAGCAGGCCTGAGCCCGAGTACGGAATGCCGTACCACTCGAGCAGACCCTGGATGGCGCCGTCTTCGCCCTGGGGCCCGTGCAATGCCAGAAAGGCAAAGTCCATCAGCCCAGCCAGCTCGTGGGGCAGCACGCGCCGGCCGACTTCACCGATGATGCGGTCCTGCTCCTCCGCGCTCAGCTCGCCCAGGCTTTCCAGGTACACCTGCACCTTGAGCTCGGAAGCGGGCAAGGCCGACACGGGCGGGTAAAAGTCGCGGATGGTGCCCTTGTAGATATAGTGCCAGTCGAGCAGGATGAAGTTGCCCCGGCTGTCGACGAAGATCGGGACGGCCTCGAACAAGGCCTTATCCAAGTTGTCGTACACGGTGCGGCCACCCGCGAAACTGATTTCCCGCTCACGCGACGGGCCGCCGAAGAAGATGCCTATTTTCATAACTACGACAAAGGTACGGGGTAAAACAGAATGGAGGGAACTATGCTTTTCGAGACCGAATGACGGCCTGCTGCGGGGCCCGGCCGGGCGCGGGCGTCTTGCTTTAGGGCGCAAATCTGCCGAACTACGCGCCGCCGAGCCGTATAAGGCTTACTTCACCCCATTCCTTTCCCATGAAAACACTGGACCAGTACAACTTCGCCGGCAAGCGCGCCGTGGTGCGCGTCGACTTCAACGTGCCGCTCGACGCCGACCTGCGCATCACCGACGACACGCGCATCCGCATGGCCACGCCCACCATCAAGAAAATCCTGGCCGACGGCGGCTCGGTGGTGCTGCTCTCGCACATGGGCCGGCCCAAGGGCGGCCCCGACAAGAAAAACTCGCTGCGCAACATCGTGGCGCGCCTGCAACAGGAGTACGGAACGGAAGTGAAGTTTGCCGACGACGTTATCGGGGCCGAGGCGGCCCAGCTCGCGGCTGGTCTGCGTCCCGGCGAGATTCTGCTGCTCGACAACCTGCGCTTTCACCCCGAGGAGGAAAAAGGGGACGCTGCCTTTGCCGAGAAGCTCAGCCAGCTCGGCGACGTGTACGTGAACGACGCCTTTGGCGCCGCCCACCGCCGCCACGCTTCCACGGCGGTCATGGCCCAGTATTTCACCCCCGAAAACCGGGTGGCCGGCCAGCTCATGCAAAGCGAGCTGGACAACGCCCACCGGGTGCTCACCAACGCCGAGCGGCCCTTCACGGCCATCATGGGCGGAGCCAAGATTTCGGACAAGATTGAGCTCATCGAGCAGCTGCTCGACAAGGTCGACTACCTGATTATCGGTGGCGGCATGTCCTACACGTTCTCGGTGGCCGAGGGCGGCAGCATCGGCAACTCCCTGCTCGAAGCCGACAAAATTGACCTGGCTACCAGCCTGCTGGAAAAGGCCAAGGCCAAGGGCGTGCAGCTCGTGCTGCCCGGCGACTCGGTTATTGCCAACAAGTTTGCCAACGATGCCGACATCGACGTGGCCGCCAACCACCACATTCCCGACGGCTGGATGGGCCTCGACATCGGGCCGGAGTCGCGCGAAATCTTTGCCGACATCATCCGCCGTTCCAAAACCATCCTCTGGAACGGGCCGATGGGCGTGTTTGAAATGAGTAACTTCTCAGTGGGCACCGAGTTTGTGGCCCGCGCCATTGCTGAAGCCACCGCCAACGGCGCCTTCAGCCTCATCGGCGGCGGCGACTCGGCCGCGGCCGTCACCCAGCTCGGCTTCTCCGACCAGGTCAGCTACATCAGCACCGGCGGCGGCGCCCTGCTCGAGTACATGGAAGGCAAGGAGCTGCCCGGCGTGGCCGCCCTGGAAGGCCGCTAACAGCGTAGCAGCGCACATTACGCTTCAAAAAAGCCCCGTGGTCTGAAATGGCCGCGGGGCTTTTTTACTTTTGAATTGCCACGAGCTAACCCGTGGACAACAGGGCTAATTCACGTAGGGCATTTCCAGCGTCAGGCCCAGGCTGGTGAGCTGGGCGTCGGCTACTTGTCCCGTGAGGCGGGTCGTCAGGGCCCGGGCCTCGGCTTCCGATACCACGTTGAGCTGCCGTAGCCAGAGCAGGCGCTGCACCTGGGGCTCAATGAGGCCCAGCGGATTGATGGCGGCGTAGTGCTCGCGCAGGTAGGCCTTGCAGTGGTGGTCGAGGGCGTTGGCAAAGGCCGTCAGCTCCTCGCGGGAACGGCGGCGGTCGGGCAGACTGACGGTGGCCCGGGCCGTGCGCAGGCTCACCCGGCGCCACCACGTGTGCGGGCCCAGTAGGTAGCCGCCCACCAGCACCGCGGCGCCCGCCGCCCAGCTCCAGCCCGTTGCCGACAAGCCGCCCGGCTGCTGGGCCGCGTGCGCCAACGACGCCAGCAAGAGCCACAGCACCACGAAGGGTAGGTTTTTCAGGGCCGGAGCCAGGTCGGTCCGTTCGAGGCGCACGGGTAGCACTTCTTCGTAGGGCATTTCAAACTCCAGCACCGTACGGCCCCCGCGGGTGCTCTGGCGCACGTGCAGGCCGTGGGGCCCCAGCGCCAGCCGGGTGATGCGCGTAAGCTGGCGTTGTTCGAAGTGCATGAGCGGTGACGGGAGGAAAGCGAGTAAGCCGGTCTAGCCGAAGGGGGAAGGCGAGAAGCAGAGCACAAAAATAACCAGCATTATCCAGCCCAGCACCTTCCGGCCCGGACTCAGGGGCCGCTCATCGGGCGCCGGCGGGTGAAAAATGCCCGTGATGCGGCCCAGCAGCAGTCCAAACGCCAGCCAGCCCGGGTTGCCCTCGATACCGGGCACGGCCTGGGCTACGGCCAACTGGGCGGCAAATACACCCAGCGCCAGCAGCAGCCCGCGGCGGGGCGTGGGCAGGGCCCGCCGGAATACCAGAAACAGGTAGAGCAAATAAGGCGCACCCCAGTACAGCCAGGTGTCAAGGGAACTGTGGATAGTAAACAGCCCGAGCCCGGCGTAGAAGATAAACCCGATGAACAGCGCCACCGACAGCCGGTTGAAGCGCCGAAAGCCGAGCAGACCGTAGAGAATGTGGCCGCCGTCGAGCTGGCCAATGGGCAGCAGGTTAAGGGCCGTAAAAAACAACGCCAGCGCCCCGGCCAGCAGCACCGGGTAGTGCATCAGCTCGTTGGGGTGGGGCAGGCGGGCGGGGTCGGCAAACGTCGTTTCCAGCAGGCGGTAGAGCAGGGGCCGGCCCAGAGTCATGCCTTCCCCGGCCCGGTAGGCGTGGCGGGCGTAGTCGGCCCCGTACACTTGATACTCAGGGTGAATCCGGAACACGTACTCCAGCGGGTCGGGCAGATGGGTAAAGCCGTAAATCAGCACCGGTACGGCCACCAGGAACCCCGCCAGCGGCCCGGCCAGCCCGATATCGAAGAACTCCTTGCGGGAGAATATCCGGTCCTTAATCCGAATCACGGCCCCAAACGTGCCGATGGTGTTGAAAAAGCCGGTGAAAAACGGAATGTAGAAGGGCAGCGTGGCCCGCACCCGGTAGTGGCGGGCGGTGAAATAGTGCCCAAACTCGTGGACGGTCAGCACCCCCAGAAAGGGCAGCGAAAACCACAGCCCGCCCAGAATTTCGGGCTTGGTAAGCGTGGTGGTCAGGCCCCAAAAGCCGTCCGCTGCCGGTCCGAAAAACGTCTTGCCCGTCATCCACTCCGCCCCGGCCAGGGTGGTGGTGGCGAGCGTGAGCAAAAACAGCAGCAGGTGCAGGGCGTACGTACGCCAGCGCGGGGAAGCAGGCTGTTCGTCGGGGCCGAAGTCCGGCGCCCCGGGCGCGGCCGCGTCGGCGGAAGTTACGGGGGCGTCGGCGTCAGGAAAAGGAAGCAGGGGGGAAGGCACGGATGGCGGCGGGAAGGGCGGCAGTGAGGGTGAGCGGCGGGGCCAGAAACAGCGTGTGCAGCCCCAGGCGGCGGGCCGTTTCGATGTGCTGAAAACTGTCCTCGATGAAAAGAGTTTCGGCCGCTTCCCAGTTCATTTCGCGCAGGGCGTGCGCAAATATCTCGTCGCCGGGCTTGCGCAGGCCCACCTGCTGGGAGTAGAACACCCGGTCGAGGCAGTCGGCAATGCCGTGCTGCAAGCCGTACTGGGTGCGCAGCCGCCGGTTGATTTCCTCGATGTGAATCTGGTTGGTGTTGCTGAGTAGGGCCGTCTGGTGGCCCTGGGCGCGCAACTCGGCAATAAAGGCCAGCCGCTCGGCCGGCACGTCGAGCAGCATGGCGTTCCAGGCCGCGTCGAGCTGCGCGTCGGTAGCTTCCAGGTTGTAGTGTTGGCGCAGCCCGGTCCGGAACTCATCGGGCGTCAGGCGCCCGGTTTCCAGGTGGTCAAATAGCTCGGACTGGCTTTGCTGGTTGAATTCAATGGTGCTGCCGGCCCGGCTCAGGGTGCGCATGGCGTCCACCGTCAGCTGGTAGTCGATGTTGATAATGACGCCCCCGAAATCGAAGAGCAGGTTGGGCTTTTTACCAGACATAAGGAACGCTAAGGGAGAATGGGCCGGCGCAAGTATAGCCCCAAACGGGCTTCCGGCGGACTGGAATTGGAAATCCGGCCGCAAACTTCGAAGTTTGCGCTGCCGAAACCAACTACCGGAGGTTTTGAGCGGGGCCTATAGCTCAATCGGTTAGAGCAGCTGACTCATAATCAGCAGGTCACTGGTTCGATTCCAGTTGGGCCCACCTGAAATGCCGTTATATATATCTGATTTTAAGATATATATAACGGCATTTTTGTTGTGAAACGAATGAAGGCGTAAGAAGTAAGATTTGCCCAGCCTCTGGCCCTTGCTTAGTTGTGTGAAGGTGGTTTTACCTCACTTGTAGACATTTCTTCTAGAATACTACCTGGCCCGCCGGGCACTCCAACGACCTGAGCATCGGCCGTGTGAAAGTGGTGATGCTCGCCGCTGCCTCTGATAGTCCCGATATAGCCTGCCCAACACCACACCCGCAAAGCGCAGCGCCGAGCCTTGGCTGAATGCTGGAAAAACCCGCCGCCGGGTGAGCGGATGAAGTACCAAACGGGCTGAGCACCTCTGCCGAAGCGCCACCGAGCAGTGCGCGTTAGTGCAGTTGCACTCCACGAATGAAAGTGCGGCGGATGTTGCAGGAGTGTTATTCCGCCACTTCGTGGTAGCTGCGGGCGTTTTCCTGGCCCGAGCCGCTGCAAAGCAGATGAGGGTAGGTGAGGCGAGGAATGGAGCAAATGCGGCTGACAATCAGCCAACTATTTACGGTAAGTATCGGCAACAGGCGTATGTTTACCAGCGCGGCGGCCACGCGGGCAGTCGGTGAACTTCCATATTTTCAATTTTTTATGACAGATCAACCTACTGCCCCCAACAACCCGTCTGCTGACGGGCCGGACCACGACCAGGATATGTTGCAGTGGACCAAGCTGGGTTCGCCCGGCGGGGGCGTGCAGATAGTTTCTTCGGGGGGCACTTGTCTGAACGGCGGCAACCCCAATGTGCTGGGGCTGGACAACAAGGGCAGCTTGTGGAGCTGCTGGCGCAATGGCAGTGCCTGGCAGTGGACCAGCCTGGGCCAGCCCGCGGGCGTGCCCATGACGAACTGCATGGGCACGGTTGACATCGACGGCGCTACTGTGGTGCAGACGCTCGATGGCCAGGGCAACCTGTGGTCGTGTTGGCTATCCAACGACGTTAAGCAGTGGGCCATTGTGGGGCCGCCGCCCACCACCGCCCGGCTGCTGCGCAGCGCTGGAACGGTGGCGAGCAACGGCGGCGCTGCTGTGTACATTCTCGACGAAAAGAGCATCCTTTGGCAGTGTACCTACGCCAATGGCTGGCAATGGGCCAACTTGGGCCAGCCGGCCGGGGGGGATAGGGGATTGGAGCCGGTAGGGGCCGTGGCCATGCCGGCCGGCAACACCGTCTTCGTGCTGGATGTTCAGGGCATCCTGTGGGCCTGCTCCCTCCAACAGGGCCAACCGGTCTGGAGCACATTGAGCCAGCCCAGCGGCTTACAGGTGGGGGAGTCGGCCGGGGCAATACTGGTGAACGGTCGAGCCAACGTATTCGCGCTGGACCCCAAGGGCAATCTGTGGAGCTGCGTGCAAAACGCTGCCGCCTGGCAGTGGACCAACCTGGGCCAGCCCGCGGGCACGATGCTGACCCTGTCGCTGGGGCCATTGGATTTTCTGGGGGATTTGTACGTCTTTCTGCAAGACAGCAAAGGCACCTTGTGGTTTTGCAAGCCCAGTACCAGCTGGCGTTGGGCCAGTGTAGGCCAGCCGGGCAGCGGAGGCTTGTCTGTGTCGATGGGCACGCTCAATGCAGGCAGTGATGATGCGTATGTGTTTGGGCTCGACTACACGGGCACCCTGTGGAGCTGCGGCTAGACCCGCACGGTATGTACAGCGCCCGTTGGCTACCTGCGCATAGGTAGCCAACGGGCGCTGTTGATGTTAACGCACGGCCTGCCCCGCCAATCCTAACCCCTGCCCCGCTGCATAGTTGGCCGCCAGCGGCTCAAGGCCGCTATTACCGCGAAAGCTTGTCGCCAAAAGTCACAATGCTACTTTATAAGCTGTACCGCTTGGTAGTTATCCTCTGACTGCCAGTCAACCAGCAGATGGCGCGGGTCGAGGGCGGCTCGGGCGGGCGGGCCAGGTACCGTTACTACTATCGTTTGCGGACCGGATTTGAGCAGGTGCTTTTGCCGGTAAAGCAACTTGCCGAACTCCTGCCCGGCCGCGGCGGGACCAAAGACGCCAACTTCCACCCAGTCCTGGAGCGGCAGCTGCGTTTCGGCGCCGAGGCTATCCACCACCAGCTTCCGGGCCCGCAGCGTGAGCGTCACCTGCCAGCGGCCCCGCTGACCTTGTCTGGCCGTAGCAGTTTCCGTGGCCAGGTCCCAGAACATATTGGCCGCAAACAGGTCGTGCAGCAAGGGGCGGAGTGAGTCCGGGGTGGCCGTCTGGAGCTCCCGATAGAGGTCGAGGGA
>NZ_SEWE01000017.1 GCF_004167665.1 Hymenobacter persicinus | reverse complement strand
GACGGCGTGCCCGACACCCAGGACCGCTGCCCCGCCACGGCTGGCCCGGCCCGCAACGGGGGCTGCCCGGAAATCAGCGTGGCGGCCCGGCAGAGCCTGCGTGATGCCACCCGCGCCATCCAGTTTGCCCGCAACAGCGCCATCCTGCTGCCTGCTTCCTACCCCACCCTCGACGCGCTGGTGCCCCTGCTAGCGCAATACCCCGACTACTCCCTGAGCATCGTGGGCCACACCGACAGCCAGGGTCCGGCCGCTTTCAACTTGTCGCTTTCCCGGGAGCGGGCCGCCGCCGCCCGCACGTATCTGCTCGATAAGGGCGTGACGGCCGGCCGCGTGGAGCTGCGCGGGTACGGAGCCCTGCACCCCATTGCCACCAACGCCACCGAGGCCGGCCGCAGCCGCAACCGCCGCGTGGAATTCGACCTGTTCGTGAGCAACGGCCCCAGCTCGGCCCAGAAGAAATACGGCGCCGAGCCCGCTAAAGGCGCCGTGAAAGCCCCGGTGAAAAAAGCGCCCGTGAAAAAGGCCCCGGTACGGAAAGCCAGCGGCAAGAAAGCTCCGGCTGCCTCGAAAGTCGTGCGTAAGCCGGCCGCTCCGAAAACAGTGCGGACGAGCAAAGCGCCGGCGGTTAAACGCCCGGCGCCGGCTCGTCCGACAACTACTCCGCAGCGGTAGGGCGGCTACTGTACCGTCCCGAATTTAAACCGCAGAAAGCCCGCCGCCGCCGACAGGTACGGGTTTTCGGCCGTGAGCAGGCCGACCACGTCGCGGGTACTGATACCGGCCTCGTAGAAGCCCGAGGTGAACGTAACACCCAGGGGCACGCTCACGCTGTAGCCCGCTCCGGCCGATACGCCACTGCTCAGCCGCACCCAGCGCACGGGCTTGAAATCGACGCCCAGGCCCACGAAGGGCGCGGAAATGTTGCCGGCCACCTTGTTCAGGGGCAAGGTCACGTCGAGGCCGGTTTCGAAGTACTCGCTGATGCGCAGCCCGGCCCCGGCGCGGAGCTTGGTGGGCAAGTCGGCCTTGCGCTGGGCGCTGGGCTGGTAGCTGAAGAGGCTGTCGGAGCCGGCGGAGAAGATCTGGGCAGCTTCCTTGAAAAAGTCGTAGCTGCCGATGCCGGTGGAGCGCAGACGCTTCAGCTTCTGGTCGTTGGCCGTCACCAGGTTGCCTTCCCAGGTCATGTGGCCGATGTCCGTCACGGCCAGGCCCAAACGCACTTTTTTGCCGGCCTCCAGGGCCAGGCCCAGGTCGAAGCCGTGGCCGGTGCCCACGGGCTGCAGGCCGTTGGCGCGCTGGCGCAGGTTGAACGAGGGGTTGTTGACCAGGCTGCCGTAGTCAATCTTGAACAGCGGCGACATCGAGCCGTAGGCTTCCACCTTGCCCTCACTCACGCGCACGTCCACGATGCCCACGCCCTGAATGTAGCGGTAGCCGGCCCCGGCCGAGAGCTGCACCAGCGGCAAATCAATCAGGCGGGTGCCCACGGCCACGTTAAACTCGTTGAGCCAGGCCATCTGCACCTGCGTGCCGGCCAGGGCCTCCGAAATCAGGGGCGAGGTCTGGATGTTGTAGTTCTGAAAAATGGGCGCATCCTTGCCCAGAAAGGCTATTTCGGCGGCATTTTTATTGAGCCCCACGTGGCTGGCAATCCGCTGGCGGTTGCTGACGGCGATACTACCGATGCCGGGCACGGCCACGGCCAGCCCCA
Source organism: Hymenobacter persicinus (assembly GCF_004167665.1). Classification (GTDB taxonomy): domain Bacteria; phylum Bacteroidota; class Bacteroidia; order Cytophagales; family Hymenobacteraceae; genus Hymenobacter; species Hymenobacter persicinus. The sequence goes on along the minus strand of NZ_SEWE01000017.1, from coordinate 85,390 downwards.
GCGTGGTGGCGTCCACGTTTACGTTCAGCGCGTCGTCGGAGGTGAACTGTCGGGCCAGCTCGAGCTTGTCGGCGCTGCTGAGCTGGTCGTTGGTCTGGTACACAAACTTCTTGAGCTGAGTGCGCGTGAGCGACTGGGAGCCGATGCCCGCCCCGAATTCGCCGATGGTGAAGGCAAACTTGGCCCCGCCCACCCGGCCCAGGTTGCCGGGGTTGATGCCGATGGCCTGGTAGTCGGTGGCGAAGGTGGTGGCGACGCCGCCGCGGCCGGTGGCGGTGAAGTTGCTCAGCTCATTCTGGGCCCAGCCCAGGCTGGGCATGGCGAGCAAGGCGGCAAGCAGGGAGCGTTTCAGAATGGCGGGCATGGCGGGTAGCGGTAGAATCAGGGGCGGCCGGAAATAGACGACAGTTTTTCAAATGTACTATTATGGGGTAGTTTGCACCTCCAATATTCTGCCGGCCGGCAGATTTTCGCCGATTATTCCCGCTTCCCCGCCGATGGCCCGCCGCTTTTCCGTTTCCGACTACGCCGACGGCATCCTCAGCGGCAACCGCGTGCGCCTGAGCCAGGCCATTACCCTGGTCGAAAGCACCCTGCCCACCGACCAGGAGCTGGCCCAGCAGGTGCTCGACGCGGTGCTGCCCCGGGCGGGCCGCTCGGTGCGGGTAGGCATCACGGGCGTGCCGGGCGTGGGCAAAAGCACGTTTATTGAGGCACTGGGGCTGCATTTGGTGAACGAGCAGGGCAAGCAGCTGGCCGTGCTGGCCGTGGACCCGAGCTCCCAGCGCAGCGGGGGCAGCATCCTGGGCGACAAAACCCGCATGAACCTGCTGGCGGCCCACCCCGCGGCCTACATCCGCCCTTCCCCGGCCGGCCGCAGCCTGGGCGGGGTCACGCGCAGCACCCGCGAGGCCATGCTGCTGTGCGAGGCGGCCGGCTTCGACGTGATTTTCGTGGAAACCGTGGGCGTGGGCCAGAGCGAAACTGCCGTGCACGGCATGGTCGACTTCTTTCTGCTGCTGATGCTGGCCGGGGCCGGCGACGAGCTCCAGGGCATCAAAAAAGGCATCATGGAAATGGCCGACGCGGTGACCATCACCAAGGCCGACGGCGGCAACGAGCGGGCCGCCAAGCTGGCCCGCCGCGAGTACCAGAACGCCCTGCACCTGTTTCCGCTGGCGCCCAGCGGCTGGAACCCGCTGGTGACGGTTAGCTCGGCCGTGACGGGCCAGGGCGTGGCCGAGGTGTGGCAGGTGGTGGAGCAGTACCGGGCCCAGACCCAGCAGAGTGGCTACTTTCAGCGCCGCCGCCAGGAGCAAAACCTGCACTGGCTCCACGAAACCATCCGCCAGGCGTTGGAAGCCCGCTTCTACGCCCGCCCGGAGGTAGCCCGGCACCTGGCCGCCTTAGAGCAACAGGTGAAAGCCGGCACCAAGTCGGCCTTCGGCGCAGCCGAGGAACTGCTGGGGTTGTAGTTTTCCAGTAAGGCAGATGTAGAGACGCAACCTTGCGTCTCCTGCCGGAACGAGCAGGACTGCTCAGCGAAACTCTCTACAACGATTAAGACGCAAATATGCGTCCCTACTGACCCTTTCGTGGGCTCGAAACCCGGCGGCGAAATATTTTTCGCCGCCGGCTGTAACCTTCCCAAAAAGGCGCAGTTTCCACCGCCGAATACGCTCCCACCTCCTCATCCCCGGCCGCTTGAACACGCTTACCGACAATTCGCTCATGCTGCAGGTGAAGGCTGGTCAGGTCGAGAAGATGGCCCTGCTGTTCGAACGGTACCACCGGCCGCTGTACGGCTTTTTCTACCATTCCAACGGCCACCCGGCCACCAGTGAGGACCTGGTGCAGAACGTATTCTACCGCATGCTGAAGTATCGCCACACCTTCACCGGGGAGGGCGAGTTTCGGACCTGGATGTACCACCTCGCGCGCAACGTGCTAGCCGACGCCGCGAAGAAAAACAAACCCTCGGCCCACCACCAGGACATTGCGGACTGGGCCGAAAAACTGGCCGGCGGCCCCACCGCCGATGCCGGCCTGCAGCAGGCCCAGGATGTGGAGCTGCTGCACCAGGCGCTGGGCCAGCTCAGCGCCGAGCAACGGGAAGTATTGGTGTTAAGCCGCTTCCAGGAGCTTAAATACGAGCAGATAGCGCAGCTGCTCGACACCACAGTTGGGGCCGTGAAGGTGCGCGCGCACCGGGCGCTGGGCCAGCTGAAGAACATCTACTTGAAACTCGAAAATGGAAGCAAACAGGAACTGTGAAAGCGTGCAGCCCGAGCTGCTGGGCTGGCTGGCCGGCGACTTGTCGGCCGCAGACCAGCGGGCCGTGGAAGCCCACCTGGCCCAGTGCCCCGCCTGCCAGCAGGAACTAACGGCCGTCCGCCAACTCTGGGACGCGCTGGGCACGGTGCCCACGCCCGAGCCCAGTGAGCAGCTGCGACCCCGCTTCTACTCCATGCTGGCCGAGTTTCAGGCCGCTGAAGTCCAGAAGCATCGTTGGTCGGTGGCCGGCTTGCTGGAGCGGCTGCGCGAGTGGTGGCAGCCGGCTTACGCCCTGCGCCTGGCCTACAGCGTGGCCTTGCTGGTGGTGGGCCTCGTGGTGGGCTACGGCCTGAAAGGACGGCCGGAAACGGTCGGGCCTGATTCGCCGCCGCTGGCTGCTGCTTCCCAGCCGGCTTCTAACCCCGCCGCCGTGCAGCAGGTGCACTTGCTGGAGCAGCTGGCCAACCCTTCGGCCGTGCAGCGGCTGAAGGCCGTGAGCAACGCCGAGGAAGTGGCCCCCACCAACGAGCGGGTGCTGGCCGCGCTGCTAAGCACGCTCAACCAGGACCCCAACGTGAACGTGCGCCTAGCCGCCTTGGAAGTGCTCAGCAGCCTGACGGAGGAGCCCATGGTGCGCCAGGGACTGATCAAGTCGTTGACCCAGCAGGACTCGCCGTTGGTGCAGTCGGCGCTGGCCGACCTGATGGTGCAGCTCCAGGACCGCCGCTCGGTGCGGCCCCTGCGCAAGCTGCTCCAGCAGGAAAACCTGAACCAGCAGGTGAAAAGCAAAATCGAACAAAGCATTGAGACCTTGTCGAACGACCAGGCTCCCCACCCTTCAACGCCCCCGACATCCCATGAAACTCACCCCGATATTCGGTCTGATCTGGCTCCTACTGTGGCTGCCTAGCCTCTCGCTGCAAGCCCAGGACCGCGAAGACAAAGAGCAGATCAAGCGCGAGTTTGCCCTCACCGGTGAGGCCGGCCGCAGCACCCTGGCGCTGTACAACATCTTCGGCTCGATAACGGTGGAAGGCTACAACGGCAAGACCGTGGTGGTAGAAGCCACCAAAACCATCCGCGCCGACAACGCCGAGCAGCTGGCCCTGGGTAAAAAGGAAGCCCAGCTCGGCTTTATTCAGCGCAACGACAGCGTGGTCGTGTATCAGCAGGGTCCCCAGGACTCGCGCCCCCGCCGCAACAACAGCTACAACAGCGGTGACATCGACTACCGCTACCAGTTCGATTTCGTGGTAAAAGTGCCAGCCTCGATGCGCGTCATCGTCTCGACCGTGAACGGGGGGCAGGTGCTGGTGCAGGACGTGAGCGGGCCGCTCCAGGCCCGCAACATCAATGGCGACGTGACCCTGCGCAACGTGCGGGAAGCCACCCAGGCCCACACCATCAACGGCGACGTGAGCGTGAGCTACGCGGCGGCCCCGAGCCAGGCCTCGTCCTACAAAACCATCAACGGCAACATCACCGTGAGCTACCCGACCAGCGTATCGGCCGACGTGTACTTCAAAAGCATGCACGGGGAGCTTTACACGGACTTTCCCAAAACCGAAGTGCTGCCGGCCCGCGTGACCCAGAACCAGCAGCGCGACGGCCAGGGCACCAAGTATAAACTCAGCAAAGAGACGGCCGTGCGGCTGGGCAAAGGCGGCCCTGATTTCCGCTTCGAAACCCTGAACGGCGACGTCACCATCAAGCAGCAAACCAAATGAACAAGCTCATTTTCTTCGCTCTCCTGGCCCTGAGCACCCTGGCCGGGGGCAGCCCCCTGGCGGCCCAAAACAAGGACCAGCAGCTCGTAGTGGCCCTCAGCTCGCCCGGCAAGCCCGGCACCCTGCACCTGAAGCTCGTCGGTGGCTCCATCCGGGTGGAAGGCTACGGCGGCAAGGAAGTCGTCATCGACGTGAACGGCCACGCCGGCCGCGACCGGGGCGGCGACTCGAACGAAACCAGCAACGGGATGCGGCGCATTTCCAAGGTCAATGGCCTCGACGTGACGGCCCAGGAAAAGGCCAACCACGTGTACGTCCGCTCCCAGCCCGGCCCCCAGCCCGTCGACTTCACCATCAAGGTGCCCCGGCAGTTTTCCCTACAGATCGGGACGGTCAACGACGGCAACATCACCGTCGACAACGTGAGCGGGGAGCTGGAAGTCTCGAACGTGAACGGCTCGATTCAGCTCACCGACGTGGCGGGCTCAGCCGTGCTGAACACCGTGAACGGCAGCGTGGTGGCCCGCTTCACTGACGTGACGCCGAATGCGCCCATGGCCTTTTCCAGCGTCAACGGTAAGATTGACGTGACCTTCCCGGCCAAGGCCAAAACGGCCGTCAAGCTCAAGTCGGAGCACGGCGACATCTACTCCGATTTCGACCTGACCGTGGACGGCGGGGCCCCGAAAGTGACCCGCACGGCCAAGGACGGCACCTACCGGGTGAACGTGGACAACTGGACCTACGGCAAAATCAACGGGGGCGGCGCCGAGGTGATGATGAAAACCCTGAACGGCAACATCTACATCCGCAAGGCCAAATAACAGCCTTCTTCTAGTCCGGACCAGCGGCCCGCGCGGCTGGTCCGGCCCCGGGAAAAGCCCGACTGTCTTTTCCCGCTCCCGGCCGGGGCTGCTGCAACAGCCCCACCTTTTTTTCCGGCTCCCCGCTTTTTTGCGCCGCTTCTGCGGCTGCCCGCCCCCGCCATGCCCGGCCGGTTCGGGCCGCGGCGCCGGCTCCCACCTCGCTAAAACGCACGCAGTATGCTTCCCACCTTTATTCGGCGTTCCCTTTTTCCGCTGCTCCTGCTGCTGAGCTGGAGCCCATTCCGCGCCGCGGCCCAGACTCCGGCCACTGCCCCTACGACTTCTGCCACGGCCGCGCCGAAGCGGCAGCTCCAGGCCGTGCGCATCACCGAGGCCATCAAGCTCGACGGCCTGCTCGACGAGGCCGTCTGGCAGCAGGCCCCCGTGGCATCCGATTTCGTGCAGCAGCGTCCTAACCCCGGCGTGCCGGAGAAAAACCAGACCGAGGTGCGCGTGCTCTACGACGACGCCAACCTCTACATCGGGGCCGTGATGCACGACGTGAGCCCCGACTCCATTCTGCGGGAAATGACGGCCCGGGACCAGTTTGGCAACACCGACATCTTCTCGGTGTTCCTGGACACCTACCACGACCAGCTCAACGGCTACAACTTCACCGTGACCACCAGCGGCGTGCAGCTCGACGCGCGCTACTCCCCGGCGGGCGGTGAAGACTTCAACTGGAACGCCGTCTGGGATGCCCGCACCAGCCAGCGCGGCACCGAGTGGGTGGCCGAAATGCGGATTCCGTACTCGGCTATCCGCTTCAGCAAGGCGCCCGAGCAGCTCTGGGGGCTCAACTTCGCCCGGCAGCGCAAGCGCGACAACGCCCAGTTTTTCTGGAACGAGGTCAAGCCCGCCGTCAATGGCTTCGTGAACCAGTGGGGCGAGCTGCGCGGGGTGCGCGACGTGCAGCCCCCGCTGCGCCTGTCCCTGACGCCCTACGTGAGCAGCTACGTCAACCACAACCCCCTCAACGCCGAGGGCACCCGCCGCACTAGCACCAGCTTCAACGGCGGGGCCGACATCAAGTGGGGCATCAACGAAAGCTTCACCCTCGACGCGACGCTCGTGCCCGACTTCGGCCAGGTGCAGAGCGACAACCAGGTGCTGAACCTCTCGCCGTTTGAGGTGCAGTTCAACGAGAACCGCGCGTTTTTCACCGAGGGCACCGAGCTGTTCAACAAGGGCAACCTGTTCTACTCCCGCCGGGTGGGGGCCACGCCCATCGGCTTCTACGGCCTGAAGGCGGGTGCTCACGAGAAAATCCGCCGCAACCCCGCCGAAACCCGCCTGCTCAACGCCACCAAGGTGTCGGGACGGACCAAGCAGGGCCTGGGCATCGGCCTGTTCAACGCCGTCAGCAACGACGTGTACGCCACCCTGCGCGACACCCTGGACGGACACGAGCGGCAGGTGCTGACCCAGCCGCTGAGCAACTACAGCATTGCCGTACTCGACCAGAGCCTGCCCCACAACTCCTACGTGTCGCTCATCAACACCAACGTGACCCGGGCCGGCAGCACCTACGACGCCAACGTAACCGGCGGACTGTTCAGCTTCAACGACAAAACCAACACCTACGCCGTGGACGGCCGCCTGGTGTACTCGCGCCGCCGCGGCACCCAGTTCAACTCGTCGGAGAAAGTCAGTGACCAGGACGGCTACAAGTACCAGGTGGGCGTGGGCAAAGTCAGCGGCAACCTGACCTGGGGCGTGAACCAGGGCATCGAGTCGGACACTTACAACCCGAACGACTTGGGCATTCTGTTCGGCAACAACAACATCAGCCAGGGCGCCTACCTGAACTACCGCAAATACAAGCCCTTCTGGAAGGTCAACAACCTGTCGTTGTTCAGCGAGGTCAACCACAGTTTGCTTTACCGGCCCACGCGCTACCAGAACCTGGGCTTTTACCTCGGCGGCAACACCACGTTCACCAAGAGCTTTCTGCAGATCGGCTTCGATATGAACGTGGACCAGGCCAGCAACGACTTCTACGAGCCGCGCACCTATCCGCTGGGCGAGTACTACGTGCGCGTGCCGGGCAGCACCCGTCTGGTGGTGTTTTTCAACTCCGACACCCGCAAGAAATTTGCCCTGGGCATGAATGCCGGCAACCGCACCTACGCCCTGGATGAGCACCTGAGCCGTCCCCGCCGCGCCCTCTACAGCTTTGGCTTCTACCCCCGCTACCGCTTCAACGACCACTTCACCCTGCGCTACTCGCTCGACTGGAGCCGGGCCACGAATCAGATTGGCTTTGTCAACGGTGGCCTGAAAAACGACGAGCCCCTGGATCAGCCCTGGCTGGGACAGGTGCTGCTGGGCCGCCGCAACGTGGCCACGGTTTCGAACGTGGTGTCGGCGGCCTACACGTTCACCAACCGTATGTCCTTGACGGTGCGCACCCGCCACTACACCAGCACCGTGCAGTACGCCGACTTCGTGACCCTGGCCCCGGGCGGCAAAGAGACGCCGGCCGACTACGCCCGCAACCGCGACAACACTTACAACGCCTTCAACGTGGATGCGGTGTATTCGTGGTGGTTTGCGCCGGGCTCCCAGATCAGCATCGTCTGGAAAAACGCCAGCGCCACGTCCCTGCTGGCCGAGCAGGCCACGCCCCAGTACTTCGACAACTTCAACGCCACCATCAACACCCCGCACAACAACTCGGTGTCGGTGAAGGTGCTCTACTACCTCGACTACCTGATGCTGCGCCCCAAAAAGTAGTTGCTGCACTCTTTGAAAGCGCGTCAGCCAGCCGGAAGCATTCTTTCCGGCTGGCTGACGCGCTTTTTCAGGTTAGCTCCGCGGGCGGGCCCAGCAGGTCCCACTTGTTGCCGTACGGGTCGCGAAACACCACAACGGCGGCGTAGCTTTCCTGGCGGGGCTCCTCCAGAAACGCCACGCCCCGGGCCCGCAGGCGGGCGTAGTCGGCCGCAAAGTCGTCGGAGTGCAGAAACAGCCAGACCCGCCCCCCACCCTGCTGCCCCATCTGCTGCACCTGAGCGGGCGTGGCGGCGCGGGCCAGCAGCAGGCTGGTTTCGGCCGCTGCCGAGGGTGCAATTCGGACCCAACGCTTGCCCTGGCCCAGGTCGGTGTCTTCGCGCAGTACGAAGCCGAGCACGCCCACGTAGTAGGCCAGGGCTTCGTCGTAGTCGGGAACCAGCAGGCTGATCAGGCCCAGGTGAGTGAGCATAGAACTCGGGAAAATGGGTTAGCGGGCGGCCAGCTTTTCGGCGTAGCGGCTGCGCTTCAGAAAGCCGGGGTAGTCGGCCAGGTTCAGCATGTCGTAGACGGCCTGCTTTTTATCGGCCACCTCGTTGTAATAGGCCCTACAGATCTGGTAGCCGACAAAATAGCCCAGGTCGGCGGGCTTGTCGGCAGTTTCCTGGCGGCCGTTGGCAATCCAGTTGTCCCAGTTGGTGCCGGTCATTTCCCGGCTGAAGTCGGCCCAGATCTGCTTCTCGTGCCCCAGGCCGTAGGTTTGCAGGCGGCGGTTGGGGTTCTGCCCGCTGGTCAGCTCGGCCAGAAAGTCAGCCATGCCCTCGTTGATGGCCCCGCGCAGCAAAGTCAGGTCGGTGGTGGGCTTTTGCAGGGCGTGAATGTGCTCGTGGGCCACCACGGCCGGCAAGTCCTGAAGGTTGCCCAGGTTGTTGCGGGCCCACAGGTTGAGCTCCCCGCGGGGCGTGCTGGGCGAGGCACTCATCTGGTCGGCCCCGATGAGCATGCCGTTGCCGGAAGCCGTGCCGGCCGAGGTGAAGCGCCCGATAACGAAGTACACGTTGGGAAAGCGCGCGGCCGGGTAGAGCTCCTTGAGCCGGATAAAGCCCCCGCGGATTTGCTTGGTCAGGGAGGCAATCTGCAGGGTGTTGGGGCGGATGGCGCGGTAAAACTCGGGCTTGGCGTCGAGGTTGGCCACAAACTTCTTGGTGTCCTGAATCTTCAGGGCGTAGTAGTCCTGCAGGCCCACGGTGCCCTTGTCGAAGTATTCGCGCTGGTAAATCTGCTCCCGGTGGGCCGGGTCCTTGGCCGCCAGGTCGTAGGCCCGCCAGAAGTTGGTGATGTCGGTCGTGACGAGCTGGGCGTTGCGCGGGTCGCGCTGCCGGTCTTCGATGCGCTGCATGCGGGCCAGCACCACCTGGAAAGCGGGCAGCTGCCGCAGCGAGTTCAGGTCGGTGTCCTGGCGGGCCCAGCTGGCCTGGTTCCAGCCCAGCTGCTGAGCCTTATCGAAAGCCTGCACCGCCGCCTGGGGCTGCCCGGCCAGGGCGTAGTAGCAGGCCGCGTTGTAGAGCGCGCCGCTCTTGGCCGACTGGAACTTCTCGGCCCGGCTGAGCTGCACCGACAGCGCGGCGCCCTCGGCGTAGCGCTTGGCCTTGGCCGCGCGCTGGCTCTGGGCGCGCAGGCTGTCGAGTGGGGCGGTGGTTTGGGCGGCGGCGGCCAGGGGCAGCGCCAGCAGCAGGCCGAGGCCGGCGGCGCAAAAACGGGAAGCGCGGGAAAGCATAGGGTAAGAATAAGGGGTAAAAAAGCCGGACCCGCCCCGGTGGGACTGGTCCGGCTAGTTAGCTATTCTGCCTCGAACTTACGATGCCCGCCGGGGCCGCAGGGCCAGGTAGTCGAGGTAGTAGAGGACTTTCACCGACACCGAGTTGTTGTGCGGGGTGTTGATGGTATTGCTCAGGTTGTCGAAATACAGGGGCGTGGCCGCGTTGGCGTCGAGGGACGTGGCGTTGGCATTTTTCCAGACAATACTGACCTGGGAGCCCGGCGCAAACCACCACGAGAAGGCCGCATCCACGTTGAAGGCATTGAACGTGTTGTCGCGGTTGCGCTGATAGGCCACCGTGGTTTCCTTGCCGCCCGGGGCCAGCCCGATAAACTCGTTGTACTGCACGGTGCTGGTGTAGTGGCGGGTGCGTACCGTCAAGGACATGCGGTTAGTGAACGTGTAGGCCGCCGACACGGTGTTGGTGATGGTCGTCACGCGGCGCCGGCCCAGCGGCCGCTGCCCCTCGAAAACCTTATCCAGGGGCTCATCATTGCTGAGCCCGCCGTTGACAAAGCCAATCTGGTTGCGGCTCCGGCTCCAGTCGAGGCTGTAGCGGAAGTTGAGCTTGTTGTTGACCCGGTAGCGCGGGGAAATGGTGGCCCCGATGCCCAGCCGCCGGGGCCGGTCAAACCGGTCGTCCTGGGCGTAGGCGCGGACGCCGCCGTTCAGGTCGAGGGCGAATTTCTTGCGGTAATCCGACGAGACAAAGCCGCCGACGTTCACGTTGGCCGGCACGCGCACGTAGTACTCGCCCAGCGGGTAGGTGCGCGGCTCGTAGAAGTCGTGGTTGACCGGGTTCACGTCAAAGTTGAAGCCCGTGGTCAGAAAGCTCTTGGTGAAGGTCGTGTTGGCGCCGCCGGCAAAATTCATGTTCTGGTAGCGCGTGGGCCGGTAGAGCAGCGAGTGGTTGATGCTCCACCAGGTGTAGAGGTTGTTGACCTTCCAGAAGGGCTTGTATTTGTTGTAGTTGAAGTTGGCGTACTGGCTGATGTTGTTGTTGCCGAACAGAATGCCCAAGTCGTTCGGGTTGTAGGTGTCCGACTCGATGCCCTGCCCCACGTTCCAGGTGAAGTTGCCGCTGATTTTGCCCACGCTCACCTGGTACTTGTAGCCGTTTTGGTCGTCAATGGCGTCGGCGGAGTTGAAGACCGTGCCGCGGCGGCGCGAATAAATCAGGCGCCCGTCCACGGCGTAGGAGTTCTTTTTGTTGGCAAACCGAAACAGCCCGCCGGTCACGTTGGCGTCGTAGGTGCTGCCCCAGCGCGTCACGTTGGTGTTGATGAGCGACACGTAGGAGTTGTTTTTCAGGCTCTGGTCGAGCACCACGATGTTGTAGTTGCTGAAGGGCTGGGTCAGTACCTGCCGCTCCGACCCATCCACGGAGTCGCGCACGGTGGCGTACACGTCGTTGCTCAGGGCGTTGAACACGCCCACGCCCAGGCCCTTGCTGGTGCGCCCCGATACTTTGGTGGCGTTGAGCAGGCGGGTCACGCCCGGGTTCGTCACCACGACTTCGCCCGGTACCCGGCCGCCGTCGTCGAGGCGCCGGCTTTTGCGCAGCTGGCCCTTCACGTCGCCGAAACCGATGGGCGTGGCCCCCACCCGGCGGGAGTAGAATAGGTTGCCCTTGTTGAACAGCTCGGTGCCCTCGGTGAAAAACGCGCGGTTTTCATTGTACTGCACTTCAAACGGCGACAGGTTCAGCACCTGGTTGTCGCTCAGGGTCTGGCCGAAGTCGGGCACGAGCGTCGCGTCGAGGGTGAAGCTTTCGTTGATGCCGTACTTGATGTCGGCCCCGCCGTTGAAGCTGGTGCTGGTGTTGCGGATGCCCTGCTGCTTGAAGGGATAATGGTTCACGTAGGCCGACACGTAGGGCGTCAGCGAAAGCCGCAGCGGCGACTTAATGCCCGTCACCCCGCGCAGCTCACCCCACTGGTTCACGAAGCCATCCACCTGGGGCTTGACCTCGTTCCAGAAGAAAGCCTGGTTGTCGCGCTTGCGCTGACGCATGAAGTTGATGCCCCAGAGCTGGGCTTCGGCCGAGCTGAAGCGAATAGCCGAGTACGGAATCCGCATTTCGGCCACCCAGTCGGTGCCCCGCACGGCCGTGCGCGAGTCCCAGACGGCGTTCCAGTTGAAGTCCTCGCCCCCGGCCGGGGAATAGCGGCAGTCCATCTGCACGCCGCCGGTAGTCACGAAAAAGCCGTAGCCGTTGATCTGGTCGTGGTAGGTATCGAAGAAGACGCCGATAAAGTCGGTGTTGCCGAACCCGTCGCGCGGGGTCAGCTCCCGCAGAATCGAATCGGGGCTCACGTCGTGCATCACCGCCCCGACGTAGATGGCCGCGTCATCGTAGAGGATGCGCACCTCGGTCGGGTGCTTTTCGTGGGGGCCGGGGTTGGGCCGGTTCTGAATGAAGTCGGTGGCCGGCGTGGCCTGCTGCCAGGCGGCCTCGTCGAGCTGCCCGTCGAGCTTGATAACCTCGGTGATGCGCACGGCCGGCAACTGCCGCTTGGGCGCCGCCGTGGCCGCGCCGGTAGGGGCCGGGGCGGCGGGTACGTCCTGCGCCCGGGCCAGGGTGGCAACTAGTCCAAACCAACACAACAAGAGGACTCGTAAGCGCATAAAATCAGGGAGAGAGAGAATGAGGGCAGCGGGCTAACAGATGGCGGCAACGCGAAAAGGGTTGCTCAGGCCGGACGGATTGGGCAAAAAAAGGGCGGCCTGCTCACCGCAAACCGCCTTTTTAGCACCAACACCACTATTCCGATACAGAAATATTCAGATTGAAATTCTTGTCGTCGCCGTGGTTGAGCAGCTCCCGATACTTTTTCGCCACAGCATCGGATTGCTTCTGCCCGTTCACCCGCATGCCCGATTGGTTCAGTTGCAGCTGATAGGATTTGTCGTCCTTGCCAATCAGACCGTCCTTGCGCAGCTGGTCGCCGATGACGGTGTTGTTGATGGTGGGCTTGCGCGGGGCCAGCGGGGCTTTGGGGGGCCGCGGCGGCGTGGGGGCCGTCAGGGCCCGGGGAGCCCGCGGGGCCTGCGGCGCCCGGGGCGGGGTGGGCCCGTCGTCGTCGATGGTCGTGGAATTGGTGTTGCGGGTAATGCCGTAGGTGTTGCCGGCCGTGAGCTTGCGGCCGGTTTCGGCCTCGATGAGCTTCAGGTACTTGTCGCGCAGGGCGGCCGACTGCTTTTTGCCGTTCACGACCAGGTCCTGGGTGTTCACCGAAAACTGGTAGTTGTCGGAGTCCGAAATCAGGCCGTCGGCGCGCAGCTCGCGCACCAGAGCCGCCTGGGTTTCCTCGTTGTCGCGGCGGCGCTCCTCTTCCCGCTCCCGGCGTTCATCCTCCCGGTCGCGGCGCTCCTCTTCGCGGCTGCGGCGCTCTTCTTCCCGCTCGCGGCGGCTCTCCTCCAGATCTTGGCGGCGTTCTTCCAGCTCCTGACGCTGCTCCTCGCGGCGCTGCTGCAGCCGGTCGAGCTCCTGCTGAAGCTTCTCGCGGGCTTCGGGGTTTTTCTCGGTCCGCAAAGCCTCCCGAATCGACTGCTCGGCCGTGCGCATAGCATCCGACTCAATCTTTTCGGTATCGATGATGCGGATGGTTTTGCCGTTGCGAATCTCGGTGCGGTTGCCGTCGCGGTACACGTAGGTTTTGGCCGCGGCCCGGTTGGCTGAATTCTGGGCTTCGTCCAGGTTCAGGCGCAAATCCAGCTTCATTTTCTGCAAGGAGCGCTCCAGCTCCCGGCGGTCCTTTTCCGACATGCCGAAGTTGCGGGAGTCGTCGTTGAAGTTGAAGGCAAAGTCGTCGCTCGACCAGGTGCGGCGGCGGCTGTCGGCGCGGTCTTGGGGAGCCAACTGGATAACTTCGGTACTGCCGCCCTTGGCTTTCTTGTTGTCTTCCTGCAAGTCAATCCGGCGGCCATCGACGATGATTTCGGTGGCCCGGCCCTTCTTGTCGCGCTTCACCACCACGGTGCCGTCGCCGCGGCCGTAGCCAGCGTCGGGTTCCCCGTTCACAATCACGACGCGCTTGTTGCCGTCCTTGTCTTTGTACTTGCGCTTTTTCTTGTCTTTGTCGTCGTCGTCCTGGCCGCCGGCGGTCAGGGCCGGCGTTGGGGGCAGCGTATCCTGATGCGCAACCTCCAGGCGGTGCAGCCACAGGGCGTTGTCCACGGGAGTTATCAGCCCGGCCAGCTCTTTGGCTTTGTCGGCCCAGGGCCGGGGGCTAGCCATCGACACGGCCGCCGTGAGGCCCAGCAGCACTAGGCCGCCCATCACCACCAGCGCAGCCATCACGCCTTCCGAGAACGTGGGAGCAGCCCGGCGCTGCACCAGCCGGCGGATGCGGCCCAGCAGTGAGCCATCAGGACCCACGGCCGACAAGGCCAGCTGGGGTACCGGAGTCACGTCCTGGCCCATTTCGGCCAGCGCGGCCAGGGCCCGGGCCAGCGTCAGCGGATCGCCGCAGATGGCCGTGGCCTCGTCGTCGCAGCAGTTCTCGCGCTCCGTACGCAGGCAGGCCGTGATAAACCAGGCCGCGGGATGGTAGAAAAACAGGATTTCAGCCACCGACTGCAGGATGTTTACCAGGTAGTCGCGGCGGGCAATGTGGGCCAGCTCGTGGGCCAGAATGGCTTCCAGTTGGCTTTGCGTGAGGCCCAGCACCGTGCCCAGGGGCAGCAGAATCACGGGCTTGAGGTGGCCCGCCACCAGGGGCGCCTTCACCAGCGCCGATTCGAGCAGAGTAATGGTACGGTTAAGACCAGCCTTGGCCGCCAGCACTTCCAGCCGCTCATTCCAGTGCGCGGCCAGCGGTTGCACCCGGTAGTGGCGCAGGCGCTGGATGTAGGCCAGCCCGCCCAGCATGCGGAGCGTCATGGCCAGCAACCCCAGCAGCCAGGCGGCCACAATCAGGGGCAGGTTCTGGTCGAAGTAGTGCAGCCAGGCGTCGAGGCCGCCGGTCAGGACGGCCGGCCCGGTTTCGGGAGCCGTCAGCACTACGTCCGGGGAAGTAGCCGGGGCCGCCAGACCGGCGGCGGACAACGCTGGGGCAGCGGTTGCGGCCGTCGGAGTCTGCAGGGCAATGGCGTAGTGGCGCACAAACGTCACCAGCGCTAGGCCCAGCATGGTGGCCAGCGCCACGCAAGCCACGTTGTAGCGAACCTGGGCCGAGTGGCGGCGCAGCACCAGCAGCAGCCCCACCAGGGCCAGCCCCACTACCGCGCCCTGCCACAGGGAGTGCACGATGGTCCAACCCAGGGCCCGCACCAAGGCGGGGGAAAGTGCATTCTCAAGCCAGTTCATCGGGAGTTGCTTTATCGGTGCCTTCTTTCTGATCTTCCATATCATTGAGCAGGCTGCGAATCTGCGCCAGCTCCTCCTTCGACGTGCGCCGGTTGCCCAGCGCCTGCATCACCAGCTTCATGGCCGAGCCGCCGAAGGTGGCTTCCACAAACCGGTCGAGCAGCAGGCTTTGGGTTTCCTCCTGCCGCACGGCCGCCCGGTACACGTGGGTGCGGCTGTCGTCGTCGCGCAGCACGAGGCCCTTATCGAGCATGAGCTGGAGCAGCTTCAGGGTGGTAGTGTAGCCCACGTCGCGCTTGCGGCTGAGCTCATCATTGACGGCCCGCACGGTGGTGGGCCCCTGCTGCCAGAGTACCTGCAGGATTTCCAGCTCCGATTCGGTGGGCTTGGGGATGGGGGACTTACTCATATTCTCGGCTCTTTTTCAGTACGACACATTTCGTATGTCAAACATATACGAAAGCCGTCGTAGATGCAAGCGTTGGTTACGAATATTTTCGTATAAATTTCCTAAAGCTCGCAAGCCAGCCCCACGGGACTGGCTTTGCAAAGACATAGACCTTCGCCTACCGTTGCAGCTTGCGCTTGGCTTTCAACGTAATAGCCGAGCGGTAGCAGAGGCCGCCGAAGGGCGGATTAAACTTCGACACCCGCACGCGGGCCGCGCGCACGGCCGGCAGTTCGGCCAGGATCCGGTCGAGGATGCGGTGGCCAACATGCTCCAGCAATCGGGCCGGCACCCGCATTTCCTCGGCCACAATGCCGTACAGCACCACATAGTTCACCGTCGACTGCAGCTCGTCCGATACTCCGGCAGCCTGTAGGTCGGCCTTCACGTACAGGTCGACGCTGTACCGGTTGCCGATTTTCTGCTCTTCGTCGTAGTAGCCGTGGTAGGCAAAAAACTCCATGCCCTCGAGTGCAACCTGTCCCATGCGGTGAAATGGTGAAGTGATGAGTTTGAACGTTGGATAGCGGCGCTGCCACCCGCCTCAGCATTAGAAGGTAATGCCGGCCTCTAGCCCGCACAACCGATTACTGGCCAAAAAAAGCAGCCGGCCCGGAAAGGGTCGGCTGCTGGCAATGGGGTGTATCGAGCCCGGGGCTAGATTTCATCAAAAAACGACTTCTCCGCCGGCGCAACTGCTGCCGCGGCCATGCCGGGGTGAGTGGCGGGGGAAGGCGGGGCAATTTCGGGGTGGCTGGGGCCGACGGGCTGAATATCGGGGCGGGCCGGCTCCACGTAAGGCTCTACGGGGTTCGGCACGGTGGCTGGGCCGGGCTGGTGAATCCGCTCGGGGTTGGCAATGCCCGGGTTTTCGTTCGGGGCGGGATTGGGCCGAATGTCCGGACCGGGCGTCTGGGCCGGAGCGCCCGGATCGGGCTCCTGGCCCGGCTGGGGCTCCGGATGCGGGTCGGGCTGCTGGCCGGGCTTGGGGTTGTAGCTGCCGGGCTGGGGGCCAATGGGCCGGCGCGGCTGGTCAACAGTGGTGGCAATACCGCTGACGGCGGAGGCGCCGGCCACGGCGGCCGCGGAAGAAGTAGAGGCGGAACCTACAAACATGGCAGAATCAGTTTCAGGTGAAGGATCAGGTCGATTCACCTTTACGCTGGCGGCCCGGGAAAGGATGGCGGCCACCGAAGCTTTCGGCCGGGCCTTCACTTTTTCCACTTTATCGAGCGAGTCGGCGGCCAGGCGCTGCAAGTCGCGCACGAGGCCTTCGAGCTGATTTTCGAGGCCCTGGCACTGCTGGCCGAGGCCATTGACTTCGGCTTGCATCTCGGCAATGGTTTTTTCGGCCTGCTTGTAGGCGTCGTCCACCACGGCGCGGGCTTTCTGGCGAGCATCCGACAAGATCTGCTCGGCCTTGAGCTGGGCCTCGCGGATGCGCAGCTCCGACTCGCGCTGGGCCTGCTCCGTGATGCTGTTGCCGGTGTCCTCGGCCGTTTTGAGGGTGCGGTAGAGCGAGGTTTCCACCTCCCGCATCTTGCTTACTTCCTGGGTAGCGTGGTCGAGCTTGAGGCGCAGTTCCCGGTTTTCGTCGCCCATCCGCTCCCATTGCTGGGAGAGCGTGACGAGGAAGGCTTCAACTTCTTCTTTGTTAAGCCCCCGAAAGGCTTTTTCAAAGGTTTTCTGACGGATATCGAGGGCAGTAATCTTCATAGGGCGGTGGGGTCGGCGACCAGCTCCCACACGGCAAGGCTGCGGTCGTCGCTACACGAAACTACCCGTTTCCGGCTGGCTGACCAAAATAACTTGTTGACCGAGGTGCCGTGCCCGGCGCTGCGGGCCTTGTCCACGACGCGCAGCAGACGGAAGGTTTCGGCGTCCCAGAGCTTGATGGATTTGTCCATGCTGCAGGTCAGCAGAAACTGCCCGTCGGGCGAATACGCGAGGTGATTGATGGCAAACAGGTGCGCCACAACGCTTTGGTGAGCGGCGTAGCCCGCGGCCACGTCCCAGATGCGCAGGTGGGCGTCGCGCCCCGCCGTGAGCAGCCAGCGCCCGTCGGGCGAATACGCGGCCGTGAAGACGGAGTTGGTCGAGCCCTCCGCGGTGTATTTCAGCGCCAATGAATCCAGGTCGAGCACCCGGACCAGCGCGTCGCTGCCACCCACGGCCAGCTCGCCGCGCTCCTCGTGCAGGGCCAGGCAGCGCAGGCTTTTCTCCGACAGGCGCAGCAACTTCTCCACCCGAAAATCGTCGTCGTGGAGTACGGCCAGCGTCCCGTCGCCGAGGGCCACGTACATCCGGCCGCGGGCCGCGGAGTGTACGATGTCGAAGATGGCCGCGGGCGGCAGGGCAGTGGCGTAGAGCAGCTTCTTTTCGGTTAGGTCAATCACCTGCAGGCCCTGGAAGTTGTGACCAATCAGCAGCAGGCGCCGGGCGGGCAGGTAGCGCAGGGCGTACACCGAATTTTCCACCCGCGCAATTAACTCCCCGTCCCGGGCCGGCTCGTCGAGGTTCCAGGCGACTACAAATCCGTCGGAGCCGGCCGAGAAAACTGTGGGCTCGGCGGCGCTGCCGGCCAGGGCGTACACGCAGTCCCGGTGGCCGGTCAGGGTGGCCAGTTTGTGCAGCTGGGGGCGAAAGAGGGCGGGCATAGCGGCGGCAAAGTGAAAAGAAGGCCGAAAGGTAACCTCGGATTAGCCCTTGCGCCCAACTATGCCCCCAATGTGCGTGCTTTGCGCTTTCTTCCCGCCTGCTTCTCCCCCACGCTCATGCCCCTGCACACCGTCACGCCGCTCGCCCCGGATGCTCTGCTGGGCCTGTGGCACCTCACCGATTTGCCAACTGACTTGCTGGCCGTGGTGCCCCAGGCCGAGCAGTACGCCCCGCTCCAGCCCGCGGGCCGCGACGAGAATCGCACCCTGCAATGGCTGGCCGGCCGGGCCCTGGCCCACGCCCTGCTGGCCCGTTTCACCGCCGCTCCCGCCCTGTTGCGCAATGACGCCAACGGCCGCCCCTACTTCGAGCAACTGCCCGATTACGCCGTATCGTTGTCGCACTCGGGGCAGTGGGTGGCGGGAGTGGTGGCCGCCCGCGGGCGGGTTGGCACAGATGTTGAACTGATCCGGGCTAAAGCTCAAAAGTTGGCTCCCAGGTTTTTATCGGAAACCGAGCGAGCCGACGCCGGCGACAACGAAGCTAAAAATAGTCTCTATTGGAGTGCCAAGGAGACGCTTTACAAGCTGCACAGTCGCCGGGGCCTGGTGTTTAAAGAGCAGATTCAGCTCAACCCGTTTGGGCTGCGGGAGGCAGGTGTGTTGACGGGACACTTGCTCACAGAAAACTTCCGCAGCCAACACCAGATTCACTACCAGCTTTTGGCCCCAGATTACGTACTTACGTACTGTTTCGAGCCCGAGGCTCCTTCCGCCCTTCACTGACTTTCCCTGCGCATGTCTTTTCGCCGAATTTCCATTATTGCCGCCGTAGCCCTGCTGTTTGGCGCCCTGGCCGTCACGACGGGCCGCGCCCAGAATACCGTGGGCGACTTCACGCTCAAATCGGCGGCCAACGCGGACGTGGCGCTAAGCAGCTACGCCAAGAGCAAGGCTGTAGTCGTGGTGTTTGTTAATCCGAGCTGCGCCTTTTCCAAGCTCTACCAAAACCGCTTGAACGACCTCAAAAGCAAATACAGCGGCCGCGGAGTGGAGTTTCTCTTCATCAACGCGCCCATCAACCTGGAGGCCAGCTTCGACCCCGATGCCGAAAAGCTCAAGGTGAAAACCACCGGCACCGAGCTGGAGTACTTCACCGACGAAGGCCAGAAAGCCAAAGCCGCGCTGGGGGCCACTAAAACTCCCGAGGCATTTCTACTGACCCCGGCCGGCAACGGCTTCACGGTCCGCTACCGGGGGGCCATCGACGACAATGCCCAGGTCGAAAGCTACGTTAAGGAGCAATACCTGGCCCAGGCCCTGGACAACGTACTGGCCGGCAAGTCGGTTGGCACCGCCAGCAAAATGGTTTCGGGCTGCCGGATCAAGGATTTGTAGTCCGCCGACAGTCGATCTTTCCCCGCATTAAAAAGCCCCACCGCAACTCGTGCGGTGGGGCTTTTTGGTGTTTAAACGGCTGCTATTCGTCGGCGCCGTCGTCTTCCTTGGGGTCGGTATCGGTGGCGGTAGTGTCGTCGGTGAGGATGGCCAGCAGCTTGGCTACTTCGGCCGACTTACCGGGTTCCTGCATTTTTTCGAAGCTCATCATCAGGTTGCGCAAGGCCCGGCGCACAATGTCGAGGTGGGTGCAGGGCTCGTAGAAAATGTCGTTTGGCGACAGGTTCAGCTGGCTGACGTAGTGCTCAATGTCGGTGCGCGACAAGATCAGGCCGCGGTTGTAGCAGTTGATGTAGAAGGGCAGCACGGCCAAATCATCGGGCTGATAGGTCAGCACAAACAGATTGGGCAGGTTGACGCCGAAGATGGGCAGGTTCAGGCGCTGGGCCACCAGCAGGTAAATCACGCAGAGCGTAAGCGGGTTGCCGCGCCGGGTTTCGAGCACCAGGTGCAACATGGAGTTGGCCGGGGAATGGAAGTTCTGGGTGTTGGCCGAAAACTTATGGGTGCGAAACAGCACGTAGTTCAGGGCCTGCACTTGGTCGGCGGGGTGCATGTCGGGCCGCAGCAGGGTCCAGACCTCGAAACGCAGCTGCTCAATGGCCCGGCTCAGGGCCTGCAGGTCTGCGTCGGGATACTGGTAGGAGTTGAGCAGCCACATGCCTTCGAGCAGATTTTCGCCACCCGAGTCACGCCACACCCGCAAACGCTGCTGCAGGCCCTCAAACTGCAGATTGTGAATCAGGTCTTCGAGGCGCTGCTGCTGGGTTGGGTCCAGGCTTTCCTCCCACGACTCCTCCAAAAACGGTATGATACTTTCGCCCAACGACTGGATTTTGCCCTGAATCTGGGACGCAATTTCCGGGTCGTCGAGCAGGGAAATAAGGGCTTTGATTTCTTTGTTCGTCATTCAGGCAGGTGGAGTGGACCTGGCGCCACTCGGTTGGTATAGCTCAGAGGTTAAAGATACGGACCAATGCCCGTTTGGTCGGGCTGCGTCCATCTTTTGTCAACAACGCGGCAGGCGTATCGTTCCCCGAGGCCGCCGCCGCAGCTCAGCCGGCAATATCGGGCGAAAAGCGGCGGGATAAGATGAGTGGGAGGCGAAAAAGACCATCACTCCGAGCGCAGCGTAGCGTCGTGCCCGCTTCACTCGGCACGGTAAATTACCACCGCGGCAGAGGTGCTTCGCTGCGCTAGGCATGACAGTTACTTTGGCAACGTTAGCCCGCAAAATGCTTCGACTGCGCTCAGAATGACGTTCTTTTTGCAGGAGCCGACCTCCTTCTTCCCTACCGGAACAGGTTGCTGGTGGCCAGTTCGAGCACTTCGTCGCCGCGGCCGTTCATGACGGCGCGCAGGGCGTAGAGGCTGAAGCCGGCGGCCTGCTTCACCTCAATGGTGGGCGGCATCGACAGCTCCAGCGGGTTCACCACCACGTCGATGAGGGCGGGGCCGGGGTGGGCCAGGGCGGCGGCAAGCTGGGCAGGCAGGTCGGCGGGGTCCTCGATGCGGAAGCCCTTCACCCCGCAGCCCTCGGCCAAGGCGGCAAAGTTAGGGTTATCCAGCGCGGTGCCGTAGCTGACCAGACCGGCTTCCTTCATTTCCAGCTCCACGAAGCCCAGGGCGCTGTTGTTGTAGATGACGATTTTCACCGGCACGTTGAGCTGCTTCAGGGTGAGAAAGTCACCCATCAGCATGGCGAAGCCCCCGTCGCCGGATAGGGAAATAACCTGGCGGCCGGGATAGGTGAGCTGGGCCCCGATGGCCTGGGGCATGGCGTTGGCCATGGTGCCGTGGTTGAACGAGCCCAGCAGGCGGCGCTTCCCGTTCATCTTCAGGTAGCGCGCCGCCCAGACGGTGGGCGTGCCCACGTCGCAGGTGAAAATGGCGTCCTCGGCGGCTAGGTCGTTGAGCAGCTTGGTCAGGTACTGGGGGTGAATCAGGGGCTTGCCGGGGGTGCCGGTGGCCAGGTCATCGAGGTTTTCGCGGGAGTTGCGGTAGTGGTCCAGGGCCTTGTCGAGGAAGCTGCGGTCGGTTTTATTCTGCAGGTGCGGCAGCAGGCCGCGCAGGGTTTCGCCTACGTCGCCGGCCAGCCCCAAGTCCACCTGGGTGCGCAGGCCGATGTTTTCACCGCGTACGTCGACCTGGATGACTTTGGCGTTGTCGGGGTAGAACTGCCGGTAGGGAAAGCTCGTGCCCAGCAATAGCAGCACGTCGCAGTCCATCACGGCATGGTAGCCGGAAGCGAAGCCCAGCAGGCCAGTCAGGCCCACGTCGTAGGGGTTGTCGTACTCGATAAACTCTTTGCCGCGCAGGGCGTGCACGATGGGCGCCTTGAGCGTTTCGGCCAGCTGGAGCAGCTCGGCGTGGGCGTCGGCGCAGCCCGCGCCCCCGAAGATGGTGACCTTTTCGGCCCCGTTCAGCAGGGCCGCGGCCTCCTGCAAGTCAGCCTCGGCGGGGCGTAGCTTCGAGACGCCGCGCAAGGCCGGAATCCTGATGTCCACCTTTTCGACTTCCATCTTCAGCACGTCGCCGGGGATGATGAGGACCGATACGCCGCGCTGGGACAGGGCCGTCTGGATGGCAATTTCGAGCAGGTGGGGCAGCTGGTCGGGGTGCTGGATGATCTGGCAGAAGTGGCTGCACTCCTGAAAAATCAGCTCGGGGTGGGTTTCCTGGAAGTAGTTGCTGCCGATTTCGCCGGTTGGAATCTGGGCGGCAATGGCCAGCACGGGCACCCGGCTGCGGTGGCAGTCGTAGAGGCCGTTGATCAGGTGCAGGTTGCCGGGGCCGCAGCTGCCGGCGCACACGGTGAGGTTGCCGGTGAGGTGGGCCTCGGCCCCGGCGGCCAGGGCCCCGGTTTCCTCGTGCCGCATGGGCAGCCACTCGATACCCTCGCGGGTGCGGATGCAGTCGGTAATGGCGTTGAGCGAGTCGCCGGCGACGCCGTAGATATGCCGCACGCGGGCCAGCTGGAGGGCATCCACGAGCAGTTCGGCAATGGTAGTTTTGGCCATAGGTCCTGGGGTTGAAAGTCCCTGGGCTATACGGCCGGGCGGGGCGGATGGGTGCCGGAGTATAGCCTACTCCCAACCACCGTTACCCGGCTCTCCCGCATTCGCGGGGAAGCCGGGGAGAAGTCACCCCAGCCTTCCCGCGAATGCGGGAGAGCCCGGAAACTGAACCCCGAGGCATCCGCGAATGCGGGAGCGGTGGGGTGACCTCGCCCCTGCCCTCCCGCATTCGCGGATGGCCCCGGAAAATAAAAACCTGGCCTCCCACGAATGCGGGAGGCCACGTTATACCCGCTTCAGGTCCACACTTACTTCAGATACTTGCTCACCGGCACCACCGTGTACTCGGGGTCGTTGGCGAAGAGGCGGCTGAGGGTGGCGGCGTGGCGGCTGCCCATAATCACGAGCAGGTGTTTGCCCTTGTTGGCCTGCTGGGCCGTGACGATGTTGGAGTAAATTTTCGCCTCCCGCTCGTAGAACAGCGTCATGTACTCGGCGCCGATGTAGTAAGGGTCCGTCACGTTTTTGGCGGCATCCTCGGGCTTGAGACCCACGAACGTGCCCTGCTTGACCCGGGCGGCGTTGACGAGCAGGGTGCGGTAGACGAGGTCGAGGGTGGCGGGGGCGTTCATAAAGTTCAGGTAGTCCTTGAGCGTGATTTCGCCCTGCTTGAAGCGCATATCGGCCTGCCCGGCATATTTGTTCAAGACCCCCCAGTCCTTGGTGAAGCTTTCGAGGTTGGTGCCGTTTTGCAGGATGCGGTTGGAGATGCTCTCGTAGGCATCCACGCCGTACACGCGCGGATGCCCCAACTGCTTAGCCAGCCGGTAGCCGAACTGAAACTGCTCGGCCCGGCCGTAGGGCAGGCTTTCGAGCTGGAGCTTATCGGTGCGGTAGAGGGTGTAGAGGCTGTCGGTGGTGGGCTGCTCCTGGGGCGTGTCCTCAATCATGATCATGTCGGGCCGGAAACGGGCCAGCAGCCGGTTGATTTCGGCTATTTCCTGCTGGCGCGGGGCCGAAAACAGGTCAGCCTTGGGGGCATCCTTGTAGAAGCCGCTCTGCCCGAAATGGGTGCTGCCCAGCAGCAGCACTTCCACCTGCGGGGTGGGCTTTTCGGCTTCAATGCCTTTAATCAAGTCTTTGGTGCCTTGGCCGAAGCCGGAAGAAAGGCAGGCGGCCAGCAGGCCCAGGGTAAGGAAGGGTAATTTCATGCGGGGTTGTAAGAATATGAGCAGAAAATAAGACGCGGTGCCGGAGCCCCGCCCGGTAAGTAGAGTGCCCAAGCCAACCTGCCGTTGCCTGGGCTTGGATTTAATCTAGTGGGCAGCCGGCTGCGAATCCAGGGTTTTGCGCAAACACACGCTGTTGTCGACGCCCGCGTACTGCCCGTAGTTGGGAATGTATTCGTAGCCGCTTTTCTCGTAGAGGCGGATGGCTTCGGGCTGCTTCTTGCCGGTTTCGAGCACGGCGGCCGCGTAGCCTTCCTCCCGCGCCCAGCGTTCCAGCTCGGCCAGCACGGCCCGGGCAATGCCCTGCCCCCGCCGGGCTTCGGGTACGAACATGCGCTTGACCTCCACCTCGGTCGGGCTAAACTCCTTGAATGCCCCGCAGCCCACGGCCTCCCCGTCCTGGTAGGCCACCACGGCGTGGCGGATGCTGGCAATCTGGTTGAACTGGGCGTAGTAGGCGTGGTCGGCGCCGTCGCGCACGGCCAGGTCGTGGTCGAGCAGGGTGACTAAGGACTGGAAGTCCCGGTTGTCGGAGTCGGTGCGGGTTAGGGAAAGCATGCGGGTATGGATTTGGGCGCAGAATAGACAAAAAAGCGGCCCGCCGCAACGAGGATGTTGGGGCGGGCCGGGGTTGCAGCAAAAGATTACGTTACTCTACACTATTCATGACAGAATCAGTGGAGTATGGAACTCGACCCGAGGGAACAACTTTACTCGCGCTTGTAAGATGCGCTTCTTGATCGTCAAAAAATATGTGTGCGCCGAATGCAGATAAAACTTTATCCTTTGGCAATCCGCCTAAAAAATAAGCTTCATCTACATAAACGCCCCATTTCCTTAGCGTTTTGATTACTCTCATATGTGAGGGAGCATTTCTTGCAGTAACAATTGCAAGCCGAAGTGATGATAGCTCAATTCTTGTTGGCAGGTGTTCTTGAATTTTTGAAAGTTTGATTAAGAGCTTAGCAAATGGCCCCTCTTTCAAAGGATCATCTGTATGTTCAGACTCATATTTATGAAATGCATCCATACCTTCCGTTTTATACCTATGCTCTGATTCTTCAGAGAAGAGAACTGCATCTGCATCAAAAGCAATTTTCACTTTTTTATCATCAGAGTTGAAAGAAGCAGGTGGGGCATATATTGTTGCAGCTGCAGAAACTTTAGAGTCAATAACAGCTTGAACATCTTTCTCATCTTTTGATAAAAACAAGTCGATATCAAAAGCATCTATGTACGGGGCTAGTGGCTCACCTCCTGACAATGCAATTCTAGTGATATCAAGACCATGTTTCTCGATGGAATTAAGCATTCTAACTCCCGTTTCTGGGCTATTGCGAGACATCACAACAACCTCAACGATTCTTTTACTAGCCTGCAGATTCAAGTCTAACAAGCGTTGAACTAGATAAAATGCAGTACCAAATTTCAATGGCACATCCTCGTTTTCCTGCTGATATTTTCTAAAACCCTCTATTCCCTGCTTTTCGAAAATCTCATTTTCCTTTTCAAGATCAAATAATGCCCTTGAAGAAACTCCAACAACCAAGATATCTGAAAAATCTACTGGCATTGTAATTCAGTTTAGAGAGTTAAAAAATCATCAAATCACACCTGAATCACCCCCACGTTATACGCCTTTTCAATCGGCGCATGATTCGCCGCCTCAATGCCCAGGCTGATGACTTTGCGGGTTTCCAGCGGGTCGATGATGGCGTCGACCCAAAGGCGGGCGGCGGCGTAGTAGGGCGAGAGCTGCTCGTCGTAGCGGGCTTTGATGCGGTCCAGGTGCTCCTTTTCGGCTTCGGGGGTGATGGTTTCGCCCTTGGCTTTGAGCGCGGCCACCTGGATTTGCAGCAGCGTGTTGGCGGCGGCCGCGCCGCTCATCACGGCCAGCTGGGCCGTGGGCCAGGCCACGATCAGGCGGGGGTCGTAGGCTTTGCCGCACATGGCGTAGTTGCCGGCCCCGTAGGAGTTGCCGACGATGACGGTGAACTTGGGCACGACCGAGTTGGCCATGGCATTGACCATCTTCGCCCCGTCCTTGATGATGCCACCGTGCTCACTCTGCGAGCCTACCATGAAGCCCGACACGTCGTGCAGAAACACCAGCGGAATGCGCTTCTGGTTGCAGTTCATGATGAAGCGCGCGGCCTTGTCGGCCGAGTCGGAGTAGATGACGCCGCCCATCTGCATGCCGGTTTTCTTGCTCTTCACGATTTTGCGCTGGTTGGCCACGATGCCCACGGCCCAGCCGTCGATGCGGGCCAGGCCGCAGATCAGCGTCTGGCCGTAGAGGTCCTTGTAGGGCTCAAACTCTGAGTTATCGACCAGCCGGCTGATGATGTCCATCATGTCGTAGGGCTTGGCGCGGTCCGAGGGCAGCAGGCCGTAGATTTCCTTCTGCTCCAGCTTGGGCGCGGCCGCGGCGGCGCGGTTGAAGCCGGCCTTGGGCAGCTCGCCCATCTTGTCGAAGATGTTGCGGATGTGGTCGAGGCACTCCTGGTCGTTTTTGAACTTGTAGTCCGTGACGCCCGAAATTTCGGAGTGGGTGCTGGCCCCGCCGAGGGTCTCGTTGTCGATGCTTTCCCCGATGGCCGACTTCACCAAATAGGAGCCCGCCAGGAACACCGAGCCGGTGCCGTCCACAATCATGGCCTCGTCGGACATAATGGGCAGATAGGCGCCCCCGGCCACGCAGGGCCCCATGATGGCGGCCAGCTGCACGATGCCCATGGAGCTCATCACGGCATTGTTGCGGAACATGCGGCCGAAGTGCTCCTTGTCGGGGAAGATTTCGTCCTGCATGGGCAGAAACACGCCCGCCGAGTCGACGAGGTAGATGATGGGCAGCTTATTTTCGATGCTGATTTCCTGGGCCCGCAGGTTTTTCTTTGCCGTAATCGGGAACCAGGCCCCGGCCTTCACCGTGGCATCGTTGGCTACCACCACGCACTGCCGCCCCTTCACGTAGCCAATCACGACTACCACGCCGCCGCTGGGGCAGCCCCCTTCCTCCTTATACAGTCCCTCGCCGGCAAAAGCCGCCACCTCGAAGCTTTCGGTGCCCTTGTCGAGCAGATAGTCAATCCGCTCCCGGGCCGTGAGCTTGCCCTTGGCCTTGTGAGCCGCAATGCGCTTTTCGCCGCCCCCGAGGGCCACGCGCTGCAGTTTCTGACGGAGCTGGAAAGTGAGTTGTTTGAGTTGGTCTTCGTTTTTGTTGAATTCGAGGTCCATGCGGGTGGGAAGGGGGTAGTGGTGAGGTGGTGAAGTTGTGAAATGGTGAGTTGTCGTTCCACTGGTGCGGCTATGCGCCATTTGCGCCGCTAGAACGACAGCTCACCATTTCACCTGGAGTGCATAAAAAAATCCGCCCCAGCGGGGCGGATTCAAAGGTAAGGGTTTCTGGCTGCGGCCGGGCGGCCTACTTTTCGGGGGCTACCACTACGGGGGCGGGCTGCACCGTCTTTTTCTCTACTTCCACCTCACCATTGGGCTTTTTGGTGGTTTCAGTCTTGGTTTTAGCCTTGCCGCCGCCGAACACCGAGAAGTGCACGTAGTTTTTAGGGTTGGCCTGCAAATCCTTGATCAGGGCGTTGGAGCTAGCGGCCGTGGCGCTGAGGTTGTTGTAGAGCGTGGAGTCGTTGATGAGCTTACCCAACGAGCCTTTCTGGTCGGTCAGGGCCTTGTTGACGCCTGTCATGGCGGTCTGGGCTTCCGTCATGGTGGCGTTGAGCTTGCGCATGGCCGGCCCCACCGGAGCGTTTTTCAGCGAGTCGCTGAGCACGGCGAAGTTGGCGGCGATGCGGTCAAACTTCTTGCTGGTCACGTTCAGGTCGCTGGTCAGGCGGGCCATGTTCGTGGTAATCTGGTTGATGTTGCGCTGGTTCATTACCAGCAGGTTTTTCAACGCTTCCGTCGAGCCCTGGGCGTTGAGCAGGGTGGCCTGCAAACTCACGCGGGCGTCCTTGTTCAGAAAGCTGTTGACCTTGATCAGCGTGGAGTCGACGGTGCCGAGCACGGGCAGGGCCTTGGCCTGGAAGGCGTCGGTGATACTGGCCACGGTGTAGGATTTGAGCTCCTCGCCCCCATCGTACACCGTGGAGTTTTTGCCCAGAAACAGGGTGATGGTCTTGCTGCCCAGCAACGAGCCCGAGAGGCTGGCCACGGTGGAGTCGCCGACGGTAATGCCCTTCTGCAGCTCCAGCGATACCCGGATGCGGTTGTGCTCGGCCGGCAGCAGCTCCATCTGCTTCACCTGCCCGACTTTAATGCCGTTGAGAATAACCGGGTTGCCGACGGTCAGGCCGTCCACGTTGTCGTACTTGGCGTAATAGGTTCGATCCGACGAGAGCAAATTACTGCCTTTCAGAAAGTTAAAGCCAATGTAGAGAGCCGCCAAAGCGACGATGCCCAAAAGGGCCACTTTTATTTCTTTCGACACGTTGGGTCAGCTGGTAAATGAGGTGATTGGGCCGGCGAAAGGGGCCGCACGGGGCGCTAGGCCCCCTACTCCCCGTTCATAGCTTCGAGTTCGTTCTTATAATCCCGGAAGGCCCGGTAGATTCCTGCTGCCATATACGACTGCCCCGATTTATCGTTGAGGTACTGCTCCTCGGCCCGGTTGGTCAGGAAGCCCGACTCAATCAGCACCGAGGGCATCGTCGATTTCCAGAGCACCAGGAAGCCCGCCTGCTTCACCCCGCGGGAGCTGCGGCCCACGGTGGTGCGAAACTGCCGGTCCACTTTCTGGGCGAAGCGGATGCTGTTCACGACGTGGGCACTTTGGTAGAGCGAGAACAAAATATGGCTCTGGGGCGAGGTCGGGTCGAAGCCGTTGTAGTTGGCCTTGTAGTTGTCTTCCTGTAAGATTACCGCGTTTTCGCGCTTGGCCACGGCCAAGTTGGCGTCGGTCTTGTGCGGCCCCATGGTCCAGACCTCGGTGCCGTAGGCCGAGGGGGCGCTGGCGTTGCAATGCACCGAGATGAACAGGTCGGCGGCATGCTTGTTGGCAATGCCGGCCCGGTCGGTGAGTTCCACGAACACGTCGGTTTTGCGGGTGTAGACCACCTTCACGTCGGGCATGTTTTCCTCAATCTGCCGGCCCAGCTCCAGAATGATTTTCAGGGCTACATCGGCCTCGCGGGCCTTCACGCCAGCGCAGCCGCGGTCCTTGCCGCCGTGGCCGGCATCGAGTACGACGGTGCGCAGGTGGTATTTGGCGGGCGGTAGCCCCGGCGTGCCGGGAGCCACGGCCCGCGTTGGTCCCGCCAGAAAAAGCAGGCCCGCAGCGCAAAGAGCGACAATATTCCGCACAGAGTTCGTTAGTTGGGGGAGCTACCCATTATCTTTGCAAACAGCCACAAAATAAACGATTAAAAACTACGTGGCATTGCCAACGCCCCCCCTCCGGTCCTTTTTCTCTCTTTATCCCTACCCGATGCGCCCGGCATTTCTGCTGCTTTTGGTGTTGCTCGGGCTGGGGTCCGGGCCCGCTGCCTGGGGGCAGCGCCGCCCGGCCAAGGCCTCCACACCGGCCGCGGTGCGCCCCCTGAACGTCGACGGCCGGCCGGCCACCAACCCGCTGCCCGCCGATACGGCCCGCATCCGCCGGGCTGGTCAGGCCGGTAGCATTGCGCTTGATACCACCCGCCGCAGCGACTCCCTGCGCGTGGCGGCCGCCCCCACCGGCGACATCAAAACCACGGTGAAGTACGCGGCCAAGGACTCGATTCGGTTTGAGGTCGAGAACAAGCAGGCAATTCTTTACGACAAAGCCACGGTCGACTATGGCGAGATGTCGCTCAAGGCCGCCCGTATCACGGTCGACTACGCCAAGAACCTGCTCACGGCCGAGGGCGCGGCCGACACCACCGGCAAGGTGCGCGACAAGCCCGTGTTCAAGGACGGGGCCACCACCTACGCCGCCGGGCGCATCAACTACAACTTCAAAACCAAGAAGGGCCGTATTACGGATGCCGTCACGTCGGAGGGCGAAGGCTTCGTGCACGCCGAAACCATCAAGAAAAACGAGCTGAACGAGATTTTCGGCCGCAACGGGCGCTACACCACCTGCAACCTGGAGCACCCGCACTTCTTCATCAACGCCACCAAGATGAAGGTCATTCCGAAGGAAAAGGTGGTGACCGGCCCCTTCAACCTCGTCGTTGGCGACATTCCCACGCCCCTGGGCTTTCTGTTCGGCTACTTCCCGATGCCGAACAAGAGCCGGGCTTCGGGCCTGATCATTCCGACTTTCGGCCAGACCGCCGACCGGGGCTTCGCTTTGCGCAACGGCGGCTACTACTGGGTGCCCAACGAGTATATTGGTGTCCGGTTGACCGGCGACATCTACTCCGGCAACGCGGCCACGTTCGGGGGCTTCGGCACCACGGCCGAAATGCAGTATCTGAAGCGCTACACCTACGATGGGCGCCTGAACTTCAGCTTCAGCCAGCGCCCCGCCAGCCAGATTCTGGCCCCGACCTCGGTCAACACCGACCAGACCTACCGCAAGCCCCGGGCGCCGAAAACGTTCTGGCTGACCTGGAACCACACGCCCACGCCCCGGCCCGGCGGCGGCCGGTTCTCGGCCAGCGTGCAGGCCGGCAGCACCGACTACAACCAGCAAAACCAGTACGACACCCGCCTGCGCCTGACACCCTCGTTTAGCTCCACCATCAGCTACCAGAAGCAGATCCGCAACTCGCCGGTCAACTACGCCCTGAACCTGAGCCAGAGCCAGAACACCGGCACCGGCGCCATGGACTTCACCCTGCCCGACGTGACCGTGGGCGTGGCCCGGCAGTATCTCTACGAGCTGCTCGGGCTGAAGGCCCGGCCGCTGTACCAGCAGTTTTCGGTGGCCTACACCCTCACGGGCCAGAATAAAATCAGCAACTACCAGCAGGCCCGGGCCCTGGCCAACGGCATTCCGCTGCTCGGCGGCACGGTGGTCGGCAACCAGATTCCGGTGAAGTTCAGCAACCTGGGCACCATCCTGCGCAACTCCCAGACCGGTCTACAGCACGCCTTCCAGATTTCGCTGGGCAGCTACACCGTGCTGAAGCACCTGAGCCTGCAGCCCTCGTTCAACTACGGCGAAACCTGGTACGGCAAGCGTCTCGACTACACCTACATCCCGGCCGCCCAAGCCGTGCGCATCGACACGGTGCGGGGCTTCAACCGGGTGTACTCGTACTCCTCGGGCCTGAACCTGGGCACCAACGTCTACGGGGTGTACGTCATCAAGGGCAAGAAGATTGAGGCCATCCGCCACAAGCTGACGCCCAACCTGAGCTACCAGTACTCGCCGGACTTTACCAGTAACCGCAACTTCTACGCCATCGGCACCAACCTGGGCCCGCTCACCAACAGCTCGGGGCTGCGCTACAACCAGGAAGACCCGCGCTACCCCGGCGACAATACCCGCCTGCTCAACCCCATCAGCTTTTCCCGCTACCAGGGCTTCTTGTACGGTACGCCCAGCGGCCGCCAGGTCAGCGCCGTGAGCTTCAGCCTGCAGAACTCGGTGGAAATGAAGGTGCGCGACACCCAGGACACCACCGGCACCACGCCCTTCAAGAAGGTCAGCCTCATCGACGGCCTCGACTTTAACATTGGCTACAACTTCGCCGCCGAATCCCTGCGCCTGTCACCGTTGTCTTCGACCTTCCGCACCCAGGTGGCCCGCAAGCTGAACGTGTTGCTGGCGGCCAACTTCGAATTCTACCAGCGCGACTCCACCGGGCTGCTGATCAACAAGTACCTGCTCGACCAGTCCAAGCGCCGCCTGGCCCGCCTATCGAATGCCAACCTCTCGCTGAGCTACCAGTTCAACCCCGTGCAGGGCAAAAAGAAGTCAGTGGTGCCGCGCACGGTGGCGCCCACCAACGACCCTGCCCTGGGCAACCCGCAGCCGGTGAACCCCTACGAAGACTACGTGGACTTCGAGCTGCCCTGGGATTTGAGCAGCAACTTCACGGCCTCCTACACCGACCCGGGTCCGCTGCCCGCCCGTCCCGGCCGCCTGCGGCCTTCGCCCATCACGGCGGGTCTGAGCTTGAGCGGCTCGGTGAAGCTGACGCCCAACCTGCGCTTCGGCTACAGCACCGGCTACGACTTTAAAAACCAGACGGTGTCGTACACGTCCCTGAACGTGTTCCGCGACCTGCACTGCTGGCAGATCAACGGGCAGTGGTTTCCCTTCGGCACCACCCGCGGCTACTTCGTGACCATTGCGGCCAAGTCGTCCTTGCTGCAGGACCTGAAGTTGAACCGCAACCGTAGTTTCCTCACCCGTTAAGCGGCCCCGGCTCAGGCGGGTACACGGCCACGCCGGGGGCAAGCTCGGCAGTCGGTCCGGGCAAGTGCCGGAATTTTGGCACTTTTGGGCCCGGCTTGCTCTCGGCCGGACTTCCCTCATCCCCTAATCACCCGGACATGTCGCAGCATAAAGAAGTGAAACTCGTGACCACGCACCAGTTGCTGGCCATGAAGCAACGCGGCGAAAAAATATCCATGCTCACGGCCTACGACTTCTCGATGGCCACCCTGCTCGACGGCGCCGGCATCGACGTGCTGCTCGTCGGCGACTCGGCCTCCAACGTGATGGCCGGCCACGAAACCACCCTGCCCATCACCCTCGACCAGATGATTTACCACGCCCAGAGCGTGGTGCGGGCCGTGAAGCGCGCTTTCGTAGTGGTGGACATGCCGTTTGGATCCTACCAGGGCAACTCTTCGGAAGCCCTGCGCTCGGCCATCCGCATCATGAAGGAGTCGGGTGGGCACGGCATCAAGCTCGAGGGCGGGGCCGAAATCAAGGAGTCCATTACCCGCATCCTCACGGCCGGCATCCCCGTGATGGGCCACCTGGGCCTCACGCCCCAGAGCATCTACAAGTTTGGCACCTACACCGTGCGGGCGAAGGAGGAAGCCGAAGCCCAGAAGCTCATCGAAGATGCCCTGCTGCTCCAGGAATTGGGCTGCTTTGCCGTGGTGCTCGAAAAAATTCCGTCCAGCCTAGCCAAGCAAGTCGCCGAAAAGCTTACAATTCCCGTTATCGGTATCGGCGCCGGCCCCGACGTGGACGGGCAAGTGCTGGTCGTGCACGACATGCTGGGCATCACCAAAGAGTTCAAGCCGCGCTTCCTGCGCCGCTACGCCGAGCTGGGCGAGCTGATGAGCGACGCCGTGACCCGCTACGTGAAAGACGTGAAGGACCGCAACTTCCCCACCCAGGACGAAGCGTATTAAATTAATTCTGAATTCTGGAGTATGCATTCTGAATTAGCTGAATCCGCCATCCGGGCAATTCATACTTCGTAATCCATACTTCATAAGTACCTTTTCAGTGAATCGTCCGAATATCTGGTCGGAGCAGGAAGAAATCCTGTTTGAAGACAACCACCTGCTCATCATCAACAAGCCCGCCGGCATCCTCGTGCAGGGCGACAACACCGGGGATGAGCCCCTGTCGGCCAAGGCGGCGGAGTATTTGAAGTTCAAGTACAAGAAGCCCGGGGCCGCCTTCGTCGGCGTGGCCCACCGCCTCGACCGGCCCGTGAGCGGCGTGGTGGCCCTGGCCAAAACCAGCAAGGCCCTGAGCCGGCTCAACGAGATGTTCCGCGACAACAAGGTGACCAAAACCTACTGGGCGCTGGTGGGCAAGTGCCCGAACCCGACCAGCGGCCACCTCACCCACTGGCTGGTCAAGGACCCCATTCGCAACGTGACCAAAGCCTACACCGAGCGCCACAGCCAGGGCCTCAAGGCCGACCTCGACTACCAAGTGCTGGGCCAGGCCGGCAACCGCTTTCTGGTGCAGGTGAACCCCATCACGGGCCGCCCCCACCAGATCCGGGTGCAGCTCGCCACGGGCCTGGGCACGCCCATTGTCGGCGACGTGAAGTACGGCTTCCTCTCCCCCCTGCCCGACGTGAGCATTGCCCTGCACGCCCGTCAGCTCGAGTTTGAGCACCCCGTCACGAAGGAGGCCATGTGCTTCCGCGCCCCGGTGCCGGCCATGCCGCACTGGGAAGCCGCCCAGGCGTTTTACCCGGCCTAGCTTTTCTTGCGCAGTTCGTTACGAAAGCCTCCCCGCCCGGGGAGGCTTTTTTCGTGGGTCTCGCACCCGGGCAAAGTCCAGCCGGTATTCGCTGAATAATATTTTGGCCTTTTGGGTCCGTTTATTGAAGACGGGCACCCGTGACCGTAGTTTTGCGGAAGCAAGCGGAACTTATAGCCCCCCGTTGAGCTTCTGCGGGCAGCTTATTCCGCCTGCTGTCAGCGTTTTCATCATTTGACCGGCCCATGCCAATCCTGATTTTCTTTGTCGCTCACTACTATCTGTCGCTGTTTACGCAGACGTTCTACCTGCACCGGTACGCGGCGCACAAGATGTTTACGATGAGCAAGTTCTGGGAGAAGTTCTTCTTCCTGTTCACCTACCTCTGCCAGGGCTCCTCGTTCCTGTCGCCGCGGGCTTACGCGCTGCTGCACCGTATGCACCACGCCTACTCCGACACGGAAATGGACCCGCACTCGCCGCTGTTCTCGTCGAATGCCTTCTCCATGATGTGGAAGACCAAGAACATCTACAACGACGTGCTCAACCACAAGTACCCCGCCGCCGAGCGGTTTGAGGGCGACTATCCCGAGTGGGCCGCCGTCGAGAACTTCGGCGACAAGTGGTACTCCCGCCTGGGCTGGGGCACGCTCTACGTGCTGTTCTACGCCCAGTTTGCCACTGCCTGGTGGATGTACCTGCTGCTGCCGATTCACTTCCTGATGGGCCCCATTCACGGCGCCATCGTCAACTGGGGCGGCCACAAGTACGGCTACCAGAACTTCGACAACCACGACCACAGCAAGAACACCCTGGCCCTGGATTTCCTGGCTTTTGGCGAGCTGTTTCAGAACAACCACCACAAGCTGCCCATGCGCGTCAACTTCGGCGTGAAGTGGTGGGAGCTGGACCCAACCTACTCCGTTATCTGGACCCTGGACAAGGTCGGCATCATCAAGATCAAGCGCAAAGTAGCCGCCGCTCCCAAGATGCGCGTGGCGGCGTAGGGAGGAAATTATGCCTGGGCTCGTGGTGAGTTGCTACTCAACGGCCGGCCCCACTGGCCTACTTAACAAGCCCCGGTTGCTTTAGCAGCCGGGGCTTATTTTATGCCGCATTTCCGCCGTTACGGGCCGTGCGCCACCCTTTCCTATTTAAAGCGGGCCCAATCACAATTTCACCTTTCACAACTTCACCTTTTCCCCTACCTTTGCACCTCATTTTCAACCAGACGCACGAGCTGCGTCGCTTAACCAACCCGGTTTATGGCAGTTAAAATCCGCCTCGCCCGTCGTGGCCGTAAGAAGGCCGCTCAATTCGACATCGTAGTAGCTGACGCCCGCGCCCCCCGCGACGGCCGTTTCATCGAGAAAATCGGTACCTACGACCCCAACACCAACCCTGCTTCGATCAACTTCGACGGCGACAAAGCCTTTGATTGGATCATGAAGGGTGCGCAGCCAACCGATACGGTTCGCGCAATGCTTTCTTACCGTGGCGTATTGTACCGCAAGCACCTGCAGCTGGGTGTTATCAAAGGTGCCATTTCGCAGGACGTTGCCGACGAGCGTTTCACCGCTTGGAAAGAGCAGAAAGACAGCAAAATCGAGAGCAAGCGCACGTCGCTGGGCTCGGCTAAGGACGAAGCCAAAAAGGCTGCCCTGGCTGCTGAGACCAAAGTGAAAGAGGCTCGCGCCGAGGCTATCCGCAAGAAAAACACGCCTCCTGCTCCCGTAGCAGAAGCTGCTGAAGGCGAAACGACCGAAGCTGAAGCTCCGGCCGAAACGACTGAAGAAGCCGGCGCCTAGTTTTTAGGTAGTTAGGTAAGAGGTGACTAGGGGCTCCGAAATTCAGCAGCTGCGGCGGCTGAACGAACGACGGCTCCTGGTCACCTCTTCTTTTTTTCCCCACCCCGGTAAGCACCCCTGATTATGAACCTCGACGATTGTTACCAGCTGGGCTCCATCGGCAAAACGCACGGCCTGAAGGGCTTCGTGATGGCCTTCCTGGACGTGAATGACCTCGACGATTACCGCAAGCTCAAGTCCGTGTATCTGGAGATGCCCACCGCGCCCGGCAAGCTGACCGAGTACGCCGTGGAAAAGCTCCAGCCCCACGCCGACAACCGCGCCCTGCTCAAGCTTAAGGGCTTCGACACCATCGAAGCCGCCGAGCCCCTGCGCAACGCCAAGCTCTACCGCCCTCTGACCGAACTGCCCGAGCTAGAAGACGACCAGTTCTATTTCCACGACGTGATTGGCTACCTCGTGGTCGATGAAACACTGGGCGAACTGGGCACGGTAGAAACCTTCTACGAGATGCCCCAGCAGGATCTGATGGGCATGCGCTACCAGGGCCAGGAAATTCTGGTGCCCGTGGTGGGCGAAGTCGTGACCCGGGCCGACCACGAAGCCAAGAAGCTGTTTGTGAACCTGCCCGAGGGCTTGCTCGACGTCTACCTCACCCCCGCTTCGCGCGAGAAGGACGAGCCCGACGAGTTCGACGGCCCCGAGCTCGACGACGAGCCGACGGCTAAACAATAAGCGGCATGCGCGTCGACATCGTAACCTGCCAGCCGGAGCTGCTGACCAGCCCGTTCGGGGTTTCCATCGTGAAGCGGGCCCAGGACAAGGGCCTAGCCGAAATTCACGTCCACGACCTGCGGCAGTTTGCCATCAACAAGCACGGGCAGATTGACGATTACGTGTTTGGGGGCGGGGCCGGCATGGTGCTGCGCGTGGAGCCCATTGCGGCCTGCCTGGACGGCCTGCTGGCCCAGCGCTCCTATGACGCGGTTATTTACATGACACCCGACGGCGAAACGCTCCGGCAGCCGCTGGTCAACCGCTTTTCGCTGGCTCAGAACCTGCTCATCCTCTGCGGGCACTACAAGGGCATCGACGAGCGGATCCGCAAGGCCTACATCACCCACGAAATCAGCGTGGGCGACTACGTGCTCAGCGGCGGCGAGCTGGGCGCCGCCATTCTCACCGATGCCGTGGTCCGGCTGCTGCCCGGCGTGCTCGGCAACGAGGAATCGGCGCTGAGCGACTCGTTTCAGGACAACCTGCTGGCCCCGCCCATCTACACCCGGCCCGCGGAGTGGCGGGGCGAGAAAGTGCCCGACATCCTGCTTTCCGGCAACACGCCCCAGATCGAAATCTGGCGGCACGACCAGGCCCTGGAGCGCACCCGCCAGCGCCGCCCCGACCTACTGGGGGAGTGAAGTGAGATAGTGAAACGGCGAGATGGTGAGTGGCTGTTCTGGCGGCGTGGGTGGACGTAGTTCCGCGCCAACGGTGCCAGCAGAATAACACTCACTATTTCACCAACTCACCATTTCTCTCCTTGATTTGTAATCATCAAAACAGAGCGCTATATTTGCGCCTCCTTAAGTGAAACCCCGGGCGGCGGCGCCGTCCTTTTTCTAGTTTTTTTCAGTCATGAGCGTACTACTCGATTTTATCCAGCAGGAGTCCCAGGAGCGCCGCGCCAGCTTCCCTGCTTTCGCCGCCGGCGACACCGTTAACGTGCACGTGAAAATTCGCGAAGGCAACAAGGAGCGCATTCAGCAGTTCCAGGGCGTTGTGATTCAGCGGAAAAACCCCAGCACGAACGGCGAAACCTTCACCGTGCGCAAGATTTCCAACCAGATCGGCACCGAGCGGATTTTCCCGCTGCTGTCGCCCAACATCGAGAAAGTCGAGCTGGTGCGCCGCGGTAAAGTACGTCGCGCCCGTCTGTTCTACCTGCGCGGCCTGTCGGGCAAAGCAGCCAAGATCAAAGAGCGTCGCGGTTAATCGTTTTCCTTCGGGAAAAGATACCAGCATCAAAAAAGCCGGCCCCTTTCCAGGAGCCGGCTTTTTCGTGTTCAGGCATTTGGTGCCAAGCCATTGGCTTAGCTGTTTTGCAGGTCATGCTCGGCAGAGTTGGCGGTGCCGGGGTGCTGCACCTGCTTAGCGGCAGCCAGCAGGGCTTCGCCAAGCTGCTCCACGCGGGGCTTGGTGTTTCCTTCGGCAAAGACGGCGGCCTTGACGGTATTCTCGCCCAGACGATTCAGCAGGCGGCCGATGATGTCCTTGTCGTAGGTGCCCGAGCCCATGTGGGCCTTCAGCTCCTGCAGGTCGACCACGACCTGGTGAAACTCGGGGTTGTTGGCATCCTTGATATCCTGAATCCAGCGCTGCAGGGTGTTGTCGAGGCCGGAACGCTCGGCTCCTTCCTGCAGGTTGCCGGTCAGCAGAGCGGTGGCCGCATCGAGGTGTACTTGGTTTTGAACTTCGGTCTTTTCCATGGCAGCTGGGGGGTTAGGTGATTAGGTTAGCAGCTTATCTTCAGCAGGCTTAACGGCCGGCCCCAACCAGGGTTATCCATACCGCAGCTTTTCCGGGCCGAAAACGTACTTTCGCTGCGCTTTTGTTTTACCTGATTCTCTTACATGAAAAAATTCTTCGCTGGCTTGGTGCTGGCCGCCCTGCCCCTGCTCAGCCAGGCGCAGGCCACTGCCCGCACCGGGTATTGGCAACAGGAAGCCAATTATTCGATTGACGTGACCCTCGACGACCAGCAGCAGCTGCTGACCGGCACCGAGGAAATCCAGTATACCAACCACTCGCCCGACCAGCTCACCTTCGTCTGGTTTCACCTCTGGCCCAACGCCTACAAAAACAACTCCACGGCCTTTGCCAAGCAGCAGCTGCGCAACGGTAAGCGCAAGTTTCAGTTTGCCAAGCCCGAGCAGCGCGGCTTTATCGACCAGCTCGACTTCAAGGTCAACGGCCAGCCAGCCCAGCTCAGCTACGACCCGCAGAACCCCGACATTGCCAAGCTGATTTTGCCCCAGCCCCTGGCCCCGGGCGCCAAGGCCACCATCACTACGCCCTTCCGGGTGAAAATTCCGGACTCCTTTTCCCGCTTCGGCCACGTGGGGCAGTCCTACCAGATTTCGCAGTGGTACCCCAAGCCGGCCGTTTACGACCAGAAGGGCTGGCACCCAATGCCCTACCTCGACCAGGGCGAGTTCTACTCCGAGTTTGGCTCGTTTGACGTGCGCATCACCCTGCCCGCCAACTACACTGTGGGCGCCACCGGCGTACTGCAAAACCCCGACGAGCTCCAGCGCATGGACCAACTAGCGGCGGCCACGGCCCTGAAAAAGACCGAGGCCGACTTCGGCACCGACCTGAAATTCCCGGCCTCGGCTCCTGAAACCAAAACCCTGCGCTACCAGCAGGACCGCGTGCACGACTTCGCCTGGTTTGCCGACAAGCGCTTCAACGTGCTCAAAAGCGGCGTCACGCTGCCTTCGGGCCGGGCCGTGACCACCTGGGTGCTGTTCACCAACTCTGACGCGCTGAAGTGGGTGAAAGGCCTGCAGGAAGTGAACGAGGCCGTGACGTACTACTCGCAGTGGGTGGGCGAATACCCTTACTCCGCCGCTACGGCCGTGGATGGCGCCCTGAGCGCCGGCTCGGGCATGGAATACCCGATGGTGACCGTGACGATGCCCTCGGCCATTATTCACGAAGTGGGCCACAACTGGTTCTACGGTATTCTGGGCTCCAACGAGCGGGACTTCGGCTGGATGGACGAGGGCGTGAACTCCTACGTGGAAAACCGCGTGGCTTCCCGCACCGACTCGCTGGCCGGCGACTTCAGCATGGTGCTCAAGTCCAAGACCGTGGCGGGCCTGATTGGGATTGACGGACTCAATGCTTCGGCCCTGAACCAGCTGCCCTACCAGATGGTCGCCAGCCGCGGCCTCGACCAGCCCGTGAGCGGCGTCACCTCCGCCGACTACGGCATGCTGAACTACGGCTTCATCATGTACGGCAAAACGGCGGCCCTGCTGAAGTACCTGGCCGGCTACCTAGGCCAGGACACGTTCGACAAGGCCATGCACGCCTACTACGACAAGTGGCAGTTTAAGCACCCCTACCCCGAGGACATGCAGGCCGTGTTCGAGGAATCGACGGGGCAGAAGCTGGACTGGTTTTTCAAGGACATGCTCCAGGGTACGGCCCACTACGACGCGGCCGTGTCGGATATGCAGGTAACCGACAGCCAGGTGAAGGTGCTGATCCGCAACGACTCCCCGGCTCCGTTTGCCGTGCCGGTTTCCACCGTGGACGCTCAGGGTAAAATCCTCGAAACCCAGTGGACCCCGCTGATTGGCATTGAAGACGGCGAAGACGAAACCCAGCTCGACTTCCGCCGCGCGGGCGTGGCCGCAGTGGTGGTGGACGCCGCTTATCTGACGCCCGAGCTAAACCGCCGCGACGACCGGATGAAGGTTAGCGGGGCCTTCCGCGGCTTCGAGAAGCTACAGATCAAGCCCCTAGCCAGCGTGGAGCGCTGGGACCGGAGCACCCTGAACTGGGCGCCAGTACTGGGGGCCAACACCTCCGACAAGTTCATGCTCGGCGCGGCCTTCTACAACAGCCCGCTGGTGAATAAAAACCTGAATTACCTGCTCATGCCGATGTACAGCTTCAACCAGAGGGAGCTCAACGGCGTGGCCACGGTCAACGTGAACGTGCTGCCCGGCTCGGTGGCCCGCCAGATCGTAACCGGCCTGACGGTGCAGCGCTTCGAGCGGTACCGCAAGGTGGAGCCCAGCATCACGTTCCTGCTGCCCAAGTCCGCCTTTGACCGGCCCCAGCACATGATTAAGATTGCCAACACGGCCATTAAAAACCAGGACTTCGGGCAAACTTCCAGCATTCAGACCTTGGAGTACGAAGTCAAGGCCGGCAATGCCCTGCAAACTTGGGGCGCCCACGTGGAACTCAACCAGCTCACGTCCTCTATTGCCCAGGAAACCGGCTCGCGCAATGCCGTGCTGCTGCGGGCCGCGGCCAACTACCAGCGCTATTACGCCCGCAAGAAGAAGATTTCGGTGCGCCTGTTCGGGGGCCGCTTCCTGCAAAACGACAGCAGCGGCTTTGTAATGGGCCTGAGCGGCAGCCCCGACTACCGCCGCCAGACGGCCTTCCTGGACCGTCAGCAGATTTCGGATGCCTACACGGCCCAGGTGCACCAGACCGACGACCGGGATGGCGCCTTCAAAGGCTACATGCCGCTGCAAAGCGGTCAGGGCGGCGTGTTCAGCCAGCGCTGGATGAGTACCCTCAACGTGCAGGCCGACCTGCCGGTAACCGGCCTGAGCCTGTTTGCCGACCTAGGTGCTACCCGGGAGTATTTCGCCTTGGCCAACGGCAAAACCCAGGCTCAGCACATCTTCTACGATGCGGGCCTGGTGGTGCCCGTGATTCCAAACGTGCTCCAGCTTTATCTGCCCGTGGCGGGCTCGATGTACGAAAACGGCTTGCCCAGCGGCCGTAAGGACTTCACGGACCGCATCCGCTTCGTGCTCAAGCTCAACCAGCTGAACCCGTTCCGCCTGCTCAACGAGCAATTGGCTCAATAATTTCGTCCTCGCTATGCGCTTTCCCCGCGCTGCTTTCGTGCTTGTTGGCTCTCTGTTGGGCGTAGTCGGCTGCCAGACCGATTACGCCCAGCTGCCGACCTTTTCGGCGGAGCGTAAGCTGCTGCAGGTCGTGGTCGAAATTCCGGCCGGCACCAACCACGAGCAGGTGTATGACCCGGCCACGAAGGAGTTTCGGCGCATTCAGCGCGCGGGTCAGGACCGGCAGGTAGAGTTTCTGCCCTACCCCGGCAACTTCGGCTTCGTGCCCGGCACGCGCACGGCACCGGCCCCCGGCTTTCCGGCGGGCCGGCCCCTGGGCGTGCTGGTGCTGGCCGAAAGCCAGCCCGCGGGTACGGTGCTCGAAGTGCTGCCCATCGGCATGCTGCTGCTCGACGAGGCCGGCCTACTCGAACAGGTGGTGCTAGCCATTCCGGCCCGGCCCAGCCAGCAGATTCTGCCCGAAACCACCACCTGGGCCGAATTTCTGCAGCATTATCCGGCTGCCAAGGAAGTTTTGCGGCTCTGGTTTCAGCACCGCGGCACCCCCGGCGAGGTGCGCATTGTAGGCTGGAAGGATGAAAAGTTTGTCCAGCAGCAGGTCCGGGCGGCCATGCAGTAACAACCCAGCCGGCTTAAACGCAAAAAAGCCCCGCCAGTGCTGGCGGGGCTTTTTTGTTGGGTAGCGGGGCAGTACTACTCAATCTTGTTCATGCGGTCCTTCACGGCTTCCAGGGCTACGCGCATGTTGACAATGTCGGCGCGGGCAGCTTCCTGCTCCTTGAGGTTCATGTCAATCAGGTTGTTGTACTGGAGCAGTTCGGCGGCGTTAGCGGCCAGCTGCTGCTGAATTTCCTGCTTCTTGAGCTTGTTCTTCTCAATGTCCTTCTTGATGGCGTCAGCCTTCGAGATAACAGCCATGTGGTTGTTTTGCGACGATACCAGCGCTTTTTCGGCTTCGGCAACCTGCACGGCCAAGTCTTCGCGGTAGAGCATGCGGGCGAAGTCCTTCAGGTACTTCTCCGACGACTTCCACTGCACCGGCGTGGCATCTTTGCTCAGGTAGGCGTTGCCCAAGTCAATCGACCACCATACGGTGGTACCGGTTGGCGTGGCGTCCACTTTGCTGATAACGCGGATAGGGGTTTTCGAAATGTCTTCGATAACCACGCCGTCCATGGTGTAGACACCTTTATCGGCTTTGAATTTGCTGCCGAACTTTT
The DNA here is from genome assembly GCF_004167665.1 of Hymenobacter persicinus. GTDB lineage: Bacteria > Bacteroidota > Bacteroidia > Cytophagales > Hymenobacteraceae > Hymenobacter > Hymenobacter persicinus. Next base: position 43,133 of record NZ_SEWE01000017.1, on the reverse strand, counting down.
CGCTCAGCTGTTTCTGCCACGAATCATCGACGCGTTTGCTATCCAGCTGAATCGTAACGCGTTGGCCTTTGCGGGGAATGCCCTTGATGGCCATGTCCGTCTCGTCTACGGGCGACTTTTGGGCGTAGCCCGTCACCGTCATTACACACACCAACAGTAGGGAGAGAAGTACACCTGGTTTCATATTGCAATGAAAAGGTTGAAAAGAAAGAGTTTACAAAAGAAAAGGCCAGCACTATCGTGGGCTGACTGGCTCACCAAATTTAACCAGACTCGCTTGATGTTGATACACCCGCCGATTGATTTTTTTTAAGAAGTCGGGTTTTTATTAAATTAGTTATACACTATATAAATTTTCTGCAACAAACACTCGTGCATCCAAATTATTGCTCTAGAAATCAGTGACTACGCCCTATATAAGGCATTTACCCCCAGCAACAAAACCACCTCCACCCGGTTCCAGTCTGACTATGCCCATCACCGTCTGCCGAAAAGAGCACTTCAACGCCGCGCACCGTTTGCACAATCCCTTGTGGAGCGACGAACACAACCAGCGCGTGTTCGGTAAGTGCAACAACCCTCACTATCACGGCCATAACTACGAGCTTACCGTCCGCCTCACCGGCGAGGTAGACCCGGCCACTGGCTACGTGTACGACCTCAAACAGCTCAGCGACCTGATCAAGCGCGAGATTCTGGATACCTTTGACCACCGGAACCTCAACCTCGACACCGACGAATTTCGCGACCTGAACCCCACGGCCGAGAATATTGCTGTTGTCATCTGGAACCGGCTGCGGGCTCACTTGGAGCCCCGCTTTGCCTTGTCGGTCACGCTGTACGAGACGGACCGTAATTTTGTAGAATACCATGGATAACTCTGCGGCGGCTGCCCCCGACGGCTCCGGCCTTCCCGATACTCACCTCTCCGCCGGGCTGCGCACCCCGCTGCGCCCCGACGCTTTCGCCCTGACCGACGAGGCCAAGATTGCCGGCATTGCCGAGCATTTCCGCGAAATCATGCTGCTGCTGGGCCTCGACCTGACCGACGACAGCCTGCAGGGTACCCCGCGCCGGGTGGCGAAAATGTACGTGCAGGAGTGGTTTAAGGGCCTCGACCCCAAACACCGACCCGACGTGCGACTCTTCGACAACCGCTACGGCTACCAGCAGCTGCTCGTGGAGCGCGACATTACCGTGTTTTCGTGCTGTGAGCACCACTTCGTTCCTATTATGGGCAAGGCCCACGTGGCTTATCTGCCCGGGGAACACGTGGTGGGTCTGTCGAAGCTCAACCGGGTGGTGCAGTACTACGCCCGCCGGCCCCAGGTACAGGAGCGCCTCACCCGCCAGATTGCCGAGGAGCTCAAGCAAACCCTGCACACCGACAGCGTGGCCGTGCTCATCGAGGCCGACCACCTGTGCGTGATGAGCCGGGGCGTCAACGACACGGGCAGCAGCACGCTCACGGCCGAATACGGCGGCGCCTTCGCCACGGACCCGGCCCTGCGGGCGGAGTTTCTGCGCCAGATCGGGAAGTAGCCCCGTCGCTATTTGGCTGGTAGCTGTTAGCTTGCAGCCCGTTTTGCCTCTTCCCCATCCGCAACCCACCCACGCGCTTCCGCTGTTCTTTCCATGTCCCGCAAAGTCCTCATTACCGGTGGTACCGGCCTGATTGGTACCCGCCTCGCGGATATGCTCATCGATGCCGGCTACGAGGTGGCCATCCTGAGTCGGCACCCCAGCCAGAGCCGCTACCGTAGTTTCCGCTGGGACCCCGCCACCGGCACCATCGACGAGGCCGCCGTGCCCTACGCCGACTACATCATTAACCTAGCCGGCTCCAGCGTATCGGACGGCAAGTGGACCCGGGAGCGGAAGCACGAGATTCTGACCAGCCGCCTGCAGGGCACCAGCCTTATTGCCCGTGAACTGGCCAAAGACAACCAGCACGTACGCACGTTTCTGTCGGCCTCGGCCATCGGCATTTACGGCGACAGCGGCGACGCGCTGGTCACGGAAGACACCGCGCCCGCTTCCACCGACGATTTTCTGGTGGACGTGTCGCAACAGTGGGAAAAGGCCGGACGCCGGGTGCAGGAGCTGGGCATCCGCACCGTGCTCATGCGCATTGGCATCGTGCTCAGCCCCGAAGGCGGCGCCCTGGTGCCGCTGGCGCGCACGGTGAAAATGATGGCCGGCGCCCCGTTGGGCTCAGGCAAGCAGTTTATGTCCTGGATTCACCTCGACGACCTCTGCCGGCTGTTTATGCAGGTGCTCGAGGAGCCGCAGTGGCAGGGCACCTACAACGCGGTGGCCCCCAACCCGGTCACGAACCAAGAATTCACCGAAACCCTGGCCGAGGTAATGCACCGCCCATTGGTGCTGCCCAAGGTGCCCGCCTTTGGCCTGAAGCTGATGATGGGCGAGATGAGCGAAATTGTGCTGGGCTCCCAGCGCGTGAGTGCCCAAAAAGTGCTCAACCAGGGCTTCCGCTTCGAGTATCCGGAGCTCCGTGGCGCCCTGGAATCGTTTTACGGGGAAGAAGAGTAACCATAGGCTCAAACCCTAATTTCATAGAAAAGCCCCGCCGAATAGCTCAGCGGGGCTTTTCTATGGAATGAAACCTGTTGTTCAGCCTACAGCTTTAGGCTGTCGGGCAAGGCCCCGCCGCCGTTGTTGAGGTTTTCCAGCAGGTTGTCGGTAGCAATGGTATCGATGGGCACTTCCCGGCGGCGCCGCGGCTCCGACTCCGACACGCAGATGTACTTTTTGGTGATTTTCGTTGTCGGCCGCGGGAAGGGGCCCATGGTGATGTCGAGGTCCTTGTCCTGGTAGAGCTTTTCCATGTAGGCCCCGAAGATGGGCAGCGCCATGCGGCCGCCTTCCCCCTGCTGGGAGCCCTGGAAGTGAATGCTGCGGTCTTCGCCGCCCACCCAGACGCCCGTCACGAGGTCTTTGGTCACGCCCATGTACCAGCCGTCGGAGTAGTTGGAGGTGGTGCCGGTCTTGCCCCCAATCTGATTGTCTTTTTTCCAGAGCTCGTACTCCCACAGCGCCTGGGAGGTGCCCCCGGGCTCGTCCATGCCGCCGCGCAGCATGTAAAGCATCAGCCAAGCCGTTTCCGACGGAATAGCGCGCCGTTGCTTGGGGTCAAACTGCTTGATGACGTTGCCGTTGCGGTCCTCGATGCGGGTAATGTACTGGGGCTCACTCTGGAAGCCATTGTTGACGAAGGTGCTGTAGGCATCCACCATTTCGTACACGCTCACGTCGCCGCCCGAGCCCAGGCCGATGCTGGGCACCGACAGCAGCGGGCTCGTGATACCGACCTTATGGGCGTACTTGACCACGTTGTCCCAGCCGACTTTCTCGGTGAGCTGGGCCGTGACGGAGTTTACCGAGCGGGCCATGGCGTGGCGCAAAGTCATGTTGATGCCGGTGTACTCCCGGGTCACGTTGTCGGGCTTCCACTCCATGGGCTTGCCATTCTCGACGTAGTTGATAGTCACGCGCTGGTCCCGGATTCGGTCGCAGGGCGTGTAGCCGTTGTCGAGGGCAGTCAGGTACACGAAAGGCTTGAAGGTGGAGCCAGCCTGGCGCCGGCCCTGCTTGACGTGGTCGTACTTGAAGAAGCGGTAGTTGATGCCGCCCACCCAGGCTTTCACGTGGCCCGTGAAGGGGTCCATGGTCATCATACCCGCGTGCAGAAAGTGCTTGTAGTAGGCCAGCGAGTCGAGCGGGGACAGCACCAGCGTGGTGTCGCCGTCGCCCTTCCAGGTAAATACCTTCATGGGCCGCTTGGCGTGCAAAGCCGAGTCGAGGCGGGCGGGCTGGCCCTTGTAGCGCGCGGCCAGCAGTTTGTACTGGTCGGTGCGCTTCATCTGGGTTTCGATGAAGTCCGGAATTTCGTGGCCTTCGTCGTCCACCCAGGGGTTGCCACCGCGGTTACGCCAGAAGTTGTCGAAGTCGCGCTGCAGGCGCTTCATGCGCTCCTGCAGGGCTTCTTCGGCGTGGGCCTGCATCCGCGAGTCGATGGTGGTATAGATTTTCAGCCCGTCGCGGTACATGTCGTAGCCGTTGGCCTCGCACCACTTGTTCACAAACTGGCTCACGGCCCCGCGGAAGTACGTATCGGGTCCGTCGATGTGCTTCTCAACGCGGTAGTGCAGCACGATGGGCAGCTTCTGCAACGAGTCGATGGCGGCGGCGGGCAGCACCCGGGCCTGGCTCATGCGCTCCAGCACCACGTTGCGACGCTTGAGGGCGGCATCGGGATGGAAGCGCGGGTTGAAGGCCGTGGGGTTGTTGAGCACGCCCACCAGCATGGCCGCCTCCTCGGGCTTGAGGCTGTCGGCGGAGGTGTTGAAGAAGGTTTTGGCCGCCACCTTGATGCCGTAGGCCGTCGAGCCAAACTCGACGGTGTTCAGGTACATTTTCAGGATTTCCTCCTTGGTGTAGCGCCGCTCGAGCTCCACGGCCGTCAGCCATTCCTTGGTTTTAATGACGAGGATGTTGACCAGCGGAATATGGCCGAGCAGGCCCTTGTCGCCGCGGCGGATTTTGTAAAGGTTCTTGGCCAGCTGCTGACTCAGGGTGGAACCGCCGCCGTTTTTGCCGCCCCCGGCCACGGCCCGGGCCAGGGCCGTCAGGTCGATGCCGGAATGGTCGTAGAAGCGCACGTCCTCGGTGGCAATGAGGGCCTTGATGAGCAGGGGCGAAATCTTGCTGTAGGGTACCGGAGCGCGGTTTTCGCGGAAGTATTTGCCCAGCAGCACGCCGTCGGCGGTGTAGAGCTCCGAGGCCTGCTCCACCCGGGGGCTTTCCAGGTCTTCCAGGCCCGGCGACTTGCCGAACAGAAACAGGAAATTGCTTTTTACCAGGATGGGGTAGAGCAGAAAAATACCCAGAAAAACCACGAAAAACGCCCACACGGTGCGCGACACGAGGTTGGGCCAGCGGCGCGCGGGGCGGGAGGTAGAAGTGGAATTGGGCTGTTCGGGAGCAGACATGCGGAGCGAATTGAGTCGGGTGAGGCCGCAGCCCCGGCAACTAGCCGGCAAATATACCGCTTACCCGCGGCCCGACACGAACGAAAGTAGGGCCTTTAGCCGAATCGGGAGTTAGCCGCAGCCGGGTAGGGCAGCGCACCGTTGGTGTTAGCCCAGCGTAAACGCGACTCCCCAGTAAATGCCGATGGACGCCAGCAGCGCTCCGGCGCAGCCTGCCACGGTAAGAAAACGCCAGCCAGCCTTCCAGAACGGACTGGTTACCTGGTTGGCTAGCTGCCAGGCTACGTAGGGCCCAATCCAGGGCAGCGGCAGCAGGCACAGCCCTACCAGGTAAGCAAACATGCGGCTGGCCACCTGCTCATCAGACAACAAGCCCAGCGTGAAGGGACTGAGTACCAGAACGCCCACCAGCCCGCCCAGCGCCCAGCCCAGCAGCCGCGGGGTAACTCGCCGCATCAGCTGCTGGATTTGGAGGATATTCATGGATGCAATAAGCCAAAGGAACAAGGAAACGGCTGAAAAATAGCATAACTGCCGCAGTTCCCGCCGCTCTAATGGGAAGAAATCCACTCGGCCCACATAAAGCTCATGGCCACCACGCCGCCCGCCGAAGAAAGCACGGCCCCGCCGTAGCCGGCCACCGCCGCCAGCCGCCACACCGTCTGCCAGAAAAAGCTCGCCACCGCGTCGGCCAGGCGCCAGGCTACGCGGGCCGCCAGCCAGGGCAGCGTGAGCAGGCCGGCCCAGAGCAGGGTGATGAACACCGGCCGCGCCAGGGGCGTGTGGGGCCACAGTTCGTGGTGAAAGCCGCTGTTGAGCAGCGCAAAGACGATTACGCCCAGCGTCCAGCCCAGCAGCGGCGGGCATTGGCGCAGCACGAGACGCACGAAATTCAGGAGCATGGCAGCAGCACGTTAGTTGCTCGCAAAGGGCGCGGCGGCGGGCGCGTCGAACAGGGTCAGGCCCAGCACTACCACCCCGAAGCCCCCGACGAGCAGGTGAAACAGCAACCCCAGAATAAACACGAAGGCGCCCTTCATGCCGCGCAGCTCGATGCACTGCCCCAGCCGCCACATCGGGGCCGTGGTCCCCCGGGCTACAATCAGATTGGCGGCAGCCACCAGCGCCAGGGCCGTCCACTCGTTGTAGACCAAGTGAGTAAGCCGCTGCCCGGTTTCGTCGGCGGCGTGGCCGGCGGCGTACCAGGCCGGCAGCTGCACCCAGAGCCAGAGCACAGCTGCCACGGCCACCAGCACGCTCAGGCTGCGGCCGGCGTTGGGCCAGCGCCCAGATTCGTTAAGCGGGGTCAGGCTCATCGGAAGCGGGGTAAGAAGTGGAGTCGGCGGTGAGGGTCGTCAGCAGGCCGCCTGCGCTCAGCAGCGCGCCCAGCGCGTAGCCCAGGCACAGGTAGTCGGCCAGTTCGTGCAGCTCGGCCCTGAGTTCGGTGGAGGCAAACAGCGCCGCGCACAGCACTTCGTGAACCAGGCTACAGGCCCACAGACGGGTGGCGTAGGCCCGACTGCCCTTGCCCCGAACCAGGCGCCAGCGCAGAAAGTACAGCACCAGGCCGGGAATGGGCAGCCCAAAGACCAGCAGGCCGAACAGCAGCAGGAAGTTCATGCCCAGAATGGTGATGGTATCCTTGAGCTGCTGGGCCCCGGCCAGCCAGCGGCCCAGGGCGGTAATTTCGGCCTCCGGGGCCGTAGAACGATTGATTTCCATACAAAATGAAGTAGAAGACGAACTGGAAAAAGCAGGATGCGCTCAGCGACTGGCAAGCAGCTCGGCGCCCTGGGGCGACCAGATCAGCAGCAGCAGAAACACCGCCCCGAGCAGCAGGGCCAGCACGGCGCTGGCGACGGGCAGCACCAGCACCACTAGGCGCTGCCGGCGCACGTCGGGGGCGGCGGCCCGCTCCTGCCAGGCCAGCACCAGGGCCAGTACCGCCACGCCCCCGGCGCAGACCAGCACCATGAGCAGGCTAATTCCGAACTGGAGCATGGCGGGCGGCGCTGACGGGGTGGGTTTCGAAGTATTGCGCGGCCTCGTAGTCGGTCCAGGTGTAGCTGGGCCAGTGGCGCCGGGCCTGCTGGGCCTGGAAGCCCACGATGCGGGCGTGCAGCTGCTGCCGGGCCGTCAGCTCGGGCAGGGGCACCCACACGTCGGGGCCGCCCTCCCGGTTTAGGTCGCGGCCGGCCAGGGAAGCTTCGCGGGCGGCCAGCTCGGGCAGCACCCGGTCGGGCATGTCGAGCAGGAAGCCGTAGTCGACTTGGCGGAAGCGGGGCTGTAGGTTATAGCGCACAATCCAGCTTTCCCAGTTGCCGGCTGCCAGCAGCAGCACGGCGTAAACGGCCAGGGCGTTGAGCCGAACCAGGGAATACGCCGAGCGCCGCTGCCAGATTTTGAGCAGCACCGTAGCCAGCCCGAAGAAGGTCAGCAGCAGAAACCCGCACACCCCGATGCGCTTATAAGCCAGGCCGGTGTACTGGATGTAGTAGTAGTTGCGCAGCGCCACCGACACGGCCAGCACCACATTCTGCAGCACCCACACCGTGGCCAGCCCGCGCAACGTCGGCAGTCCCGGCCGGTAGAAGTTCAGGTTGCGGCGGAAAAACCACAGCACAATGCCCATAGCCAGCAGAATACTCAGAATCAGCACGTAGGTGCCCTCGTGCACAAACTGGGTCAGGTCGAAGCCCGGGGCGGGCACGAAGCCAAACCAGATCCAGCGAATGTCAATGGCATTCACGACCAGCAGCAGCACGTTGACCAGCCCGATCAGGCTCAGGGCCACCAGATACTCCCGGCGCAGGTCCAGCACCCCAAACTCCCGGGGGCGGAAATCGGGCCGGCGCACGGCGAAGGACGCCACCCGGTCGCGGCTGCGGCGCACAAACTCGGCGTAGCGCGACTCCTGGTCGGCAAAAAAGTGGACCGGAATGATAAAGATGGCCCCGGCCGTCAGCAGCAAACCCAGGGCAAAAAACAGCAGGTGGGGAACGGACAGCCGCGCAAAAAGCTGCTCCAGGGCCTGGCTCAGCAGGTCCAGAAACCGGCTGCTCAGGGCGCCGTAGCGGGGGTTGGCCACCACGAACAGCACGTGAAACAATACCAGCGCCGCTAGGGGCACGCCCAGCAGCCGACCGTAGTACCAGCCCCGGCTCACCTGGCCGCCCACGTTGCGCGGCAGCCGCAGCATCTGCCAGAGCCGGCGCGCGGCCGGGCGCAGGTTGCCCGCTCCCGTGAGCAGGGCAAAGCCGACCAGCTTCAGGTGGGCCTGGTTGACGTAGCCCAGCCAGGTTGCCAGCGAGGCCACGCAGCTCAGCCGGGCGGCGTCGGAGCCGTAGTAGGCTACCAAGCCGGCACTGAGCAGCGTGCCCAGGAGCGTCAGCCAGAAGTAGCCCGAGCGCCAGGCAGCCGAAGCTCGCGGCAGGCCGGCCAGTACCGCTCCCACCACGAAAACCGTGTACAGCAGCAGGTTCAGGGCGGCCCGTTCCTGCCAGAACAGCAGGTCGAACAGAATGGCGCCCACCGGCAGCAGCAGCTTTTGCAGGGCCGTGAGCGGAAACGGGGGCACCGGGGGCGTGGCGGCGGCCGGCCAAGCCGCCGCTGAAACTGGGTAGGTAGTCATGATTTATTTTTAAAAAGAACTTTGTGTTTCAAAGTAAATCGGCAAAAAAATATCACGCGGGGCCGCGCAATAACTTTTCGAGGGCCGTCAGGTGGTCCTGAAAGGCGGTTTTGCCTTCCTTCGAGGCCTGGTAGGTGGTGTTAGGTTTTTTACCCACGAACTGCTTGCTGACCAGCACGTAGCCCACCTTTTCCAGGGCCGACACGTGGCTGGCGAGGTTGCCGTCGGTCAGGTCGAGGGCTTCCTTGAGTTCGTTGAAGCTCACTGATTCGTTGGCCATGAGCACCGCCATGACGCCCAACCGCACGCGGTTGTCGAAAGCCTTATTGAGCGTATGGATGAGGTGTTTCAATGTCGTGCGGGATGAGCGGGTGAGGTAGCAAGCGGGTGAGCGGCTGTCGGGCCGGAGCGGGCACCGTCAGAACAGCAAACTCCCCATTTCACCACTCCACTATTTCACCTTTCGTAGCGGTTGTACATAAGCAGGCCGTAGCCGATGTGGCCCAGCCCAAAACCCAGGGCGAAGAAAATCAGGCCCCAGCCGGGCAGCAGCATGGCCACTAGGCCCAGCAGGATCTGGGTCAGGCCCAGCAGGCGAATTTCGTCGAGGGTGTATTTGCTGGCGTTGAGCAGGGCCAAGCCGTAAAACAGCAGCATCCCCGGAATCACAAACGATGCCGCGCCGCGAAGATACAACCCGACGCAGAACAAGCCGCCGGCCGTCAGCGGCACGGCCAGACTCAGCAGCAGCCGGCGGGCCGGAGCGTCCCAGAGGGCGCGGCCGTCCTGGGCGGCCCGGCGGCGGGTGAAGTAAAACGCCACCACCAGCGCCAGTCCGATCATGCCCAGCGCCAACGTCAGCAGCGCAGGCAGGGCCTGCTGCCGCTCCTGGGCCGAGCCCTCCACCAACCGCAAAAATGCCTGGGCCCCGTAGTGGGTGTGCAAGTACCAATGGCCGGTGGCCGCGCCGGCCAGTGCCACCACCCCCGCTCCCACTCCCGACAAGCCGCTGAGCGACAAAAAGCGGGAAGAGCGCTCCATGATGGCGCGAATCTCGGTGAGTTGGGCTAGTGGATCGGTAGCTGGCTTCATATTTTCAGAGCACTTTGTATTGCAAAGCTAATACTACCAGGTTACAATCCAAGCTCCCGCCGATTAACCTGCGAAAAAAATCACCTCGGCCCATGACTCCTGTCCCTCCCCTACTTCCGCGCCGTTGGCGGCCCCTGGGTTGCCTGCTGCTGACCACGGCGGGGCAATACGTCCTCATCCTATCGGTCGGGACCTTGCTGGCGCTGGTGCCGGGGGTTGGCTTCGACCAAGCTGAGCCGACGCAGGAGCCCGGCGAAGAGCTCGGCGGGTTGCTGCTGCTGACGTACATGGCCCTGCGCTTTTCCTGGCCGGCTTTTCTGGGGCTACTGCTCACGCTGACCCTGCTGCGGACTCGCGGCCGGCGCTGGCCGGTGTGGCAGCGCGGCCTGCTGCTGCTGGGCCTAACCCTGGCAGCCGCGTTACCCGTACTGCACCTGCGGGCGGCGTGGTCGGAGCTGCTTGACGTTAGCCTGGCCTGGTCCGTAGCCGTGTGCCGGCCCTGGCTGGTGGCAGCTTACCTGCTGACTCCCTGGTTAAACCGCCGCTACCTGCGCTCCATTTCTTCCGTCACGCCCTGATATTGCATGCGTCTGCGCCTCCAGCTGTTTGAGTTTGAAGATTTGCCCTGGTTTCCGTCGGTAATCCGGGCGGGCATGATGGACTACCTGCGCTTCATGATCAGCGCCCTGCGCACCTACCAGCCGATTGTGCCGCTGCTGCGCGAAGGGTTGCAAGCCACCGGGCAGCGGCGGCTACTAGAGCTGGGGGCCGGAGCGGGAGGCGGCACGGAGGGCGTGGCGCTGGCGCTGCGCCGCTACCCCGAGCTGGACCAGCTGCGCGTCACGCTCACCGACCTCTACCCCCAGCCCGCCGCCTGGCAGCTCCTGGCCCAGCGCAACGCCCCGGTTATCGACTTCGAGCCGGCCCCGGTGGATGCCCTGGCCGTAACGCCGGCCCTGACGGGGTTTCGCACGATTTTTTCCGCCTTTCACCACTTCGCCCCCGCCGCCGCGGAAGCCTTACTGGCCGACGCCGTGCGCCAGAACTCGGGCATCGGCGTATTCGAGGGCGCCGGCAAGCACTGGCTGGAAATCCTGCTGGCCTGGACCGTACTGCCCGTGGCCCAGCTGCTGATTACGCCCTTTATCCGGCCCTTCCGGCTGAGCCGGCTGTTTTTCACTTATGTTGTGCCGCTAATTCCGCTCTTTACCATCTGGGACGGCACCGTGTCCATTCTGCGCCTCTACCCGCCCGAGCAACTGCTGGCCCTGGCCCGGCGCGCCGACCCCGACCAGCGCTTTCAGTGGCAGGCCGGCCGGGCGCGCCACGCCTGGGGTCCGCAGGTGACCTATCTGGTAGGCTGGCCGAAAGTCAATTCGTACACCTGAACACCGGGGCTCCCGCAGTGGCGGCTTTTGCTCACCTTTGCGGCCGTTGCCTCTCTCCCACTCGTTGCTCTTTTCTACTTGCTGCTTACCAACTACAAAAAGGCGCTGCCCCTGCTGCGCATCCCGTTTTCGGTTTACCTGATGCCGGTGTTCTGGTTTGGCCTCAGCGCCCTGCGCGGCCCAATTGATGTCGGCCGGGCCCTGGGTGTGTTCGTGGTGTTGCACCTACTGGCCTACCCGGCTTCCAACGGCTACAACTCCTACTACGACCGGGACGAGGGCAGCATCGGCGGGCTGGAGAAGCCCCCGAAAGTATCGGAGGAGCTGATTCACCTCGTCTGGCTGTTCGACGCGCTGGCCGTGCTGGGCGCCGCACTGCTGAGCCCGTTTTTCGCTTTGCTGGTGGCCATCTACCTGCTGATTTCCAAGGCCTATAGCTACGAGGGTATCCGCCTCAAGAAATACCCGTTTTTGAGCACGCTCGTGGTAGTCGTGTTCCAGGGCGCCTTCACCTTCCTGATGACCCAGGTGGGCGTGGGCGCGCCGAAGGCCGTTATGCTGGAACCCACCAACCTGCTGCTGGCGCTGGTCAGCACGCTGTTTCTGTGCGGCTCCTACCCGCTCACTCAGGTGTACCAGCACCAGGAAGACCGGCAGCGCGGCGACCTGACCCTGAGTTTGTGGCTGGGGCTGCGGGGTACGTTTGGGTTTGCCGCGGCGGGTCTGCTGCTCGGGGCGGCGGTGCTGGGGGGCACCTACTGGCTGCGCGGGGAGCCGGTCAATCTGCTCATTTTCCTGGTCGCTACCGGTCCGGTGGTGTACCTGTTCGGGCGCTGGGCCTGGACCGTGTGGCACGATGCGGCCGCGGCCGACTTTGCCCACACCATGCGCATGAACCAAGTGTCGTCATTGTGTCTGAGCGCGGCCTTCATCGTGATGCTGGTGCTGCACCACGGGTAAGCCCCGGGCCGGCAAGCCCAACAGTTTGCCCCGGGCCTGCGTATTTGCGGCCAACCAACCTTTGCTGACGATGCGCTATTCCGCCCTGGCTGCTCTGCTGCTGTGCACGGCCGCCTGCTCCGCCCCCGATTCGGCCCAGACCACTGCCGGCACCACCGCCCCCGCCGACTCGGCTGCTGCCCTCGAACCCATGGACACGGCCCGGGTGCCGGCCGTCACGGCCCAGTCCGACACGCTCAAGATAGTGCGGGCCCGCCACCTGTTTTCCTCGCTTTCCGCGCCCGATTTGTTTACGCTGGCCCTGCGCGGGTCTTCCGTGGTGGGCGGCGAGGCCACGCTGACCATCACCGACGCCGGGGGCCAGGTTATCTTCCGCGAAATGCTCAGCGCCGCCGACCTGGAGGCCTCGATGGTGTACGAAATGGCCGGCAGCTCCGCCACCGAAGCCCAGCGAGAAACCTTTATCCGCAAGCGCATGGACGAGTTTTTTGCCGCCAAGAATTTCTCCACGCCCGCCCTCGGGGCCCGGGAAGCCTACCAGCCCGGCGAGCTGGACCGACCCACCTGGGACGAGCTGAAAAAGCAGCCCAAATCGGTCAGCTTTCAGTATTTGGTGGGCAAGGAAGACCGGCGGCGCATTGCCTGGTCGCCGCTTAAAAAGCAGGTGGTGCACCTGCCCGGCTTCGGCGGCTAAGCTCCGCTACTGTCCGGCTTCTTCTCCAGCCTGCGCCAGGGCTTGCTCCAGACCGCGGGCAAATTGGGCGTAGGGCTCGAAGCCCCGGGCCAGCAGGTAGCCCTGGTTGCCGACGCGCAGAATCGTGGTCGGAAAGCCCTTGACGCCGAGTTTGGCCACGGCCGCAAATTCTTTCTGCGTGGCCTGGGCGGCCTCGGCCGAGGCCCAGCGCCGCCGGAACTCGGCCACGTCGAGGCCGTAGCGCGCCACCAGCGGCTCGTAGGTGGCCGGATTGTTCAGGTCCTGGCCGGCGTGGAAGTAGGCGCGCTGCACGTCGTGAGCAAAGCTGACGGCGCGGTGCTGCACGTCGTCGAGCTGGCGGAAGATGGCAATGGCCCGGCAGGGTGGCTCGGAGTTCTGAACCAGACGACCTTCCTCGCCCAGCGCCCGAAACGCGGCGCCAAACTCCACGCCCGTCACCTTGGCCACCGGCTCCAGGGCGCTGCTCAAATCTGCCCACACCTCGCCGATGGGCCCGACCTCCGCCCCCGTCACCATGCCCCCGCTGAGCACTGACACCTGCACTCGGCCGGCGTACTCGGTTTTAATGCGCTGAAGCACGGGGCTCATGCCGTAGCACCAAGCGCAGAGTGGGTCGGAGATATACAGGATTTCGGGCAGGTCGGGGGTCGTTTCCATGCCCGCAAAGGTAGCGCCGGGCGCCGACGTGACAACGGCAGCCCACTCGGCCCCGCCATGCGCCCACCAACGAAGTATTTTCCCGTCCCTGCCAACCTTCCGGGTTCGTTGCCGGCTCCCTAACTTATGCTCCCCCTTGTTTCTTGCGCCCTAGCGCTGCTGACTGCCACTGCCCCGGCGGGTCCTGACGACAGCTTGGTCATTTTCAACGCGCGCCGAACGTATCAGTACCAGGCGTTTTTCATCAGCCCGACCGGCGACACTCTTTCGCGGGAGCGGATAACGATGCAGCCGTCTGGCCGGCCCTGGGCAGGTCAACCCCGGGTGCAGACGGCCTGCACCGTGCAGTATTCCTACCGCGCCGCCGATTCGCTCACGTTCACGGCCCGGCCCAACCCGCAAAGCCAGCCTGGCCGCCCACCCATGCCCTACGAGTGGCAGAAAACAACCGTGACCGGGGTTATCGAAAACCGGCGGGAAATCTGGATGCACCCGTTTCGCAGCAACCAGTACGCCTACACCGAAATAGCGCCGTTTCCGCAGGTGAAGCCGGCCCACCTAACTCCGGGTGGCAGCTGGCGCGGCGGCCGGCTGTTTATTTTGGGCGGCTGGGGCGACTTTAAAGGCTCGGTTCAACCCACCTACCGGGTACAAGCGCCGACCACCCGCCGCTATGGCCAACGGGACGTGGCCGGCTGCTGGCTGGTTGAGGCCGTCGGCCAACACAGCCGACTGGGCCGCAACACGCTCGACTTATACTTTCACCCCCTCTACGGCTTCACCGAAATGCACTACCGCTTCTACGACGGCACCCGGATTACTTTTATCCTGGAGCAGCTCGACGCGGCCGGGTAACAGGGCGCAGAAAACAAAAAAGGCCCGCTGCAGCAGTGCAGCGGGCCTTTTTTGTTTTCATTCAGGAATCTCGACTTAGCCGTTCATCGACACCAAGAACTCTTCGTTGCTCTTGGTATTCTTGATGCGGTCCTTGAGGAACTCCATAGCTTCAATGGCCGTCATGTCGGCCATGAACTTGCGGAGCACCCAGATGCGGTTCAGCTCTTCCTTGCCCATGAGCAGGTCTTCGCGGCGGGTGCCGGAAGCCGGAATGTCGATGGCCGGGAACACGCGCTTGTTGGCCAGCTTGCGGTCCAGCTGCAGTTCCATGTTGCCGGTACCCTTAAATTCCTCGAAGATAACCTCGTCCATCTTGGAGCCGGTTTCAATCAGGGCGGTAGCAATGATGGTGAGCGAGCCGCCATTCTCCACGTTGCGGGCCGCGCCAAAGAAGCGCTTGGGCTTGTGCAGGGCGTTGGCATCCACGCCACCCGACAGGATCTTGCCCGAAGCGGGCTGCACCGTGTTGTAGGCGCGGGCCAGGCGGGTAATCGAGTCGAGCAGAATCACCACGTCGTGCCCGCACTCCACGAGGCGCTTGGCCTTGTCGAGGGCAATGCTGGCAATCTTGACGTGGCGGTCGGCGGTTTCGTCGAAGGTGGAGCTAAGCACCTCGGCCTTCACCGAGCGGGCCATGTCCGTCACCTCTTCCGGCCGCTCGTCGATGAGCAGGATGATGAGGTAGACTTCGGGGTGGTTTTCGCTGATAGCGTTGGCAATTTCCTGGAGCAGCACCGTCTTACCCGTCTTGGGCTGGGCCACAATCAGGCCGCGCTGGCCTTTGCCAATGGGGGCAAACAGGTCCATGATGCGGGTACTGAGCTGGGTCGACTTAGTGGTCAGCTTCAGGCGCTCCTCGGCGAAGAGCGGGGTCAGGTTGCTGAACGGAATCCGGTCCCGGGCTTCTTCCACCGTGCGGCCGTTGATGCCTTCCACGTTCACCAGGGCGAAGTACTTCTCGCCTTCCCGGGGCGGACGGATGGTGCATTTCACCGTGTCGCCGGCTTTGAGGGCAAACTGCTTCACCTGCTGGGGCGAGACGTAAATATCGTCGGGCGAGGCCAGGTAGTTGTAGAATGGGCTGCGCAGGAAGCCGTAGCCGCCGTCGGGCATCATTTCCAGCGTGCCGGAGCCCGGAATGGTAATGTCGAAGTCGTTGCGCACGGGGCGCTGCTGGCCGGTTTCACCTCCTCGCTCACTCCGCTCGTTCTGGCGGGCCTGGCGCTGCTGCTCACGGGCGGCAAAACGGTCCTCGCGGCGGCTTTGCTCGCGCTGCTCTCGGTCGGGGCGGTCCGGGCGGGGCTCCCGCACCACGTCCGTCCGGTCGCTACGCAGGGGCCGGTCTTCCCGACGGCCCTGGTCGCGGTTTTCCCGCGGCGCATCGTTGCGGTATTCCCCACGGGGGGCGTCCGTACGGGGCTCGCGGCCGTCACGCGGCTCCCGGTTTTCGCGGGGAGTATTGTCCCGGTCCCGGTTGTCGCGCTGGTCGCGGCCGGTGCCGTTTTCGGGACGGGGCTCCCGATACACGAAGGGCGCCATGGTGGGCGCGGCAGGCATTTCAGCCGTTGGCTCCGCGGCCGGCGCGGGGGCCGGAACGGCCGGCGCTTCGGGCAGCACCACGGCGGGAGCGGCTTCTGCGTCAGCAGGCGCGGCGGTTTCGCGGCGCTGGTCGGTGCGGCTGCGGCGCTCGGGGCGCTGGTACACTTTTACGGGGCGGCTAGCGGGGTCGGCAGCTTCGGCGGGCGGGGCAGCATCCGGCGCTGGGGCGGCAGGAGCCTCGGCCACCACCGATGAGGCAGCTTCCACAACGGGCGCCGCGGCTTTCAGCGGCTGCACGGCCACGGCGGCGGGCGTCGAGCGGGGTGTGCGGGCGGCGGTGGTGCGGGCCGCGGGCTCGCGGCGGGCGGCCGGGGCGGCGGGAGCCACGTCTGAAAAAGCCAACGGCGCCGCTACGGGCTGCTCATCGGCCGATTTCACTTTACTGGGGAGCTTGTCAGTTGGCGTGATGGCCTGCTGATCGAGAATCTTGTAGATAAGATCCTGTTTGCTGAGTTTTTTGAAGTTACCGACGTTCAGTTTCTCTGCAATTTCCTTTAGCTCGGAAAGCAGACGGTCCTTCAACTCTTCAATATTGTACATACACTAAAACGGGGGAGAAAAACGAGCGGGTACGAAGCCGACACGGAGCAACACAGGCCAATCCGGGCAAACGAGGAGCAGCCGCGGCGCGGCGCTGGGCACTGAGAATTCGAAAAACGAGGGGTAGTACGGGAGGCGCTGGAGATAATTCGGACCGTACGGGGATAAACTGACTCCGGGTCCGGCATCAGCTGCCGATTTACTTACGCAATGTTAGCGTAATACGCCGGAACCGCCAAACGGGATACCGATTTTTTAACTGGCTGGGGAGAAGCGGTTCTACCCCGCCGAAGCCCGTGCTATCATCGGTGCCGTATCGTCCAAACCAGCCCGCGGCCAGGGCCTTATAGGAGCAGAACGGCAATGCGTACTCCTTGGTTCGTTTTTTTCTGCCGCCGTCGCTTTGGCTGGGCATCTTTGCCGGCTTCGGGGGCAGTTTTTTGAATTCAGTAACCGCAGCTGGACGCAGTTGGACAGCGAAGTTCGGTGGTTTCGCCAGGGCACTTCTTAAAAAAACCTACTTTTGCCCGCGTTCTAATCCGCGTATTTCTGCCTTATGCTGCAAGTTTCCGTTCTGAAAGAAAACCCCGAGCTGGTATTGGCCGGGTTGGCTAAAAAGCACTATAAAACCGCCGAAGCCGACGTGGCGGCCATTCTGAGCCTCGACCAGCGCCGTCGGGAGCTGCAAACCTCGCGCGACTCGGCCCAGGCTGAAGCCAACGAGCTGGCCCGGCAAATCGGCGGCCTGATGA
Source organism: Hymenobacter persicinus (assembly GCF_004167665.1). GTDB lineage: Bacteria > Bacteroidota > Bacteroidia > Cytophagales > Hymenobacteraceae > Hymenobacter > Hymenobacter persicinus. The sequence continues at coordinate 25,890 of NZ_SEWE01000017.1, read as the reverse complement.
AAAGCGGCGACAAAACCGGGGCCGAAGCCCTGAAGCTGCGCACGGCCGAGCTGAAGCAGCTCACCAAAACGGCCGACGACGAGCTGGCCCAGGTGGAAGACGGCCTGCAGCAGACCCTGTATAAGCTACCCAACCTGCCCCACAGCAGCGTGCCCGAGGGCCGCAGTGCCCAGGACAATGAGGTGGTGCGCGAAGGCGGCACCAAGCCCGACCTGCCCGCCGATGCGCTGCCCCACTGGGAGCTGATTAAGAAGTACGATATCATCGACTTTGAGCTCGGCAACAAGATTACCGGCGCGGGCTTTCCGGTGTATAAAAAACAGGGCGCCCGGCTGCAGCGCGCCCTGATCAACTTTTTCCTCGACCAGGCCCGCGACGCGGGCTACGACGAGGTGCAGCCCCCGATTCTGGTGAACGAGGCCAGCGGCTACGGCACGGGCCAGCTCCCCGACAAGGAAGGCCAGATGTACCACGACGCCAAGGACAATCTGTTCCTGATTCCGACCTCGGAGGTACCGATTACCAACCTCTACCGCGACGAAATCGTGGCCGCCGACCAGCTGCCGATTCGCAACACCGGCTACACGCCCTGCTTCCGCCGCGAAGCCGGCTCCTGGGGCGCCGACGTGCGCGGCCTCAACCGCTTGCACCAGTTCGACAAGGTGGAAATCGTGCAGATAACCCAGCCTGAGAACAGCTACGCGGCCCTCGACGGCATGGTGGCTCACATCGAAGGGCTCCTGCAGAAGCTGGAGCTGCCTTACCGCGTGCTGCGCCTCTGCGGCGGCGACATGGGCTTCACCTCGGCCCTCACCTTCGATTTGGAAGTGTGGAGCGCCGCCCAGGGCCGCTGGCTGGAAGTAAGCTCGGCCTCAAACTTCGAAACCTACCAGGCCAACCGCCTTAAGCTGCGCTACCGGGCCGAGGGCGGCAAAACCCAGCTCCTGCACACGCTCAACGGCTCGGCCCTGGCCTTGCCCCGCATCGTGGCGGCGCTGCTGGAAAACAACCAGACGCCCGACGGCATCCGTTTGCCCGAGGTACTGCACTCCTACTGCGGCTTCGAGAAAATCGGGTAGGCTAGGTATAGATAATAGTGCACCCTGAAAAGGGCCGCTGTATTTGCTACAGCGGCCCTTTTCTGTTAAAATCCTGAAATGAAATACTGCTATGGCCTGATGCTACTGCTGATGCTCTGCACTTCCTGCATAAGCTTGGGCGAAACGGCACTTGGCGGACCTTACTACGTGGCGCAGGACCCGGCAGCATCCTACAAAACGCTCTATTACCGCGGCCCCGACGGCTTGGACTTTGAAAGAGTCCCCAACGTACGCCGGGCGGGCTACACGGCCGAGTTCATCTTTGTGGAATCAGCGCAAGGCTTTTACTTGCTCGACAGGGCACTTGACCAACCCACCGACAGTAGCGACCCGACCGTGCAGAAGGCTTTACTGGGCCCGCTTCCGGCAGCAGAATTTAAAGCCTTGCTCTCCCGCTTAAGAATCCCGGACTTCGCCTTCCACTATTCTGCACTTTAATTCAGGCTGCCGCACTCACTTTTCCACCTTGGCGGCCAGCCAGTCGTTGGCCTCCCGCTCGTCGGTGAAGTACTGGATGCGGTAGCTGCGGTGCGTCTCGACGGGCAGGGCGGCCAGCGTGGGCCGGGAGTTAACTTCGTAGAGGTAAGTCGGCGACAGCAGCACCGACATGTAGAGCGTGCCGTGCAGCTGACCGGCGGCCTGGGGCAAAAATTCCTCGGTGACCCAGCGTGCGGTTTCCTCGTCGCTGTGGCTGCGGCGGCGAATATCGAGCAGCCAGTGTCGGCAGTCGTAGTGCAGGGCGGCGGCCAGCATGGTTTCGTAGCCGGTGCGCATTTCGGCCGGCGACACGGGCCGCATCCAGCGCCCGATCAGCAGGCCAGTGTCGGTGCGGAAGGTGATTTCAAGAATATCGGTGGTGTAGGGAGTACGGTACATTTCCGGGAGTCCAAAGCCAGGCGGCCGTGTTAGTATTCGGCCATTTGCTGGTCTACGTAGCACCAGGCCCACTGTTCGCCGGGTTCGGCAGAAGTTACCACCGGGTGGCTCGTGGCCTGAAAATGCCGGGTGGCGTGCTTGTTTTTCGATGAGTCGCAGCAGCCGACGTGGCCGCAGTCCTGGCACACGCGCAGGTGCACCCAGGTGTCGCCCAGGGCCACGCACTCGGGGCAGACGGGGTCGGCGGGGGCCGGAATCAGGGTTTGCAGGGCACTGAGGTGAGTACAGAGGGCCATTGGCAGAAAGTTTTCAACGCAAACAAAAGTAATTCTACGGCCCGCTAGGCCGGCATCAGCCGCGTGACGATGCGCAGGCCGCCGCTGAGCGCTTTTTGCACCGGGCACTTGTGCGAAATAGCTTCCAGGCGCTGGCGCTGCTCCTCAGTGAGGGGGCCGAGCAGGCGTAGCTCCTTGGTCACCTCCTCCAGCATCTGCCCGGGCTGCTCACACTTTTCGCAGTCGAGCTCGTGCACGCGCTGGTGGCTCAGGCGCACTTCAATGCCTTCGAGGGGCCATTTTTTCTGGGTGGCGTACAGGCGCAGGGTGATGGCCGTGCAGGCGCCCAGGGCCGAGAGCAGCAAATCGTAGGGCGTGGGGCCGCGGTCCTGGCCCCCAACGGCCACGGGCTCATCCACGAAATAGGTGTGGCGGCCAGCCTGCACGTCGGCCAGCAGGGCTTCAGCACCCACTCTGACCACCACGGTTTTTTCGGACTGCTCGAGCATGGGGCTAGGCGCGGGGCATGTTGAGCTTGTGCATCAGCTCGTCGTTGAGGGGCTCGGAATAAGCGCCGTAGGCACTCACCAGCAAGCCCTTCACGCCCTGATCCGACTCAATGGCGTAGACCACGCTTTCGTCGCCGGGGTCGGTTTCGCCCTCGAAGCGGTAAAACTCGCGCACCTGAAACTGCTGGGGATGCAGGCGCATGGCCAGCCCGGGATGGTGCAGGTGGCCGTCCTGGATGTTGAAGTCGTCGGTGTAGCCGCGCTGCTGCAGGGCGCGCACGGCCTGGGTAAGCGTATCGTAGGAAGGCTGGCTCATGGCTGAACGGAATCGGTGTGGACTATAAGATAGTAGTTTTTCGATGCTTTTCCGCTACCCTGCCGGAGTGCGACCTGGGCGCGAGGCGGTGCCGGGCTCCAGGGGCAGCGTCAGGTCGAAGCGCAGGTCGCGCATGCACTTGAAGTGGCCGCGCGGGCACTGGGCGTACCCGATTTTCGAGCACGGCCGGCAGTCGAGCCCGTTCACTTCCCAGACCCGAAACGGCGTGCGGTACGGGTACATGCCGAATTCGGGCACGGTATTGCCCCACACGCTCGTAATTTCCTTGCCGAAAGCCGCCGCAATGTGCATCAGGCCGGTGTCGTGGCTGATGACGGAGGCTGCCTGCCGCACCAGGGAAGCCGACTGGTTCAGGTTGAATTTGCCGCAGGCGTTGAATGGTGAATTGGTGAAATGGTGGGTTGGGGAGTTGCTCAGGCCGGCTTGCAGGGCTTGCACGATTTCGTCGCCGGTGGCCTGGTCTTCGGGCCCGCCGAGCAGCACCACGGGGCCGGGTAGCTGGGCGCAAAGCTCGATGATTCGCTCGGTAGGCAGGCGTTTGGTAGCGTGCTGGGCCCCGATGGCAAATGCTACGTAGCCGGCCGCAAAGCCAGCGGGCAGCGCCGTTGTCACGTCGACCTCATCCTGAGCGGGAATAAAGTAGTCGAGGCCTTGGCCATCATCCCGGACGCCCAGCGGGGCCGCGGCGGCCAGATAACGCTGCACGATGTGCACGGCCGGCAGCCGGTTGATTTTCAAGTTCACCAGCAGCCACTTCTGCGGGTTGAGCTTGTCGAAACTACTGGCCGGCACGCCCAGGCGCAGCTTGAGCAGGCGGGTGCGCAGGTTGTTGTGCAAATCGATGATGTAGTCGAACTGCTCGGCCCGCAGTTCGGCCACCAGCTCCCCCAGCGAGCCGGTCAGACAGTGCACTTTGGCCACGTGCGGGTTGTTGGCTACCAACCCGCGGTAAGCCGGCTTGGTGGCAAAATGCACCTGGGCTCCGGGAATCTGCTGGTGCAGGGCCCGCACCACCGGCGTAGTCAGCACAATGTCGCCGATGGAGGAAAAGCGCAGAATGAGGATTTTCATTTCAGTTGCCGGTTATGAGTTGCCAGTTGCCAGTTGCCGGTTGGGTTGTTGAACGACCTGGCAACTCGCGACCGGCAACTGGTAACTGAATTACCCGAACAGCGTCGCCTTGAACTCCTCGGCGGGCTTAATGCCAGCCTTGCGCTGGGCAAAGTACTCCGCCATTTCGGCGGCGGTCAGCGCGTTGAAGGTCATGGCTTTGGTCAGCCCGCCCTTGCGGCCCATCATCACGCCGTAGCGCATGTCGGCGTAGCCGTCGGTGTGGTGGGCGTCGGGGTTGATGCTGAGCTGCACGCCCTGGTCGAGGGCGTAGCGCACCCAGCGCCAGTCCAGGTCGAGGCGCCAGGGGTTGGAGTTGATTTCGATGATAACCTTGTGCTTGGCGCAGGCGTCGATAACGGCCTTGTAGTTGATGGGGTAGCCTTCCCGACGCAGCAGCAACCGACCGGTAGGATGGCCGAGCATGGTGGTGTAGGGGTTGGCAATGGCCCGCAGCAGCCGCTCGGTGGCTTTGCGCTCATCCATGCGCAGGTTGCTGTGCACCGAAGCCACCACGAAGTCGAAGGTTTCGAGCACCGACGGCGCATAATCGAGGCTGCCGTCGGAGAGAATGTCGGCTTCGATGCCCTTGAAAATGCGGAACGGGGCCAGCTCCTGGTTGAGCTGGTCAATTTCGCGCTGCTGCTGCCGCACCCGCTCGGGGCTGAGCCCGTTGGCGTAGTGCGCAGCCTGGGAATGGTCGCAGATGCCGAGGTACTCGTAGCCGTTGTCGCGCAGAAACTCGGCCATCTGGCGCAGGGTATGGGCGCCGTCGGAATAGGTGCTGTGGTTGTGCAACGAGCCACGCAAATCCTTTTCCTCGATAAGCTGGGGCAGTTGCTGGGCCTGGGCCAGGGCAATTTCGCCGAGGCCCTCACGCAGCTCGGGTTCCACGTACTGCAGGCCGGCCTTGCTGTAAATGGCGTCTTCCTGGTAAAACCGCTCCCGTTTCACGAGCTGCCGCAGCGAGCCGTAGGGCCCGGCCAGCGGCTCGCTCAGGTGAGTTTCGGTGGCCGTGAGCAAAAACAGCTGGTTGACGAACTCCTCCTTGCTGACCAGATACACTTCCACTTTCACGCCCGAGGCCGTGGCCGTGCCGCGCCAGGCAAAGGGGCCGGAGCGGTGGGCATCGGCGGTGAGGCCATCCATTGTATCGAGCAGCTTGTGGGCCTGCCAGGGCTGGGCGGTAGCGGCCACCAGCGTCACAGTTTCGACCACCTCCAGGCGGCGGCGCACCTCGCCAGCCACGGCCACCTGCTCGGTTTTGAGAGCCGTGCGCAGGTGCTGGGCCAGATCGTGGGCCAGAGTTTCGGCCTGCGGATAGAGCAGCTTGCCCCGGCTTTCCTGGTTGAACTCCAGCGCCGCCAGAATCATGTCCTGGGTCTTTTTGCCAAAGCCCTTGAGCTTGCTGACCTCGTCGTTTTCGGCGGCCTCGCGCAGCTGACTGATGCTTTCCACGCCCAGTTCCCGCCACAACGAGCGGATTTTTTTGGGCCCGATGCCTTTGATGCCCAGCATTTCGACCACCCCGGGCGGAGTAGTGTCGAGCAGCTTCTGCAGTTCGGGAAACGTGCCCGTATCGAGCAGTTCAGCGACTTTGGCGGCGGCCGTTTTGCTCAGGCCCGTGCGGTCGGGCAGGCCGGTGCGGTCCATGTCGGCCACGGGGCTTTCCAGGCGGTCCAGCACGGCGGCAGTGCCTTCGTAGGCCCGGATCTTGAACGGGTTTTCGTCGTGCAGCTCCATGAGCGACGCGGTGAGGCGAAAGGCACGGATGAGGGCGCGGTTATCCACTTGGTTTTTGGTTTTCGGTTTTCGGTTTTTGGTTTTCAGTCATCGGCAGCGGCCAACAACCAAAAACTACGAACCAAAAACCAGTAAAAAGGGCGGCGGTCAAAGGTACGGGGCAATGTCGTACATTCGCTGCTACGGCCCGCGCTGGGCCGGGTCCCGATTTTTGCCCCACTTTTTTTCCGGTTTCGGCTTATGCGCTTGTTTCTTGGTCTGGCCTGTTTGAGCACCGTACTGCTGGCGGGCACCTGCAACCCCGATGCCGGCACTACCGCCTCCGTCACCTCAGCGCCCGTTATGAAACAACTGGAACGCACTTGGCTCCACGCCCAGGAAGAAGATCAGGGCGACGTGCGCGTGTACCGCCCCAACACCTACGCCTTTCCGCCGGCCCGGGGCCGCACGGGCTTTCAGTTCGACCACAACGGCCTGTTCACCCAGTACGATATTGCCCCCACCGACGGCCTCGAAGGCCGCAAGGGTACCTGGAAAGCCGATGGCAGTTCTAAAATTGTTATCAGCCTCGACGACAAGCGCGACCCGGACTACACCCTCGAAATCGTGTCCCTGGACAAGGATGTGCTGAAGGTGCGCCGCCTGGAGTAGCGCGCCGGGGCATTTTTTTTGGCGCTAGCCGCAACCCTGACCCCGTACGCGGGCTCTATGCTGGTGAAACCACCGGCTTACCATGCGCGCTGCCCTTCTCTTGCTGCTCTCTCCCCTGCTGCTCGCCAGCTGCCACAAGGAAGCTGATTCCGTGGCGCCCGCTCTGTTCGAAACCCAGATCATGGGCCGCACCTGGGTGGAATCGGTGGAGGAAGAGCAGCCCGGCAGCGACGTGCGGCTGTTTCGTCCCGAAACCTCGCTGCGTCCGGGCCTTTCGCCGCGCAACAGTTTCCGCTTCGACGCCGAGGGCGTATTTACCGGCCATAGTCCGTCGGCCGTAACCGAGGGCGGGGTGGTATACCCGGGCCGCTGGCTGATGGAGCCCAACAACACGCTCCGCATTCTGCCCGCCCGGGCTGGCCGCAGCTTCGGCTTCCAGATCATTTCCCTGCGCGACAGTCTGCTCCAGCTGCGGCGTCTGCCCTAGCCCCGCGTTTGTGCCAGCGGCCGGTTTCTTGCGTAGCTTGCGGCCATGAACTATTGGCTCGTAAAATCAGAACCCGGCGCTTATTCCTGGGCTGATTTCACCCGCGACGGCGGCACCGACTGGACCGGCGTGCGCAACTTCCAGGCCCGCAACTACCTGCAGCAGATGCAGCCCGACGACCTGGTGTTGTTTTACCACAGCGTAACCGACAAAACCGTGGTGGGCGTGGCCCGGGTGCACGCCGCTGCCGCCCCCGACGCCACCGCCGAGGCCGGCAGCGGCTGGGTGGCCGTGGCCTTGCAGCCCCACGAACGGCTGCCCCAGCCCGTTTCTCTGGCTCAAATCAAACAGGACGCCCGCCTGACCCAAATCGGGCTGCTGCGCCAGTCGCGCCTATCGGTGATGCCGCTGCGCGCCGAGGAATTCGACACGATTCTGGAGCTGGGCAGTTAGCGGAAGCCGCGCGAATTATCGGGCGCGGGAGGTGACTTTGCCGGGGCTTCGTCGTATCTTACTAAGCGCCACGCCGTCAGTAGTGGCTCTCCCCGCTATGAAACACGCTCTACTCGCCCTCCTGCTGGTGCTGGCCGGGTCCCTGGCTGGCTCGGCCCAACGCCGGCAATCTGCCAAGCTGCCCCCGGCCAACGCCCCTACCCAACCGGCCCGCCTCGAGTTGGATTTGCACCCCTTCAACAGTGAAGTGCACGTGCAGGTGCTGCCCGAAGACAGCAGCGCCGTGCTGCTGGTCGAGCGGGAAAGCGGGGGACTGCGCCGCGGAAAGTTCAGCTTCCAGAAGCTCAACCACGCCCTGCAGCCCGGCTGGACCAAGGCCCTGGACGTGCCCGTCGGCTTCGAGCTCACCGACCTCTGCGCCGAGGAGCCCATGGTCTACGCCCTGTTTCAGGACAGCAGCCCCGGCCACCGGCTGTGGGTGGCCGCGTTGAATAGCCGCTCGGGGGAAATCACCACCACCACTTTCGATACCAAGACCAGCCGGGAAATCTACGAAACCAAGGCCCTGGGCGGCAATCTGTTCGTGACGGTGCAGGTGGAGCAGCACGTGACGGTACTGCTGCTGAATCTGCGCACGGGCCAGCTCCAGTTTCTGCCCTCGGTGTATGAGGAGATTCCCGCGGCCCTCACCTTCACGGCCGACTCCATCAGCAAGCGGGCCAAGTTCGTGGTCAGCCAATCAAACGGGTTTAAGTCGCGCCTGCAGGTCAAGCAGCTTTCGCCCCAGGGCCAGCTGCTGCGCACCGACTACGTGCAGGCGGCCAGCGACCGGGGCCTGCTCACGGCCCAGCTCAGCCCCGGCGACACCACCGAGCGGCTGCTGACCGGCACCTACACCCTGCGCGACTCCCGCTACTCCCAGGGCCTGTTCGCCACCGATTTGTCGGCCGGCGTGACGCCCAGCGGGGCCCGGGAGTCGCTGCGGTTTTATGACTTTTTCAACCTCAAGCACTTTTTCGACTTTATGCACCCGGCCCGGGAGGCGCGGTTTCGGCAGCGCGGGGAGCGGCGCCGGGCCACGGCGGGGGAGTTTCGGCTGCACTACCGCCTGTTAATGCACGACTTGGTGCCCTTCCAGAACGGCTACGTGCTGGTGGCGGAAGTGTATTACCCGCATTACCAGGGCAACACCTACGGCTTCAACCCCGGCTTTGGCTACGGGCCGGGCTACGGCTACAACCGGGGTTACAACTACCTGCTGAACCGCACCCGCGGCTTCGAGCAGTACACCACCACCCACGCCATCGTTTGCGGCTTCGACCGCAGGGGCAACCTGTTGTGGGACAATACCTTCGTTTTGAAAGACGTCAAGAGTCACGACCTGGTGGCTACCGTGCGCCTGCGCCCCCTGCCCGACGGCAAGCGGCTGGCGCTGGCTTACCTCGACGAGGACGTTATCCGCTACAAGATTATCGACCGGACGGCCTCCTCGCCCAACGACCTGAGCGTGCCGATTCAAACCACCACGGCCGCGTCCAAGAACCCGGAAAAGCCGTCCTCCACCAGCGACGGGGACTTGCAGGCCTGGTACGGCAACCGGTTTCTGGCCTATGGCTTTCAGCATGTGCGCGTGGAAGGCGGACAGGATCGAGACGTGTTTTTCGTTAATGCCGTGGCGTTTGAGTGATTCCAACGGCCGGCCTGAATCTGCGTAGAGGGTAGCAGTTCGTATTTTTCACTCTCTTTACGCCATGAAAATCCGCCTGCTTACCTTTTTCGCTATGGCCGCTCTGTTGGCCGTGACCAGCTGCCGCAGCGCCGGCCCCGGCCAGCCCGCCAAGACCGTAGACCAGTTTTTCCGCAAGTACGAGGGCCGCTCCGGCTTTAAAGTCAACGACTGGTCGGCGGGCCTCACCACCCGGCTGCTGCTGATGAAAGTCGGCAGCCTCGGCGGCGAAAACTCCGTGACCCAGGCTTTGTCGGCGGTGCGCAGCGTGAAGGTGCTCACCTTCGTGCCCTCGTCGAGCAGCGCCCGGCAGTTGGTGGCCGATGGGCTCAACAAGGAAGTGGACGGGTTGCTGGCCAGTGAGCGGTACACGCCCCTGCCGGTTACGGAGTCGGGCACGGCCGTGCTGCGCTACGCCGCCCGCCAGCAGGGCGACAAAGTGCAGGAAGTAGTGGCTACCGGCAACGTGGATGGCGCCCCCGAATCGTTTATGCTGGTGGCTATTTCCGGCAACTTCACCCAGGACCAGCTCCAGCAGCTGGTTAAGTTTCTGCCCAAGGTGAAGTCCGAAATCAGCAAATAACTTTCCTTAGTCCGTCACCGAAACCCCCAAAGGGACTGCCGCCCGGCAGTCCCTTTTTTCTTGGCAGCCGTTCCAGCGTAACCAGTCTGAGCCGTCGGCCCGACCGGGGGCGCAGGAGGCTAAGCCGCCAGCCGCACGGCTATGCATGAGTACGCCAGGCAGCATCAGCGAAGAGCTAAATCCGGCGGGGTACGGCAAGCTTGCTCACAAAAAAAGACCCTCGCCGGGCTGGCGAGGGTCTTTTTGCTGTACCGCGACGTCTTTACAGAGCCGGGGCCGGGGTGGTGAAGAACTCGAACTTGAATTCCACGCGGCGGTTTTTGGCCATGCCGGCCGCCGAAGTGTTCGGAGCAGCGGGCTCACTCTCGCCGTGGCCTTCGGTTACGATACGGCTCGGGTCGAGCTTGCGGGCCGTGAAGTAGCGCTTCACCGAGGCGGCGCGGCGCTCCGAAAGACCCTGGTTGTACTCGTCGGTACCGCGGCTGTCGGCGTGGCCCGTGATGCGCAGGCTGTACTCGGGGTGGTCCTGGAGGGCTTTCACCATCTTGTTCAGGGCCGGATATGAGCTTCGCTCAATCACGGTGCTGTTGGTTTTGAACCGCACCGGCACTTCGAGGCGCTGAATGGCGGGGTCCACGACCATGGGGCAGCCCGTCGAGTCGACGCGGGCGCCAGCGGGGGTACCGGGGCATTTGTCCACGTTATCGGGCACGCCGTCACCGTCCTGATCCAGCACCAGCGGGCAGCCATTGTCATCAACCTGAGTACCGGCCGGGGTGTCGGGGCACTTGTCGTTGGCATCCGTCACGCCGTCGTTGTCGGCATCGGGGCAGCCTTTGAGCTCGGCTTTGCCGGCCACGTCGGGGCAGGCGTCGTCACCGTCGCGCACGCCGTCGCCGTCCCGGTCGGGGCAGCCTTCCAGCGCCGCCAGACCTTTTTCGGTCGGACACTTATCCTGGTAATCCGGCACCCCATCGGCGTCGCCGTCGAGGGGGCAACCGTTTTCGTCGACGGCCACGCCGGTGGGCGTATCGGGGCACTTGTCCTTACGGTCGGGCACGCCGTCCTGGTCGGTGTCCTTGGCTTTGCCAAAAGCAACCGTCAGGCCCACGGTGTGCTGCAGGTACCGGTCGTCAATCTTGTTTTCGTCGCGGTTGGGCTCGCCGTCGAGGTTGGCGTTGAGCGGAATGTGCTGGCCGGTTTGCACGAACAGCCCCACGGCGTCGCTGAGGCGGAAGTTGATGCCGGCCGCGCCAAAGGCGTCGAAGTAGATTTTGTCTTCATCGACGCGCACCGTACGGACCTGGCCTTCGCGGCTGGTGTAAGCGAAGCCCGGGGCCAGCAGCAGGTAGGGCTGCACCACGGCGTCTTCCTTCAGGGCCCAGCCGTTGTTGAGCTTGAGCTTCAGAGCCAGGTTCACGTTCACCACGTTGGTGGCGAAGAACGTAGCGGCATCCTTGGTGCCCTTGAGCTCCACGTAGCTGCCCTGCAGGCCCAGGTCGAGGCCCGGGGTGAGGTAGCGGTTGATGCTGATGCCGGGACCATACGCGTTACGGTCCCACTTCCAGAAGTCGGAACCGAGGCTGCCCTTATACTGGTACGCGCTGCCATAGAGGCTCAGGGCCGTTTTACGGTCGGCCGTCTGCGCGTGCCCGCGCGGGGCCGCCGCCAGCAGCGTCAGTCCCAGGGCCAGAAAGGAGGTTAGATTGTGTTTCATGAGCACGGAATTTGGGTGAGAGAATTCACTCTGCCGCCGCCCAGCCCAAGGACCCGACAGCAAACATAGTAACACGCCTATACTTATTGTCCGGGATAAAGTTGCGGCCGAGTTCCGCGTTTAGAGCCCGCCAGTGGCATTTTCGGGGCCTTGTCGGCTGTTGCTCAGGAAGTCGCGACCGGGCATTTTTTTGTAAAAAAACCAGGAGTTGGCACTTTACCCAGGCTGCCAAACACGAAAAAGGGCCACCCGATTGCCGGGTGGCCCTTCTGTTTAGTATGCGGTTTGGCCAGCCCTTACTTCTGCCGGGCTTCGCGCATGAGGCGCTCGATGTCGTCGGCCTCCAGCGGAATGTTTTTCATCAGATCCTCGGGCTGGGAGCGGGTGATGAGAATGTCGTTTTCGAGGCGGATGCCCAGGCCTTCCTCGCGGATGTAGATGCCCGGCTCGCAGGTGTAGACCATGCCCGGCTCGAAGGTGCGGTACTTGGCGCCCACGTCGTGCACATCGAGGCCCAGGTAGTGGCTGGTGCCGTGCATGAAGTACTTCTTGTAGAGCGGGGCCGAGGGGTCTTGGTTGAGCACGTCGTTGGCATTGAGCAGGTCGAGCTTGATGAGCTCCTGTTCCATGGTGCGGCCCACTTCGGCGTGGTAGTCCTCGATGTTGTTGCCGGCAATCAGGCGGGAAGTGGCAAACTTCATGACCCGCAGCACGGCCTCGTACACGTCGCGCTGCCGCTTGGTGAAGGTGCCGTTGACGGGAATGGAGCGCGACAAGTCCGCGGCGTAGTTGGCGTACTCGGCGCCGAAGTCGAGCAGCAGCACGTCGCCGTCCTTGCACTCCCGGTCGTTGCTCACGTAGTGCAGAATGCAGGCATTGGCGCCCGAGGCAATGATGCTGCCGTAGGCCGGCCCGCGGCTGCGGTTGCGCAGAAACTCGTGGTACAGCTCGGCTTCAATTTCGTATTCCCACACGCCGGGCTGCACGAAGCCCAGCACCCGGCGAAAGGCCTTCTCGGTGATGTTGGCCGCCTCCTGCATCAGCCGGATTTCCTCCTGGCTCTTGATGGCCCGCAGCTGGTGCATGATGGGCGCCACGCGGCGGTACTGGTGCAGCGGGTAGGCGGCCCGCAACTCCTTGCCCCGGCGGGCGTCCCGGGTTTCGACCTCCACCACGGCCCGGATGTGCTCATTCGTGTTGAGGTACACGTTTTCGGCCTCGTTCATCAGCGCGGGTAGCACCTGCTCAAACGAGTCGAGCCACATGATGGTACGGACCCCGGATTGGGCGCGGGCCTCGTCTTTGGTCAGCTTGTAGCCTTCCCAGACCAGGATATGGTCACTGGTTTCCTTCAGAAACAGGATTTCGCGGTACTGGGGCAGCTTCGCGTCGGGGAAGATGACGAGGATGCTTTCCTCCTGGTCCACGCCGGAGAGGTAGAACAGGTCGTTGTTTTGCCGGAAGGCCATGTGCCCGTCGGCATTGGTCGGCATCACGTCGTTGGAGTGGAAAATGGCCAGCGAGGCGGCGGGCAGCTGCTGGACGAAATTGCGGCGGTTTTGTATGAACAGTTCGGGCGAGATGGGGCCGTAGCGCATAGCAGGGGGCTTGGGGTGAAAGACAAGGGACGCGCCGGGCAGGGGCGGGCTGCAAGTTAAAAGAAAGCCGAGCAGCGCGAAGGCGGCGGCCGGTTTTGTCTAGTTGCGGCGGCACTTCTATTAACCCCACATCCTGCGTAGTTTTGCCGTTCCCTTCGCCTCGTTCATGCCCGCACCCTCGCCTTCTTCCCGCGCCATTCTGCTGATTCAGACGGCCTTTATCGGCGACGTGATTCTGGCCACGGCCCTGCTGGAATACCTGCACCAGACCGAGCCCGACACGCCCGTCGATTTTCTGGTCCGCAAGGGCAACGAGGGACTGCTGCGCCACCATCCGCACGTGCGGCAGGTGCTGATCTGGGACAAAAAGCACAGCAAGTATCCCGGCCTGTGGCGGCTGCTCCGGCAAATTCGGGCCACCGGCTACGACCGGGTTGTGACGCTCCAGCGCTTTGCCTCTACGGGCCTGCTGACGGCCTTTTCCGGGGCTCGGCAGCGCATTGGCTTCGATAAAAACCCATTTTCCTTCGGCTTCACCCGGGTGGTGCCCCACATCATCGGGGCCGGCATCCACGAGGTGTCGCGCAACCTGCACTTGCTCGACCCGGCCGCGGAGGTGCCCCTGACCCCGCCCCGCCTCTACCCTCCCGCCGCCGACGAGGCCGCCGCGGCGCCCTACGCCGCCGTGGGGCCCTATATCTGCCTTGCGCCCACCTCGGTGTGGTTCACGAAGCAATTTCCCCAAGAGCAGTGGGTGAAGCTGCTGCGGGCCCTGCCGCCCAAGTACACCGTGTATCTAATCGGCGGCCCCCCCGACGCCGACGCCTGCGCCAGCCTGCTGGCCGAAAGCGGGCTGCCCCAGGTGGTGAATCTGGCCGGTAAGCTCTCCTTATTAGCCTCGGCGGCGCTGATGCGGGGCGCGGTGCTTAACTACGTCAACGACTCGGCCCCGATGCACTTATGCTCGGCCCAGGGCGCGCCCACCTGCGCGGTGTACTGCTCCACGGTGCCTTACTTCGGCTTTGGCCCCCTGAGCCCGTTTGCGCGGGTGGTAGAGCTGGCCGAGGAACTCGAATGCCGCCCCTGCGGCCTGCACGGCTACCGCCAGTGCCCACTCAACCACTTTTACTGCGCCCACGGCATCCAAACCAGCCAGTTGCTGGCCGTGCTGGCCGAGGCGGAGGCGGTGAAATAGTGAGGTGGTGAAATGGTGAGTTGATGTTCAGCCGGCGCCAGTGGCGCATGTAGCGCAAACAGAACGTCAACCCACCATTTCACAATTTCACCATCTCACCGCTCGTACCTTTGCAACTACCGGCCGGGCCGCCCGGTTATAGGGGCGGGGTGGCAACGTCCAAGAACCCAGGCACCCCGGACTCCAAGACCCAACTCAATGTCTGAATACGATTTTCACGAATACCCCAACGGCATCCGCTTGCTCCACAAGCAGGTGCCGCATACCAAGATTGCGCACTGCGGCTTCCTGCTTGACATTGGCTCCCGCGACGAAAAACCCCACCAGCAGGGCCTGGCCCATTTCTGGGAGCACATGGCCTTCAAGGGCACCGAGAAGCGCCGCTCGTTTCACATCCTGAACCGGCTCGAAACCGTGGGCGGGGAGCTGAACGCCTACACCACCAAGGAGAAAATCTGCTTCTACGCCTCCCTGCTCAGCACCCACTTCGAGCGGGCCTTTGAGCTGCTGACCGACCTGACCTTCAACTCCGTGTTTCCGGAGCGCGAAATCGAGAAGGAGCGCACCGTGATTCTGGAGGAGATGAGCATGTACCAGGACGCCCCCGAGGACGCCATCATTGACGACTTCGACACCGTGGTGTACGGGCAGCATTCCCTGGGCCACAACATTCTGGGTACCCGCCAGAGCGTGACCGACTTCCAGCAGGCTGACTTCCGGCAGTTTCTGGCCGAAAACGTGCGCACCGACCGGCTGGCGTTTTCCTCGGTGAGCAACCTGCCTTTTTCCGAGGTCAAGAAGCTGGCCGATAAGTACCTGGCTCCGTTGCCGGCCCGGCTCGGTGCCCGGCCCCGCATGCCGTTTACCAGCTACCAGCGCACCGAGCAGCTCGAGCGGCGCTCCATCACCCAGGCCCACTGCCTGATCGGGGGGCCGGCCTACGCCATCAAGGACCCGCGGCGGGTGCCGTTTTTCATGCTCAACAACATCCTGGGCGGCCCCGGCATGAACTCCCGCCTGAATCTGGGCGTGCGCGAAAAACACGGCCTGGTGTATTCCATCGACTCTACCTACAGCCCCTATACCGATACGGGCCTGTTCGGCATCTACTTCGGCACCGAGAAAAACCAGGTCAAGCGCACCATTGGCTTGGTCCAGAAGGAGCTCAAGCTGCTGCGCGAAAAACCACTCGGCACCAGCCAGCTCCACACGGCCAAGGAGCAGCTCATGGGCCAGCTGGCCATGGCCGAGGAAAGTAATGGCGGGCTGATGCAGCTGCTGGGCAAAAGCACCCTGGACCTGGGTCGGGTCGAGTCCATCAACGAAATCTTCGCCCAGATCCGCAGCATCTCGGCCAACCAGCTCTGCGACCTGGCCAATGAGGTCTTGCACGAGGACAACCTGAGCGTGCTGCAGTATTTGCCGGAGTAACGTTATGGCAAAAGCTCCTGCTCCTATTGTGTTGGGTGCCATTGCAGGTGTGCTGCCTGGTCATGAGTTCCGCAACCGCAAGGAGGTCAAGGCCGCCGGGCTCCACCGGGATTGGGTCAAGGGGATTTCGCACCTGATGGGTAACCCAGCGGAAGCCATTGTACTGTCCGGAGGCTACGAGGACGATTTTGACGCTGGGGGCACTATTTTGTATACTGGCGAAGGCGGCAATCAGGATAAGAAGCAAGTTGCTGATCAAACACTGATGGGCGGAAACCTATCCTTACACTTAAGCTTTACTAACAAGACGCCCGTCCGAGTAATCCGTAAAATACGCAGCAAGAGCCTCGGAGACTATTACCAATACGCCGGTCTATACAGTGTTACCTCTTGCGAATATCAGCGAGGTCGTTCCGGCTTTATGATTTGGCGTTTCCTTCTAGAGCAAATTGAGTCTGAAGAGCTCCAGGC
Source organism: Hymenobacter persicinus (assembly GCF_004167665.1). Lineage (GTDB taxonomy): Bacteria > Bacteroidota > Bacteroidia > Cytophagales > Hymenobacteraceae > Hymenobacter > Hymenobacter persicinus. The sequence continues at coordinate 9,628 of NZ_SEWE01000017.1, read as the reverse complement.
AGCAACAGTAACTCCAGAAGATGCAGTCGCTGAGCGAGCAGCTCTGTACACGCCCGTACCCCGTCGCATCACTACTGCTGCTCGGTTAGTGCGGGATACGAGAGTGATGCGCCGAGTTAAAGATTTGTACGAGTATCACTGTCAGGTTTGCGGTAATCAGCTGGCCAACGGGCGCAAGCTTTACGCCGAAGCCGCCCACGTACAGCCCTTGGGCTCACCCCACCACGGCCCAGACACGCTCAATAATTTACTATGCTTGTGTCCGAATCACCATGTGCTGTTGGATATGGGTGCTTGGAGTTTGGAGGACAATTTCAGCTTAGCTGGTTTGGCAGGCCAGCTTGTACTGCATCCGGCGCATGGCCTCCGCCCCGAATGGGCCCAGTATCACCGCCGGCATATTTTTCATAAAAACTAGTTACTCGTCAACTAAAAAGCCCCCGCAACTCGCGTCGCGGGGGCTTTTTCTTTACTCCAGCGCCAGCAGCTAGGCCGGGCTGATGTTATTGAGCGTCTGCATGTCCTCGGCCGAGAGCTGAATATCGGCCGTTTTCATGTTCTCTTCCAGGTGCTTCACCTTGGACGTGCCGGGGATGAGCAGGATGTTGGGCGAGTGGTGCAGCAGCCAGCTCAGAGCAATCTGCTGGGTCGTGGCCTGGTGCTTGGCGGCCAGCTGCCCCAGCGCCGCCAGGGCGTCGGCGTTGCCGCCGGCCAGCGGGTACCACGGAATAAAGGCCATGCCCTGCTCCCGGGTGTAAGTCAGCTCGGCTTCCCACTTGCGGTTGTCGACGCTGTACATGTTCTGCACCGACACGACTTTGACGTACTGCTGGGCCTTTTTGATCTGCTCCACCGTGACCTCCGACAGGCCGATGTGCTTGATCAGGCCCTGCTGCTGGGCTTTCTGCAAAAACTCCAGAGTGCGCTCAAACGGCACCTGCGGGTCGACGCGGTGGAGCTGGTAGAGGTCAATCTGCTCGAGCTTAAGGCGCTTCAAGCTGCCGTGCAGGGCTTCTTCCAGGTGCTTGGGACTGGCGTCGATGGGCCACTCGTTGGGGCCGGTGCGCAGCAGACCGCCCTTGGTACCGATAACCAGGTCGGCGGGGTACGGGTGCAGGGCTTCGGCAATGAGCTCCTCCGACACGTTGGGGCCGTAGCTGTCGGCCGTGTCGATGAAGTTGACGCCCAGCTCCACGGCCCGGCGCAGCACCCGGATAGACTCGTCGTGGTCGGCGGGCGGGCCCCAGATGCCGGCGCCGGTGATGCGCATGGCCCCATAGCCGAGGCGGTTCACCGTTTTGTCGCCGAGGGTAAACGTGGCGGGGTTGGTGGAAGTGGTTGGGGTAGACATGAAGAAAGTGCGTAAAGATGAAATGGCCAGCCCTGGGCCGGCTCGAATGAGGTGTTGAATAAGCCGCTTACCCACCCGATTGTTTGCCGCCCGCGCCCGACAACCGCCAAGCTCGACTGCCGCGGCGGCCGCCGGGCCCCTATCTTTGCCCCCTGACGCTCCTTCTACCCGTGCAATCCAACGACGACGAACTCCAGGCCTACGCTGAGGCCCACACCAGCCCCGAAACCGACCTGCTGCGCCGCCTCAACCGCGAAACCCACGTGCAGGTGCTGGCCCCGCGCATGCTCTCGGGGCAGCTCCAGGGCCGCCTGCTGAGCATGGTCAGCCACATGGTGCACCCGACCCGGATTCTGGAGCTGGGCACCTTTACCGGCTACTCGGCGCTGTGCTTAGCCGAGGGCCTGGCCCCGGATGGAGAGCTGCACACCGTGGAGCAAAACCCCGAGCAGGAAGACCGAATCCGCCGCTATCTGGCCGAGGCCGGCCTCACCGACCGGGTACAGCTGCACATCGGCGACGCGGCGGCCGTGCTGGCTGCGCTTCCGCCCCAGGCCTGGGACTTGGTGTTTATCGACGCCGACAAAATCAACAACGCCGTGTACTATGAGCTGGTGCTGCCCCAGGTGCGGCCCGGCGGCTTTATCCTCATCGACAACGTGCTCTGGAGCGGCAAGGTGCTGCCCTCCTACCCGCTTCGGGCCGCCGACAAGGACGCCCACGCCGTGCGGGCCTTCAACGACCTGGTGCAGCAGGACACGCGGGTGGAAAACGTGTTTCTGCCCCTGCGCGACGGGCTGCTGCTGGTCCGGAAGCGCTAAGCCCGGCGGGCCGGCGGCAATTCTTGCCCACCAAACTTAAACATTACCTGCGCGGGTGCGTCTAACCGGCTTGTGTACTCTTTAAGCTGGTAGTTATGAGAAAAGCGCTGTGGCTGCTATTCTGTCTGTTTTCGGTTTCCGGGGCGTGGGCCCAGAATTTATCCATTAGTGGCCGCGTCGTGGATGGCAAGGACCAGTCCCCGCTGATTGGCTCCAACGTGCTGCTCACCCACCTGCCCGACTCGGTGCGGCAGGGCGCCGCGGCCGATGCCAACGGCGCCTTTTCGTTTACCGGCCTCGCGCCGGGCCGCTACGTGCTGGCGGTTTCCTTTCTGAGCTACAACACCCTGCGCCGCCCCGTGGAGCTGGGCACGCAGCCCCTGAACCTGGGCGCCCTGACGCTGCAGAGCGGGGGCGCCGTGGCGTTGAAGGGCGTGGAAGTGGTGGGCCAGGCCGCCGCCGCCGTGCAGAAGGGCGACACGGCCCAGTACGACGCCCGGGCCTTCAAAACCAACCCCGACGCCAACGCCCAGGACCTGATTACCAAGATGCCCGGCGTCACGGTCACCGACGGCAAGGTGCAGGCCCAGGGCGAGCAGGTGCAGCGCATTCTGGTCGATGGCAAGGAGTTTTTCGGCTCCGACCCCGACGCCGTGCTCAAAAACCTGCCCGCCGAAGCCATCGACAAAATCCAGGTGTTTGACCGCCGCAGCGACCAGTCGGCCTTCACGGGCTTCAACGACGGCAACACCGAGAAAACCATCAACATCACCACCAAGCCCAGCTTCCGCAACGGGCAGTTTGGGCGCATCTTGGCCGGAGCCGGCCCCACCAGCGGCAGTACCAGCCTCAACGACGGCAAGTACCGGGTCAGCGGCAACCTGAACTCGTTCAAGGGCAGCCAGCGCCTGTCCATCGTGGCCCAGTCCAACAACGTGAACGAGCAGAACTTCGGCACCGACGACTTGCTCGGCGTTATTGGCACCTCGGCCCAGGGCGGGGGTGGCAACCGGGGCGGGGGCCCTCGCGGCGGACAAGGCGGGCAGGGCGGCAACCGCGGGGGAGGCGGTCAGGGCGGCGGGGGCAGCAGCGCCGGCAACTTTCTGGTAAACCAGACCGGCGGCATTTCCACCACCCACGCCATCGGCCTGAACTACTCCGACACCTGGAAGAAGAAAACCGACGTGCAGGCCAGCTACTTCTTCAACCTGAGCGACAACACCACCACTAGCACCACCAACCGCCTCTACAACGTGCTGGAGCAGGGCCGCAAGCTCGGCTACGACGAAACCTCCCGGGCCACGGCGCGCAACATCAACAACCGCTTCAGCCTGCGCCTGGAGCACAAGTTTGATACCCTAAACTCGATACTCTGGCAGCCGCGCTTCACCATGCAGCGCAACACCAGCACCAGCGGCCTCGATGGGCGCACTTTTCTGAGCGGCTCCTCCGACGTGCCCCAGACCATCCAGAGCACCAACAACAGCAGCTACAACTCGGCTCAGAACGGCATCACGCTCAACAACCAGGTGCTCTACCGCCACCGCTTCGCCCTGCGCGGGCGCACCTTCTCGCTGGGCGTGAATACGGCCTACAACAACCGCAACGCCGACAACTACCTGCTCTCCACCAGCATCGACAGCCTGGATTTCCCGCGCCGGGATGTTACCGCCACCAACCAGTACTCCCGCCTCGACCAGGTGGGCTGGAACTGGAACGTGAGTGCCAACTACACCGAGCCGCTGGGCCTGAAAAGCCAGCTGCAGGCCAACTACACGGTTTCCTACGCCCCCAACGACTCCGACAAGCGCACCTACGACCAGCTCGACGGCAACCGCACGCCCAACGAGGCGCTGAGCAACGTGTTTCGCAGCAACTACCTCACGAACTCGGCGGGCCTGACCTACCGCTACCAGTTCGAGAAGGTGGAGTGGGCCGCCGGCGCCTCGATGCAGCAGGCCAAGCTCGACAACGACCAGACCTTCCCCCGCGACCTGACCACCCGGCGCACGTTCTACAACGTGCTGCCCAACGCGACGCTGCAGTACAAGTTTTCGCGCCAGCAGAACCTGCGCCTGAACTACAACATGCGCACCCAGAACCCCAGCATCAGCCAGCTCCAGGAAGTGGTCAACAACTCCAACCAGCTTCAGATCCGGACCGGCAACCCCGACCTGGAGCAGGAGTACTCGCACAACCTGTTTCTGCGCTACTCCTCCTCCCAGCCCGAAACCTCGCGCTCCTTCTTCGCCCTGCTCGGCGGCTCCTACACCGACAACTACATCGGCAGCAGCACCACCATCCTGCAGCGGGCCCAGGACTTCGGCGGCGTGACCGTACCCGCCGGCGGCCAGATCACCCGGCCCGTGAACCTGAACAAGCAGTACTCGCTGCGCTCCTTTGCCAACTACACCCTGCCGCTGAAGGTCATCAAGTCGAACCTGAACCTGAACGCCAACGCGACCTTCTCCCAGACCCCGGGCATCGTGAACCTGGGTTTGAACTACAACCGCGCCCCTAGCTTCGGGCTGGGCGCGGTGCTGAGCTCCAACATCAGCCCCGAGCTGGACTTTACCCTCTCCTCGAACTCCAGCCAGACCTACGCCCGCAACACGCTGCTGAGCCAGAACAACAGCAACTACTTCCGCCAGAACACCACTTTGCGCCTGAACTGGATTCTGGTCAAGGGCGTCACGCTGCAAACCGACGTGAACCACGTGGCATACTCGGGCCTGACGGCGGGCTACAACCAAAGCTACGTGCTCTGGAACGCCAGCCTGGGCAAGAAGCTCTTTGCCAAGCAGCAGGGCGAAATCAAGCTCTACGCCTTTGACCTGTTGGGCCAGAACAACAGCATCAGCCGCAACATCACCGACGCCTACACTGAGGACGTGCGCACCAACATCCTGCAGCGCTACCTGATGCTGATGTTCACCTACAACATCCGCAACTTCAGCGGGGCCGGCCCCGCTGACGCGCCCCGGGAAGGCGGCGGGGAACGGCGCTTCGGCCCGCCCGGCGGCGGCCCCGGCGGCCCTCCTCCCGGGGGCGGCGGCGGAGGGGGTGGCTTCGGCGGCTAACGCCCTGGCCTGCCCGTCATCCTTCCGCAGGCGCAGGCGGCGCGAAGAACCTGCCTGCTTTGCGGAGCCAGCTCATTTTAATGGCTAATGCCCTTCTCCGTCGACGCGGGGAAGGGCTTATGTTTTCGGCCTGACCGGGCAGCAAGCCACCAGCCCTACTTGAGTTGTTGCATCGGGGGCCGTTGCAAAATATTTTGCCACGGCCCCCGATGCAACGACCTCGGGAGCAGAGCATATCGGGGATTTTGCGGCGTGGGACCCGTCATCCCCCGATTTTTCGCCTACTTTGTAGAGTCGGAATCTGGTGAGCTTCAGGAGTGCGCCCGGAATTCCGGCTTTGCTTTCTATGAAACGACTCTTACTCACGCTGCTCTGCGTGCTGCCGCTGCTGGCGGCCGGCCAGAATGCCGCGGTTCCCGCCGACCTCTACTTTGCCGGCCTGCACCTGCGCCTCACCGAGGGCGCCCGCAAGGCCGTCCAGCAGAAAGCCGACGCCCTGCGCAGTCACGCCGCCTCCTTCCAGGCCCGCGTGGCCCTCGCCGACGCCTACTTCCCGCTTATCGACCGGGTGTTTCAGGCCGAGGCCATGCCCCAGGATTTTCGCTACCTGGTGCTCCAGGAAAGCGGCCTGCAGGGCGAGGCCCAGTCGATTCACGACGCGGTGGGCTACTGGCAGTTCAAGCGCGAGTCGGCCACGGAGCTGGGCGTGGTCGTGAACGAGGCCGTGGATGAGCGCAAGCACATCGTGGTATCGTCGCGGGCGGCGGCCAAGTATTTTCTGCGCAGCAACGCCACGTTTCACAACTGGCTCAACACCCTGCTCAGCTACAACCTGGGCCTGACCGGGGCCAAGCCCTACACGCTGCCGACCGACTACAACGCCACCGAAATGCAGATTACGGAGCAGACCCACCCGTACATTCTGACGTTTTTGGCCCACAAAGTAGCCTACGAGCCCGTGTGCGGGCAAAATCCCAAGCCGGCCATGCTGCTCCAGGAGTTTCCGGCCCTGGCCGGGCAGCAGCTGCCGGCCCTGGCGGCTTCCCTGCAAACCGATGCCAACGAGCTGGCCAAGCACAACCGCTGGCTGCTGGCCGGCACGGCCGTGCCCGCCGACAAGCCCTACACGCTGCTGGTACCCGTCACGGACCCGATTCAGCTCACGGCCATGGCATCCCTGCAAAAAGCGACGGTGGGCGGCCAACTGCTGCACGAACCTACCGTGGACCCTCAAAACGCCGAATTCGTGCAGATCAACGGCCTGCGGGCCCTCATCGCCCTGCCGGGCGACACGAAGGAGAGCCTGGCGGAACGGGCCAAGCTGAAAATGCGCCGGTTCATGCAGTACAACGACCTGTTCGCCTTCGATAACATCGTGGTGGGCCAGCCCTACTTCACCCAGAAAAAGCGCGACAAGGCCGCCGTTGAGTACCACATTGCCCAGCCCGGGGAAAGCGTTTCCACGATTTCGCAGAAGTACGGGGTGCGGGCCAAGGCCATCTGGGCCAAAAACCGCATGCCCCGCAACGAGGAGCTACGCACGGGCCGCATTCTGTGGCTCCAGCACACCCGACCCAAGGAAGTTGCCATTGAGTATGCGCCCAGCAAGGACGCCGGGGCGGTAGCGGCCTTCGAGCGGCCCGCCGACGCCCAGCCTGCCCCGGCCGTCCCAACCGAGGCAGCCCGTAAGAAAGTCAAGATCAAGGTGAAGGACGAAGCCGAGGTCTACACCGGCCGCACCGCCGCCGACAGCCGCCTGATCGAGGACGCCACCGAAGCCGACTCGGCCGCAACTACCTCCACCGTCACCCAGCCCGAGAGCGTGACGGACGACCACATGGAAAACCTCAATGAGCTGCCCGCGGCCCAGGCTTCCAAGCCGGTTCCGGGCCCCGGCCGCCCGGCCCCGGCGCCGGCGCCGATGCGCAGCCCCGAGCCCGCCGCGGCCGGCAAAAAGCCTTTCCCCGCCTCCGCCCCCATTGCCGATGAGCCCAGCGACGAGCCCGACTCGGCCGAGCCGGTTCCGGTAAGCAAGCCCGCGGCCCCAGTACGTCAGGAAAGCCCCGCGCCGGCTCCGAAAGCCCCGGCCAAGCCCGTCCCGGCCGAAACGGTAAAGCCTGCCCCAGCGGCAGCAGTGGAGGCCGCCAAGCCGGCACCCGCGCCAGCCGCCCCGGCGCCCCGCCCGCTGCCCCCTACCGCTCCGGCGGCCCCCGTAGAGTCCGTGCCGGCTTCGGGCGTGCACGTGGTGCAGAAAAGTGAGAGCCTGTACGCCATTGCCCGCCGCTACGGCCTGCGTCCCGCCGACCTGATTGCCTGGAACAACCTGCCCCCGAATCCGTCATTGCGGCTGGGCCAAACGCTGCGCGTAGCCGCCCCGACGGCTCTGCCGGCCTCAGCCCCGGCGCCCACCGAGGCCAAACCCGCGGGCAGCACTGCCCCCGCCCCGGGCGCTGCCTTGGCCCCGGTGCGCCACAAGGTGCTGGCCGGTGAGTCGATGTACGGCATTTCCAAGCGCTACGGCGTCACCATCACGCAGATCATGGAGTGGAACAACAAGCCCGACTTCAGCGTGAAGCCCGGGGAGGAACTTCTGATTAAGCCGGTTAAATAAGTTTTCAATTGCCCGTTTTTATGCGTTTTCCCTTCCGCGGCCTGCTCGCCGGCGCCGCCCTGCTGACCGCCGCCCCCGCTGCCTGGGCCCAGCAGACGGCCCCCGCCGCCCTTTCCGATGATTCCGTGCGGGTGATGGCCACGCTGGTGCAGTCCAGTGTGCGGCAGTTGCGCGGCATCTACTTCGAGCCCAACGATGCCCGGGCCGTGCAGCTCATCGACGAAGCTCTGGTGAGCATTCCGGCCCTGAATCAGCGCCTGAGCCACTACACCGCCAGCCTGCCGCGGGAACAGCAGCAGCTTTTGGCCCAGCGTCTGCGCCAGCAGCCCTGGCAGATTGAGTTGCAGACCCTGATGCGCAGCCCGCAGTTTCGGGGCTTCGATGCCCGCGCCGCCAAGCAGCCCGAGCTGAAAGCGGCCGCCGAGCGGCTGCACGCCTCCGGCTTTGCGGGCACGGCCCGGGTGCAGGCCCCGCCTCCAGCAGCCCCCGAGCCCACCGGCACCATCGCCCTGCCGCCCGACAAGGCCCGCAAGCCGGCCCCGGCCGTGGCTCTGGTAAGTCCGAAAGCGCCGACCTCGGCTCAGTCAGTAGCTCCCGCTACCAAACCGGCCGCTCCCACTACCCCGGCTCCGGCCGCGGGCACGCGCCACACAGTTCAGAAAGGCGACACGCTCTTTGGCATCTGTCGGCAGTACGGCGTCACGCCGGCCCAGCTCCGGGCCTGGAACCACAAGTCCGACGACGGGGTCCGCATCGGGGAAGTACTGGTGCTCAGCGCCCCGCACTAGACGCCATCGAAGTCAGCCCAAACAAGAAAGGACGCCCAGGCAGGCGTCCTTTTTTGTTGCTTTTCACTGGTTCCGAACCGCTACGGCCAGAAGCTGGGCTTCACGTTGGTCCCGCGCTTGCGGCAGTCCACGCACTCGGCCGTGGAATAAGTATAGCTCCGCTGGGGAGAAATTTCATCAATTGGCACAAAGGTCCCGTCCCGGAAGAACACGTTCACCGGCAGCGGCGGCGGCCCCAGGGGAGGCGGATAGACAGTAAAGCCACAAACCTCGGCTTCGTAGCCGGTGATGGCGCGCCAGGTGGGCATAATCTGGGGCAGCTGCTTGTTGTCGATGAAGATTCGCTGCTGGGTCACCGATTGCGCCCCCACGAAGCCCAGCACCACCTCGTCGGGGTCCGAGAGGTTGTGCACGTTGCCCGTAACCTGGGTGGGTAGCGGGTCGTAGAGGCCCCCGATGTTTTCCGTCGTCTTGCGGATTTCCTCCCAGTAGGCGTATTCTTCGGGCGTCAGCGCGTACTGCCGCACCAGGATGCTGTACTTGATGGGCAGCTTTTTGGAAGTCGAGAGCAGAAACGTAAGCGGGTAGGCCGACACCACGTCCTGGTCGAGCTTAAGCGTGTTAGTGAGCCGTACTGAGCTGGAGCTTTCATTGCCCCAGCAGGTGAAAATATCCTCCGTGCGCAGCTGGATCCGGCCATCCTTGAGCTCGTAGTACGAATCGAAGGCCGAGCGAAACTGCCAGGTCTCGTCGTAAGTCCAGCGGTAGTAGCGGCTTTGCTTGGTGTCGTCGTGGGCGTGGGTGTAGATCTGCACCCGGTCGGTTTCGGCCTTCCAGGTCACGGAGTCGATGGGCGGGGTGGTTTTGACGGCCACAAAGTCGGAGCCGTACTCCTGCTCGCGGCCCGTGCGGATGCGCAGGCGCACCTTCGTGCCGGTGGCCAGCGCCAGACTGGCCGAGCGGTAGGTGCCGGGCTG
>NZ_SEWE01000016.1 GCF_004167665.1 Hymenobacter persicinus | reverse complement strand
TAATCTCATTAGTAAAGGATAAGTAATACGTGGCAATTATTGCCCGCAAGTAAGGGATTATATCAACACCGTTCGCTCACCGGCCAATAGCCAGACGGGCTACCCTTCTGCTCACCCAAGCGCGGTGAACCGGCGGGGTCCGAAGTCCCTTCTCATATCTGCCGCATCCGCAACTTCTACCTGCAGGAAATCACCATCAAGCTCGACCGGGAACACACCGTGCTCAAGCACGCCAAGGGCCAGATTATAGCCGCCATGAACGTGGTCAAGGACCAGAAGGAGTTCAAGCAGGCCCGCATAGTCGCCGACGTTGACCCGATGTAAGGCTGGGCGGGCTTAGCTGCCTTCCAGCAATGCCAGCAATGATATAGTGCTTCCGACCAGCAGTAGATTCAAGGCCAGCATTACAAGCAACAAATTCAACGTAAAAACCCCGATTTCAATTACCGGCAGCAGGAAAGCAAGGGCGACGACCAGCCCAAGCAGGAATGCACCTGACAGCAACAGCCATTTGCCCAGCCGTAAGTTTCGCTGAATCTGGACTTCGGGGCTCAGGGCAGCTGGAGCATTCGGCTGCTTGGCGGCCCGCCGGGCTTGCCGGGCCAGGCGCCAGCGCCCGTTGGTGCTCTGGTAAAACAACAGTGCCAGGCCCAGTAGCAGCAAGGACACCCCAAAAAACCTGGTGATTTCTGAGTAATTGCCCTGGGCACCAGCCGCGCCCACTACGCCACCCGTGGCAACGGCTAACCCAGTCAGGTTTACCAGCGTCGTGAAGGTGTCCGGCTTACCGGTGGGCACTAAGCCGACTGCCGGGCGAGCCAAAGTTGTGTCGGGGGAGGTAGCCGGTCCGCGGTGGTAGACCGGACGACTTTTTACCAACGCTTGATTTGGAGTCTGGCCTGCGGTGGCAGTATCCGGTGAAACCGAGGCAGTAAGCTCCGGCTGGGTGGCCACCACCTCGGTCGGTTTCACCGGATGAATGCTGGAGTGCTGGTAGCTGGGCGCGGCCTCGGCGGGCAGGCGGGTGGCTAGGCGGGTGCTCTGGCAGCCGGCCAGGGCACCGAGCCAGACCAGGCCCAGCCACAGGCTATATAATCTCATTAGTAAAGGATAAGTAATACGTGGCAATTATTGCCCGCAAGTAAGGGATTATATCAACACCGTTCGCTCACCGGCCAATAGCCAGACGGGCTACCCTTCTGCTCACCCAAGCGCGGTGAACCGGCGGGGTCCGAAGTCCCTTCTCATATCTGCCGCATCCGCAACTTCTACCTGCAGGAAATCACCGTCAAGCTAGACCGGGTGCGGTGCTCAAGCCCGCCCAGGCCCAGATCATGGCAGCCATGAACGTGGTCAAAGACCGGAAATAATCCGAGCCGACCCGGCTCGTGGCTGACGTGGACCCGATGTAAGGCAGTGGTAACGCGCAAAAAAAGCCCCGCCGGACGTTCCGGCGGGGCTTTTTTTATGGTTTAAGCAAGGCTTAAATCTCGTCGAGCAAGCCCAGGATGATGAGTACTACGCCGATGATGGCAATGATACCGCCCAGAATGCTGAAAATACCGCTGATACCGCCCAGCAGGGAAACCAGCAGACCCACCAGCAACAGGATGATACCCGTGCGGATGTTGCCGCTGAGCTTCGAAGTCGAAGCTGTTTCCTTCTTGGTGAAGGAAGTCTTGCTGGCCACTTTGTTCACTTGCTTCACCACTTTGGCTACGGCGGCGCGCTGCACCAGATTCAGCTTGTGCGCGGCGGGAGCCTTCACGGCAGCGGCGGCAGGAGCAGCCGCCGTAACCGGAGCGCGGTGGGCGGGAGCGGCAACCGGTGCGGCCGGTACTACGGCAACCTCAGCGGCGGGGGCGGCCTCCACGGCGGGAGCCTCGGTAGCGGCGGCCGGAGCCGGCGTAACGGCTACCGAACGGTGCGTTTCGTGGTAGGGCGTGGTCTTGGGCAGCACGGCATACTCGCCGCGGCTGCAGCTACTCAGGGCAACGGCAACGGCCGCCAGGGCCGTCAGCTTGTTCAGAATTCCGGACAAGTGTTTCATGGATCTTGGGGTTTGGTAAAAGTTCGATGACGGCCATTTTACGCAGAGAAAGCGAAAAAGTAGATTTTTTTCGCAAACTGTCCGGGCCCGCCGGGCCGGGAGGCTTTCCCAAGTGTTTAGCTTCATAGGGGTTATAGCGGGAAAACGCTATATAAAAAAGTCTGTCCGAAATCCGTTTATGCCGGGCCGCCGAACCCATTGGAGTCGGTGAATGTTAAGGAAAACCCAGTTTATTTGCCTCGTGCCTATGACTATTGCTTTTGCCCGTTCCTGGCGGCTGCTGGCCCCGGGTCTTTTCCTGCTGCATTCGGCCTGCACCCAGCTTCCGGCCGAAAGCACCGCAGCCACGCTGGCCGAGCAGCGCCGGCGCATGCCCCCCGATTCGACCGGCTACGAAACCCGCCCCCCGGCCGACCCCAACGGCATCAGCCGCTACTATTTGGGCCGGCAAATTGCCCACGTGATGGGCCACGAAGGCTCCGACTGGCTCGAGCGCAGCGGCCGCAAGGAAGAAGAAGGCACCGATATTCTGCTGCGGGAGCTCAAGCTCAAGCCCACCGACGTAGTGGCGGACCTGGGCGCGGGCACCGGCTACTTCAGCTTTCTGATCAGTCCGCTCGTGCCCAAGGGCAAGGTGCTGGCCGTCGACATTCAGCCCGAGATGATAGCCTCGCTCAAGGCCAACAAGGAGCGCTACAAAGCGGCTAATGTGGAGCCGGTGCTGGGCACGGTCCAGAATCCGAACCTGCCCGCCCGCGGCGTCGACCTAGTGCTCATCGTGGATGCCTACCACGAATTTGACCATCCCCGGGAAATCATGCGGGCCGTGCGGGCCTCCCTCACTCCCACCGGCCGCGTGGCGTTGGTCGAGTACCGGGCCGAAGACCCCAAGGTGCCCATCAAGCGCATTCACAAAATGAGCGTGGAGCAGGCCCGCCGGGAAATGAGTGCGGTGGGCTTGGAGTTCGTGGAAAGCGTCGAAGCCCTGCCCCAGCAGCACCTGATGTTTTTCCGGCGCGCCAAATAATCTGCTTTCCGACTTTGCCCGGCGCCCGGTCCCGTGAATTTCGCGGGGCCGGGCGCTTACCTTTGCAGCCTATGTCAGCCTACCCCGACCCGCGCGAGCTTTCCATCCACGATTTCACCTACCAGCTGCCCCCGGCGCGCATTGCCCCCGAGCCCTTGCCCGACCGGGACCAGTCGCGCCTGCTGGTGTACCGCCGCGGCACCATCACCGACCAGCGTTTCCCCAACCTGCCCGCCGAGCTGCCCCAGGACGCGCTGCTGGTTTTCAACGACACGAAGGTGGTGCGGGCCCGGCTGTTTTGCCAGAAGCCCACCGGCGGCCTCGTTGAGCTGTTTTGCCTGGAGCCGGTGAGCCCGCACCGGGCCATTGAGCCGGCCATGCAGCAAACCGGCCGCTGCGTCTGGAAATGCCTGGTCGGCAACGGCAAGCGCTGGAAAACCGGACCCGTCACCCTTACCTTCGAAGCCACCGGCGCCTCGGCCACGCTCACGGCCGAGCGGCTGGAAGCGGCCGAAGGCTATTCACTGATTCAGTTCAGCTGGGAGCCCGCTGCCCTGCCCTTTGCCGAAGTGCTGCGCGGGGCCGGCCACCTGCCCCTGCCGCCCTACCTCAACCGCGCCGACACCGACGCCGACGCCGTGCGCTACCAGACCGTGTACGCCGCCCACGAAGGAGCCGTAGCCGCGCCCACCGCCGGCCTGCACTTCTCCGACGCCATCCTGGCCGACTTGGCCCAACGTGGCATCACCACGGCCCGCGTGACGCTGCACGTGGGTGCTGGCACGTTTCAGCCGGTGAAAGCCGAGCAGATGGCCGGCCACGCCATGCACGGGGAGCCCTTTGTGGTGACGGCCGCCGTACTGCGGCAGCTGCTGGCCCAGGCCCCGCGCCCGATCTTGGCCGTGGGCACCACCAGCCTGCGCACCCTGGAAAGCCTATACTGGCTCGGCGCCCACCTGGCCCGCCACCCCGCGGCGGAGGCGCCTTTGCACGTCGGCCAGTGGCAGCCCTACGAGGCTGTGGCCGACATCAGCACCGCCGAGGCGCTGGAGGCCCTGCTAACTTATCTGGAGCGTCAGGGCGCGGAGGCGCTGCACGCCACCACCCAGCTGCTGATTGCGCCGGGGTACCGATTCCGGGTGGTGCAGGGACTGATTACCAATTTCCATCAGCCCGAAAGCACCCTGCTGCTGCTCGTGGCGGCTCTCATCGGGCCCGACTGGCGCCGGATCTACGACCACGCCCTGGCCCACGACTACCGCTTCCTGAGCTACGGCGACAGTTCCCTGCTGCTGCCGTAGGCCGGGAGCAATAAGGAAAATCTACCGGCCGCGGCGGCTCATCATTTCCTCATGCGCGGGAAAGAACTTAAGGGACCTGTTCACCCTAACCTCTTTTCCGCCATGCCGAAAGCAACCCCGTTTTCTGCCGACCCGAGCCGGGCTTTCCCGGCTGATACGAGCTGAGCCCGCAGCCAGCCCAGCGGTTGAGCTTACCCGCCGCTGGCCCAGGGCAACCTATTTGCTGAACCGCGTATAAAGCCTAGGTTTTACTTTCCTTATTACCTCCCTCGTCATGAAAAAAGCATTCCTGCTGCTCTCCCTGGCAGCCTTCTCCACCGCCGCATTTGCTCAGGAGCCCATGAAGTCCGAAACGAAAGTTCGGTCGAACGGCACCGTAAAAACCGAAACCCGCACGGGCCGCACCGAAGCCGGCCAGGCCGTTCACGACACCAAGGAAGGCACGAAAACGGTTGCCCGTAAAACCGGCCACGTCGTGAAAAAGGGTGCCAACAAAACCGGCCACGCCGTGAAAAAGGGCGCCAAAGCCGTGAAAAACAAAGCTGAGGACGTAGTAGATTAGTCTACCGCCGGCCGCGGCCACCTCACTTGACTATCATAAAAAGCCCCGCCTGTAATCAGGCGGGGCTTTTTTGGTGGTAAAACTGGCGGTGAATCAGCCCAGCAACTGCGCGTCGTGGGCTTCGCGGGGAGGGAGGGTAGCTGCGGCGGGGCCTTTTTCCCGCACTTCATACAATACTTTCTCCACCACCCCACGGCCGAACAAGCTCACGCCGGCGTTGAAAACCACCAAGGCGGCCGTGCCGGCGGCAACCCACTCGCCGGTTGGCGCATTTTTCACTTTCAGCTGGCTGGCCCACTGCACCAGGCAGGTACCCAACCCAATTACCATCAGCCCGGAGGGGGCAAAAACGAGCCATTTCTTCTTGTGCGTCATTGTGCAGGCGTTTCCGATGAGCAATAAGCCGGCGCCGGTCCATCAATTTTGCGTTGGCAGCCGGCCCCTTCTTTCCCAATCGTACCTTTGTGCCTCCGGGTTACGTCGGCGCGGCCGTTAGCCCGCATTTTTTTCGGGTGCCCACCGGTGGGCGCCCCTCCCCTTTTCCGTTTTTCCCATGAGTGCCCAGCCCTACGAGCAGCTTTTACGCCAAGCGTTTCATACCAAAGAAGACGTGGCCCGTTTCCTGACCGAGCCCACCCTGACGGCCTACGCCGCGTTTCAGCGGGCTCCCAAGGCCGAACTGGCCTTCCGCTTCGAGCGGGTGCGCCTGGGCGTGGCCATGGCCCTGATGAAGCTGCTGGCCGACCTGGGCGACCATGAGGAAAGCCGCCGGGTGCTCGACGTGCTCCACAAGGCCCTCGGGGCCAAATCCGTGGCCGATATCGATGCCACCATCACCCGCGACGCCAAGCTGTTTGAGCGCCTCTACACCAACCTCTACGTGAACGAGGACGGCGAGCTGCTGCTCAACCTCTTTGAGCGCACCCTCGACGCCGACACCCAGCCGCTCATGGACGAAGCCATCGGGGAAGCCCTGGCCGTGGCCGGGGAGCTGGACTTCACCCGCGACGAGGACGAGGACGACGAAGACTAGCCCGGGGTCGGATTGGGTTTGCTTGTCTGCCCTGCCTACCTTTACTCAAACAGCCCTCCCGGCCGCGGGCAGCTTTCCGTTGCTGCCCGCCTTATAGATTTGCCCCGCACGCTTGATGCCTACGATTCTCTACCTGACCACTGCTGCCGAGGTGCAGCAGGCCGCCGACACGCTGCGGGCCGCCTCCCGCATTGCCATCGACCTGGAGTTTGACGACATGCGCCACCGCTACGGCCGCAACCTCGCCCTGATCCAGATCTACGACGGCCACGTTGTCTACCTCATTGACCCGCTGCCGCTGACTAATCCGGCCGAGGAGCTCGAACCTATCTGGGCCATTCTGCGCGACCCGGCCGTGGAAAAGGTGTTTCACAGCTGCAAGTCCGACATTCTGCTGCTCGATGAGCTCTACGGTGTGCACGTGCGAAACATCACCGACACCAGCGTGCAGTACACGCTATTGGGCGAGTCCGACAACAACATCTCCCTCGGCCGCCTGATCCAGGCCGAAGTCGGGTTGGAAGTGGACAAGGGTGAGCAGAAGTCGAACTGGCTGAAGCGCCCCCTGACCGAAGCCCAGAAGGTGTACGCCGCCAACGACGTGCTTTACCTGTTTGAGCTGGCCGACAAGCTGCGCGAGAAGCTCGCCGCCCTGGGCCGCACTGGGTGGGCCGACCAGGAAAACGCCGCCCTGGAAGAAGTGCGCTACAACCGCGACGAGCGGCCCTACCTGCGCATGGCCGGCAAATACCGGATTCTGCCCAATGAGATGCCCCTGTTCCGGGATCTGTACCTGCTCCGCGACCAGGTGGCCAAGCAGCTCGACCGGCCACCCTACATGGTGTTTGCCAACGACCGGCTCTCGGAGCTCGTGCGCGACACGCCCCGGGACCTGAACGACTGGAAAAACGCCCGCGGCCTGCACCCCGAGCTCAAGCGCGCCCCGTTTCTGGAGCAGCTCAACTCTCTTTCGCCCGACAACTTTGTGGCCGTGCCCGAGCCCGCGGCCCCGGCCGAAGCACGCCGGTTTCCGTTCCGCCGCCGGCTGAGCGGGGAAAAAGCGGCCCGCGCCGATGCCCGGGAGCAGCTGTTAGTGCAGCTCAAAGGCTTTATCACCACCGACATCAACGGCTACGTGGCCAACCTCGTGCTGTCGAACCGCTTGGTGGCCGACATCGTGGAACTCGGGGCCGAGCAGGTGCTGCGCCCCTGGCAAAAGCAGATTCTGCAGGAAGCCGCCCAGCGCCACGACATCGACTACGCCCAGCTGGCTGACCCGTTTTAGAACGTAGTTCCACAAGTAGCCAACAGGCCCCCGACGCTAACGCATCGGGGGCCTGTTGGTTTTACATTCGCTTATCGCCTTGCTAACTATTGGGTATAAGCAATATCGAATCGTCCATATTGAATAGTTACATACTTACCCGGGGGTCGGCCGTCTTCCAGCTGACCTTCAAACGTGCCTGATATAATGCGCTGCGCATAGTCCACCCGCGTGACTGTGATATGGGTTGGTTTCTGGAGCTGGCTTATATACTGATACGCGCCGTCGTTCGCGCTCAAGAACAGCCCGTTGGAAGGGGGAATAACGGCGTTTGGCAGCGGCTTGTAGCGCGACTTGCCGGTTACGTAGACGCCCGGGCCGCGCAGCGTATCGATGGTCAGGTTGAAATTCTCATCGTAGCCTTCTGCCGTAAATCCCGCCCATACCGACAACGTGCGCACGCCGTTGTCGATACTCATAGTGGCCTTTACCGTATTCTCGAGGCAACGGCCGTTGCCCGTGAGGCTGTAGCAGCGCTTGCCGTAGTTGACCCACACGCGGCCATCAACTTCGAAGCCGAGCGTGTTGGCGCCAGTTTGCGTGGCGGGTGGCAGACTGAACTTAGGGTCGGACTCCTCCTTCTTGCAGCTCTGAAAAACCAGTAGGGCGGGTAACAGCAGTAGGCATAACAATTTCATGGCGGGGCTAATGGTAGGTGGCAAAGAATGTTTTGGGCCAAAACGTGGCGGTGAAAGAATAGCCAAACCTACTGCGCCAGCCGGCTGGCTTCAAACCAGAAACCAGCTTGAGCGGAGTTACCCCAGGCCCCAAAACCCACCACAAACAGTTATATACCAATATATTACTACAACCGCCGCAGACATAACCATCCGCCATTGCCCGGTAAAGGCAAAAGCAGGACTACCCAGAGGTAATCCTGCTTTTCGTACACGGGAAGCGGGAGCCTGGCTTAGTGGCTGAATTGCGCCTCCTCCGTGCTGCCCACCAGCGCGCCGGTGCTGGCCTTGCCGGCCGATACCACGCTCTGCACGGCGTCGAAGTAGCCCGTACCGACGAACGACTGGTGCTTGACGGCCTTGAAGCCATGCTTCTGGAGCTTGAACTCCCGCTCCTGTAGCTCCGAGTAGCCGGCCATGCCCCGGTCGCGGTAAGCCTGGGCCAGTTCAAACATGCTCGTATTGAGCGCATGGAAGCCGGCCAGGGTAATGAACTGAAACTTGAAGCCCAGCGCCGCCAGCTCCTCCCGGAAGGTTTCCATCTGCTCCACGCTGAGCTTGGCAGCCCAGTTGAACGACGGGGAGCAGTTGTAGGCCAGCAGCTTGCCGGGAAACTGCGCGTGAATGCCCTCGGCAAAGGCTCGCGCCTGTTCCAGGTCGGGGTGGGAAGTTTCCATCCAGAGCAGATCGGCGTAGGGCGCGTAGGCCAGCCCCCGGGCTATGCAGGACTCCACCCCGGGCCGGACGCGGTAGAATCCTTCGCTGGTACGGCTTTCTTCGGTCAGCACGAAAGGCTGGTCCCGCTCGTCCACGTCGGAGGTAATCAGGTCGGCGGCGTCGGCATCGGTGCGGGCCACGACGAGCGTGGGCACGCCCAGCACGTCGGCGGCCAGGCGGGCGGCCACGAGCTTGTTAATAGCCTCCTGAGTTGGCACCAGCACTTTGCCGCCCAGGTGCCCGCACTTCTTGGCCGACGACAGCTGGTCCTCGAAGTGCACGCCGGCGGCCCCGGCCTCAATCATCATCTTCATCAGCTCAAAGGCGTTCAGGTTGCCCCCAAAGCCGGCCTCGGCATCCGCCACGATGGGCACCAGCCAGTGCACGTCGCCGTCGCCGCTCAGGTTCTGAATCTGGTCGGCGCGCAGCAGGGCGTTGTTGATGCGCTTCACCACACTCGGCACGCTGTCGACGGGATAAAGGCTCTGGTCGGGGTACATCTGCCCGGCGCCGTTGGCATCGGCGGCCACCTGCCAACCGCTGAGGTAAATGGCGTTCAGGCCCGCCTGCACTTCCTGCACGGCCTGGTTGCCAGTCAGGGCGCCCAACCCAGCCACGTACGGCTCGGAGTGTAGCAGCTTCCAGAGCCGCTCGGCCCCCTGCCGGGCCAGCGAATACTCGATGTGCAGGCTGTTCTGGAGCTTCACCACGTCTTCGGCCGAGTAGGGCCGCTCAATTCCTTTCCAGCGGGTATTGGTGGCCCAGTCGTGCTTAATGGCGGCAATCCGTTCGTGCTTTTTCATGATGCTGAGGGGTTAGGAAGTGGAGTTTGATGCAAATGGAAGGGCAAGGCTCCGCCCGGCCGGCTGGCACAGCGGCTTTTTTTAAGAAGATCAGAAGGCGGTAGGCTTGCGTCGGTGGCTATGCCAGCTCGTCGTAGGCCGGCACGGTCAGGAATTCGATGAACTTCTCGCTGGTCACCAGCCGATCGAAAAGGCGGGCGGCGGGACTGTACTGGCCGCGGGCGTAGCGCTCCTCCCCCACCAGGGCCTTGATTTTTTCGAGCTGCCCGGGCACTAAGGAGCGGTACAGCTCCACGGTTACGCCTCGACCGTCGGCCAGCTTGGTACCGGGCGTGTGCACCCACTGCCACACCTGGGCCCGGCTGATTTCGGCGGTTGCCGCATCTTCCATCAGGTTGTAAATCGGCACGCAGCCGTTGCCGCCCAGCCACGATTCGAGGTACTGAATGGCCACATCAATATTGAGCTTGAGGCCGTCCTCGGTGATAGAGCCCTCGGGCGCCCGCACCAGGTCGGCGGCAGTTACCTGCACGTCCTCGCGCTTGTTGGCAATCTGGTTGGGCTGGGGCATCAGCTCGTTGAAGACTTCCAGGGCCACCGGCACCAGACCAGGGTGGGCCACCCAGGTGCCGTCGTGGCCGTTTCGGGCCTCCCGAATTTTGTCCTGCCGCACTTTGTCCAGGGCCAGCTCGTTGGCTTCAGGGTTGTTCTTAATCGGAATCTGGGCAGCCATGCCCCCGATGGCGTGCACCCCGCGGCGGTGGCAGGTCTGCACCACCAGCTGGGAGTAGGCGGCCATAAACGGCACGGTCATCGTGACCTGGGCGCGGTCCGGCAGGGTAAACTCGGGCTTCAGCCCCAGCCGCTTGATGTAGGAGAAAATGTAGTCCCAGCGCCCGCAGTTCAGGCCCGCGCTGTGCTCGCGCAGCTCGTAGAGGATTTCGTTGAGCTCGAAGGCCGCCGGTAGCGTCTCAATCAGCACGGTGGCCTTGATAGTGCACTTGGGCATTTTCAGCGACCATTGGGCCAGGCCAAACACGTCGTTCCAAAGCCGGGCTTCGAGGTGGCTTTCGATTTTGGGCAGGTAGAAGTACGGTGCGCTGCCCCGGCTGCAGAGCTCGTGCACGTTGTGGAAGTAGTACAGGCCGAAGTCAAACAACGAGGCGCTGATGGGCTCCCCGTCCACGAGCACGTGCTTTTCCACCAGATGCCAGCCCCGGGGGCGTACCATGAGCGTGGCCGTTTCCTCGTTGAGCTTGTACTCCTTGGTTGGGGTGCTCAGCGAAATCGTGCGGCGTACGGCGTCGCGCAAATTGCGCTGGCCTTCTATCACGTTGGCCCAGGTCGGGGAGTTGGAATCCTCGAGGTCGGCCATGAACACCTTGGCGCCGGAGTTCAGGGCGTTGATAATCATCTTGCGCTCCACGGGCCCGGTGATTTCCACCCGCCGGTCGAGCAGGTCCGGGGGCAGCGGGGCCACGGTCCAGGGCTTTTCCCGAATCAACCGGGTTTCGGGCAGAAAGTCGGGCAGCTGGCCGGCCTCAAACTCCTTCTGCCGCGCCTCGCGGCGGCCCAGCAAGTCCCGCCGGGTGTGGTCGAAGCGGCGGTGCAGCTCGGCCACGAAGGCCAGGGCCGACGGCGTCAGGATTTCGGCGTACTCGGCCGAGTAGGCACCAACGACTTTCACCCGCTCCGGCGTCAGGTAGGTGGGCGGCGAAACAAGGGTCTGAGGCTCAGCGAATGGCGACATAAAGCTATGGGTTTGGGGTTGGCAGTTGGAAAGCTACTGACCAAACATAGCCAAGCGAATTTTATTATCCTAGCGAATATTCGCTAAAATTTAAAAACCCTGCTTTCTAAGTAGATTTGCGGGGATTGTTTTTTCACTTTCTGCTGCTCAACTGGTTCCAACTCTTGGTCCGGAGAGTGGCAAGTCAGGTTTTCGACGGGTTCTGAACTTATGCTGAGTCACGGTCAGGTAGTGCGGTTAATTTTTGGGCTGAAGCTGCGGGAGCTGCGCCAGGAGCGCGGGTTTACACCCACCGAAATGGCCCGGGCCTGCGACGTGTCGGTGTCGTATCTGAATGAGATTGAGAAGGGCAAAAAGTACCCCAAGGCCGACAAGATCCTGAGTTTGAGCAAGGTGCTCGGCGTCACCTACGACCAGCTCACCTCCCTCACCCTAAGCCGGAAGCTGGAGCCCATTTCCGAGTTGCTGCAGTCGGACCTGCTCAAGGAGTTTCCGCTGGAGATGTTCGGGCTCGACCCCATCCGCATCGTGGAGCTGATTTCGGATGCGCCGGCCAAGATGAATGCCTTCATCAGCACGCTGTTTGAAATTGCTCGCAACTATGAAATGCGCCAGGAGCACTTTTTCCTGGCCGCCCTGCGCTCTTACCAGGAGATGCACGACAACTACTTCGAGGAGCTCGAGCAGGACGTGCGCACCTTCGTAGGGCAGGAAAAGCTGGCCGTGGGCGCCCCCTTCGACACCACCCAACTCGAGGCCGTGCTGACGCGCAAGTACGGCTACACCATCGACCGCACCGAGCTGGGCAACTACGCCTCCCTGGGCCGGCTGCGGTCGGTATTTCAGCCCAAAACCCGCCGCCTGCTGCTCCGGCCGGGACTGAGCGGAGCCCAGGAAGCCTTCGTGCTGGGCCGCGAAATTGCCTTCAACTACCTGGGCCTCAAGGAGCGCCCCTACGTGAATGCCTCCTTCCCGGTGCGCAGCTTCGACGAAGTGCTCAACAATTTCAAGGCCTCTTACTTCGCCGGCGCCCTGCTAATGGAGGAAGACAGCCTAGTGCGCGACTTTCAGAAGCTGTTTGCCGGCAAGAAGTGGGAACCCGCCGCCTTGCTCGACATCATGGCCCGCTACGACGTGTCGCCGGAGATGTTCATGCAGCGCATGACCAACCTGCTGCCCCGCCATTTTGGGCTCCAGAGCCTGTTTTTCCTGCGCTTCGACCAGGCTGATGCCGACGCGGCTTACGTGCTGACCAAGGAGCTTCACCTTTCCCGCCTGCACAACCCCCACGGCAACGAGCTGCACGAGCACTACTGTCGGCGCTGGATTTCGCTGTGGCTGATTGCTGAACTGCGCGACAATCCGCCTCTGGAGCCGACCACCGTTATTGGCGCCCAACGCTCCCGCTACTACGGCACCGACGACGAATACCTCTGCCTGACCCTGGCCCGGGCCGCCTCGGCCACCGAGCCCGCCGTGAGCGTGAACGTGGGCCTGCTCTGCGACGACAACCTCAAGCAGAAAGTCCGTTTCCTCGACGACCCGGCCATTCCGGTCAAGATTGTCAACGAAACCTGCGAGCGGTGCCCCATTCCCGACTGCGAAGTGCGGGCGGCCCCCCCGCTGGAAATTGAGCGTCAGCAGCGCAGCCGGGAGCAGGAAGCCGCCGTGGCCGCGCTGGTCAACGGGGGGTAGCTAGTTGTCAGTCGATAGTTGTTAGTTGTTGGAGTTTAGGGTAGTGGAGCTGGTAACTTCGCAGCTACCAGCGCATGAGCCGCTTTACTCGCAGGGCACATCTAGCATCCCCTACTATCCGCTCAGCACGAAAACTGACAACTAACAACCGACAACTAATAACTACGAATGACCACCGCCAAGGAACAGTTTGACCGCCAGGCCAGCCATTACAATGCTCAGTGGAACGCCTGGACGGAATCGTCGCTGCAGTGGCTGCTTACCCACGCCGACTGCCAGCCTACTGATACGGTGCTGGACGTGGCTACCGGCACGGGCTTCACGGCCCTGGCATTTGCCCCGCACGTAGCCTCGGTGGTCGGGCTCGACGTATCGACGGGCATGCTGGCCCAGGCCCGGGCCCAACAGGACAAGCTGGGCCTGACCAACGTGCGCTGGCAGGAAGGTGCGGCCGAGCAGCTGCCGTTTGCCGACGGCTCGTTTTCCCTGGTCACCTGCCGCATTGCGCCCCACCACTTCGAGTCGGTGCCGCGGTTTCTGACCGAGGTGGCGCGGGTGCTGCGGCTTGGCGGCCGGTTTGTGCTGGCCGACACCACCGTACCCGACGACGCCCCCGAAACGGCCGAGTGGCAGAATCAAGTGGAGAAGCTCCGCGACCCTTCCCACCAGCGCAATCTGACGCCCCGGCAGTGGCAGCAGGCCCTGACTGCCGCCGGCCTGGCAGTGGTTGAAATCGGGGTGCCGGCCGGGGAAACCACCATGCAGCTCAACGACTGGCTGGAAAAGGCCGGCACCGCCCCAACCCAGGCCGCGGAAGTGCGCGCAGCTTTTGCCCAGGCTTCCGCCGAAACCCGCGCCGCCTTCCAGATTCAGCCTTTGCCCCAGAGCGGAGACTACGCCTTTATTTGGCAGCGGCTGGTGGCCAAGGCAACCAAACCCTAAGCTTTACGATTGTCAGTTTTGCCCAAACCCGCTTCCTCTCCATCCGCCTCCCGCCGACATTGGCGCCGCGTGCTGCTCACCTTGAGCGGCCTGGCGATACTGGCGGGGCTGGCCGCTCTCTACGTCGCCTGGCGGGTGCTGTGGAAACCCAACGTGACGGTGTCCGCCTTCGGGCCGGCCTACCTGTATATCCGCACCGGCGCTTCTTACGAGGCCGTGCTCGACTCCCTGACCGCGCACGACCTGATTATCGAGCCGGCCTCTTTTCACTGGCTGGCCACGCGGCGCGACTATCCCGCCCACGTCCGGCCCGGCCGCTACCTGCTCACGCCCGAGCTGGGCAACGCCGCGCTGCTCGACAAGCTCCAGCAGGGCCGGCAGGACACGGTAGCCTTCGAGCTGAACGCCTTCAAGTACAAGCCCCAGCTCGTGCGTCAGGTCAGCCGCCAGCTCGAGGCCGACTCCGGAGCCCTGCGCCGGCTGCTCAACGACAACCGCTTCTTGCTGCGCACCTACCAGCTCGATACCACCACGGTTCTGACCCTGTTTCTGCCCGGCCCCTACCGCCTGTTCTGGAACACCTCGGCCCGGCAGTTCCTGGACTCGGCCGCGGCGGTGCACGGGCGCTTCTGGAACCCCCAGCGCCGGCAGCGCGCCGACTCCCTGCGCCTGACCCCGGTGCAGGTGCACGTGCTGGCCAGCATCGTGCAGCGCGAAACGGCCAAGCCCGAAGACAAGCCTATCATTGCCGGCGTCTACCTCAATCGGCTCCGCCACAACATGCGCCTGCAGGCCGACCCGACTCTGCTCTGGGCCATCGGCAACTTTGGGGTGAAGCGGGTGCTCAACAAAGACAAGCTCGTCGACTCGCCCTACAACACCTACAAGCATAAGGGCCTGCCGCCCGGCCCCATCACGTCGGCCAATCGCCAGAGCCTGAATGCCGTGCTCAAGCCCGCGGCCCACAACTACTACTTTTTCTGCGCCCGGCCCGACCTGAGCGGCTTCTCCGATTTTGCCGAATCCTACGCGGCCCACAAGCGCAACGCCCGCCGCTACCAGCACGCCCTCGACAGCCTCAAAATCCGGCGCTAGGAGCCATATTTCCCTTCCTGAATACCTCACCGCCGGGTTCCCGGCCGTAGCCGCCGCTAGGCTATCAGTATCAATCTGATAAATCCTAGGGGCGGGTGGTTCTGAGTTGGCGCCAGCTTTGTACTTTTGTTTCCCTATTGTCCGAAAACCCGCCTGCATGACCCTTCGTTACCTTTCTCTTGGATTGCTCTTTCTTTCCTTTCCGCCTCCGCCGGCGGCTTTCAGTCGGGCCCGCAGAGTGCGCGCACACTGGGCATGGGCGGAGCCAGCACGGCCTACATCCGCGACCTGGCCGTCATCTATTACAACCCCGGGGCCTTGGCCCAGCTCGATTCGCTGACCCACGTCAGCGTGGGTGGCCTGGCCAACATGCGCCGCACCTCCTTCCTGGGCACCGACTCGCGCCGCCTGGCCGACCAGGAGCTGTCGCCGCTGCCCGGGGGCTACCTCTACGCCTCGCACGCCATCAACGACAAGGTTTCGGTGGGTTTGAGCGTGAACACGCCCTACGGCTACGACACGCGCTGGCCCAGCGACTGGGAAGGCCGCAGCGTGGTGCAGCAGGCCCGTCTGAACACGCTTTTCGTGCAGCCTACGGCTTCGGTGAAGATCAATGAGAACTTCAGCATCGGCGCCGGCTTCGTGTACGCCTTCGGCAAGATGACCCAGCAGTACGCTCTGGGCCAGTACGACGCCCGCGACGTGACGGCCCAGTTCACTGGCACCGGTTCGGGCATGGGCTACAACGTGGGTCTGTACGGCAAGACGGCCGACAAGCTGGCCTTCGGCATCAGCTACCGCTCCCCGGTTACGCTCAAGGTGAAGGATGGCAAAGCCACCTACAACAACGTGCCCGCCCTCGACGCCGGCCGCTACGCCCCGAGCGCCAAGCTGCGCACCGAATTCAACATGCCCGGCGCCCTGGCCGTGGGCATGGCCGACAACGTAACCAAGAAGCTGCTGGTCACCTTCGACTTTACCCTCTCGGCCTGGAGCCGCTACGACTCGCTCACGTTTAACGTGGGCGACGCGCCCGGCTTGGCTACCCGCACCGCCGGCCGCCGCTACGAGGACGCCATGGCTTTCCGCGTGGGTGGTGAGTACGCCTACTCCGACATGTTCACCTTCCGCGTGGGCGCCAGCTACGACGAGACGCCCATCCGCGACGAGTTCATCACCCCCGACCTGCCCGACGGCAACAAGCTGGGTGGCTCTTTGGGCGTGAGCGTGTTTTTCAGCCCCAAGCTGTCGGTGGACGCCGCTTACCAGTACGAGCACGCCGCCGACCGGACCAGCCGCGCCAACCAGTCCAAGTCCAGCGTCAACTCGGTGGGGGGCACCTACCGAACCCGGGTGCATACGGCCGCCCTGGGTTTGTCCTACTCGTTTTAATTTCTGAAGCCTCCTCTCACCGTGCGACTTTCCTTTTCTTCTGCCGCTGCCCGCGTGGCTTTTGCGGCCCTGGCCGGTTCTCTGGCCCTCACGAGCTGCTCGCCTGAGCAAACCGCTCCCGCCCCCAACGCCGGCCCCCTCGACTTCAGCAAGCACGTGGCCGTGGGTGATAATTACATTGCCGGCTACTCCGACGGCGGCCTCACCCTGGCCGGCCAGCAGTACTCGCTGGGCCTGCTGCTCGACCAGCAGTTTGCCATGGCGGCCGGTTCGCCTTCCTCGTTTACTCAGCCCCTGATGCCCGCCGGCACCGGCTCCGGCTACCTCAAGCTGCGCGAGCTGACGCCCGCCGGTCTGCTGCTCACCAGCCGCGTAACGGCCGGCCGCATGACTCAAGGTTCCTACATCAACCCCAACGCCTGCGGCGGCCCCGACACGGCCTTCGTCTACCCGCGGGCCACGAACGTGGTGCCCCGCAACCTGGGCGTGCCCTTCATCCGCCTGACCCAGATTGACTCCGTGGGCCTGGGCAATGCGGCCAACCTGCGCAAGCCGAACTTCAACCCCTTCCTGGAGCGTCTGCTGCCCGCCGGCGACAACCGCTCCTACCTGCAGCTCGTCACGGATGGCACCGCCAACGCCACGTTCTTTACCTTCTCCATGGGCCTCGGCGACGTACTACCCTACCTGCTGGCGGGTGGGGAGTGCAACTCCGCCCTGCCCAACACGGCTGCCATCAACCTGATGAAGGCCAACGTGAAGAAGATTCTGGACAAGGTGACCGACAACGGTAAGCGCCGCGGCATCATCTGCCTGGCGCCCTACTCCATGAACCAGCTGCCCATCCTCGACCGGGGCTCGATTACCCGGGCCCAGGCGCTGGTGCAGGCCACCGATACCATTTATGTCCGGGGCTCGATTCCGGCCAACGTCGTACGGCCCATGGCGGCCAAGGACGACTACATCCTGCCCTCCGGCCTGGCCCAGCTTGGCAAAGCCCAGACCATTACCCTGCCCGGCGGCGGTACGGCTTCGGTGCGCTACGGCGTGGACAAGCGCAACCCGCTCAGCCGCCGCGACGTGCTCGATTTGAACGAGTACAGCCGGGTCAACCAGGCCATTACGACCATCAACGACGAAATCGTGCGCTTGGCGGATGCGGTGTACAAGGTGCCCGTCATCAACCGCAGCGTTGGTGGCATCAACGTGTTTGACCAGGTTTCGAAGCGTATTTCGGTGAACGGCGTGGAATACTCGCCCGAGCCGGTGCGGGGCAACTTCTACTCGCTCGACCAGTACACCTTGGCTCCCCGGGGCACGGCCATTATGGCCAACGCCATGATTCGGGAAATCAACCGCTTCTACGGCGCCAGCATCCCCCAGCTCGACCCCAACACGCTGCCAACCGATTCGCAGCGCTAGCCGGCCAGCTTTGGCTTACTGCCAACTCATTCTCCTGCAAAAGGGCGGCCCGCGGGTCGCCCTTTTGATTTTTCTGCGGCGCCCCAGCCGCTACAGCTTCAGCAGGCGCAGCTGAAGCGAATCCTGCCGGGCGGCGTGCTGCCGGGCCAGGGTTTCGGCGTAGTTGAGGCCCGTAAACTCGGAATGCTCCAGAAACAGCAGCGGACTGGTCAGCAAAGGCTCGGGCCAGGCGGCCAGGGCGGGCTGCCGGGTCAGGGAGTCGAAGCGCGCCACGCCGGCCACCCGCCAGTAGGCATCGAGCAGCACGTACTGGTAGCCGCGGCGGCGCAGGGCGGTCAACTGCCGTTCGTCGGTGATGGTGCGCAGGCTGTCGAGGCCCGGAGTCAGCGGGGCCAGCCCCAGCCCCACCGTGCTGACCACCCGCTTGGCTCCGTGAGCTTGCAGCCAGGCGGCCGCGTCAGGATAATGGCTGGGCGAGTAGGCGTAGATTTCGCGCTGAATCCGGAAGCCATTCAGCCCTACGGCCAGCAACACGACCAGTACCAGCCCCCGAACCGGCAGCAGGCGGCGCAAGCTCAGAAACGTGAGAGCATAAAACAGCCCGTAGGCCAGCAGCAACCCCCGGGGTGCCTTGATGAGCACCGACATGCCGGCCAGGTAGCAATAGGCCCACACGGCCAGGTAGCAGGGCAGGTTGATGGTGCGCAGCCGGGTAAACAGCTCCCGTCGCCACAGCCAGGGCACGGCCAGCAGCGCCAGCAGCACCAGCGGCGACTCAAAGTCGCGCAGAAACTGCACGTAGTACAGCGCATCGAAGTGTACGGAGCTGACCCGGCCCGAAGCGTTGGCGGCGCCGGGAAACACGATGTTGTAATACACGCCCACCCAGCGGTACCAGGGCAGGCCCGCGGCCATTCCTACAGCGCTAAGCACCACGTAGGGCGCGGCCAGCAGCGCGGCTACCCGCCACCAGCTGCCATGCTGCCCGAACAGTCCGTCGCGCTGTAGCAGTTCGAAAACCACCAGAATGGGCAGCGTGAGCAGAAACTTGTAGTTGATACTCAGGCCCAGCATCAGCCAGAGCGCCGCGGTCAGCAGGGCCGCTCGGCTCGGCTCTTGCAGCCGCCGGTAGTAGGCCCGCAGCAGCCCCACAAACACCAGCAGACTGGCCGAGCCCATGGTAAAGTCGCGGCCGGAGAAGGTCAGGAACACCGAGGAGCCGATAAACAGCAGCAGCAGGGCCGTTTCGGGGCCGCGCAGCCGGGCTTCCCGACCCACAAACCGGGCCAGCGCCCCCGCAGCGGCCACGGCCAGCAGGGCATTCAGGTACTGAAACACGTGGAAGTCGGTGGTCAGCCAGGCTACCGGAGCGTAAAGCAGCGAAAAGCCGGGGCTGCCGTGGTGAAACAGGTTGCGCAGATTGCCCCGGGCCACTTCCTGCACAATCTGCCAGTTGCGCACCGAGTCGTAGTCGGGCAGGGCGGCGGCCGACAACCCGTAGAGCCGCAGGGCGGCCACGGCCACCAACGCCAGCAGCACCCACCAGGCGTCGTTTCGGGTTGGATTGTCGTTCTTCGCGGCTGGCACCTGGTTGCGTTCGGAAGGTGGAATGATGAATTCTGATTTCAGAACCCCGGGCTCAAAATTCATGATTCGTAACTCATAATTCATAATTCCCTTCATGCGTACCGTAATTCAGCGCGTTAGCCGGGCCAGCGTCACCGTGGAAGGCCGCGTGACGGGCCAGATTGGTCCTGGTTTGCTGGTGCTGGCCGGCTTTGCCCCCGACGATACTCCCACCTCCCTCGACTGGATGGCCCGCAAGCTGGTGCAGCTGCGCATTTTCGGCGACGAGGAAGGCAAAATGAACCGCTCGGTGCAGGACGTGGGCGGGCAGGTGCTGGTCGTGAGCCAGTTTACGCTGCTGGCCGACGCCCGCAAGGGCAACCGCCCCAGCTACATCGGGGCCGCCCCGCCCCCGGTGGCCGTGCCCCTCTACGAGCAGTTTGTGGGCCTTCTCGAGCAGCTCCTGGGCCAGCCCGTGCCCACCGGCGAGTTTGGCGCCGACATGAAAGTGGAGCTCCTCAACGACGGCCCCGTCACCATCGTGCTGGACTCCCCTGTGGGTTAGTGAGTCAGTGATTAAGTGAATTACTGTTCCGAGAATTCGCCCAATCAGCACGACATTTCACTAATTCGCTCAATCCCTAAATCACCACCCATGACTATCGAAGAAGCCCAAAAAACCGTGGATACCTGGATTCAGACGACCGGGGTGCGGTATTTTAATGAGCTGACCAATATGGCCATGCTCACGGAGGAGGTGGGCGAGGTGGCCCGCATTATTGCCCGGCAGTACGGGGAACAGTCGTTCAAGGAATCGGACAAGGACAAGGTGCTGGCCGATGAGCTGGCCGACGTACTGTTCGTGGTTATCTGCCTGGCCAACCAAACCGGCGTTGACCTCACCGAGGCCCTGGCGCGCAATCTGGCCAAGAAAACTCAGCGCGACGCCGACCGGCACAAGCAAAACGAGAAGCTGCGCTAGGCGGACGGGGCTGCTGCGGCCACGATGCGGCCGTCTTGCCAGATGGGGACTAGGTCGTACTCGTCCTGCTTCACGCAGAAAGCCATGTCCTGGTGCGACTCCAGGCTGTTGAGCCGGCGCACATGGGCCGACTTGAGCAGATAAGCGCCGACGTCGGCCCGGGCTGTTTCCCACAAGTCGAGGGCGGCCAGGGTGGCGTCGGAGGAAGTCACGTCAAAGTCGGGGTGCAGGCGGGCAGCCAGGGCCCCGCCGAACAAGGTGTCTTCGAGGCAGAAGTTGCCCTTCCAGCCGGCGCAGACCACCACCACGTCTTTCTGCTGCCGGCGCAGGAAGTCAGCAATGGCCCCCACGTTCAGAAATGCGCCCAGCACCACCGCATCGGCGGCCAGGGAGAGGTGAATGGCCCGGGTGCCGTTGGTGGTCGTGATGGCCACGTTGCGGCCCGCCACCGGCACCACGCCGTCGAGGTAGCCGAAGGGCGAGTTGCCCAGGTCGACGCCCTCAGCCTGCCGGCCGTCGCGCTCCGCGGCCGTGAGGTAGCCCTGGGCGGCCATGGCCCGGCACTCGGCCAGTTCGGCGAAGGGCACGATGTGGGGCACGCCCGCCGCCAGCGCCGTCACCATCGACGAAGTAGCCCGCAGCACGTCCACGACCACGGCCACCCGGCCGCGCAGGTCGAAGAGAGGTAATAACTCGGGGGAGAAGCAGATATCGATACTGGGCATTTTCTTCGATTGAAACAACAAAAAAGAACGCCATGCTGAGCTCCGCGGAGCATCTCTACCGCTTCGTTGCACTGGTATCAGCTACCACTCCAACATCAGCACGCGAGATGCCTCGGCTACGCTCGGCATGACGTTCAACTACTTTTTCTGTGCAGCCTACTTCACCTCTTCCGTGCCGGGCACGAAGGGCAGTTTCACCACGGTAGCGGGGAAATTCTTGCCGCGCACCTGCACAAAAATTTTGCTGCCGGGGGTGCTGAGCTCGGTTTTGACGTAGCCCAGGCCCACGCCCTTGCCCAGGCTCGGCGACTGGGTGCCGGAGGTTACCTCCCCGATGCTGTTGCCGGCTTCGTCCACCAGCGGGTAGTGGCTGCGCGGGATGCCGGGGCCGTCGAGCAGGAAGCCCACGAGCTTGCGCTTCACGCCCTCGGCCTTCTGCTGCTTAAGGGCCTCGGCGTTGGTGAAGTCCTTAGTGAACTTAGTAATCCAGCCCAGGCCGCCTTCCAGCGGGGAGGTGGTGTCGTCGATGTCGTTGCCGTAGAGGCAGTAGCCCATTTCCAGGCGGAGCGTGTCGCGGGCACCGAGGCCGATAGGCTTGAGAGCATAGGGCTGACCGGCTTCCATCACTTTGTCCCAGACCTGCTTGGCGTACTCATTGGGCACGTACAGCTCGAAGCCGCCGGCGCCGGTGTAGCCCGTGGCCGAGATAATCACGTTGGGCGCTCCGGCGAAAGTACCCTGCACGAAAGAGTAGTAGGGAATCGACTTCAGGTCGGTGTCGGTCAGACCTTGCAGGGCGTCGATGGCCTTGGGGCCCTGCACGGCAAACAGGCTGAGGTCATCGGACACGTTCTGCATGTCGGCGCCCTGGGTGTTGTGCTGGCTGATCCAGTTCCAGTCCTTGTCGATGTTGGAGGCATTGACCACGAGCAGGTAATCCTCGTCGGCGAGCTTGTACACGAGCAGGTCGTCGACGATGCCGCCCTCGTTGTTAGGCAGGCAGGAGTACTGGGCCTTGCCGTCGGTGAGCTTGCTGGCGTCGTTGCTGGTCACGCGCTGAATCAGGTCCAGGGCCTGGGGGCCGCGCACCCGGAACTCGCCCATGTGGGAGACGTCGAAAATGCCCACGGCCCGGCGCACGGTGTGGTGCTCATCGAGGTCGGAGGAGTAGCGCACGGGCATGTTGTAGCCGGCGAAGGGCACCATTTTGGCACCCAGCTGCTGGTGCACGTCGTTTAGGGTGACGGTTTTGAGGTCTTCGGCCATTGGGGGAGTTGGTTCGAACGGATGGAAAAGGCGAGGAGCGCCGCGGGGCGGGCGGGGCGAAATTAGCTATTTCCCGTGGCCGGTAAGCACAACAGTTACGTAGAAGCTGCCGGGGCGCCCCGCAACGAGTTGCGCGGGGCCGCCAAAATCCGGGCCCCGGCCCGGGCATAGTCACTCGTATGAACCTAGATATCAAGCAGGATTTCGAAACGGCCATGGTCAAGCACCTGCTGTTTAAGTCCAAGCTCCGCTCCTTTCTCTATGGCACCAACCTGGCCGAAGGCCCCATCCGCGACCCGGAGCAGTGCGGGTTTGGCATCTGGATTCGGGAGCGGCGGCGCAGCTTTCCCGGCGCCCTGCCGGAGTGGAACGAGCTGGACCGCATTCACCGGCAGCTGCACGTGGAGGCCAACCGCCTGATGGATATGCGCCTGCAGGGCTTCCAGGAAGCGGCCATCGAAGGCATGCACGACCTGCAGTACCTTATCGACCGCATCACGGCGCTGCTACGAACCCTGGAAGAGAAGCTGCGTACGGGTCGCTAAACCCCGCCAATGCCTTCCCTCTCGCTGCCCCACCTGAAGCTGAAGCTCGCGACCAAGCTTTTCGCCGGCTTTCTGGTTATTTCCGCGCTGTTTGCGGGCGTGGTCGTCATCAACTACCAGCTCTCGCGTAAGGTGCTGCGCAATTCCCAGCGCGTGGAAGAGTCGCAGCGCCTGACCGGGGAAGCCTCCACACTGTTTCGCAACATCATCGACATGGAGTCGGGCTTCCGCGGCTACCTGCTGCTGGGCAACGAGGCCACGCTCCAGCCCTACTACGAAGGGGAACGGGAGCTGCTGGGTCGCTTCAGCGAAATCCGGGACCAGCTCTCCCCCACCGACCCGCAGTACGCCCGCATTATGCGCGCCCAGCGCTTGTTTCAGCAGTGGTCGTCGTTTTCCCACCTGCTGATCAGCGAAAAGCGCGAAGCGCGCCGCCGCGACCCCAACCAGATTGCCATGGAGGGCATGGAGCACCGGGCCCTGGGGGAAAGCCTGACCGGCCCGCAGATCATGGCCCAGATCCGGGTGATCTTCGACGCCTTCGACCAGACCGAGCTGGCGGCCCGCAACAAGGTGCGCGAAAAGCTCGAGGACAGCATCCGGCAAACCCGCATCGTCTCGATTATCATCACCCTGGTCTCGATTTTGGTGGGGCTGTTGTGGGCGGCTTACATCATCCGGCTTATTGCTCGCCGCATCGAAACCATGGTGGGTTTGTCGACCCGCATTTCCAGCGGCGACTACACCACCCGTATTCAAGACCCCGAGCAGGACGAGCTGACGGCCCTGGCCGACTCGCTCAACGTGATGGCGCGCACCATCGACTCCACCATCACCCTGCTGGAACGCCGCAACCAGGAGCTCGACCAGTTCGCCTACGTCGTCTCCCACGACCTGAAAGCGCCGCTGCGGGGCATTGAAAGCGCCTCGCGCTGGATTGAGGAAGATATGGGGACCGAGGTACCGCCCCACATCCAGGAGTTTCTGGCCCTGATGCGGGTGCGGGTACACCGCATGGAAAACCTGATTACCGGCATTCTGGACTTGGCCCGCATCGGGCGCACCCAGCAGGCCGAGGAGCGCATCAACGTGCGGGAGCTGCTCACCGAAATCGTGGACTCGCTGGCCCCGCCGGAGGGTTTCCGCTTCGAGCTGCCCACCTACCTACCCACGCTCACCACCAACCGCGTCCAGCTCCAGCAGGTGTTCACCAACCTGATCAGCAACGCCCTGAAGTACCACGAGCACCCCGAACAATGCCTCGTGCGGGTGGGCTGCCGCGAAGACCGGCAGCAGTACACCTTTTCCGTGGCCGACAACGGCCCCGGCATCGACCCGCAGTACCACGAGCGGATCTTCGTGATTTTCCAGACCCTGACCGAGCGCGACACCCTGGAAAGTACCGGCGTGGGACTGGCCATTGTGAAAAAAATCGTGGAGCGGCAGGGCGGCAACATCCGCGTCGAATCAACTGAGGGTCACGGCGCCACCTTCATCTTCACCTGGCCCAAGGAGCGTATTGCCCACGCCGAACGGCGGCCGGCAAGCGCACCGCTGGCCGCAAAAACGGCCTAAAAGCTTTGACAAGCCGTATACTGCACCGTCTTTGCCCCGCTCTGCTTCCATTTCCCCGCTCTGAACAAACTTTCTTATGTCTGGCGACGCTTCCAACACCTCCATCCTTCTGGTCGAAGACGACCAAATGGACATCATGAACGTGCAGCGTGAGTTACGCAAACATGACATTACGGTGCCGCTGCACATTGCCCGCAACGGCCGTGAGGCCCTCGGCCTGCTGCGCGGGGATGGGGGGCAGGCGCCCATCGGCAAGCCCACCATCGTGCTGCTCGATATCAATATGCCCCGCATGAACGGCCTGGAGCTGCTCGACACGCTGCGCTCCGACCCCGAGTTTGTGGGCCTGAACGTGTTCATCATGACCACCTCCGACCTGGAAAGCGACCGGCTTAAGGCCCGGGAGCTGGCCGTGAGCGGCTACATCATCAAGCCCCTGAGCTTCGACAAGTTCGGTGAAGGCGGCACCAGCGTCGACGGCTTCAGCCTGTTTCTGGACCTGCTTAAGCTGAAAGAATAGGTGATTTAGCGCTTTAGTGAGTTAGGGATCTGCCTTGACTACCACGTTAACGCTACCCGAACATTCACTAAATCAACAAGGCACCAAATCACATTTTCAAAGCAGCCGGAAGCCCAGGCGGTGATGCTCGCAGGGGCCGTATTCGCGGATGGCGGCCCGGTGCTTTTCGGTGGGGTAGCCCGCATTCTGCTCCCAATGGTAGAAGGGAAACTCCCGGGCCAGCTCCCGCATTCGGTCGTCGCGGAAGGTTTTGGCCAGCACCGAGGCCGCCGCAATGCTGCGGTAACGCCCGTCGCCCTTGATAAAGCAGGTGTGCTCGATGCCCGCGTAGGGCCGGAACCGGTTGCCATCGACGAGCAGGTGGCTAGGCTGCTGCCCCAGCGCGGCCACGGCCCGGTGCATGGCCAGGTAGCTGGCGTTGGCAATGTTGAGGCTGGCAATTTCGTCGGGGGAGGCTTCGGCCACGGCCCAGGCCACAGCTTCCCGGCAGATTTCGGTGCGCACCAACTCCCGCCGCTTGGGCGTCATCAGCTTGGAGTCGTTGAGGAAGGCCGGGGAAAAATCGGCGGGCAGAATGACGGCGGCGGCGAAAACCGGCCCGGCTAGGCAGCCGCGGCCCGCCTCGTCGAGGCCGGCTTCTAAGGGGTGCCCGGTGTGAGAAGCAAGCAGCATAGCCCGCAAAGGTAGCCCAAGCCGGGCGGGACCCGAAAAGAAAAGAGCCTCCCCGGCACCGCAGCACCGGAGAGGCTCTTTTATGAGTTGTGATGTTGGGAGGTGGTGAAATGGTGAGTTCCGGGTTGCTGGTGCGCTTTGAACAGTACACTCACAAGTTCACAAGTTCATCACTTCACCATTAGTGCCGACCGGCAGTAGAGCCTACGTCGGGGGTGCCGGTTTCGCCGCGGCGGTTGCCTTGCTTGTCACGCGGGCCCTCGTCGAGGGAGTCGTCTTCGTCGGTGGTTACGTATTCGTTGGTGATGGGACCGAGGCCGCCGGTGTTTTGCAGCAGCTCCGACTCGGCCTGGGCGTGCTTGAGGTTGAAGAGCGGGTCACCGGGTTGGGTTGAAGCGGACTGGTTTTTGGGGTGATTGGCCATAAAAATATCCGGTGCCGACCGGGAAGTTAACGGCCGGCTATGCTTTTGATACGGCCGCCGACAGTCCAGGTTTGGCAATGCCAAAATGTTGGCTGCCGGCCCGGACCGGCCCCGGCGGGCACAAAAAAAAGCCGTTGCGTCGCGCAACGGCTTTTTCTCTACACTGACCGGTTATAATTTATCCACCCTACTCCTAACACCGGTCAAAGTGTACACTGCTCATTACTTCCTTTCCACAGTATAGCGAGCAGTGCTGGTTCCTTTCTACGACAAAACTACTTGCTGTCAATTGTTTGTGCCTTCTTTTTTTGACCAACGGACCTCCTCACTCGCTCAACGGCGCCTCTGGCTCGGTGGACGGCATTTTCCCGGAACCCCTCGGCGCCGGATTGTACCTTTGCCCGGAACCCGCCTTACGACATCCAAACAAATGACGCAACAAATCGAGCCCGGCTTCGACGAGAGCCACAACCCCTGGCAAGTGCTCAGCTCGGCGGTGCAGTATCAGAACCCCTGGATCAGCGTGCGCGAAGACCAGGTTATCAACCCGGCCGGCGGGCGGGGCATCTACGGGGTGGTGTCGATGAAAAACAAGGCTCTGGGTATTGTGCCCGTCGATGCCGAGGGCAACACCTGGCTCGTGGGCCAGTACCGCTACCCGCTCAACGAGTACAGCTGGGAAATTCCGATGGGCGGCGGCCCCGTGGAGCGCGACATTCTGGAGTCGGCCCAGCGGGAGCTCAAGGAGGAAACCGGCCTGCTGGCCCGGCGCTGGACCAACATTGCCCGCCTGCATACTTCCAACTCCGTCACCGACGAGGAAGGCTTCGTGTTTTTGGCCGAGGAGCTGGAGCACGGCGAAACCGAGCCCGAGGAAACCGAGGACCTGCGCCTCTGGAAGCTGCCCCTGGCCGAAGCAGTGGAGCTGGTGATGAGCAACCGCATCACCGATGCCATCAGCGTGGCGGGCCTGCTCAAAGCCGAGCGGGTGCTGCGCCAGCGCGGCCAAGTGCCGGGGTAGCTTCATCACGCGCACAGATAGCAGCTTTACTTTCCGGGTTCTAACTTCTGGTTTTTAACTTTGCAGCCATGCGTCGTTTCCTGCGTTTCCTTGCTCACCGACTCTACACCACCTGGAGCACCTTCTGGTTTGTGCTGCCTTTCGTGGTGACGTACCCGGCCCAGCTCGTGCTCCGGCGCCGCCCTACCTGGCACCCTTACCTGCACAGCATCAACCGGGGCTGGTCGAAGTTTGCCATCCGCATGTGGGGCATGCCGGTGGACGTGGTGCAGAAAAACCCGCTGCCCGCGGGCACGACCTGCCTGTACGTGGCCAACCACAGCTCCTACATCGACATTCCGCTCCTGTTCAAGGCCGTGCCGGGCTTTCTGAACATCGTGGGCAAAAGCTCTCTGGCCGAAGTGCCGCTCTGGGGTCCGATATTCGGCAGCACCTACATCACCGTCAACCGCGACAGTGCCGTGAGCCGGGGCCGGGCCATGGTGCAGGCCCGCAAAAGCCTGGAGGCCGGCCGCTCGGTGGTGATTTTTCCGGAAGGCAAAATCTCACCCACGCCCGGCCAGCAGATGCTGCCCTTCAAGGATGGGGCTTTTCAGCTCGCCATTGCCACCGGCGTGCCTGTAGTCCCGATTTCGATGCCGCTGAACCACCGCTTCATGCCCGACGTTGCCGGTACGCTGCGGGTGCGCTACTCCCCCCTGCGCATTGTGTTGCACGAGCCGATTCAAACCAAAAACCTGACCGCCGCCGACGTGCCGGCCCTGAAAGAGCAGGCATTCCGTATCATTGCCAGCGAATTCCGGCCCGACGCGGCTGGCATTCCGGAGGCGTCCACCCTGCGGGCTCCCAAGCCGACCCCGGCGCCCGAGCCTGTTTCTGCTTCAGCTGCCCGGGTGGAAAGCCCAGAGCCAAGCCGGAGCAGTTCCTAGTTCTTACTTTCTAATTCTTCCTTCCCTTGAGCACCGACCTTGCTACCCTGCGCAAACTGGCGCACCTGTCCCGCCTTGAATTCGACGCCACCAAAGAGCAGCAGATGCTCGGCGACCTGAACAAGATTCTGGATTGGGTGGCCCAGCTCAGCCAGCTCGACACCACCGACGTGGAGCCCCTGGTGCATTTGTCGCACGAAATCAACGTGCTCCGCCCCGATGAGGCCCACAACTCGGTGAGTCACCAGGAAGGCCTGCGCAATGCCCCGCGCAAGGATTCTGATTACTTCCGCGTTCCGAAAGTGCTGGAATAACCTAAGCTGGTGCCAAACACTCCCTCCCGCTCACTCTGGCGCAGTCCGCTGCCGGGGCTGGCTTTGCTGGCCTCTCTGGCTCTGGCCCTGACCTTTTATCACTTCTTCACCGGCGACGACTACACCCTGCGCGTGCAGGAAGTCACCCAGCTGCGGCCCGTGCCCATCGTGGTGCAGCAGGTGCGGGTGGGCCTCGACGCGCTGCCCGTGCGCGCCAACGGCTACCTGACCACCCAGACCCACGACGTCAGCGGCCCCTTCGTGCGGGCCGACGCGGCCCTGGCGCTGCTGGTGCTGCTGGCGGGTGCCGTGACGTACTTTCTGGCCGTGGTCAGCACCCTGCCCCGCTTGGCTTTCGTGGCGGGCATGGCCCTGCTGATTTTCCTGCTCATGTCGCTCAACGCCGACCTGCTCGGCCTGATTGACTCCCGGGAGCAGTATTTTCTCATTGCGCTGCTGCTCACGCTGGGGCTGCCGGCCTTCGGCTTTCACGCCTTCTGGACCAACACGCCTTTGTGGCAGCGTCTGCTCGTGTTCATGGGGCTGCTGGCCGGGCTGGGAGCTTTTATTTTCTGGCGCAGCAGCTACCCCTTCGATACCACGGCCCTGCATCTGGTGAGCTTTGCCACGGGCAGCGGGGCGGTAGTGGTAGGGCTGCTGGTGCTGTGGGTGGCCTTCGAGAATATCCAGGGGCTGCTCTGGTTTAACACCCAAGCCGAAAACCCGGCCAGCCGCTTCGGCCTCGTGCCCTTCGTGCTGGCCAGCGGCCTGTACTTGGGCATGCTGTTTCTGTACTACTGGAACAACGGGGAGGTTTACATTCTGCCCAACGTGCGCCTGGAGCCTTTAGTACTGCTGGTGCCGGCAGCGGTAGCCGGGTGGCTGGGCCTGCGCCGCCGCTCGGCCACCTACGAAGCCTGGGTGCCCTACTGGCCCGGCGCCGCCCACCTCTACCTGGTGCTGACGACGCTGGCCGCCGGCTTCCTGGGCTACGCCTTTGCCACGGCCAACGACCCGCTGCTCACGGCCGCCCGCGACTTTACGGCCTTGGCCCTGCTCATGGGCGGGGGCGCTTTTCTGCTGTACTTACTCATCAACTTCGCCCCCCTCATCCGGCAGCGCCTGCGGGTGTACCGGGTGGTGTACGAGCCGCGGCGGGTGCCATTCTACGCGGTGTATCTGCTGGCGCTGGCCGGCATCTTTGCCGTGGAGCTGCGCAACAACTTCTTCCTCCTGGATCAGGTAAAGGCCGGCTACTACAACACCCTGGGCGACCTGACCCGCCTGCAGAGTGAGCAGCAGCCCGGCGCCGACGCGCTGGCCTTGCTGGCAGAACGCTACTACGCCGAAAGCGACGTGCTCGATTTTCACAACCTGCGCGCCAGCTGGGGCCGGGCGGCGTTGTACCGGTTTCGCCAGCAGCGCCAAAACGAAATAAATGCCCTGCGCCGGGCCCAGAGCCGCCAGCCTTCGGAAAAAATTTCGCTCCGGCTGGCCGCGCTGTTCAACGAGCCCACCGACTTTTTCGACCGCCTCCAACTCTTGCGTGAGGGCTTGAAAACGGCGCCCCGGAGCGTGCGCCTGACCTCCGACCTGGCCCAGCTCTACACCCGCTCCACCATCACCGACTCGGTCAACTACTACTTCAGCCGGGCCGAGGCGCTCGATGCCAACAATCCGGTGGTGCAGGCCAACAAGCTGGCCTATATGCTCCAGGTTCAGGACCTGGCTTCGGCTCAGAAAGTGGTGCAAAGCCTGCGCCCCGCTGCTCAGAATACGGCCTGGCAGAGCAACCACGTCCTGTTGCAGCAACTCACCGATGCTCCCGTGGCGGCTTCTCCGGCCGTGGCGGCCGACCAGCCCCTTGCCGCCGACGGGTTTGCCCTGCTCTACCACGATGCCCTGCGCCGGGCCGTGCGCGGCGACACCTCCCGCCTAAGCACCCTGCGGCCACTGGCGGCCAACCAGGCTAATGGCGACTACGCGGAGCAGCTGAGCTTTCTGCAGGCCATGACCCACTACTACGCGGGCCGGCCCGCCGCGGCCCAGGCGTTGCTGCAGCCCCTCACGGCCGGCGACACGCCCGCCAGTGCCTATTACCAAAACCTCTGGGGACTCTGGCTGCTGGAACTCGAGTTGCCCGCCTCCGCCGCTGCCCGCTTCGGCGACGCGGCTCGGCTGAGCTACCCCGAAGCCCCGCTGTTTCGTGCCTACGCCCAAGCCCTGGATGGCCGTCTGGACTCGGCCCGGACTTCGGCGGCCCGGGCTCTGGCCCAGCCGGCGTATGGCGTGGCCAGTCGCGCCCGGCGCCTTCAGGTGGTGCTGAATCTGGACTTCAATCAGCAGTACGCCCAGGCTTCGGACTCGGTGCGGGCGCAATACTTGGTGCTACGGGGCAGTGAGCTGTATCCCGAAAGCCTGATTCCGCGGGCAGCAGCGCTGGGTACGCCGGTAGCGCGGGAAGCGGCCCTGCTGGCCCAGATTCCGCGGGCCTTGCGAGCCGGACAAACGGCGGCGGCTCAGCAGGCCATTGCGGAGTTTGGAGCTCCGGCAACGGCCAAAACCACGGCGGCTTCGCAGTGGAATGTGCTGCGCGGCCAAGCCTATCTACAGGCCGGACAAGCGCAGCAGCTTGGTCAGTGGCTGCCCACGGCCTACTTCACCCGCCGGGAGCAGGCCTACCGGCTTTATTACCAGGCCGCCGTAGCCGATGCGCAAAACCAGCCCACGGCGCCCCAGCTATATACCCGTTTAATGCAACAGGCGCCTTTTCTGGAACCGGGCGTGCTGGCCGCGGCCAATTTTTACGCCAAGCGCCGGGACTACACCAAAGCCTACAATTTTTTATTGACCGGATTAGCACATAATCCAGAATCAATTGCGTTATTGCAAGCATACACCCTGGCTGCCATCCCGGCGGGGCTGACTTCCTACGCTGCCGCACCGCTGGAAAAGCTGCTCCAATTGCTTTCCCCTGCAGAATACAATACCTTTCATGCCCAGTACGAAGCTCGTCGCAAAGCCCAGGCCGCGGCGGCCGCCTCCTGGAATTAACCCTGGCCCTGTATGCTACCTCCCGTCATCGAAACCCACGACATCGCCAAGGAATACCAGATGGGCACGGAGCGCATTCACGCGCTGCGCTCCGTTACCATCACCATCCAGCGGGGCGAGTACGTTGCCTTCATGGGTCCCTCGGGCTCGGGCAAGTCGACGCTGATGAACATTGTGGGCTGCCTCGACACGCCCACCCGCGGCTCCTACATTCTCAACGGCAAGGACGTCAGCCGCATGTCGGACAACCAGCTGGCCGAGGTGCGCAACAAAGAAATCGGCTTCGTTTTCCAGACCTTCAACCTGCTTCCCCGGGCCACCTCGCTCGACAACGTGGCCCTGCCCCTGATCTATGCTGGCTACAGCAAAAGCCAGCGGGAGGAAAAAGCCATGGAAGCCCTGCGCAGCGTGGGCCTCGACTCCCGGGCCAAGCACCGGCCCAACGAGCTGTCGGGGGGACAGCGCCAGCGCGTAGCCATTGCCCGCGCCCTGGTCAACGACCCCAGCATCATCCTGGCCGACGAACCTACGGGTAACCTCGACACCAAGACGAGCTACGAAATCATGGATTTGTTTGAGGCGCTTTACGTGAAGGGCAATACCATCATCATGGTTACCCACGAAGAAGACATTGCCCGCTACTCCCACCGCATTGTGCGCCTGCGCGACGGACTGGTGGAATCGGACCTGCCCAACAACGACATTGCCACCCACCACAACCAGATGCTGAACAGCTAGTATCTTTGCTTTCTCCTTGAAAGGCCTTTTTGCCGTCTGCGCACCAAGCCCCCGGGCTGCGGCGTGGCTGTCAGAAAGGCCTTTTGCATTTACTCGCCCCCGCGGCCCGGCTTTCCCACCCCGGCCCGCACCATTTTGCACTGCATGAAAATCTACACCAAAACCGGCGACAAAGGCCTTACCTCCCTTATCGGCGGTACCCGCGTGCCCAAGTCCAGCCTGCGCATCGACTGCTACGGCACCGTGGACGAGCTCAACTCCTACATCGGCCTGCTCCGCGACCAGGACGTGAATGCGCCCCGCCGCGACCTGCTCAAGGAAATTCAGGACCGCCTGTTCACCATGGGTTCGTCGTTGGCCTCGGACCCGGAAAAGTCGAAGATGAAAATTCCGGACCTGCACGCCGAAGACGTGACCCTGCTGGAGCGGGAAATGGACCGCATGAACGAGGTGCTGCCCGAGCTGCGGGTATTTATTTTGCCCGGCGGCCACCCCTCGGTTTCTTTTGCCCACGTGGCCCGCTGCGTGTGCCGCCGGGCCGAGCGGCTCGTCATTGCCCTGCAGGAAGACGCCTTCGTGGCCGAGCTGGTGCCGGTTTATTTGAACCGACTCTCGGATTACCTGTTTGTGCTTAGCCGGCAGATGGCGCACGATTTGGGCGCCGAGGAGGTTAGCTGGAAACCGCGTCTCTCCTAGCCCCGTTTCAGGTTTGTCAGCCTGTCGTAACTTGCCGCCCCCATCCATCCTACTCCCTTTCCCATGCTCGAAACCCTGACCATTCGGACCCAGCGCACCACCGCGTCCCGCCTGCAGCACCTGGACCCCGACCATATCGAATTCGGCAAGATTTTCTCCGACCACATGTTCGCCGTCGACTACCACGACGGGGAATGG
The DNA here is from genome assembly GCF_004167665.1 of Hymenobacter persicinus. Lineage (GTDB taxonomy): Bacteria > Bacteroidota > Bacteroidia > Cytophagales > Hymenobacteraceae > Hymenobacter > Hymenobacter persicinus. Next base: position 64,502 of record NZ_SEWE01000016.1, on the reverse strand, counting down.
CAGAACCCGCAGATTGTGCCCTACGGCGACATGGCCGTGAGCCCCGCCAACTCGGCCCTGCACTACGGCCAGGCCATTTTTGAGGGCATGAAAGCCTACAAAAACGCCGAAGGCCACATTGCCCTGTTCCGTCCCTACGACAACCTGCACCGCCTCAACGCTTCGGCCGAGCGGATGTGCATGCCCACCGTGCCCGAGGAGCTGTTTATGCAGGGCCTGACCCAGCTTATCCGCCTCGATGCCAACTGGGTGCCCAACGCCCCGGGCAGCGCCCTTTACATCCGCCCGTTCATGTTTGCCACCGACGGCTTCATCGGCGTGCGGCCTTCCGACTCCTACCGCTTTATGATTTTCACCTGCCCAGTGGGTTTGTACTACAACAAGCCGCTGCGGGTGCGTTTCGAGGAAAAATATGTCCGCTCGGCCGAGGGCGGGGCGGGCTACGCCAAAAACGCCGGCAACTACGGCGCGGCCATGTACCCGACCAAGCTCGCCCAGCAGGAAGGCTACAACCAGCTGATCTGGACCGACTCCTCGGAACACCGCTACGTGGAGGAATCGGGCACCATGAACGCCATCTTCCTCATCGACGGCAAGGTGGTGACGCCCGCCCTGAGCACGTCCATTCTCGACGGCATCACCCGCCGCAGCGTGCTGGAGCTGGCGCGCGACTGGGGCATGACGGTGGAGGAACGCAAGGTGTCGGCCACCGAAATCATGGCGGCCCAGGCCAACGGCACCCTGCAGGAAGCCTTTGGCGTGGGCACGGCCGCTACTATTGCCCCCATTGCCGTTATCGGCTACCAGGGCCAGGATTACACGTTGCCCACGCCCGGCCCCGACTCCTTCTCCCAGCGCATGAGTGCCGCCCTGAGCGCCATTCGCACCGGCGACGCGCCCGACACTCACGGCTGGATGGTGGAAGTATAACCGAGCCCGCCACAACGATACAACGCCCGCCGCTGGCTTCTGGCCGGGGCGGGCGTTGCGCATTTTCTACCTTTGCGCCCTCGTTTCCCATTGTTCATCATTATTTTTTCCAATGACCCAGGACCAGGTTAAGGAATTGAAAGGCCGCGCTGAGGCTTTGAGGAGGTATCTTTGACTACGATGCGCGCAAAGCCCAGGTCGTAGAGGCCGAAAAGCAAACCATGGCCCCCGACTTCTGGGATGACTCCAAGAAGGCCGAAGCCATTCTGAAGGAAATCAAGTCCGTCAAGATCTGGACCGACGACTACGAAGCCGTGCAGCAGGCTCTGGCCGACACGGAAGTGCTGTTCGACTTCTACCGCGAGGGCGACGTGACGGCTGCCGAAATGCAGGCCGACTTCGACGCTACCCAGCAAAAGGTGGAGCAGCTCGAGTTCAAGCGCATGCTCTCCAACGAGGAAGACCAGCTCTCGGCTATCATCGATATCAATCCCGGCGCCGGGGGCACTGAAAGCCAGGACTGGGCCGAGATGCTCATGCGCATGTACATCATGTGGGCCGAAAGCCACGGCTTCGGGGTGAAGCAGATCAGCTACCAGCCCGGCGAGGGTGCGGGCATCAAGTCGGCCTCCCTGGAAATCGACGGCGACTTCGCCTACGGCTACCTAAAAAGCGAAATCGGGGTGCACCGGCTCGTGCGCATGTCGCCCTTCGACAGCAGCGGCCGGCGCCACACCTCGTTTGCATCGGTATTTGCCTACCCCGTCATCGACGATACGATTAACATCGAAATCAACCCCGCCGACATCTCCTGGGACACGTTCCGGGCCGGCGGCGCGGGCGGACAGAACGTGAACAAGGTGGAAACCGCCGTGCGCCTGACCCACGCGCCCTCGGGCATCATCATCGCCGTCCAGATTGAGCGCAGCCAGCTGATGAACAAGGAGCACGCCCTGCGCATGCTTAAGTCGCGCCTCTACCAGATTGAGATGGACAAGCGCCACGCCGAGCGGGATAAAGTGGAAGCAAACAAGAAGCGCATTGACTTTGGCTCCCAGATTCGCAACTACGTCTTGCACCCTTACAAACTCGTCAAGGACCTGCGCACCGGCATCGAGCGCACCGACGTGCAAAACGTGCTCGATGGCGACCTGGATGAGTACATCAAGGGCTTTCTCATGCAGAACTAGCACTATATAGGTTTAGGACCCAGAAAGCCTTCTTGTTATGCAGGAAGGCTTTTTTGTGGATATATTTCTTAACTTTAGAAGTGAGGGTGCGCGGAGAAGCCTCAGTGTATGGGTGAAAGACTCCATCAGCTGAACGGACGGAAAGCTCAGAAAAGCGATACTGCATTCTGTGGGCTATGTTTCCTAAAAGTTGCTAAATGGCATTTTTCCCTCTATACTTGCCTATTCGCCCACTTTTATATCTTTTTTTCACCGTTTCACTCACCAAACAAACAGTCAAATGAAAAAACTACTATTTATGGTCATCCTGCTGATGACTAGCCTGTTGCAGCAGGCCATCGCGCAGGATAGGGCCATTTCAGGGCGGGTAACTGACCGGGCCAATGGCCAGGGTCTGCCCGGCGTTACCGTACTGGTGAAAGGGACCACCATTGGTGCCTCCACGAATTCGGATGGCACGTACACGCTGAGCGTACCTGCTTCGGCCACTACCCTTTCCTTCACTTCTATCGGTTACGTATCGGTAGAGCGTCCCATCGGCACGGCTTCGACCATCGACATTGGTCTGAGCACCGACACCAAGACGCTGGGTGAAGTAGTAGTAACGGCTCTGGGCCGCGAGGAGCAGAAGAAAAGCCTGGGTTACTCCGTACAGGACGTACAAGGCTCTGAACTGACCCAAGCCCGCGAAACGAACGTAGTGAACTCGCTGGCCGGCCGCGTTGCCGGTGTGCAGATTTCCAACAGCACCGGTGCTGCCGGTAGCTCGTCGCGTATCGTAATCCGGGGTGCCAAGTCGATTCAGGGCAACAACCAGCCCCTGTTCGTAATTGACGGTCAGGCCATTGACAACTCCAGCTTCTCGAACTCGGATTCGGGTGGGGGTATCGACTACGGCAACGCCGCTTCGGACGTCAACCCCGACGACATCGAAACGATGACCGTACTGAAAGGTGCTAACGCCGCCGCTCTGTACGGCAGCCGCGGTGCCAACGGCGTAATCGTTATTACCACCAAATCGGGCCGCAAAGCCAAAGGTCTGGGTATCTCGGTAAATAGCACTACTTCGTTTGAAAGCCCCCTCAAGGTTCCGGATTTCCAGGATCAGTATGGCCAGGGCAGCGGCGGGGTTTTCTCGTACGTTGACGGCAACGGTTCGGGCGACAACGACAACGTGGACGAAAGCTGGGGCCCTAAACTGGACGGTCGTCTGATCCCCCAGTTTACCTCGCCTGTAGTAAACGGTGTTCGTCAGGCTACGCCATGGGTTAGCCCAGGCAAAGACAACATCAAGAAGCACTTCTTCCAGACCGGTCACACCCTGACCAACAACGTGGCCCTCACGGGTGGCAACGATAAGGCTGGCGTACGGGTTTCGTACACCAACCTCGACCAGAAAGGCATTCTCTACAACACCTACCTGCGTCGTAACACCGTCAACCTGAACGCTGGCGCTGATATCACGAGCAAGTTCAAGGTAAGCACCAACATCAACTACTCGGAAACCCGCGGCCGTCGTCCTGGCCAGGGCTACGACGAGCTGAACGTCATGCAGCAGCTCTACACCTGGTTCGGCCGTCAGGTTGACGTACGTGACCTGAAGTCGCTGTATGAGAACGGTGGCCGCAATGCCAACTGGAACGCCTCTTACCACAACAACCCTTACTTCGTTTTGGGTGAAGCTACTAACGATGACCGTCGGGACCGTGTAATCGGCAACCTGACCCTGACCTACGCTCTGACCGATTGGCTGAACGTGACGGCTCGTACCACGAACGACATTTACAACCAGTTCAACCAGCGTCGTGTGCCCGCTGAAACCGTCAGCAACGCCACCTACGATGACTACACCGAAGAGCGTATCGCCGTACTGGAGCGTAACACTGAATTCCTGGCTACCGCCAACCGCAACCTGACCGAAGACCTCAACCTGGACTTCCTGGTGGGTGTTAACCGTCGCGACAACCGCGTAAACCGCAGCCAGATTGCTGCTCCTGAGCTGGCCGTACCAAACCTGTTCTCGCTGGGCAACTCGGCTACGCCACTGGTTTCGGACAACAACTTCGGCACCAGCAACTCGAACAACGCCGGTATCCTGAACCCCGTAACCAACCGTCGCGTGAACAGCGTGTACGGCTCGGCTCGCGTGGGCTTCAAGAACTTCGCCTTCGTTGGGGTAACGGGTCGTAACGACTGGTCGTCGACCCTGGCTGCTGGCAACAACTCGTACTTCTACCCTTCGGTGGATGCATCGGTAGTTCTGACCGAAGCTTTCGGCATCAAGGAGTCGGCTCTGTCGTTTGCTAAAATCCGCGGTGGCTACGCCGAAGTAGGTAACGACACGGAGCCTTACCGTCTGCAGGACATCTACACGGGTGGCCAGCCTTTCGGCACGAACCCAACTCAGACGGTCTTCAACGTGAAGTACAACCCCGATCTGAAGCCTGAGCGCACCCAGTCGACCGAAGTTGGTGTTGAACTCCGTTTCCTGCAAAACCGCATTGGTTTGGAAGTAACGGGCTACAAGACCCTGACCAAAAACCAGATCATCTCGGTTCTGACCTCGGCTACCACGGGCTACACGTCCAAAATCCTGAACGCTGGTCAAATGTCGAACAAAGGCATCGAGACCATCCTGACCCTGGCTCCCCTGTCGCCTTCGAGCGCCCTGCAGTGGAACATCACGGCTAACTTCGCCGCCAACCGCAACCGCGTTGACGAGTTCGACAAAGAAGGCCAGATCAAAAACTTGGTTATCGGTAGCTCCGGCTTCGGTGTAAACGTAGAAGCCCGCGTTGGTCAGCGCTACGGTGCTCTGTTCGGTGACGGCTTCCTGCGCGTGCCAGACGGACAGTATGCTGGTCAGATCGTATTCGGTGCTGACGGTACGCCATTGGTTGACCCAACCCGTAAAGTTCTGGGCTACTACACGCCAGACTGGATCGGTGGTATCACCAACCGCTTCGGCTTCAAAGGCGTTGAGTTCAGCGCTACGGTTGACACCCGCCAGGGTGGTTCGCTCCAGAGCGAAACCAACATGTGGGGTAACTACGCTGGTGCTCTGACCAACACCCTGAACGGCCGCGAAGATGGCATCATCGGTGCCGGTGTTCAGCGCAACGCTGACGGCTCGTTCCGTCCGAACGACGTGAAGGCTTCGGCCGAGGACTACTACCACGGCTACTACTACAACGTGCGCGAAAGCAGCGTGTACGATGCTTCGTACGTGAAACTGCGCGAAGTACGTCTGGGCTACCAGCTGCCAAAATCGATGATTGAGAGAACCTTTGTAAAAGGCATCGGTGTTTCGTTCGTAGGCCGTAACCTGTGGCTGATCAGCTCGAAAGCTCCCGGCATCGACCCCGAGACGTCGTTCAACAACGGCAACACTCAGGGCCTCGAGTCGACGCAGATTCCTTCTGTTCGCAGCTACGGCTTTAACATCAACCTGACGTTGTAATTTCCAGTGCCGCCGCTCGCGGGCGGCGGCACTTTTACACTCTTCGATTCAACCGACATGCTTTCCAAATACAGCAAAATAGCAGCAATGGCCCTGCCTCTGGCACTGGGTCTAGGCTCTTGCACGAAGGAATTTGAGGCCATCAATACCAACCCGAACAACGCCACTACGGCGAACCCGGCCTATCTTCTGACCAACGCAGAGCGCGCAAACATCTTCCGCCTGTTTGATATTCCTGCCAACCAGGACGGCGGCGAGCTCATCATCCAGCACTGGGCTAAAATCCAGTACACCACCGAAGACCAGTACGGCTTCCGCGCTACTTCCTACCAGAGCATCTGGGACGGTTTCTACGCCGCCGGCCTGCAGGACTTCAACCAGCTGATTGCCATCGGCAAGCAAACCAACAATCCGAACCTGCAAGCTGTAGGTCTGGTGATGCGCAGCTACCTGTTCTCGGTGCTGACCGACCTGTACGGCGACATCCCGTACTCGCAGGCTCTGCGCCTGGGCGAAAACGTGCTGACCCCAAAGTATGACTCGCAGGAAGCCGTATACACCGGCCTGCTGGCTGACCTGAAAAGCGCTTCCAGCCTGATTCAGACCACCGGTGGTGGCGTTGATGGCGACATCATCTTCGGCGGCAACATGGTGAAGTGGCAGAAATTTGCCAACTCGCTGCGTCTGCGTCTGGCCATGCGCATCGTGGATGCCAAGGAAGCTACGGCAAAAGCCGAAATTGCTGAACTGCTCAACGGCACCACGCCGCTGATGACCAGCAACGCGGACATTGCTCAGTTCAAGTTCCTGGGCAGCACGCCCAACACCAACCCGATCTACGAAAACCGCCTGACCCGTGACGACCACCGCATCAGCCGGAGCATCGTTTCGGTACTGCGTCGTCGCAACGACCCGCGTTTGCCTATCTACGCTGATAAGCCAACCTGCGGTGACTCGGCTGCCTTCTACCGTGGCGTTCGGAACGGCCTGACCACGTCGGCTGCTTCGGCCCTGGGCCCTCTGTGCAGCACGTCGAAAGTAGGCGCTTACTTCCTGGCTCCTACCGCTCCCGGCGTACTGCAGACCTACTCGGAGGTTCTGTTCCTGAAAGCTGAGGCTATTGCCCGTGGCTACGTGACCGGCGTTGCTGCCACTGAATACCAGAACGCCATCAAAGCGTCGATGGAGCAGTACGGCATCACCGACGCAGCGGCCATCACGACCTACTTGGCTCAGCCAAACGTGGTGTACAACGCTGCAAACTACAAGGAAAGCATCGGTGTGCAGAAGTGGATTGCTCTCTTCGGTCAAGGCGTAGAAGCCTGGTCGGAGTGGCGCCGTCTGGACTATCCGAAACTGCCCGTTGCCGCTACTCCAGCAGCAGCTGCCGCCGGCAAGATTCCAGTACGCTTCCGTTACCCTGCCAACGAACAGTCTATCAACACGGCTAGCCGTGCGGAAGCTGTGGCCCGTCAGGGTGCTGACCTCATCACCACCAAACTCTGGTGGGATAAGCTCTAAGAGCTGGGGCGACTCCAAGAAAAAGCCTTCCGGAAACGGAAGGCTTTTTTTATTGCCCCCCTCCCTTCCCACCTGCCGCACCACCCCCGAGTCTGGTCTGGTCTGGTCTGAATCAACTGTTCGGGCAATCAGCAGAACGTCGGTATCTTTGAACGAGAGGATACTCAACGGCCGGGACGAACTGACTCGGGCTTACGTTTGTCCTCAGTGTGTAGCTCTCTCACTTCAGCGTAGCGTCTTGAACTTTCTCCTAAAGCTCGGCCAGCAGTATCTTCCCTTCTTCCTGGTGCTGGGCGGCAGTTTGCTCGGTGCCCGGACGAGTCTGGCCCAAAGCGGCCGGCAGGTTACTTACTCGGAGCACATTGCGCCCATCATTGCGGCCAACTGCGCCACCTGCCACAAACCCAACGGGGCTGCCCCCTTCTCCCTGCTCACTTACGCCGACGTAGCCCGGCACGCCACCACCGTTCAGAAAGCTACCGAGGCCCGCTACATGCCGCCGTGGAAGGCCGACCCGCACTACAGCTCCTTTGCCAATGAGCGGCGCCTGAGTCCGGAGCAGATTGCATTGATCAAAACCTGGGTGGAAGCCGGCGCTCCGCAGGGGCGCGACCGGAAACTCAGCAAGGCGGAGCAGCTGCGTCAGTCGCCGCTGGGCCAGCCTGATCTGGTGCTGCGGCCGAAAGCCGCTTTCCGCATCAAGGGCAATGGGCAGGAAAACTTCGTGCTGTTCAAGATTCCCTTTGAGCTATCCGCCGACCAACCCATCCGGGCCCTGGAATTTGTGGCCAACAACAAGCAGTTGCTGCACCATGCCAACTACGCCGTGCAGAGCGTGGGGCCGGAAGTGGATATCTACCAGGGCAACGACATGGTGGAGTCGGACCAGTTTCTGACCAACATGCAGGAGTTTAAGCCCCTGATGCGGGAAGTGGCCTACTACGGGGGCTGGATTCCGGGCAGCACCACCCAGGACTTTCCCAGCGGGGTCGGCTTCACTATGCCCAAGCGCGGCGTGATCCTGCTCACGGTGCACTACGGCCCCTCGGCCATCGACACCACCGACTGGTCGACCATCAACGTCTACTTCGCCAAAGCCCCGATCAAGCGCGAGATCAAAGCCATCAGCATCGGCTCGGCCGGCGTGGGCAATATCACCCCGCCGCTGATTATCCCGGCCGACAGCGTGAAGAAATTCCGAGTGGAGCTCAAAACGGCCCAGGACCTATCGGTGCTCTACGTGTGGCCGCACATGCACTTGCTCGGCAAGTCCTTTAAAGCCTGGGCCACCACGCCCGCCGGGGAGCAGATTCCCTTGGTCAGCATTCCCGACTGGGACTTCCGCTGGCAGGAGGCCTACCGCTTCCGGCAGATGCAGCACCTACCCCAGGGCTCGGTCATCACCGTGGAAGGGCAATATGACAACACGGCCGCCAACCCGAACAATCCGTTTTCGCCGCCCCAGCGCATCATCTCCCAGGATTTGATGGAAACCCGCAGCGAGATGCTGAACCTGATTATGCTGTTTTTGCCCTACCAGCCCGGCGACGAAACCAGGGCGCTGTAATTTTTGCGAAGGGTGTTGTGGAATCATGGCGGCTTGGGCATCACCCTGATAGGGTGGGCGCCCAAGCCGCTTTTTTCTGTCAAGACCCGGCTGAATAGAATAGCTGGACTAGAAAAATTACACTAATTTTAGCAACAAAGGCAGTTCCCCCTTCTTCACCCTATTCTTTCATTTTTCACCTCTTTTCATGAAAAGACTCTTACTACTGAGTTTATTCCTGTCTTTAGCTTTTGTGGGGCGCTCCTGGGCGCAAAACAAGGCTGTGTCGGGAAAAGTCCTCGATGCGGCCAACAATGAAGGCTTGCCCGGGGTAAGCGTGCTGGTCAAAGGCACCTCCATCGGTACGGCCACCAACGCCGACGGCAACTACACCCTGCTCGTACCCGACAATGCCACCACCCTGGTATTCAAGCAGCTGGGCTACACCACCGAGGAGCGGCCCATCGGCGCCAGCAAGACCATTGACGCCGCGCTGAGCATCGACAGCAAGCAGCTCAACGAGGTAGTGGTAACGGCCCTGGGTATCTCCCGCGAGACGCGCGCCCTGGGCTACGCTCTGTCCGAGATTAAGAGCGACCAGGTGGTGCAGAAGTCGGAGCCCGACGTGCTGCGCACGCTCCAGGGCAAGATTCCCGGCGTGAACATCATCAGCTCGAGCGGCGTACCGGGTTCCTCGGCCCGCATCACCATCCGTGGCAACACCTCCCTGCTGGGCAACAACCAGCCCCTATTCGTGGTCGACGGCGTGCCGTACGACAACCGCCAGACCAACTCCGACAACCAGCTCAGCGGCGGCGCGGCCTATTCCAGCCGCACGGCCGATATTGACCCCAACAACATTGAGTCGCTGAACGTGCTGAAGGGCGGTTCGGCCACGGCCCTCTACGGCTCACGGGCCGCCAACGGCGTAATCGTTATTACGACCAAAACCGGCAGCGGCCGCCGCGGCGCCAAGGGCGTGCAGATCGGCTACAACACCTCCTATTCGATTGAGAAGATTGCTGGCCTACCCGACTACCAGAACACCTACGGCTCGGGCAGCCAGTTCAACTACGGCCTAACCAACGGCACCTGGGGCCCACGTTTCGATGGCCGCACCATCGACCACCCCTACTCGTTTGCGGTTAACAACCCCAACAACATCAACAAGCCCGACGTGCTGCTGGGCTTCCCCGAGTTTGCCACCGCCACGGTGCCCTACCAGGCTTACCCCAACAACGTGAAGGACTTCTTCGACACGGGTCACGTGTTCGAAAACTCGGTTTCGCTGGCCGGCACCAGCGACAACGCCACCTTCTCGGCCATCCTGTCGCGCTCCGACAACCAGGGTATGATTCCCAACTCGTTCTTCGTGCGCAACAACGTGAGCGTGGGCGGTACGGGCCACTACAACAAGTTCACGGTCGGCGGCAACGTGGCCTACACCAACTCGTCGCAGCAGGGCCCGCAGCTGGGTGCCAACAACGCCATCGGCAACTCGTCGGCTTTCTCGCGGGTGCTGTTTATGCCCCGCAACATGGACCTGCAGGGCTTGCCCAACACGAACCCTTACAACAACGCCTCGGTATTTGGCTGGCTCACCGGCCAGGCCGACAACCCCGTGTGGTCGACCATCAACAACACCTACACTTCCCGCGTAGACCGGGCCGTACTGAGCGTGAACATGGCCTATGCCTTCAAGGAGTGGCTGACTCTGACTTACCGCGGCGGGGTGAATACCTACACCGACGCACGACGCACGACGGTTCGGCCGGGCTCCGTGGGCTTCGGCGGCCTGGGCAACATCATCGAGGACAACATCCAGAACACCGAGCTGGAGCAGACCCTGCTGCTGGCTTTCGACAAGAACCTGACCGAGGATATCAGCCTGACGGCGACGCTGGGCGTGAATGCCAACCAGCGGACTTTCTCGCAGAACTCGTTCCAGGGCAACAAAATCATCGTCTTCGGCATCGACAACATTGCCAACACGGTGGAGAAAAACTCCCTGGGTGCCGACTTCTCCAAGCGCCGCCTGCTGGGTATTCTCGGCAACGCCACGGTTGGCTACAAGGACTGGGCATTCCTGACCCTGAGCGGCCGCAATGACTTCTCGTCGACGCTGAACCGCAACGGCGTTATCGGCCAGAGCGGCCGGTCTTTCTTCTACCCCAGCGTGGAAGCCTCGGTGGTGTTCACCGAAGCCCTGGGCCTGGACTATTCCTGGCTGAGCATGGGTAAGATTCGCGCCAACGTGGCCCGCACCGGTAACGACGCCTCGCCTTACGATGCCGGCCCAACCCGCTACACCGTGAACCCTGAGTTCGGCAACAACGCCGGCACCAGCACCTTCCCCTTCCTGGGTACGCCCGGTCTGGCCCTGAGCAACACCATCAGCAATCCGGCCCTGACGCCCGAATTTACGCGCGCCATTGAAGGCGGCCTCGACCTGGACTTCTTCAAGAACCGGATCCAGCTTATGGCTACGTACTACGACCGTCTGACCACGAACCAGATTGCTCCCATCTCGCGGCCAGCCAGCACGGGCTTCCTCTACGAGCTGACCAACTTCGGCGCCATTTCCAACAAGGGCGTTGAGCTGGGCCTGACCTTGGTACCCGTTGACGTTAAGGGCTTCCGCTGGAGCAGCACCACCAACTTTACTCACAACAAGAACATCATTGAGCGCCTGGAGCCCGGGGTAAATGCCATCGGTATCGGCAGCTACTTCACGGGTGGGGCCCGCGCCCTGCAGGTCGCCGGCCGCCCTTACGGCGAAATCACGGGTTCGGTAGCCGCCCGCGACGAGGCCGGCAACATCCTGATCAACCCCGCCAACGGCTTCATCATCCGCGCGGCCGACCCCCGGGTTATTGCCAACCCGAACCCGCAGTTCACGATGGGCTTCATCAACTCCTTTACCTACAAAGGCCTGACCCTGAGCACCGTCATTGATTACCGCAAAGGTGGCGACCTGTACAGCACCACAATTCAGCAGCTGCTGGGCCGCGGCGTAACCAAGGACACCGAGGACCGCGACAAGACGGTTATCATCAAAGGCGTGTACGGCAACCCCGACACCCGTCAGCCGCTGAGCGACACCAACGGTGGCGGCCCGAACCGGACGGCCATCACCCTCAACGACCTGTACTTCGGCAACGCCGCCATCAACAGCGCCGATGAGTTCTCGATTTACGACGCCACCACCGTGCGTCTGCGCGAAATAACGCTGGGCTACGACGTGCCCCAGAAGCTGCTCGCCAAGACTCCGATTGGCAACGTGAACATCTCCGTATCGGGCCGCAACCTGTACTGGTACTCGCCAAACCTGCCGAAGTACACCAACTTCGACCCCGAAACCAGCACCTTCGGCGCCAGCAATGCGCAGGGCTTTGAATATACCAACGCGCCTTCCTCGCGCCGGTATGGCGTCAACCTGCGCGTTACCTTCTAAAATATGGCTTCTCCAAGTTCAATGAATACGTTCCGTAAAGCTTCCGTTGCCATTGCCCTGATGGGCTTGCTGGCGACCAATACCGGCTGCAGCGACTTCTTTAAAGTCAATGTGGACCCCCTGAACCCTTCGACGGCCCGCCTGAGCGACGTGCTACCCGTTACGCAGGTGGCTATGGGCACCTACATGGGCTTCAGCGTCAATGGCCTGAGCCAGTACACCTCGGCCCTGATGCAGCAGCTCTCCTCGACCCGCGGCATCGGCTCGTTCCAGCAAACCGGCGACTCGTTCTCGACCCAGTGGTCGGGCCTGTACGCCGACATGCTCAGCAACAACCAGCAGATCATCAAGCAGGGCACCGACGAGCAGGCCTGGAGCTACGTGGGCGTGGCTGAGCTGCAAAAGGCTTTCGTGGTCAGCCAGATGGTGGATATGTGGGGCGACATTCCCTACTCCGAGTCGCTGCTAGGCTCCAACAACCGGGCGCCAAAGTTCGACAAGGCCAGCGACGTGTATGAGGACGTGTTCCGCCTCATCGACTCGGGCATTGCCAACCTGGGCAAGTCCTCGACCCGCACCATCGGCGCCGACGATTTGATCTACAACGGCGACCTAGCCAAGTGGGCCCGCTTCGGCCGCACGCTCAAGCTCAAGCTCTACAACCAGATTCGTCTGACCCGCGACGTGAGCAGTGAGGTTAACGTCCTCATCAGTGCCCCCACGACGCTGATGCAGCCCGGCGACGACTTCGAGTTGAAGTACGGGGCCTCCACCCAGCCCGACAACCGCAACCTGGGTTACATCGGCGACTACGTCAACTCCGGCCGCGAGAATACGATTGGCAAGTACTTTTTCGACCTGATGACCAACAACCGGGACCCCCGGATCAAGTACTACTTCTACAACCAAGCCACTGGTCCGGTTTCCATTGCCGACTACCAGCCCTCGGGCAGCAACTTCGTGACGGTACGCTTCGGTAGCACCGGGACCAATGCCAGCGCCAACAACTCCAGCGTGCGCACCTTGCCCGGCCTCTACCCCGTGGGCGGCCGCTACGATGCGGGCGGCGGCGGCAACGCCACTTCCCAGTACGGCAAGGGCGTAGTAGCCCAGCGCCTGCTGACCTACTTCAGCCGCAAGTTCACTGAAGCCGAGCTTCAGCTGACCGTGCTCAACAACCCCGATAAGGCCAAGGAAGCCTATGTGGAGGCCATCACGGCCAGCTTCCGCAAGTTGAACGCCATTGCCGCCGCCGAGGGCATCCCGAACACGGTACCGTTCCAGCCCGCCCCGGTACTCGTGCCGCAGATTCCGGACGTTGACAATACCTCGACCCAGAACCCGAGCATCAGCAAGTACATCAACGGTAACCCCGCGGCTCCCGTGGGCGCCGTGCAGCGCTTCGACAACGTGGCGGCCAACGCCAAGCTCAAGGCCATCATGACCGAGAAGTACGTGGCCAGCTTCGGCTTCGGCATGGACGCCTACACCGACTTCCGCCGTACGGGTTACCCCAACCTCACGGTGCCCCAGTCCGACAAAACCGGCAACCCCTTCGACATGGCCCTACCGCCCGGCGAAGTCGACGACAACGACGCGCAGACCGTCAGCCAGGGTTCGTTCCCGCGCCGCCTGACCTACCAGCTGTCGGAGCTGCAACTCAACCCCAACGCTCCGGGCCAGCCGAACGTGGTGACGGATAAAATTTTCTGGGACAAGCGTAATTAATGCGCGTCCACTTCTGTTGCATTGACTTCAAACCTGATATGAAAAAGCTTCTCTTCATCCTGGCTACCCTGGTCTCGACCACTGGCCTGCTGTCTTCCTGCAAGGACGAGAGCAAGGACCCGCTGCCCGACGTGCAGTACGCCCCCGTTATTTTCCCCAAGTTCACCGAAGGCAAGTCGACGTTTGATTACGACCTGATCCGGACCCAGCCACCGTACCCGCCCGGGTTTGTGCTGCCCGAAATCGAATTCACGTTTGACCCCGGCGACCAGCGCGACATCAAGCTGGCGGCCGTGGAGGTGTACAAAACCTTCCGCCGGACCAACGCTACTTCGGTCGACAACAGCCCCCGGGTGTTCGTGGGCAGCTACAGCACGTTCCCGGCCACGGTTCGCATCAACGGTGACGATGCCATTGCCGGCATCAAGCGCCTGGTGGGCGGCGCCATGACGCCCCTGGTGAAAAACACCTTCGTACCCCGCGGCGTACTGGCTCCTGATGCCTTCGTGTTCACCTTCGAATACGTGCTCCAGGACGGCAGCCGGATCATCCTGACTCCCGAAACCAAGACGGGTCTGGACAAGGGCATTGCCACCGGCGCCCAGGCCAACGCTCCGTTTGCGGCCGTGGCGCAGATTGTTAAAAAGTAGCTTCCCGACTCCGGCCGCCAGCTGGAATCAGTTCAGTAAAAAAGCCGGCTTCCCTAAGGGAAGTCGGCTTTTTTGTTGGCTTTACACACTGAAAATTGGCTTACTCGTCGATGTCGGGCAGACGCAGCAATACGGCTTCCGCCGCCGGGGCCGGCCGCTGCAGCCAAGCCAGAATCTTGGCCGCCACGGCTTCCGGCGTAGCCAGCTGCCCTTGGCTGTGCAGGGCCTCGAAGCGCGGGGCCTCACTGAACTGCCGGGCGTCGGCAGCCCGGATCTGCTCCTGCATGGCCGTGTCGAGCACGCCCGGCGAGAGGCTGCGCAGCCGGATGCCCGAGCTGCGCAGGTCCTGCTCCTTCTGGGCCGTCAGCGTGAGGGCTTCCAGGGCGGCTTTTGAGGCGCAGTAGGCACTCCAGCCGTCTACGGGGCGCTGGGCGGCCCCGCTGCTGATGTTGAGCACCGTGCGCGGAACGGGCAGGGCGTGGTAGGTGCGGATAAACGTGTTCATGAGCATGGCCGGCGCAATGACGTTCACATCGAACACGAAGTTGAAGTGGTCATTGGCCTGCTCACCCAAATACCCGATTTCGCCCAGCACGGCCGCGTTGTTGATGAGCGTGATGCTGGCCGCGTCGGGACAGGCGGGAAACACCTTGTGCAGGTTGCTTTCCACGGCCAGAATGTCGGACAAATCCAGGGGCTGGTGGTGGTAGCGGGCGTGCTCGATGGTAGCGTGCCGCGACACGCCAATAACGCTGGTACCCGGCTCGTGCAGAATAGCTTCGGCCAGGGCCTTGCCCAAGCCTCGACTGGGCCCCGTGATGATATAGTAGTGCATTGGTGAAATGTGAGGTGGTGAAATGGTGAGTTGTTTTACTGACCCTCCCGGCGCAGGTTACGCCAATCCACACCAACCGAACGTCAAACGCCCCATTTCACCACCTCACCACCTCAGAGAATGTACTGGCTCAGGTCGCGGTTGCGGACCATGTCGCGCAGGCGCTCTTCGACCAGCTCCCGAGTGATGAGGATACGGGCGTGGGCACTGATGCGGTCCGGCACGTCGAACAGGATGTCGTTGAGCAGGCGGCTCATCACCGTGTTCAGGCGGCGGGCCCCGATGTTTTCCACTTCGGAGTTAACCTCGAAGGCAATTTCGGCCAGGCGCTCCAGGGCTGCATCATCAAACGTGAGCTCCACGTCCTCGGCCTGCAGCAGGGCTTCGTACTGCTTGGTGAGGGCGTTTTTGGGGTCTTTCAGAATCAGGTAGAAGTCGTCCTTGGTCAGGCTCTGCAGCTCCACCCGGATGGGGAAGCGGCCCTGCAACTCCGGAATCAGGTCACTGGGCTTGGCGACGTGAAAGGCGCCGGCGGCAATAAACAGGATGTGGTCGGTGTTGATGATACCGTACTTAGTGCTCACGGCCGAACCTTCCACGATGGGCAGCAGGTCGCGCTGCACGCCTTCCCGGCTCACGTCGGGGCCGCTGCCCCCACCCTTGCCGCTGCGGCTGGCCACCTTATCGATTTCGTCGATGAAGATGATGCCCGCGTTTTCGGCCTGGCGGATGGCTTCGTCCTTGACCTCGTCCATGTCGATAAGCTTGGCGGCCTCCTCGTCGAGCAGCAGCTTACGGGCCTCGGCGATGGTGACGTTGCGCTTGCGGGTTTTTTTGGGCAGCATCCCGCTGAGCATATCCTGCAGGCCCGCCATGGAAGCTTCGTCCATGCCCCCGGGGGCGCCCATCACCCCAATGCCGGGGGCGTTGTTTTGCTGCACTTTGATATCGATTTTGCGCTCATCCAGCTCCCCGCTGCGGATTTTGAGGCGGAATTTCTCCCGGGTCCGCTCGTTGAGCTCCTGGTCGGAGTCGGGCATGCCGCTGCCGTCGGCACTGCCGAAGCCCACGGAGGATTTCACGCCGCCGCTGCCCGTAACGGGCGGAATCAGCGCGTCGAGGATGATGTCTTCCACGGCCTGGGCCGCTTTGACCTTCACTTCCTCCTTACGGCGCTGCTTGACCAGGTTGACCGACTGCTCCACCAGGTCGCGCACCATGCTTTCCACGTCGCGGCCCACGTAGCCAACTTCGGTGAACTTGGAGGCCTCGACTTTGGTGAACGGCGCCCCGGCAATGCTGGCCAGGCGGCGGGCAATTTCGGTTTTGCCCACGCCCGTGGAGCCAATCATGAGGATGTTGTTGGGCACGATTTCGCGCTGCATGTCCAGGGGCGCGTGCAGGCGGCGCCAGCGGTTGCGCAGGGCAATGGCCACGTGGCGCTTGGCCTCGTGCTGGCCGATAATGTACTTATCGAGCTCGGCCACAATCTGGGCGGGCGTGAGAAAGGAAGCGGCGTCTAGCATAGAGGGGATAAAGACGGGAACAGAAAAAGGCGGCCACGCACGGCCGGGCATCCTCTCAACGTAGCACGGCGCGCGTGGTTAGCAGGAATTGGCCGGCAGCATAACCGGCCCGCGGCCCGGGAGTTAGTCCTTAATCGTTCTTTTTGAAGAGCGAATCAATGTTGCGGGCTACGGTGAAGTAGTTGGCTCCGCCCGCGGCGTGAATGGAGGCGTGGGTGTAGTCGAACTGGAACTGGCTGATGCGCACCATCACCCCGAAGCTCAGGCCGGCGCCCCCGGACGTGTTTTCGAGGCGCAGCTCCCGGCGCTGCAGGTGGTTGTAGCCCACGCGCAGGTTCAGGTTCTTGCCCAGAATCAGCTCCCCACCCACCACGAAGTGGCGCGCAATCTTGTCGCCGAGCGACTTTTTAGGCTTCTTCTCCTCGTTGTTCTCGTCGAGCTGCCCGCGCACGTTGGGGTCGAGATACACAATGTCGAGCTGCTGGAGGTGGTGGGCCGTGATGGAAAAACGCAGCGGCATGTGCTCGGGCTTAAACGAGGTACCCAGCTGCACGTCGAGCGGCATGGGCTCCCGGCCGGCTCCGGCGTAAGGTCGCAGCTGCACGCCCGCATTTTTCACGGCCAGCCCCACCGTAAAATCCTGGGCGGGGTGCTTGAACACGCCCCCCACGTCGGCCAGGGCGCCCACGGAGTGGTTGCCGGCAATGCCCGACACGGCCAGCTTGAGCGTACCGCCGACGGTGATGTTGCCGCTGGTGTAGGAATCGGAGCCCTGCAGGGCGTATTCGTTCACGCTGAACGAGCCCAGGCTGTTGCCGGCGGCGTCGAACTGCTCAAACTCGCCGTAGTTGAGGTACGTCAGCCCCACGCCGATGCGGCCCAGGCGTTGGGTGTTGAAGGCGTAGGCAGCCGTGCTTTGCTTGATGTCGGCCAGGTAATCAACGTAGCTCAGGGCCAGGCGGCCGTCCATGTCGGCGTTGAGCAGGGCCGGGTTGCCGAAAATCATGGTCGGATCAGCGTCACGAGCCGACACGTTGACGCCGCCCAGGGCAGCAATCTTGGCGCTGGGCGCCAGGTTCAGAAACGAAAACGCCTGCTGCCCGCCAATCTGCGCGGCAGCGGGCCGGGCGGCACCCCCAGCCAAGCCCAAAGAAAATACCAGATAAGCAGCGCGGCGGCGTAATAGTCGATTCATACCTCTAAGATACGGGGTTTCGGGGGTTGCCCGATAAGACGCCCAGGCCCGTCGTTTTATTGTGCAAGAAGCCCCCGGAGCCTTAAGCAGCTGCGTCGGCACGATAAGGCCGCCTCCCTGCCCAAAAGCACTTGGAGGAAAGCAGGAAGGCGGCCTCAATGCCCAAAAAAAGAGTTCGGCCGAACGTATTACCGCCTTACGACACCTCCACACTGGGCCCGGCGGCCGGCGTGGGCTCGTCGCGCACCACCAGCTTCATGGGGTGGGCTACCAGCTCGTCGAGCAAGGCCACCTTAAGCACGTCGTCGACCCGGTCGGCGTAGTGGATATTCAGGTCCTTCACGTACTCGGCCGGAATTTCGTCGATGTCCTTGCGGTTTTTGTGGCACAGGATAATGTCGCGCACCCCGGCCCGCTTGGCGGCCAAAATCTTCTCCTTGATGCCGCCCACCGGCAGCACCTTGCCGCGCAGGGTGATTTCGCCGGTCATGGCCAAATGGCTGCGGATTTTGCGCTGGGTAAACACCGAGGCAATGCTGGTGAAGATGGCAATGCCGGCGCTGGGGCCGTCCTTGGGCACGGCGCCCTCGGGGAAGTGAATGTGCAGGTCGTACTGGTCGAAGAGGCGGTAGTCGATGCCCAGTTCCTCGGCCCGGCTGCGCAGGTAGCTCAGGGCCGTTACGGCCGACTCCTTCATCACGTCGCCGAGCTGCCCGCTGAGGGTGAGCTTGCCCCGGCCGCGGCTGAGCAGGCTTTCGATAAACAAAATGTCGCCGCCCACGCTCGTCCAAGCCAGGCCCGTGACCACGCCGGCCGTCTCGTTGTCCTGGTAAATGTCCCGGTCGAAGGTGGCCGCACCCAGGATTTTGGTGATGTCCTTGGGCTCGAGCGTCTCGGGAAAGGCCTCCTTCATGGCCTTGTGCTTGGCAATGTTGCGGGTGACGGCTCCGAGCTTGCGCTCCAGGCTGCGCACCCCGCTTTCCCGGGTGTAGTCGTCGATGACGCGCTGCAGGGCGGCGGTGGTGATGCCCACGTCCTTCTGGCTCAGGCCGTGCTCGGTGAGCTGCTTAGGCCAGAGGTGCTTTTTGGCAATCTGGGTTTTCTCCTCCAGGGTGTAGCCGGTCAAATCAATGATTTCCATCCGGTCGCGCAACGCGGGCTGAATGGTATCCAGGGAGTTGGCGGTAGCAATGAAGAGCACCTTCGAGAGGTCGTACTCCACCTCCAGGTAGTTATCGGTGAACGTGGAGTTCTGCTCCGGGTCCAGCACTTCGAGCAGGGCCGAAGAAGGGTCGCCGCGGAAGTCGGAGGCAATCTTGTCGATTTCGTCGAGCACGATGACCGGATTCGAGGCCCCGGCTTTTTTAATCTGGGCAATGATGCGGCCCGGCATGGCGCCCACGTAGGTTTTGCGATGCCCGCGAATTTCGGCCTCGTCGCGCACCCCGCCCAAACTCATGCGCACGTACTTACGACCCAGGCTGTGGGCAATGCTGCGGCCCAGGCTGGTTTTGCCCACGCCGGGCGGGCCGTAGAGGCACAGAATCGGGGCTTTCAGGTCCTGCTTGAGCTTGAGCACGGCCAGGTACTCGATGATGCGCTCCTTGACCTTTTCCATGCCGTAGTGGTCGGCATCGAGGATTTTGCGGGTGCGCTTGAGGTTGAAGTTGTCCTTGGTGTACTCCGCCCAGGGCAGGTCGAGCAGAAACTCCACGTAGTTCACGCTCACCGGGTATTCGGCGGCCTGCGGGTTGATGCGGGCCAGCTTTTCGAGCTCCTTACTGAAGTGCTTGGCCACGGTTTCGGGCCACTTCTTGTCTTTGGCCCGCTGGCGCAGCTTTTCCACCTCCTGGTCGGGCCCGTCGAAGCCGAGCTCGTCCTGGAGCACCTTGATCTGCTGGCGCAGGAAATAGTCGCGCTGCTGCTGGTCGATGTCGGTATGGACCTTGGTCTGGATTTCCTGCTTGATTTCGAGCAGCTGGATTTCCTTGAGCATCATTTCCAGCAGCATCGTGCCGCGCTCCACGCCGTCGTTGATTTCGAGCAGCTTCTGCTTAAGGCCGACTTCGACGTTGATGTTGGACGACAAGAAGTGGGTCAGAAACGATGGGGACTCGATATTATCCAGGGCTACCTGGGCTTCCTGCGGAATCTCAGGGTTGAGCTTGAGCATCTTGGCCGCCGCGTCCTTGAGCGTGCTCACCAGGCCCTTCACTTCCTTCGACATCTTGCTCGGAAACACCTCGGGCAGGTAGCTGACCCGCGCCATCAGGTAGGGCGTGTCCTGGGTCTGTTCCTCAATCCGGAAGCGGCTCTGGCCCTGGATGATGATGGTCGTGTTGCCGTCGGGTAGCACCAGCAGCTTCAGGATCTTGGCCATGGTCCCCACCTTGTAGAGGTCGGCCAGGGCCGGGTCGTCGCTTTGGGTGTTCTTTTGGGCCACCACGCCCACGATTTTGTTGCCCCGGTAGGCCTTGCGTACCAGCCGGATGCTCTTTTTGCGGGTGACCGTGACGGGCAGCACCACGCCCGGAAACAGCACCGTATTGCGCACCGGCAGCAACGCCAGGATTTCGGGGGCATCCTGCTCACCGAGGGTCTGATCAGGGTCGGCGGCTACGATGGAAACCACTTCGGCGGGGTCATCGGTCATCAGCAACAGGGAGGACAAGGCGGATTTTGGCAAAATACGGGGCTTCAGGAGCGGGCAATAAAACGAGGGCGGTGTCAGAATGACAGCCTGCTGGGGCAGGGAAGCTCCGTTTCAAGGCGGAGCTTCCGAAGATACTGTTTTGACAAGCGCCATGCCACCACCCCGGGCAGCTTATTTCGGACCGGCAAGCCCGACAAGGCGGCACAGCTTCCGGCCGTTCCGGCAGACGCGGCCGGCCGTCAATTTGCATCAGAAAATTGCTATTTTTGAACCCCGCCGCGCCGAAAGGGCCGGTTTTCGTGTCTTATTTGATTATGCTCCGCTCTTTACGCCTGGTCTGCCTACTGCTTCTCTTCTTTGCCTTCGGGGCTGCCCGCGCCCAGCAGTCAAGCTCCGCGCCCTACAAGCAGCGCAAGCTCAGCAGCAAAGTCACCCGCCAGCTGCGGCTGCGTCCCGACGCCAACCCCGACTTTCCGAACGTCAACCGCCTGTCGTACTTCGAGGATAAAAAGGCCCTGAAAGCCATTGCTAAGGCCGAAAAGCGCCGCAACTGGAATCAGACCCGCAGCCTGCTCGAAGCCTACGTGGCCCAGTTCGGCATTCAGAACTTCTCGAAGAATACCATGATGCTCTGGCGCCTGGGCCAGCTCGAGGAAAAGGCCGGCAACGAGGAAAAAGCCAAGGCCTACTTCCGCCTCGCCCTCAAGCACCGCCGCCAGGACATCAACAAGGTCCAGCTCTACTACGACTCGCTCGAGGCCAAGCAGGCCGACCTCTACGTGCCGCTCAAGGCCTACTACGACATTGTGGAGTACCGCAAGAGCATTGCCACGTTTCACCCGCCCAAGGGCGTGTACACGAGCATGGGCGACGCCATCAACTCCAAGCGCGAGGATTACGGCCCGACCCTGAACGCCGGCGCCGACCAGATTATCTTCTCCTCCAAGCGCAAGATGCGCGGCATCAACGGCGTCATCGACGAGGACCTGTACACGTCCCGCAAGGAAAACGGGCAGTGGAATGACGCCGAGCCCCTGCCCAAGCCCATCAACTCGCCTTACAACGAAGGCTCGGCCTGCATCAGCAAGGACGGCAAGACGCTGTACTTTGCCCGCTGCGAGTGTCCCAGTTGCCACGGCAACTGCGACCTGTTCGTGTCGTCGCTCAAGGAAGACGGGCAGTGGACCGTGCCCAAGAGCCTGGGCATGCAGGTCAATTCCGCGGCCTGGGATTCCCAGCCCACCTTGTCGCCCAACGAGGACACGCTGTACTTTGCCTCCGACCGGCTCGGCGGCTTCGGGCTGTCCGACATCTGGTACACGGCCAAAAACAAGGCCGGGCAGTGGGGCAAGGCCGAAAACCTGGGGCCGGTGGTCAACACCCGGGAAAGCGAGGTGAGCCCCTACTACCACCCGCTCTACCACGTGCTCTACTTCAGCTCCCGCGGGCAACTGCTCAACTACGGCGACTTCGACATCTACAAAACCTACAAGGTGCAGGGCCGCTGGCAGGAGCCGCGCAACATCGGGCCGCTGGTCAACGGCAAGGGCTCGGAGTACTACTTCACCATCGACAGCGAGTCGAAGGACCTGTACTACGCCCGCTCCGAGGAAAAGGACCTGAAAAACCTGGACCTCTACTCCTTCCCCCTGCCCATGGAGGCCCAGCCCCTGGCCACGACCCACGTCGAGGGCACGCTCATCGACTCGGTAGCGGGCAAGCCTCTGGGCGGCATCGTGAGCATTATCGATACCGACAACGGCATCGAGGTGGCCAGCAAGTACGTGCGCCCCGACGGCACCTTCGCCTTCGATTTGATTGAGGGCTCCCACTACGTGATGCTGATTCAGAGTCCCGACTTTTTCAGCGTTGAAAAGCAGTTTGAGCTCAAGGGCGACACGGTGATGAAGCTGATGACCAACTCCATTGACTACAAAATCCCGCTCATCTTCAAAAACATTGAGTTTGACCCCGGCAAGGCCACTATCCGGCCCGCCATGCACCAGACTCTGGACCGCATTGCCCTGTTTCTGGTCGACCACCCCACGTTTCGGCTCAGCATTTCGGGCCACACCGACACCAGCGGCGACCCGGACGCCAACATGACCCTCTCGCAGGACCGGGCCGAGGCCATCCGCCGCTACATCGAAGTCAAGGGCAAGCTCAAGCCCAACCGCATCGAAAGCATGGGCTACGGCAGTAGTCAGCCCCTGAAGGACGAGGTAACCGAGGCTGATGCCAGCATCAACCGCCGGGTGGAGTTCCGCCTGCTCAAGCCCGACGACGACAAAGACAAAAAGGACGATTCCGGCGGCGTGGAGTGGAAGTAGCCCGCCGCTAAAAATCAGCAAGCCCCGCCGTAGCAATACGGCGGGGCTTTTAGCTGATTCACCCGGCGCAAAAAACTACCAGACCAGCTTCTGGCTTTCCTCGCCGTCGCGGAACAGGGCGCTCTGCTTTTTGCCGTTAGCCTCCACGTTCACGATATTCATCTCGTCGGCAAAGGTGTCAAGCAGTAGGCGGTGGCGCAGGTAGATGCCGTTGACGGGCTTGGCCAGGGGCACGGCGAAATACAGCCAGTGGGCGTCGCTTTCGCGCTGAAAGCCAATAAACTTCAGCGGCAGCGCCTCCCCAGGCTTGGTGCCAAAGGCCAGGGAGCGGGTCAGCAGAGTTGTAATCAGCGCCGTAACCTGGGGTCGGGGCGTTTCCTCGAAAGTCACGGACCGGGGCTGCCCCGCCGACAGCGCCTTTTCGAAGTCGTCGGTAAACACCTTCAGCGCCACTTCCAACTGTTTTTTCTGGGCATTGTAGCGCACGTCCATGATGGAGGCGTGGTAGGCGTGGGCCGCCGCGGCCAGGGCGACGGTGAGTAGGGCGCAAAGCAGGATAAGACGACGCATGGGAGAGGAATAAAACAAAGCTGCCCCCCTTAAAAAAGGAAGGCAGCTTTTTCGTTCACGAGGGCCGCTTAGAAAATGGCTTTGATGGCGTCGTTGAAGATAACGAAGACCATCAGGCCCAGGATCAGGACCATCCCAACCTTCTGGGCGTTTTCGAGAAAGGCATCCGAGGGCTTGCGGCCGGCAATCATTTCGTAGAGCAGGAACATCACGTGGCCACCGTCGAGGGCAGGCACGGGCAGCAGGTTCATAAAGGCCAGCACCATCGAGAGCATGCCGGTCAGCAGCCAGAAATGCTCCCAGTCCCACTGCCCGCCGTACTGCTGGGCAATGGCCATGGGCCCACCCAGCGACTTACGGGCCGACGCCTCGCCGCGGAAAATCTTGCCGAAGGCCGTGAGCTGGGTCGTAATCACGCCAAAGGCCTTCTTAGTACCCACCGGTACCGATTCGGCCAGGCCGTAGCTGCGGGTGGCCGAGTGCAGCAAGGACTTGGGCATGAAGCCCAGCTTGCCTTCCTCGTCGATTTTGGCGGTCAGCGTGACGGTTTCGGTGCCGCGCTGCACGAGCAGGGGCGTTTCCTTGCCAGCATTCGCCTTCAGGGCTTCCTGGAGCTGGGGGAAGAAGCGCGTGTCTTTGCCGGCGACCTGCAGAATCTGGTCGCCGGGCAGCAGGCCGGCCTTGGCCGCGGGGCTGCCCGACGACACCTTATCAACCTCAAACGGGTTCAGGGGCAGCACAAACGGGGTCTGGCTTTTGTCGGAGAGCTGGTCCATGAAGTCCACGGGCACGCGGATATCGACGAGCTGGCCCTGGCGCTCCACGGTGTAGTAGCCGTTTTTACCGATGAGCACGTCGGGCTTGTACACGTCGTCGAACTCGGTGAAGGGACGGCCGTTGATCTTGACGATTTTGTCGCCGGTGCGGAAGCCGATTTTCTGGCCCAGTTCGTTGGGCTGCACGCCGTACTTCACCTCCGTGGCAGGCAGGTATTCCTCGCCGTACTTGAAGGTGAGGGCCGAGAAGATAATGATGCCCGTAATGACGTTCATGATGATGCCACCCAGCATCACAATCAGGCGCTGCCAAGCCGGCTTCGAGCGAAATTCGTTGGGCTGGGGTTCGGCGGCGAGCTGGTCGGCGTCGGTGGTTTCGTCGATCATGCCGTGGATGGCCACGTAGCCACCCAGCGGGAACCAGCCCAGGCCGTACTCCGTCTCCCCGATTTTCTTTTTGAACAGGGCGAAGTTCATCACGCCCGGCATGGGAAACAGGAAGTCGAAGAAGATGTAAAACTTATCGACGCGAATCTTGAAGTACTTGGCCGCCGCGAAGTGGCCAAACTCGTGCAAACCAACCAGAATGGAAAGGCCCAGCAGCATCTGGCCGGCCATGATTAATATTTCCAAAGCGAAATCGGGGACGTGGTAAGGAGGGGAAATCAATTACTTGAGAACGTCATGCAGAGCATGACAACGGCCAATTGACGGCTATTCGTCTCAACACCTATCCGCGGCCAACTAATTCCAGGGCCACGCGGCGCGTTTCGGCGTCGGTTTGCACGTAGTCGTCGAGGGAAGGTCCGGCAAGGTACGAAACCTTCGTCAGGCAGCTTTCGACCAGCGTGGGCATTTCCAGAAACCCGATTTCGTCGCGCAGAAAGGCGGCCACGGCAATTTCGTTGGCCGCGTTGAGCACGCAGGGCGCGTTGCCGCCCCGGCGCATGGCCTCGAAAGCCAGCGGCAGGTTGCGGAACGTGGCGCGGTCGGGCTGCTCGAAGGTGAGCTGAGGGTAGTCGAGAAAGGAAAAGCGCGGAAAGTCGGACGGCAGCCGCTCGGGGTAGCCCAGCGCGTACTGGATGGGCAGCTTCATGTCGGGCAAGCCCAGCTGGGCCTTCAGGGAGCCGTCCTCGAACTGCACCAAGGAGTGAATGATGCTCTGCGGGTGCACCACCACGTCGATCTGGTCGTCGCGGAGCCCAAACAGCCACTTGGCTTCAATCACCTCCAGTCCCTTGTTCATCAGCGAGGCCGAGTCGATGGTGATTTTGGCGCCCATGTCCCAGTTGGGGTGCTTCAGGGCCTGGGCCTTCGTGACGGACGCCAGCTGCTCGGCCGTGCGCCCCCGAAACGGCCCGCCCGACGCGGTCAGGATGATTTTCTCAACCGGGTTGCGCTCCTCCCCCACCAGGCACTGGAAGATGGCCGAGTGCTCGGAATCGACGGGGTAAAGCCCCACGCCGTGCTGACGGACCAGCTCCGTAATCAGCTGCCCGGCCACGACCAGGGTTTCCTTGTTGGCCAGGGCAATGTCTTTGCCGGCCCGGATGGCGGCCACTGTGGGCAGCAGTCCGGCGTAGCCCACCATGGCCGTCAGCACAATGTCGGTGTCGGGGCGGCCGGCAACTTCGGTCAGGGCGGCGGCCCCGGCCAGCACTTCGGTAGGCTGCCCGGCCAGGGCCGTTTTCACCGTCTCGTACTGCCGCTCGTCGCCAATAACCACGGCGGCGGGCCGGAACTCGCGGGCCTGGGCAATGAGTAGCTCGGCGTTGGCGTGGGCCGACAGCGCCGCCACCCGGAAGCGGCCGGGGTGGGCACGAATTACGTCGAGGGCCTGGGTGCCAATGGAGCCGGTGGAGCCGAGCAGGGTGACGCGTTTGAGGGAAGCAGACATGCGGAAGTGACGGAATCAGGGAGGCGCCCGGGGCGCAGGTCAGCAAAAGTACGGTGAAGTTTGGCTTGCCACCACGCCAGCCCGGATTTCGTACCGGCCCGGCCCGGGAAGTAGACCCGCCCGGCAAAAAGCCCGTACTTTGAGCTCCCAGCCCTTTTTACCGCCCGTGACCAGCTCCCCTCCTCCCGCCCCAACGCCCTCTGCCTTCGACAAAGCCCGCCAGGGGCTATGGTCGAGCTTGCAGAAGCACCTGGAAACCGTGTACGCCGCCGACAGCAGCTTCCGCGCCGCCACGGCCTTCACCGATTCCTTTCCCTTCTCCCCCGCCGCCTTCGAGCCCCAGGTCCTGCTCGACTACCAGCAGCAGCGCGCCCGGCTCCGCGACCTGTACGTGGACGAAACCACCCAGCTCGACAGCCTGGTGAAAGCCGTGCGCACCAAAAGCTACCAGGAAGACGAGAAAAAGCTGCTCCTGCTCATGATTCTGGGCTACATGGACATTGCCGAAACCATTTTCGCCCTGCTCGACGTGCGTCGCCCCAGCAAGCTCGATAAAGACGAGGAGCTGGAGGAAACGGCCGCCAAGTTTGAGCGGGTGAAAAATTTCGTCCGCCTCAACATCAAGGGTATTTCCGGGCTGTTGCCGAAGCTGTGAGCCGGGCTAACCCGCCTGACTTGTAGCGGGCTTGGAGACAAAAAAGCCCCAGGCCTGCCACTTCTCCCGCCAGATCTGCCACAGCGCCTGGGCGGCGGCTTCGTCCAGCTCCGGCTGCGCGGCCAGCTGCTGCACCGCGGCCGGCAGCGGGTGGCCCTGGCGCAGCCAGCTCAGAAACCGAAACTGCACCGGATTCAGCTCGAACATGCCCAGCTGGAAATCGACGCGGGTAATGGCCAGAAAGCTCGGCCGGGCCGGCGGTAGCGGCGGGTTTTCGCCCCGGTACACGGCCTGGTAATAGCCATTGACGGGAAAGCGGAAGCTCAGCAGCCCAAAGCACGGGGCCAGTTCTAGTATTTCATCCGGCCCAGCTGCCGGCCGGTTTTCGGAGCCGGGCGCGTCGAAGAGCACGAAGGCGGCGCGCTCCAGGCGGGCCAGGTCAAGCATGAAGTCGATCCAGGCCTCCCGCTCGGCGGGCGGGGCGTCCCGGTCGGGGCGGGTTTCCTCTAAAAACTGCGGGAAGCGCGCGCCCAGCTCCCCCAGCGTGTAGGTTTCCGACGGATAGGCGGCCAGGTACTCGCGGGCAAAGTCCTCGAACAGTTCCTCGCCCAATGCGTGCCGAAGCACCCGAAATTGCCCGGCCATGCACTCAAGCAGGCGGGCAAAGTAGCCCCGCTGGTACACGGCCAGGCGCTGCCCCCCACTCATGCGGCTGGAGGGCGCAATCAGCTGCTCGACGGTGGCGGGCTCCAGCGCCAATACCGCTTGGGCCGCTTCCCCGCGCATGGCCGCGCCCAGACCCGCCGAATCGGTGAGCACCGTCTGCAGCCAGTGCTGCACCTGCTGCAGAGTAAAAGCCGACTCAGCCACGGGCAGCCACGGTTTGAGGTTCCAAGGGCATAATACCAGGCGTCAGAAAGCTCAGCGGGTTGGATACCACGCCGGCAGCGGGCTCCACCACCGGGGCCGCCGCCGGCCCGAGCGGCAGCGCGTTCATAAACTGCCGGGCTTTGAGCAGTTCGGCGTGGTACTCGGGGAAGGGCGGAATCTGGCTGTCCCATTCCAGCAGGGTGGCCACGCCGCCGGTGCGCTGCCACGCCCTTTGGAACAGCGCCCACACCGGCGACAACACCTCCCGGTCGTGGGTGTCGATGATGTGGGTGCCGCAATGCTGGTGCCCGGCCAGGTGCATCTGCACGATCCGGTCGGCGGGCAGCGCATCGATGTAGGCCAACGGGTCGAGGTCGTTGTTGAAGCAGGTCACGTACACGTTGTTCACGTCGAGCAGCAACCCGCAGCCGGTTTCCGCGGCCAGCCGGCTCAGAAACTCGGGCTCCGAAATTGTGGAGTGGGCGAAGCTGAGGTAGGTGCTCGGGTTTTCCAGAATGAGGGGCCGCTCCAGAAAGTCCTGAATCTGGCGCACCCGCCCCACAATGTGGGCCAGGGTTTCCTCGGTCAGCGGCACGGGCAGCAGGTCGTGAGTGTTCAGGCCCATGGCGCCGGTCCAGCACAGGTGGTCACTCACCCAGGCCGGCCGAATAGCCCGGGCCAGCTTTTTAAGCCGGGCCAGGTAATCAACGTTCAGCGCGTCGGTGCTGCCCACCGACAACGACACGCCGTGCATCACCACCGGGTAGCGCTCCGCAATCTGGTCGAGCACGTGCCGGGGCCGGCCGCCGGAATCGATGAAGTTCTCGGAAATGATTTCAAACCAGTCGACGGCCGGCCAGTGCTCCAGGATGTGGTTGAAATGCACGTGCCGCAACCCCAGCCCGAGGCCGAGGTTGGGCAGCTGCTGTACCTGCTGACGGTAGTGCGGGGCGTCCATCGTTATTGCGCGTCGTTGCCGGCCCCGTGCTTCTGCCCGGAGCGCACTCCGCACAGGTTGCCGCCCCCGCCGAAGCTACAGTCGGGGTTGCCGCTGGAGCCGCAGCCGTCGAACGGGCCCAGGGTGCGCAGCCACCAGGTCGGCGGGCCTTCGGGAAACGGCGGAGTGCCCACCTCCCGGTCTTCGCGGGTCAGGCGCTCCTCAAACAGCTGGCGAGCTCGCAGCCACACGCTCTTGCCCTGGTTGGGCCCCAGGGTGCTGAAGCGGTTTTGCTGAATGGGCGTGGCGCAACTGCCCTTCCAGGCGCAGTCGTTCTGGCCGGGCTGGTTTTGCTCTTCGGCGCTGCCGTAGAGGCCGCAGCCGCCCTGGCCGCGGCAATTGTTGAGCGAGTGGCACACGTGCTCGGTGGTGGCGCAGTAGCCCGAGCCGGCGCAGCTGTTGGTGCCGAACCGGTCGTGGCCCTTGCAGGCGTTCAGGCCCATGCAGGCGTGCAGTTCCAGGGGCACGAAAGCAGCTTTGGGCGCGGCCGGGCTGGGCGCGGGGGCCGGGGCGGCCCCGCAGCCGTTGCTGGCCGAGCCGCCGCAGCCGTTGGCCGCCGTGGCAGCCAGGTTACCAGCCTGAGCGGCCGGGCTGTTGGTATTGCTGGTATTCATAGGGTTCTGGGGAAAGCAACCGTTAAACTTAAGCGAAGCTGAGCACCTTCTTGGTCACGATGTCCATGTCGGGCAGGGTCTGGATGCGGGCCAGCACGTTGGCGCTGGGGTTCAGACTCGCCGGAATCTTGTTGAACAACGCCACGAGCTGGGACTTGGCGCTGGTGGCGGGGTCAAACTCGTAGTTTTCGAACGTGGGGCCGGCTACTCCGCCCCAGGGCAGCGGCAGGCTGGTGATATAGTCGCAGAGGGTGCTCAAAATGAAGATCATGCCCTTGTGCATCCCGAAGTTGAAGATTTCCTTCTGCTTCGGAATTTCCTGGCGGTAGCAGGCCTCAGTCATCATGTAGAGGTAGGTGTACACCGCGTTGAGCAGGTTCGACACGGCCTGAATGGGCGCTGGGTAGCCGGCCGTGGTTGGGTTTTCGGGTACGGGCTTCACGAAGTAGGCCAGCAGGGAATAGTCGTCCATCTGGCCTTCCTCCCGCAGCAGGGCGGCCAGCTCGTCGTAGAGCTGGCAGTATTTCTGGTAGTGCGACTCTTCCTGGTCGACTTGCTTGTCGCCGTACTTCTGCCAGGGCCGGGCGGCGTCCTTGGCGTGGGGCTTTTCCACGTGACCCTCGCCCTGCTCCACGATGATGTCGATGGCGGCCAGGGCGCATTTCACGTCCACGATGCGAATCAGGTCCCCGACATTGCCGTGCGGATTCTTGGGGTCAGCATCCTGGTTGGTGAACTGGGGCTTGTGGTTTTTGTCGTAGTAAAGTGTGTTAACGTTGTTGGTGGCGTAGTAACCTTGGTTGGGACCCAGCTGGGGGCAGTCTTTGAACTTGTCGAAGTCCGGGGGCGTGACATTGCTGGTAATCTGGGCGCTGATCCAGCCGTAGAGCTCCCCCAGCGACGACCAGTCCCGGGTGGGGTCCGGGGCCGCCTTGAGCATGGGTTGGGGCACCTCGGGCAGCTCAATCTGCTTGAACACCTCGAGCTGGGCCAAGCCGAAGCCGCGCAGTGGAATTTCCAGCCCCGGCAGGTGGCCGCGCAGCTGGGCCGGGTAGTGCTTCGGCGACTTCCCCACTAGCTTGGGCATGCCCACCAGGGCGCGCTTGAGGTTGCAGGCCAGGGCCATGTGCAGCATTTCCTCCACCGCCACGCTCATGATGGTAGCGCCGGCCTTGTTGGCGTGCACCATTAGCTGCACCGACACGTCCTGGGCCTTCTGGGCAGCCCGCTCCGTGGACAGGCCCGCGTCGATGTAGCGGTTGGTTAGGTCGGCAATAATCTTTTTCTGGTCCGGAACCCGGTTGATGGAATAGTAGGTGTAGAGGTAAATCGGAATGGTGCTCAGCTCGATTTCAATGGCCTGCTGAATGGCGGCCTTGAGGTCGTTGGGTACCGCTTGGAGAGAGTTGGGCATGGGAAAGAATGTTAGTAGTGGGAAGTGGCGACGTGGTCGTTTTCGAGCGGCAGCAGGGGCCGGGGCTTGCGCGGGTGCCCAAACTGCGTATCTGCATTAGCCGCCCGCAACAGAGCCGGCAGCGGGGGCAGGCCCGCCAGCTGCCGGATGGCGCTGATGCTGGGCAGCAGGCAGTAGGCCGCCCCCCGGGTGATGAGTAGCTCGGGCAGATTGGTAAGCTTCGTTACCGGGCAGGGGCCGGCAGCAGTCGGCAGCGGCACCAGAAAATCAGTGTTGATGCTGGGACCGGTGCTGCTGCTGACGCGGTTGCCGAGCAGAGCATCCTGGGGATAGGTGCGCGACCGGGGCGGGGGAAACACCGGGCTGAAGTCGTTAACGTTCATCCAGGAACTGATCCGCTCGAACTGGCTCGTCAGGTTGCCGCACAAAAACAAGCCGACTAGGCCCCGGTCCACCCCATCGTCGGGGGCGCCGGCGGGCAGCGGGGCTCCGTAGGGCACGCCGCGCCGGATAATGCGCACCGGCGTCTTGCCCTCAATGGTGGTCAGCGCCTGGTCCCGGGGGTTGGCCACGCGGGTGTGGGCCGAAAACGGGCACTTGCTCGTGTTGCCCGCGTCGGCCGGGTTCGAAGGCGCCGGGGTGTAGTACAAGAAGTCTTCCGCGTCCTGAGTGGCGGGGCTGGGCTCGTCGGGGCTGAGCATGAGCGGGGAGCCATTGCGCCAGCGCCCCACCAGCTTGGCCGCCGTCCACTCCACCTTGTCGGGCCCCTGCGACTCGATGAGGGTATTGAATTTGGCCACGTCCTGGTAGAGCAGCCGGAAGGCGTTGTAGCAGCCATCCTTGGCAAAGTTGGCGGCCGGCCCCGGGCTAGTAGGGCCCGGACCAACCAAGGCGTACTCCGGGTAGCCAATCAGAAAGTTGTTCAGGTCGCCTTGGTCGGGCGGACCGGGCGTGCCGGCGGTGCGCCACTGCAGAGCGGGCTCCGAAATGCCGTCCCGGTAGCCGAAGTGAATCTCATCGACGGGCAGCTGGCACTGGGTCAGGCGGCTTTTCTGGTCGCGGGCGGCAAATAGCTCGGTCACCCCCGCCGCGCGGGCCGCCGCCGCCACGTACTCCACCACCTCGGTCAGGTCGGCGGCAGTCAGGCCGTAAGCGTGGACGATGCAGTGCAGGTCGGTGGTCTGGAAATTCTGGTACCACCACTGGCTGGGGTCACTGGTGCCCACATCGGCCAGCGAGGCCTGCGACCCATCCGAAGCCGGCCCGTTTTGAAACGTGGCGGGAAAGGCGGTGAGGTCGGCGGCGGTGAAAACCCCTGCCTTGAGCACGCTCGGGCAGGACAAGCCGGCATAAGTCAGCCCCAGGTTGAGGATGGTGCGGGGCTTGGCGGCGCCCCAGTCCTGGGCGTCCTGAATGCCCCGGTCGCAGAGGGCCTTGAAAAATAGCGCCGCCTGGGCCTGGGCCCCGAAGCTGTAAAGCAGGTGGCTGGAGTAAGGATGGGTGTAGCCGCGGACGATAAGGCCCTGAAGGTTGGCTTTACTGGGAATAGGGCTGGCGGATGACATGGGTAGCGGCTAAGGAAAGTGGTCAAAAAAAGAATCAGCCCGACGCGCAGGCTGATTCCGGACTGATAACCCGCGGGTACTCTGGGTCAGGCACGACGCCTGCCCCGGGGTTATCCCGGCGCGTCCTAGGAGCCCACAATCTGCTTGACCGTCAGGGTGTAGGCCTGGTAGAGGTCGGTGGCTTTCTTATTGAGGTTGTTGGCGTCGATGAAGTTTTCGAAGCCGGTCTGGTCGGTAACCGGCGGCTCGGGCGGGGTGAGGGCAATGGCGGCAATGCCCTGGAAAGCTTTCTTGGTGCCGTCGTTCTGCCAGAAGTAGTCGAGGTAGGGGTTCATGGCGCCGTCGAACACGGTGTCGAGCAGGATGGCCAGCGTGCCCGAGCCCGAGGGGTTCGGAATCAAGGACAGGCGAGCGTAGTGCACGATGCCCGACGCATCGAGGCCAGCCTGCACCGACGACACAAAGTTCTGCTGGGCGTACTGGGCCGCCGCCTGCGAAATAGCGTCCTGTTTGATGGGCACGTAAAGGGTAAGCGGAGTAGCCATGAGCGAAAAAGAAATGAAGTGAGCCTGGAAAGGAAAGGGCAGTAGCAAATCTGCCACGGAATGTTGAAGGCGGCATTAGTGCTGGCACTAGTTGTTTAAATCCTAGTGCCAGCACTAGGGGGCCCCTCTCCCACCCTTCAGGCCGGTTCCAGCACCGACAGTCCACTATTGGCAAACAGCCCCCGCCGCAGGGCAAACAGCACTAGGGCCAGCGAAGTCCGGGTGCCGGTTTGCTGCAGCATCCGGCTGCGGTGGTATTCCACGGTCCGCACGCTGGTGGAGAGCAATTCCGCAATTTCCTCGTTGCAGTAATCCTCGGCAATGAGCTGAAGTACGGCCAGCTGGCGGGGCGTAAACTCGGTTTTCGGGCTAGTGCCCCTGGTGCGGCGCTCCAGCTGGCGCTGCAGAAGTGCCAGCATGCTGGCACTGTAAAACTGCCCCTGCCGCAGCACCCCGGCCACCATTTCGCAGACCTCCGCGGTGGAGGCTGAGCGCGCCAGCAGCCCACTCACGTTGTGGCGCAGCAGCCGCAGCAAGCACGACTCGGGCGTGGCGGCCGGCTCGGTCAGCACCACCACCGGCAGCTGCGGATTCGTAGCGCGCAGGGTCGTTAGCAGGGCTTCGGGCTTGGCGGGGGCCCCGGGCAGGTCGGGGCTGGTGACAACCAGCGCGGGGGCGAGCTGCTGGGTCAGGGCAAGCAGCTCGGGCCAGGTGGCAGCTTGGTGCAGGCAGTAGCCGGCCGAAGCCTGGGTGAGCACCTGCACCAGGCCCAGCCGCAGCAACGGCACCGCATCGGCGACCAGGATTACCCCCGTCGGAGGCAGGAAGGAGGAAGTCATAAAATAGTAGTAAAACCTGGTTAACTAAGTCTGCAAGCGGTTTTGAGCCGGCTAAGGCTGGGCCAGCCCGGTCCGGAACCTGCCGGCGCTGGCTGACCGGACAGAACGCACGCGGCAGCCAACCGGCGGCCCGGGTGGTAATAGCAGGAAACTAGTGGGGATGCTCCGGACGCAGGTCGGGCAGCAGAGGCCCGGCGAAGCGCAGAATCACCCGTCCCTTTCCGCGGGCGTCAGGACGCGAACCGGGAAAGAGCCACTACTCCCGTGGGCTGGCCGCGAGGCGGACAAGCCGGAACGGGGAGGCGTTGCGGGACAGGTGTGGAAAAGGGAGCGAGGTAACAAGGTTGCCCAGCCAAAAGCTCAGGGCAGCTCAACAATAGTAAGCTTGTTTGGCGAGAAAACTACGGTAATGGATACGTTTTAATTCAGATAGTACAAGGGCCGTAGCCCCCGGGCGGCGGGCTTAGCTCACGCTTTCCACCCGGATTTGCTTGCCGTTGAACACGGCCTCGTCCCCGGCCCGTTTGCCGCTCAGCGCCGCGGCTATCGGGGCCGCCGCCGACACGGCGAAGTAGTCGGCTCCCTCCACCGTGAGCTGGCCGGCGCTGATGCTGATGAAAAACCGGCCCATACTGGTCTGGACCAGCGCCCCGGGGTGCACCGAGTCGCAGGGACGGGCGGGGTCGATGCGCAGCAGTTCGGCCTGGAGCTTGCGGGCCTCGGCCAGCTGCACCAGGTTCCGGTCCCGCTCGTTCTGGGCCATGGCGCGGCCGGTTTCGTACTTGTCGCCGGCGCTGCTCTTGGTTTCGGAGTTGGCCGACTCCTGGGCCGCATCGATGGCCGCCTGAATGGCGCGCAGCCGGTCGTCGACGTACTGCTGGCAACGGGCGTAGAGGGCGGGTTTAATTAGCTGACCTGGGCTTCCCATACTATTTCAGAATTGTTCTCGATTTGCCAGCCTGATAAGAGCCGGCCTAGCTTATTGAGCGAGGCTGGTTCCGCCGGGATTGAGAATTCCAGCCGGTACCTACTAGGGTCATTATGGTTATCGGCTACGACCACCTTCAGGGCACTGTGCCCCCCGGCATTGTAACAATAGGCCTGCAGAATCAGAAAATCCTGGTCCTGCGCGTTGCTGCCCGCTTCAAACGTGACGCAATCAACCGCGCTACGCGGAAAGCTGAGCAGCTGCTTGCCGAACTGGTTCCACGCATCAGGCTCACCATAAAAGTGCATGTGGGCCTCAATAGCCCGGTGACGAATAGTTACGTCGAAAATCCCAAGGCCATCATCGTATGCTGCTGAAAAGGTAATTATCGAATTCGTCATGGCAGGAAATTCCTTCACTTCAGTATCCTGATCCGCAAGTAAGCACTCCGCACCCAATGGCGCGGCATCCGGCGCAGAAACCTATATTTAGCTACCCCAATCCCACCCCATGCCCACGCCTACTGCATCTTCTGAAACTCTCGCTGCCCAGCTGCTCACCCAAAGCCCGCAGCCGGTGCTGCACCTGGGCCGCGACGGGGCCGTGCAGTATGCCAATGCTGCCGCCGAACAATTGCTAAAGCAGCTCGATGAGTCCGGCGCCGGGCGGGAAATGCTGCTGGGGCTGGCTGACCCGGCCGTGGGGCCCGCGCCCGCCGAAATTACGCTGGCCGGCCGGGTGTTCTTGCTGACTGCCGTGCCCGCCCCGGTGGGCCGCACGCTGTACCTGACCGACATTACCGCCCAGCACCACACCCGGCGGCAGCTGGACGAGGAGCGGCAGTTTCTGGAAACGGTGCTTTATCTGCTGCCCACCGGCGTCGCCATTTTCGACGCCCAGCAGCGGTTCCGGTACGTCAACCCGGCCGCCATTCGCAACGACGCCATCCGGGCCTGGGTGATTGGCAAAAACAACTTCGAGTACTGCGCCTACCGCAACCACCCCATGCAGATGGCCGAGCAGCGCCGCCAGCAGTTTGAGCGCGCCCGCGAAACCCGGGCCGAGGTATCGTGGGAGGAAACCATCGACAGCCCCAGCGGCCCCCGGCACTGGCTGCGCCTGTACTGGCCCGTATTTCATGCCGACGGCTCCCTGCGCATGGTGGTGGGCTCCAGCGCCGACATCACCGACCGGTACCGGGCCGAGCAGGAAGTGCAACGGGCCCGGCAGGCCGCCGAAGCCGCCGTGCGGGCCCGGGAAACGTTTTTGGCCAACATGAGCCACGAAATTCGGACGCCCATGAACGGGGTGCTGGGCATGGCTGGCCTGCTGGCCCGCACTGAGCTCAGCGCCCGGCAGCTCGACTACCTCAACGTTATCCGCCATTCCGGCAACCACCTGCTCAGCGTGCTCAATGACGTGCTGGACGTGGCCAAGATTACCTCCGGCAAGCTGGAGCTGGAGCACGCCGCCTTTGATCTGGGCGCGCTGGTGCACCTGGCCAGCCAGGCTCAGGCATTTCGGGCCGCGGAAAAAAGCCTGGCCTTCCACCTGGAGCTCCCCGACCCGGCCGCGCCCCTGCTCGTGCTCGGCGACTCCCACCGGCTCCAGCAAGTGCTGCTCAACCTGGTCAGCAATGCGCTGAAGTTTACTTCCCAGGGCCGGGTAACGCTGCTGCTGGAGCGGCGGGCGGAGACTGAGGCGGCAGTGACGGTGCACTTCCGGGTGACGGACACCGGGATTGGCGTGCCCGCGGCCAAGCAGGAGCTGATTTT
Organism: Hymenobacter persicinus; assembly: GCF_004167665.1. Taxonomy (GTDB): domain Bacteria; phylum Bacteroidota; class Bacteroidia; order Cytophagales; family Hymenobacteraceae; genus Hymenobacter; species Hymenobacter persicinus. The sequence goes on along the minus strand of NZ_SEWE01000016.1, from coordinate 28,039 downwards.
CGGCAGCTTCGCCCAGGCCTACGCCGACACCACCCGCAATTTCGGCGGCACCGGCCTGGGCCTTACCATCAGCAGCAGCCTGGTTGAGCAGCTCGGGGGCCACTTGGTGGTGGGCAGCGTGCCCGACGAGGGCAGCACCTTCGCCTTTACCCTGACGTTTCCTAAGGCCGCGCCCGACGAGCTGCCTATGGCCCGGCTGGATTCGGCCGACAGTCCGGCCCACCAAGTGCGGGGCTGGCGGGTGCTGCTGGTGGAAGACCACGACGTGAACCGGCAGCTGGCCCAGCTCGTGCTGGAGCACTACGGCGTGCTGGTCGATGCGGCCGAAAACGGCACCCGGGCCCTGGCGCTGTTTGCCCGGCACGACTACGACATCATCCTGATGGACATTCAGATGCCCGACCTAAGTGGCCTCGACGTGACGGCCGCCATGCGCCAGAGTCCCGAGGCCTGGCGGGCCCGCACGCCCATCATTGCCCTGACGGCCAACGCTATTCGGGCCGACAACGAGAAGTATCTCGCCGCCGGTATGGACGACTACCTGGCCAAACCCTTCGAGGAAGCGGAGCTGCTGCGCAAGATGTGCGCCCTTTACCGGGGGCCGCAGCCCGCTGCCCCGCAGTTTGAGCTTAGCGAACTGCTCGACATGGCCCACGGCAGCTCCACCTTCGTAGCGCGCATTCTGAACTCCTTTCTGGCCAGTACGCCCGCGGTGCTCCAGCAGCTGCAAAGCGCCGCGGCGGCCAACGACTGGCCCGCGGCGGCGGCGGCAGTGCACAAGCTCAAGCCCACGTTGAAGCTGCTACACGTAGCGGAGCTGCTGGCGGCCGTCCGTATTCTGGAAATGTCCCCGGCCTCCCTCCCCGACCGAACCCGGGCCGCCGAGCAGCTTATCGACGCCCTGCCCCGGCTGCTGAATGCGCTCCGGCAGTGGCTAAAAGAGCATCACGCTGCGTAGCTGCCAGGCTTACAGCGTGGGATGAATGGGGTGCGGGGCCAAAGGGGGTTCAGAACGCAGCCGCTCCACCACCCGTTCCACGGCCTGCTCAAACCGCTCGTAAGTAAAAGGCTTCACCAAATAATCGACTACGCGCAGCTCGAAGGCGTCGAAGGCGAAATTCTCGTGGGCAGTGGTGAGCACCACCTGAGGCGGCTCGGGCAGCAGGCGCAGCATATCCAAGCCATTAAGGTCGGGCATTTCCACGTCCAGAAACAGCACGTCGACCCGCCGCTCCTGGCTGAAGAATTCCAGCCCTTCCACGCTGCCGGCCAGCATGGCCAGCAGTTGCAGCCGCCCGTTGCGTTCCAGGTAGTGCTCCAGGGTCAGCCGGTTGATTTCGTCGTCGTCGAGAATGGCGCAGGTAAGCGGGACAGGGGTAGCGGGGCGGATATGCATCGGGCGGGTGGATAAAGAGGGGGCCAGGGCTACCGCAAAAACGCGCGCAACCTTCCGGCTATATTCCTATTGCAGCAAAATATAACCAAATTCCCAGAATCCCAATGGTCGAGCTTCCAGCAGGTTAGCTGCTAGCGCCTAGTTCGTCGGCAATGCCCCGGTCGTTGCTTAACCTGGGCACTTTATTTTGTCCGCCCAGCTTACCCAGACTTTTCATGTAGCGCTGAAAGGCCCCGGCGGGCAGGCTCGTCAGGCGCAGCGGGGCCAGAATGCCGCCATTCAATAGGTCGTCGTAGTACACATTGCGGCGGCGCAGGCCCGCGTCCAGGGCGGTGACGAAGGCAGCGGAGTCTTGGGGTGGGCGGGCAAACTCAATCAGCCACTCGTGCTGGCTGGGCTCGGCCGGGTCGGAACTCACCCGGGGTGCCACGGTAAATTCCACGACTTCCACCTCCGGAAACTGGCTCATGGCCTCGCGCAGGGTCTGCTCCACCTCTTCCCCGATGACGTGCTCCCCAAAGGCCGACAAAAAGTGCTTGATGCGCCCCGACACCACCACCCGGTGGGGTTTCAGGCTCACAAAGCGCACGGTGTCGCCCAGGCTATAGCCCCACAGGCCGGCATTGGAGCTGAGCACCAGCGCGTACTGCTGGTCGAGTTCCACCTGTCCGATGGTCAGGCGGGGCGCGTCGGGCTCGAAGAACTTTTCGGCCGGGATAAACTCGTAGAAAATGCCCGCGTCGAGCAGTAGCAGCAGACCCGGGCCGGCCTCGTCCTGGAAGGCCAGAAAGCCTTCGGAGGCCGGAAACAGCTCGATGCTGTCGACGCTGCGGCCGATGGTTTCGAAGAGCTTGGCCCGGTAGGGTTCGAAGTTGACGCCTCCGTACACGAACAGGTCGAAGTGGGGAAAAATATCCTTCACGGGCTTACCGGTCAGCTCCACCAGCTTGTCGAAGTACATCTGCACCCAGGGCGGAATGCCCGAAATCAGGGTCATGTCCTCGGGCAGGGTTTCTTCCACGATGTGGTCGAGCTTGGTTTCCCAGTCCTCGATGATGTTCGTGTTGTAGCTGGGCAGCTGATTGCGGCGCAGGTAGGCAGGCACATGATGGTTCACGATGCCCGACAGCCGCCCGGTGTGGATGCCACCGACCATTTCCAGCTCCGGCGAGCCCGACAAAAACATCAGCTTGCCGTCCAGGAAGCGGCTTTTGCCGGTGCGGTGTACGTAGTGCAACAGTGCGTCGCGGGCCCCGTTGATGTGGTTGGGAATACTGTCCGAGGTCAGGGGAATGTACTTGGCCCCGGAAGTCGTGCCGGAGGTTTTGGCCAAGTATAGAGGTTTGCCGGGCCAGAGCACATCGGCCTGCCCGGATTTCACGCGCTGGAAGTACGGGGCCAGGGCTTCGTAGTCGCGCACGGGCACCAGGCGGGCAAAGTCGGCTGGTGTGCGAACATCCTCAAAGCTATGGTCGCGCCCGAAGGCGGTGGCTTTTCCTTTCTCAATCAGCTGCCGGAACACCTGCTGCTGGGCCTCAACCGGGTCTTGCTGCCACTGCCGGTAGCGGCTGACAATATAGGCGGCCAGCGGCCGGCTCAGGAAGGATTTCAGACCCATGCGGGATGGTGGGTGATGGTGGAAGGTGAAAGTGTGAAGCTGCGCCTGCATCACCTCATTTCAAAGGTACGGTTCCCGGCAAATTGCCGCGCGTCATCCTTTCCCGGCTTTCGACCGTACCTAGCAGTCCAGTTCACCATTCACAACTTCACCAACTCACCTATCATGATCAATCAACGTGGCAACGCCGTCTGGAACGGCGACATCAAGGGCAGCGGCGAAATCTCCACCCAGAGCGGTACCGTCAAGGCCCCGTATTCCGTCGGCGCGCGGTTTCAGGGCGAAAAAGGCACTAACCCCGAGGAGCTCATCGGCGCGGCCCACGCCGGCTGCTACACCATGTTTCTAACCGGGCAGCTCACCAAGGCCGGAGCCCAGGTCAAGCAGATTCGCACCGAGTCGAAAGTGACCCTCGACACGTCGGGCGAGGTACCGAAAGTCGTGAAGATTACCCTGACCACCGAAGGCGAGGTCGAGGGCATCACCCAGGAAGAGTTTCAGAAGCAGGCCGAAAACGCCAAGGAGCACTGCCCGATTTCGCAGCTGCTCAAGGCCGTGCCCGAAATGGAGCTGGCTTCGGCGACGTTGAAGTCTTAGTTGCCCGTTGCCCGTTACCCGTTGCCAGCTCGTCCAACGACAAAACTGGCAACGGGCAACTGGCAACCGGCAACTGAAAAACCGGCATGGCCCGCAGCCTTGCCGGTTTTTCGTTTACTTTGTGGTCAGACTCCCTCTTTCTATGCCCCGCGCCACCAAAACTACCCGCATTCGACTGCGGCCAGCTGATACGTCCAAGGTTCCGTTCTGGGGCCAGCTGCTCATCGGCGCCCTCTGGATTGCCTACACCCTGTTTCTGATCAGCTCCGACCAGGGCATGCAGGATTACCATTTCCTGCACTACGTGTTCCTGGTATTCAGCCTGATCTACGTGGGCTACGTGCTGGTGCACAACGCGCCGGTATTTGGCACCCAGAGCTACCTGGAGTTTACGCCCGGCTACATCGTGCACAAGGGCGGCCTGTTCCGCGCCAAGCAGGTGTTTGCGGCCGAAGAAATCGAAGCTATTGACCTGGCACCCATGCAGCTGCGCATCCGCCTGCGCTCCAACGACCTCTACACGCTGAGTCTGCGCGAAGTGAAGGGCCCTAAGCGCCGGGAGCGGTTCAAGGCCGAAATTCGCCAGTTTGCCGCCCAGTACAACATTGAGCTGCGCGAAACCGCTCCTGCCCCGCGGGTGTAGTAGCTGTTAGCTGTTACCAACTAAAAAAGCCCGCTTTGAGCGGGCTTTTTTAGTTTCGGGTCGTCAGCTTGGTCCGCACGCTGTCGACTCTGGCGCGAATAAACTTTCCTTGCGGAGTAACGGAATAGTCTGTCACCACCGAGTCCTGAAAGCTTGGTTGCTCACCGTCTTCACTGTCTTTTTTCCGCTTCGTAACGCGCAGCGTATTCGCCTGGGCCTGCATGGTAGCCGTGGCACTCCACATACCATCCGCGCCGGTAGCCGCAATAGCAGCCCAGTCAATTACCTTTTTTCCGTCGGGGCCAAACGTCACGTAGTAAATATCGGTGCAGCAGTCCTCGTGCCGATACAGGTAAGAAACGAGGCTAAATGCTTGGCAGCGGACAGTGTCCAGCGCGTATAGCTCCCACGCGTCGAAATACTCGTTGAAGAGGCGGGGCAACCGTGGATTGCGCTCGACCATTTGCCGGACCAATTTATTGCTTAAGCGGGTCTTGTCAAACGACTTCCGGGCTTCGCTGACCTGCTCCACGTCGTACGTGGGCAGAAGGCAGAGGGTTGGTTCGGCCGGCAAGGCGGCAGGGCGGGTTGTGGCGGGCTTTTGCATCACCGGCGGCTTCTCTTCCGGCGAACCGGTGCAGGCAGCAAGCAGCCCGAGGGCAGCAAAAAATGAATATCTTATTCTTTCCTTACTGCTCATAGCTGGCCTCTTTACTTGCCCGCAAACTTCTTGCGTAGCTCCTGAATTGTGCCCTTGAACACTTTATCGGAGTCAATCAGGTCCGAGACGGTCTGCACCGAGTGAATGACGGTGCTATGGTCGCGGCCGCCGAAGTTGTGGCCGATGCTCTTGAGCGAGTGGCTGGTGTGCTCCTTGGCGAAGTACATGGCCACCTGCCGGGCCGTCACGACTTCCTTCTTGCGGGTTTTGGCCTTCATCAAGTCCACCGGAATGCTGAAGTACTCGGCCACGGTTTTCTGGATGAAGTCCAGGTTAACCTCGGCCTCCACTTCCTCAATGATGTGGCGCAGGGCCTGCTTGGCCATTTCCAGGTCAATTTCCCGGCGGTTGAGGCTCGACTGGGCCACGAGCGAAATCAGCACGCCTTCCAGTTCCCGCACGTTGGTATTCACCGAGTGGGCCAGGTATTCCACCACCTGGGGCGGAATGTCGATGCCGTCCTGCTGCATCTTGTTCTGGATGATGGCCATGCGGGTTTCGAAGTCGGGGCTTTGCAAGTCGGCCGTCAGGCCCCACTTAAAGCGCGAAAGCAGCCGGTCTTCCAAGCCGTTCAGGTCGCGGGGCGGACGGTCGGAGGTCATCACAATCTGCCGGCCCGCCTGGTGCAGGTGGTTGAAGATGTGGAAGAACATCTCCTGGGTTTTGTCCTTGCCCGAGAGAAACTGCACGTCGTCCAGAATCAGGATGTCGACCAGCAGGTAGAAGTTGGCGAAGTCCTGCACCGCGTTGGAGCGCAGGCTTTCGATAAACTGGTTCGTGAACTTCTCGGCCGACACGTAAAGCACGAACTTGTCGGGCGTGGTGGCCTTGATGTGGTTGCCGATGGCCTGCACGAGGTGGGTTTTGCCCAGGCCCACGCCCCCGTAAATCATCAGCGGGTTGAAGGAAGTCGTGCCGGGCTTGTTGGCCACGGCCATGCCGGCCGAGCGGGCCAGCCGGTTGCAGTCCCCCTCGATGTAGTTCTCGAACGAGTACGTGTGGTTGAGTTGGGACTTGAGGTAGTTCCGGTCGATGGCCTTGGAGGCTTCGAAGGGGTTGCGCAGGGTCGCGGCCTTGTCGGGGCTGACGGGCGCGGCGGCGGCGGCGGCCACGTTGCGGGCCGAGGCCGTCATGGCGCTGGCGGCCATGGCATTGTCCTGCTGCAGCGGCGTGGGGTAGGCCGCCTTGCGGGCCGTCGGGATGTTGACCGTGCGCGGCTTGCTGGCTCCGTTGCCCTGGTCTACCACAATGGAATACTCCAACCGCCCCTCGTGACCGAGTTCCTGATAAATACTTTTTTTCAGGACGTCCACATAGTGCTCTTCCAGCCACTCGTAAAAAAATTGGCTGGGTACCTGAATGATCAGCACGTTGTTGTGGAGCTGTACCGGGATGATGGGCTCAAACCAGGTGCGGTAGCTCTGCTCACCAATATTTGCCTTGATGACGCGAAGACAGTTGGCCCATACGGTTCGGCAATCCTTCAGCATCAATCAGTTAGAACAAGAGCAACTAGTGCGGCGGTGTAGGATAGAGGGAGCAGGCGCGGCTCCGAGCGAAGCCGTTTTTTTTCAGGGGGAGACAAAAATGTGGAAAAGTGCTCAGACAAAAAAACGCGCCTTTCCTTGCATTTGTCAGGCGGTGTGCACGGGTAGCACGGCGGAGCTGGCCACGGCCGGCCGGCGGGTGCCGGGCTCGAAAACGTAGTCGAGACGGCCGAGGTTGATGCCCGACCAGCCCACCTGGTTGATGAGCGTGCGGTGCTTGTCGGGCCGCTCAATCGGCTCGGGCTCCTTCATAAAGGTGTGGGTGTGCCCGCCCAGAATCAGGTCGATGCCGCTGACCTGGGCGGCCAGCTTCCGGTCGTCGATTTTGGCGCTTTCGTACTTGTAGCCCAGGTGCGAGAGGCAAATCACCATGTCGCACTTCTCGGGGCCGCGCAGCTGCTGCACCATGGCCTGGGCCGTCGCCACGGGGTCGAGGTACTTGGTGGCACCGTAGTTTTTGTCCGAAATCAGCCCGGCCATTTCGATGCCGATGCCGAACACACCGATGCGGTGCCCGGCCTTTTCAAACACCTTATAGGGCTTGAAGGCGCCGGCCAGAATGGTCTGCGAAAAGTCGTAGTTGGCAATCAGGAAGGGAAACGAGGCGTTGGGCAACTGCTTTTTCAGTCCTTCCAGGCCGTTGTCAAAGTCGTGGTTGCCCAGGGTGCAGGCGTCGTACTTCATCTGCGACATGAGCTTGAACTCCAGCTCCCCGCCGAAAAAGTTGAAGTAGGGCGTACCCTGAAAGACGTCGCCGGAGTCGAGCAGCAGCACGTTAGGCTCCTGCTGCCGCACCTGCTCGATGAGGGTGGCACGGCGGGCCATGCCGCCCATGTTGGCCCACTCCCCGCCGTTGTCGGGGAAGGGCTCGATGCGGGAGTGCATGTCGTTGGTGTGCAGAATGGTCAGGCGCGCGCCCTGGGATTCCCGGGCCAAGGCGGGCAAGCTCAGGCCCATCAGCCCCAGGCTGGCGGCCCCGAGGGAACTATGCTTCAGAAAGTCGCGACGGTTCATCTTTTTTCAGTTAACGGGTACCTCTCAACGTGTATCATTTTCCCTGCATTCCGCAGGCGGCTCCTCCCCTTCGGCAAGCGCTCAGTATCCTGAATTCAGGAAGATGGCTACAGGGCTTTCACCCGGCCTTCCACCTTGGCTTCCACCAGCTTGCCCTGCTTGGTGAGGGTGCGGATGTGGTCGGCAATAACATTGCGCAGCAGCAGGCCCGTGCCCCGTGGTTTGAGCGCTTTGAAGAAGGTCATCTGGTCGCCGCCGGTGGCCAGGTAGTCGGAAATGGCAACGGTGTAGGTTTTGCTCGGGTCGAAGGGCTTGCCGCCGATGAGGATGTTGCTGGGCTTGCCGTCGGCGCCTACGCTGTAGGTCACGTTCGAGAGGGCCATCTTGATTTTGGCCGCGTAGTCGAACAGCTCCTGGGCCACGGGTCCGGGCGTGTCGAGCACCACCAGCTCGTTTTCAAACGGCATAAGCTCAAACACCGAGCCCAGCGTGATGGGGCCCGCGGCAAAGCCGGCCCGCAGGCCGCCGTTGGTCATCACCCCGATATCGACGGGCTGGCCCAGCGCCTGGCTGGCCCGCAGCCGCTGAACGTCGGCCACGAAGTTGGCCAGCGGCGACTCCCCCGGGTTTTTGCCGATGGCCACCGGGGCCGTGCCCAGCACTTGGTTCATCTGGTCGGTGACCTGCTGGCGGTAGGGCGCAATGGTAGCGGCGGCCGTGGCATTATCGGGCAGGGCTTTGCCCACGGGCTGGGCCGTGACGGGCGCCAGGGCGGGCTTGGCCACGTAGGCGGCCCGCTGGCAGGCCGGAGCCAGGGCTACGGCCGTCAGCAAACTCAGCGCGGCAAGACGGGAACGAAGAAAATGCATGGGATATCCGGGTAAGGCAGCGGCGAAAGAGGGTGAAACGAGGACGTCGGACGGAAGTTCCGCCGGAGCCCGCGCAACTAACAAAACGCCATGACACCGTGCCGCGGGGCCGCAACACGGTGTCAGGAGTAACGGTAATTCAACCGCAAAAATGCAAAAACTGCCCCAGAACCCGCCGCTCCGTTTGAAAAAGCGGCGGCCGGGGCTGCAATCACAGGCTTGGGGCTAGAGGCCGAACGTGTAGCCCAGCAGGAAGTTCAGCTGGCCTTCCGGCGACACCGTCTGGCCGGTGCTGGCATTGTCGGTGGTGCCGTAGCGCACCTCGGGGCAGAGGGAGCCTGCCCGGCCCAGCGCAATCTGTAGGCCGGCGCCGGCGGTGCCGCCAAAGCCTAGCGCCTTGATTTCCACTTCCCGGGCCACCACGTAGTCGGCCTGGCCGGGAAATTTCTCCGTTCTGGTGTACACGGCCGACGGCTTCAGGCGCAGTAGAGCCTGCGGGCCCGCCTGGATAAACGGCCGTAGCGCCCCCGAATTGAGCAGGGTGTAACGCAGCATCAGCGGTACCTGCAGCTGGTGCCAGTTCATTTCGGTGGTTCCCTGCGCCGTGCCAAACACGTTGATGCCCGAGCCGCTCCGCTCGTAGTTTCCCTGAATGTGGTTTTTGTGGTAGAGCAGTTCGGCACTGACGGAAAGCTTTTCATTGAAGCTGCCCGGATTAATCCGTATCCCAAGCCCCAGGATGGGCTGAAGGCCGGAGGCCAGCTTGATGTCGCCGCCGTCTTGCAGGGTTAGATTCGTGCGGTTCAGGCCGGCCACCAAGCCAAGCCGCAGCCGGGTTTTGCGGCCCACCACCACCTGCCCCACATTGTCACCCTTGCAGGCGTAGTAGTCGTTGAATAGGCGCTGCAGCCGCGTTTCATTCAGCTCGGCGCTGGCAATGCTTTTGGTCAACGTGTAGCAGCCGGTGAAGGCCTGAACCAGCACCTGCCGGAATGGGTAGTAGCGGGTTTTTACCGGGCGCTTCACGCCATTTACTACGGCTTCTTCCACCGTGTCGCGCTGGATCAGCTCGGTCAGGGGCTGCTTCTGGCTCAGCACGTAGTAGTGGATCTTGTCGGCGGCGTCGACGTGGCGGTAGAGCGAGGCCGAGCCTTTGGCCAGCACGGCCAGGAACGCCGGGGTGCCGTTGAGCAGCTGAACCTCGTAGGCGCCGCCGGGCGTGAAGCCGGCTGCGCGCAGCTCGGTGGGCGCGTACTCCGTTACGGCAGCGCCGGCCGAGGCCTTGAAGCGGATCTGCCGGGACAGGGCGTGGCCGTTACGGTTGTCGACCAAGCCGCGCAGGGTGTCGCCGGACAGCGGAACGACGTAGCCGGGGCGGAACTCAGATTGGGCCATAGCGGCCGTGGAAAGCAGAAAAAAGGCCGAAGCCAGAATCACGTGCGGTTTCATGCAATAGATAAGTGAAGGCGGATACGCGGGCCAGCAATGGGGGGGCCTGGCTTACTTGGTCAGGTCGTAGCTGAGCAGCAGGTAGGAACGGGTGATGATAACGGGAGTAATCGAGTTGCCGCAGAAGCCGTTGGTGCGCTCCAAACGAAACTCCAGCGCCAGGTTGCGGGCGTTTTCACGAGCAGTGGTCAGGCCCAGCCCCCCCACGAAGCCGACTTCGAGGTTGCGCGAATCGCTTACAATCGGCTTCCAGGCGGAATAAGGCGGGTTGCTTTCGGCCGCGCCGTAGAGGTGGCGGTTGCGGAACTTGTTGTAATTATTGAGAAAGTAGGCCACGCTCACCCCCGCCTGCGCAAAGGGCCGGACTGTGCCGCGCGGATACGTGTAGCGCAGCAGCACCGGCAAGCGGATTGCGCTTAGCTTGATGATATACTCGTCCTGGTCGCCGAAGCCATTGGCGTCGACGTAGTCGCGGAACTGCACGTAGCGCTGCTGCTCGTAGAGCAGCTCAACCCGGCCCGAGAGCGTAGGGCTCATGCCCGCCATGTGCACCTGCATGCCCACGCCCAGCGCAGGCGCCACCGTCGACTGCTGCACTAGGTCGAAAGGCAGGCGCTTCGAAACGCCGCTGATGTCAACTTTACTGCGCTCCGCCCCGGCAATCAAACTCAGCGTGACGTAGCTGCGGCGCTGCATGATGTCGGGCAGGGTGGCTTTGCTGACCACCACGCACTCATTGTAGGTCCGCACCAGCTTGCTGAAGTCACTCAGGCCGTAGCGCAGCGCGCTGATGGACGCCTGCACGGCCGGGCAGCTCCGCAGGGCGGCCGCCAGCGTGTCGCGGTACTCGGTGCCGGTTTGCCGGTAGGTTTTGCCGTTTTGCTCCACCCGCCGCGTCGACTGCATCAGCGCCTGGGCCGGGCCGCCCGTCATGCGCAGGAAATAATGGTCAGTGTCGCGCCGGTCGCGCACCAGCAGCAAGGAGGCCGGCCCGGCCACCACGACTTCCACAAACGACGGATGCCGCAGGGTGTCGGTCGAGGCCACGCCGGTTTTAGAATACGCGGTAGAGTCGGCGAGGCGGACGGTGGCTACCTCGTACACGCTGCCCTTGGTGAAGCCGTAGCCCCGCAACTGGCTCGGCGTGTACTCCGTCACGGCCCCACCCTCGCCCACGCGGAAGCGGCTGAGCCGGGCGTTGCGCTGGGCTCCGCGCGAGTCGACCTGCCCGCGCAGGGTGTCGCCGGTCAGGGATACCACGTAGCCGGGGCGGAAATTGGTTTGAGCGAATGCCGCCGCATTTGTGAGCAGCAGCAGCGCAACTAACACCAGTACATAGTGCTTCATGCAAGAAGAATAAGAAGGTAGAAAAGAAGGGAATAGAACCGGTAGGGCCGGGACCAGCCGACAAAGCTACGGCAAACTTTGCCCGCGGCCACTATGCGGGCCGTGGCGGCGGTATGGGGCCAATGCGGTATCTTTAGCCCTCTTTCCGCCGGATCTTATCCTTCCCCACCCCGCCGTAGCATGTCCGATACCCCGCGTCCCGTGCCCGTTTCCTTCCCCGAATTTGAGCCGGTCGGCACCGCGGCCTGGCAGGACCGGATCCGCCGCGACCTGAAGGGCGCCGACCCCGAGGCGCTGGTCTGGACGACGGCCGACGGCTTCCCGGTGCAGCCCTTCTACCACGTGGAAGCCCTGGCGGCCCTGGGCGGGGCACCCCAGCCCCAGGTGCGCCCCGGGGCCACCGGCGCCAATTGGCTGAACGTGCCGACCTACGCCGTAGCAGCCCTCAGCAATGGGCACGCCGCCATTGACCGGGCCGCCGACGCCCTGGCCCGCGGGGCCGACGGCGCCCACTTCGACCTAGCCGACGCGGCGGCTTTCGACGTGGAGTATCTGCACTCCCGCCTGCCGCTGGCCACTACCTACGTGGGCTATTCGCTGCGTATCGGCGCGGCCGAGTTCGTGGAGCGCCTGCTGCTGACCGAGCCCGCCGGGCTGCGCGGCTTTCTGCGCTTCGACCCCGTGACGGACCACGCGCCCGACCAGGCGGGCCAGCTGGCCGAGCTGCGGACCGTGCTGACCCGCACCCGCCACCTGCCCGACTTCCGCCCCCTGACGCTGAACGGAGCCTTTTTTGCCAACCGCGGCGGCACCGTCACCCAGCAGTTGGCCTTCACGCTGGCCGCCGCCGCCACCTACCTCAGCGAGCTGCCCAACGACACGCTCACCGTAGCCGAAGTGGCCGCCGCCCTGCAGGTGCAGATGGGGCTTAACCCGAACTACTTTCTCGAAATAGCCAAGCTGCGGGCCCTGCGCCGGCTCTGGGCCACGCTGCTGCACGCCTACGGCCTACCCGCCGAAGCCGCCACGGCCCTGCGCATTTTCGCCGGCACTTCTACCTGGTCGAAAACCACGCTCGACCCGCACACCAACCTGCTGCGGGTAACCACCGAAACCATGGCCGCCGTGCTCGGCGGGGCCGACGCGGTGAGCGTGGCGCCCTTCGACAGCCTGTTTCACGACCCGAACGAGTTTTCGGACCGCCTGGCCCGCAACCTGCCCATCATCCTGCGCGAGGAAAGCCAGCTGCACCGCGTGGCCGACCCCGCCGCCGGCTCCTACTACCTCGAAACCCTCACCGACCAGCTGGCCCAGGGCGGCTGGAGCCAGTTTCAGCACGTGCAGGCCCAGGGCGGCCTGCCCGCGGCCATTGGCATGGTGCTCCAGGAGCTGCACAAAGTGGCCCAGGAGCAGTTCCAGCGCATTGCCGACGGCACCCAGGTGGTGGTGGGCACCAACCGTTTCCAGAACCCTCAGGAGCAGTTCGACTACAACCCTAAGAAGCTCCTGCGCAGCCGGGACTTCGACTCGACCCGGGCCGCTTACCCGTCGGAAGTGCTGCGCCTGGCCACGGCCCTGCACTTCCAGCGCCGGGAAAAAAAGCGCAAGCGCGCCGCCGTGGTCATGCTCGGCACCCACACCAACCTGCTGATTCTGCAGTCCTTTATGCAGCTGCTGCCCAAGGAAGAGCGCCGGGCCATCAAGGCCAGCCACCCCGAAGGCACGCTGTCGGTGCTGTTTTCGACGCCCGAGGGCGCCACGCTCATGTACGCCACCCCCGAGCAGTTCGGCCAGTTTGCCCGCGTGGTCTGCCGGGTGGCCCCCGACGAGCCCGGCTTTGTGCCGCCCCACCTGCTCAATGCCGACCTAGCCACCATGCAGGAAGCCGTGGCCCTGTTCGGCTTCAAAGAATTCACCGTCCAGGGCTACAGCACCGACGACGTGCTGGCCCGCCTCCAGGGGAGGTGAAATGGTGAAATGGTGAAATAGTGAGTTTGATGTTCTATCTGCGCCAGCAGAACAACAACTCACCACCTCACCCACTCACCAGTTCACCATCTCACCATCTCACTACTCCGATGAAGCCCGACTTCTCCCAGATTGCCTACGACGCGGCCAGCCTTCCCACTCCTGCTGCCGAGCCGACCGAAACGCTGAGCCCCGAGCAGATTGCGCTGAAAAGCTACTATACCGCCCAGGACGTGGCCCACCTCGACCACCTCGGCTTCGGGGCGGGGCAGGCGCCCTACCTGCGCGGACCCTACGCCACCATGTACGTGCAGAACCCCTGGACCATCCGCCAGTACGCGGGCTTCAGCACGGCCACCGAGAGTAACGCCTTCTACCGCCGCAACCTGGCCGGGGGGCAGAAGGGGCTGTCGGTGGCCTTCGACCTGGCGACGCACCGGGGCTATGATTCCGACCACCCCCGCGTGGTCGGCGACGTGGGCAAGGCCGGCGTGGCCATCGACTCGGTGGAGGACATGAAGATTCTCTTCGACCAGATTCCGCTCGACCAGATGTCGGTATCCATGACCATGAACGGGGCGGTGCTGCCGATTATGGCCTTCTACATCGTGGCGGCCGAGGAGCAGGGCGTGAGCCCGGACAAGCTGGCGGGCACCATTCAGAACGACATTCTGAAGGAGTTCATGGTGCGCAACACCTACATCTACCCACCCGCGCCGAGCATGCGCATCATTGCCGACATCTTCGCCTACACCGCGGCGAATATGCCCAAGTTCAATTCCATCAGCATCTCGGGCTACCACATGCAGGAAGCCGGGGCCACCGCCGACCTGGAGCTGGCCTACACCCTGGCCGACGGCCTCGAATACGTGCGCGCCGGCCTGGCCGTAGGCATGGACGTGGACCAGTTTGCGCCTCGTCTGTCGTTTTTCTGGGCCATCGGCATGAACCACTTCATGGAAATTGCCAAGCTCCGGGCCGGCCGCCTGCTCTGGGCCAAGCTCATGAAGCAGTTCAATCCCCAGAACCCGAAAAGCCTGGCCCTGCGCACCCACTGCCAGACCTCGGGCTACTCGCTCACCGAGCAGGACCCGTTCAACAACGTGGCCCGCACCGCCATCGAGGCCCTGGCCGCGGCCCTGGGCGGCACCCAGAGTTTGCACACCAATGCCCTCGACGAGGCCATTGCCCTGCCCACCGACTTCTCGGCCCGCATTGCCCGCAACACCCAGCTCTACCTCCAGCACGAAACCGACATCACCCGCGTGGTAGACCCCTGGGGCGGCTCCTACTACGTGGAGACCCTGACCCACGAGCTGGCCGACAAGGCCTGGGCCCTGATTCAGGAAGTCGAGGAGCTCGGCGGCATGGCCAAGGCCATCGAAACCGGGCTGCCCAAGCTGCGCATCGAGGAAGCCTCGGCCCGCAAGCAGGCCCGCATCGACTCGGGCAAGGAAATCATTGTGGGCGTGAATAAGTACCGCCTCACCGCCGAGCAGCTGGGCAACGAGCAGCAGATTGAAGTCCTCGACATCGACAACGCCGCCGTCCGCCTCTCGCAGATTGAGCGCCTGAACCAGATCAAGGCCGAGCGGGATAATGACGCCGTGCAAGCTGCCCTCCAGGCCCTGACCGACGCCGCCAGAAAGGGCGCCAGCACGGAACCAACCACGAACAACCAACAACTAACAACTAACAACTTACTAGCCCTGGCCGTAAATGCCGCCCGCCTGCGCGCCACCCTGGGCGAGATTTCCGACGCCCTCGAAGCCGTCTACGGCCGCCACCAGGCCACCATCCGCGCCATTTCGGGCGTGTATTCCGCCGAGATGAACTACGACGAAGAGTTTGCCAAGGCCCGCGCTGCGGCCGACGACTTCGCCGCCCGGGAGGGCCGCCGCCCCCGCATGATGGTGGCCAAGATGGGCCAGGACGGCCACGACCGGGGCTCCAAGATCATTGCCACCTCCTTCGCCGACGTGGGCTTCGACGTGGACATTGCTCCCCTGTTCCAGACCCCCGCCGAGGTAGCCCGGCAGGCGGCCGAAAACGACGTCCACGTGGTGGGCGTGAGCTCCCTGGCCGCCGGCCACAAAACCCTGATTCCCCAGCTCATTCAGGAGCTCAAGCAGCTCGACCGCGAAGACATCCTCGTCATTGCCGGCGGCGTCATCCCCGCCCAGGACTACGACTTCCTGTACAATGCTGGCGTAGTCGGCGTGTACGGGCCTGGAACGGTCATTGCCGTGGCGGCGCAGGAGATATTGGGGAAGCTGGGGGAGTAAGCTGAAAATATTTCTTAGTCAGCATACTACACCTACAATTATTTCCTTTCAATAACACGAATACTGTTTGAAACAAGTCAAATAGTATTTACTTTTAAAAATCACACTTCAAACAACAAACTAACCATGGCGCTTATAGATGTGGATTTCGGACGGGTTGATGCAGAAAGTGACAGCAACCTAAAAGAATATTTTGTTGATACAGGAGTCTTAAACCGAATTTCTCAAGGTAGCCGCCAATTTATAATTGGGCGAAAAGGATCTGGGAAGACAGCTCTTTTTCAACAGGCAGAATCAGTACTAAATAACACCTCAATAGTTCGCCTTGAATTCTCTGACTATTCCTGGGAGGCCCATAAGGCTATTAAGGAACTTGGTTTACCACAAGAGAATGCCTATACATCCTCTTGGATATTCACTTTTCTGATATCAGCATGTAGAGAATGGACAAATTCCAAATTCCCTGGTATCCGAGATGGAGCTCAGTCTCTTTTGAAGCGTATTTATAATAATGCCGAAGCAGGAGCTCTAGAACTATTAGTTGACAAGCTTCGCCGAATCCGCAAACTAGATCTACCAAACGCAGGTGATATAGGTGGCCTAGGAGGCTTTGAATTAGACGATGCTCCAGAAGGTGCTAAACTTGCTAGAGCAGCCAATGTATGGAACAAAGAGTTGCTCAAGTTTGCTCAACTCGTCTATCCTCAAGACCCTGTCACTATTTTAGTAGACAGACTTGATGATGGATGGGACGCAACTCAGGAGATACGTGATATGTTAGCTGGAGCAATAAAAGCAGCTAGAGACTTAAATATCAAGTTAGCCATCCATAATAAACCTAGAGCTGTAATTATCTTTCTAAGATCAGACATTTTTGCTGAGCTTAAATTCAATGATAAGAACAAAATATCAGGTGATATTGAATATCTAGAATGGGATAATAAATCATTACAGGATGTAGTAAATGAGAGAATATCAAAATCTCTTAGCGTATCTCGCAACGAAGCATGGGACTTGGTATTTTCACCTGAACAGATGCGCCAGAGAGCATTTATCAACTCTTACTTGCTTAAGCGCACGATGCAAAGACCACGTGACATAATTGCCTTCTGCACTTTTTGTCGCGATGCCGCTCTAAAAGCAGAACACGAGCGAATAGAGACGACCGACGTTTATAATGGAGAGAGAGGATACTCTCGTCATATATACGACGAGTTAACTGACGAAATGCATAAACAAGTTGAGGATCACGAGTTCTTATTCAAAGCGCTAAGGCTACTTGGATATAGCAGATTCATTTTTCAGGAATGGCTTGAAGCAGTACAAAGAATACGTCGCAAAGCCAGCGCTGCTGAAGCTGAAAAACATCTTAAAACCCTCTTTGACTTTGGAGTCGTTGGCGTCCCCAAAGTAGGCGGCAAAGGAGGAGGAACATTTTTTGAGTTTATTTATCAAGATAGATTCTTAGAACCAAGGTTCGGAGGCAATCTAGTGGTTCACCACGCTTTACGTAAACACCTCGATTTGAAAGATGCTAAAGCAACATCATCAATTGCTAGTGATGATGATAGCGAAAGTGAAGGAGAGAG
Organism: Hymenobacter persicinus; assembly: GCF_004167665.1. Taxonomy (GTDB): domain Bacteria; phylum Bacteroidota; class Bacteroidia; order Cytophagales; family Hymenobacteraceae; genus Hymenobacter; species Hymenobacter persicinus. The sequence continues at coordinate 10,996 of NZ_SEWE01000016.1, read as the reverse complement.
TGAGGACAAATAAATAATTTATACCCCTAATAATCACTCAACACAGCCATATGACCAATATGCCAGAGTGATAAATATATAATTGCATCCCCCGGCCCGCCCACCAGCGGGCCGGTTTCGTTTCTACTGATCCGAAGCTCCTTCACGCCGTCCAGGAGAGCATTCACGCCCTACAGTACATCGTTCACACCCGCCAGTGAGTCGTTAACGGCGCTTAGTAGAGCTTTCATGCCTCGCAGTAGTTGGTTGACGGCTGACAGTAGATCATTCACATCGTGCAGTAAGTCGTTCACACCCACCAGTAGATCACCAACGGGCTGTAGTAGATCATTCACACCCAACAGTAGGTCGTTCACGATGGTGGAGTGGGGTTTTGTCCCGCGAAAAAGCCTGTTCGTCCCGACAATACGCCAGTACGTACCAATCTGATATACATGCTATTGCGTACGCTCCGGGCTTTGGCTAATGTTGCGGATAGTATTCACCCTCATCCTATTCGTTATGCCCAAGCTCAAGCCCGAAATCCGGCTATTCCCCACCTCCGACAGCAAGATGCGCCAGGACATGCGCACCATGCACCGGCACTACCTCGCCGACCTGCCGGCTTTCACGGCCTTCAACCCCACCTTCAGCGCGGCCTTCGGCGCCCAGTGGGGGGCGGCCCTCGACGCGGCCGAGGCGGCCACGCCCGGCCGGATTCTGCGCGGGAGCCTAAAGGAAGACACCCAGACCGTGGACGCGCTGATGGACCAGGCCCGGACCCAGCTCCAGGCCCTGTTTTACTACGTCGAGCAGGCCTTCCCCCGCAACCCCGGCCGCCTCGACCAGTTCGGCAAAAAGCAGTACGGCCCCGCCCGGCAGCAGCACGACAAGATGCGGGCCCTGCTGCCCGGGGCCATCCAGGCCGCGGAGCGCGACTTGGCCGAGCTGACCAAGCACGGCTTCAGCGCTGCCAAGCTCGCCGCCCTCACCCAGCTCGCCCAGGACCTGGCCGCCGCCGATACCGACCAGGAGATGCGCAAGGGCACCAACCTGGAGGGCGCCGACGACTACGTGCGCCTCCAGAACGCGGTCTACCGCTTCGGGCAGCAGGTGAGCAAGGCCGCCAAGGTGGCCCTGACCGCGGAGCCCGTCAAGCAGCAGCTCTACCGCCTCTCCGAGCGGGCCGAGAAAGGCCCCCATGACGGCCCGATGCCCACCTAAGGCCAGCCGGCCGGCTTCGAACCAGCCGCCCCCGCGCCGCGCCGGAATCCGGGTGGGCGCGGGGGCGGCTCCGCGTTGGGGTGGGCGGGCGGCCCCGCGTGGGCTTTCGGCCAGCCGGCGGCGGCAGCGCGGTTTTTTTGTATACTGCCGACCTTCCCGCCGTCCGGCCGGCGCAGTGCTCCTGCCGCCGGGTGCTGCTACTACTTTCTTATTCGCTATTCCCGCATGGATTCCCGCCCCTCCCTCCGCTTTCTCAAGGCCGGCCAACTCACCATCCTCCTTATCTGCGCCGTCTTCCTTCTGGCCGGCGTGGGGGCGGCCGTGGCTTTCGGGTCGTATCTGCACAACCGGGTAGTGGTGTCGGTGCTGATTTCCACCGAGCTAGCGGCCCTGCTAGTGGGCTCGTTGCTGGGCTTTCTGTTCGGCATTCCCCGCCTCAACAAGGACTACAGCCCCTACGACGACTATAAAACCAAGAACAAGTATGCCCCCAATACCAACTTGGAAGACATTTCCGACTGGCTGACCAAGATTATCGTGGGCGTCACGCTCACTCAGGTCAACAACATTGCGCCGGCCTTTATGAGCATTGCCAACTACCTGCACCGCAACACGCCCTGCACCGCGCCCCAGTGCGTGCTCATCAAGCCCTTCACCATTGCCGTGTTGGTGTACTTCCTGATCATCGGCTTTGCCATCAGTTACTTCAGCACCCGGCTGTTGCTGCCTAAGTTTCTCATCATGGCCGAGAACAACGAGCTGCTGACGGCCAAGAACGCCATCCTGTCGGCCAACCTGCAAAACGTACTCAACGATACGCCCGAGGCCCCCGCCGACCCCGTCGTCGGGTATGCGCCCGATAGTGCGCCCCCGGCCTCCGAGGGCCCGTCCGCTGCCGCCCCGCCCCTGCCGGCCTCCGACGCCGACTCGAGCCGCCCCGCCAAGCTGATTAAGTCCCTGACCCGGTCGGAGCTGAACGCGCTGAAGGCCATTGCCAATAGCGGCAACCGCTACACGGTGCAGGGCTTCCTGCCCTATAATTTCTTCACGGCGCTTTCCCTGCTCGTCGATAAGAATATTGTCGCCATCATGGACGGCGGCAGTAGCATCGGCAAAGGTGCCACGCTGAGCCTTGTCGACAAGGACGTGCTGGCCAAGGTCAGCTAAAGCGCCATTACCCGTCTAAACAAGCAAGGCCCGGCATGTTGCCGGGCCTTGCTTGTTTTAATGTACGTCGGACTTCTTAGCGTACCGTCAGCGCAGCGGTGCCCACAGTGCCGTTGGCGAAGGTGGCGCGCAACTGGTAAAGCCCCGGCGTGAGGCCGGCTACCGACACGGGGCAGGCCCCGGCTGCAGTCGGCAGGGCTTGCTCGCGCACGGTGCGACCTAAGGCGTCTACCACGGCCAAGTGGCCACCACCCGCGGGCAGGTTCAGCGTGGTGAGGCCCGCGGCCGGGTTAGGGAAGGCTGCCAGGTTTACCCGGGCCAGGGCCGGCCGCGTGGCCGCCACGATGCCGCCGGGCGTGAGCTTAGCCAGGAACGAGCTGCTGGTAGTGCCGGCGGAAACTTGCGTGCCGAAGGTGACGGTGCCAAACATGCCACCACCTACGTACACGTTGCCGGCCCCATCGGCGGCGAGGCCCAGGCCGCCGGCGGCATTCCCACCAGAGCTGGTCGACTGCCCGGCCCAGAGTACGTTGCCCTGGCTGTCGTAGCGCACTACGTACACGTCCTGGCTCTGGGTGGTGAGCGTAGTGGTGCCAAACACGATGGGGCTGGCGAAGCTGCCCGTGATGTAATACCCCCCGCGCCCGTCGTAGGTCACGGAGTTGGCCACGTCCTCATCAGGCGTGGTTGCGCCCAACTGCCGCGACCAGAGCCGCGTGCCCTGGTTGGAGAAGCGGGCCACGTAGATCTTGCTGGTGAAGCTGGTGGTACCCTGCCCGTCATAGTAGCCCGCAACCATCGGGTTGCCATTGCCATCGACGGCGACATCGAGGGCATTATCCTCGTTGGCCCCGCCGTCGCGCTGGGTCCACAGCACGTTGCCAGCCGGGTCGAGCTTGGCCAGGAACAGGTCCAGGGTACCGGCGCTGGTGAGCGAGGTAGCGCCAAACTGGGCCGTGCCACTGAAAGTGCCCACCACATACGCGTTGCCAGCTCCGTCGAGTGTCATCTCATTTACGAAACCGCGGCTCCCGATCCGCTTGGGTGCCTGGGCCGTTCCGGTACTGGAAAGCTTCACTAAGAAGGGTCCGTTGCCGGCCAGGCCAGGCCCGCCGAAGCTCACGGCGCTGACGCAGTCACCGGCCAGGGTTACGTTGCCGCTGGCATCGACGGCCACCCCTTGCACAAAGGTGCCGGCCGTGCCGCCCTGCCGGACCCACTGCACCACGCCCTGGGCGTTATATTTTGCCACGTAGGCATCATTGCCGCTGCTGGTCAGGGCGGTGGTGCCCACTTGCAGAGAGCCGGCAAAATAGCCGGCTAGGTAGGCGTTGCCGGCAGCATCAACAGCCACGTTGCTGAACAAGTCACTAGAGCTAGCATCTATCTTGGTGGCCCACAGCACGGCACCGGCGGCGCTGTACTTAGCCAGGTAGATGTGGCCGCTGCCGCCACCCTCCGTGAGGGAAATAGAGCCGAAGGTGATGCCGCCTTCGAAGTGGCCCGTCACGTACTGACTGCCATCGGGGGCTACGGCTACTTTGTAGGTGCCGCTGCCGCTACTAGGACTATCACCACTGATGCGCTGGACACTGGCCCAGGTAGGGGCTGTCTGTGCCTGAGCAGCCACGGAAGCAAATCCGAGCAAGCCGAGCAAGGCCAGACGGGGTAACAGATGAATACGGGTAGAGTTGTTCATAGAGGAAAGGAAGTGAATAACGTGAGTGAGGTCCTGAAAATAGGCAATAAGCGCGAAGCATCTTACTGGTAGCCCAAGGATTAAGGCGGCCGGCTCCGGGTTAGCGCTTCCTGCATACCCCTATAGTAGACTGCCCCGACCGGAATAGGCACGGGGCAGTCTGCTATAGGACTTGGTGCACAGGCCGCGGGCGCTACCTCAGCGCACCACCGGGTCGGGCCGACGAATCAGGCTGTCGATGCTCCAGATGCCGGGGCCGTGGGCCCAGATGTAGAGAAACACGAAGCAGTAGACCACCGCCAGCTCGCCCTGGTTGATGATGGGCAGCGCGTGCTGGGGCGCGTGGGCCATGAAGTACGCCACGGCCATCGTGCCGCTGCACAGGAAGGCCGCAAGGCGGGTCAGCAGCCCCACGGCAATCAGCAGGCCGCCCACCAGCTCGATGATGCCCGCCACGCCCATCAGGGAGGCCAGCTCCATCGGGGGCTTGTCGCCGGGGATGCCGAGCAGCTTCTGGCTGCCGTGCATGGCAAACAGCACCCCCACAACGATGCGCAGCAGGGCGTAGACGTAGGGCGAACAGCGGGAAAAGGTGTCGTTCATCAGGGTCGGGGTTGGAGTTGAAAGATGCCGGTTCTACGCAGCTCCCCCGATTTGGATGGCAGCCCCGCCCTGGCCGGCCCCGGGTTCAGAACCGCCGCCCCGCCCGGAAAAAAAAGAATGGCCCGGACAAACTGCCGGGCCATTGCTGGAAGTGAGTTTGGGCGCGGGGCCCGCGGGCTTAGCGCACCGTCAGCGGGGCGGTGGCCAGCTGGCCGTTGCCGAGCGTGGCGCGCAGCTGGTAGAGGCCCGGAGCTAGGCCGGCCAGCGAAACCGGGGCGTTGCCGGCCACGGCGGGCAGCGCCTGCTCCCGCACCAGCCGGCCCAGGGCGTCGAACACGCTCAGCTGGCCGCCACCCACGGGCAGCACCAGGGTGGTCTGGCCCGCGGCGGGGTTGGGGAAGGTGCTCAGCTTGAGGCTGGCCACGGCGGGCCGGGCTGCGGCCACAATGCCGCCGGCATTCAGCTTCGCGACAACGGTGCCGGGAGTAGGGTCGGCGGTGGTGATGCTGCCGAAGGTGACGTTGCCGATGGCTGCCCCGGCCAGGTACACGTTGCCGCTGGCGTCGGAAGCCAGGCCAAAGCCGATGGAGGCGTCGTTGTTGGCGTTGGCATTGGCGGCGCGGTCGGCCCAGAGCACGTTGCCCTGGCTGTCGTAGCGGGCAATAAACAGGCTCTGGCCGCTGCTGGCGAGAGTGGTGTTGCCGAAAGCCACGGTGCCCACCATGCCGCCGGTCACGTAGTAGCCGCCGCGGTTGTCGTAGGCCAAGCCGCTGGCATTAAAGAACTGGGGCAGCGACGAGGTCAGCTGCCGGGACCAGAGCTGCACGCCCTGAGACGTGAAGCGCGACACGTACAGCTTGCTGGTTTCCACCGTGGGGCTCAGATCTACGTCTTCGTAGTAGCCACCCACCAGTGGGTTGCCGTTGGCATCCACGGCAATACTCTGGCCGCCGTCGTACTCGACCGAGCCGTCGCGCTTGGCCCAGAGCACGGTACCGGCCGCGTCGAGCTTGCAAACGAAGATGTCTAACTCGCCGGCGCTGGTCAGATTGATGGTGCCAAAGGCGGTCTGGGCGCCGAAGCTGCCCGTCACGTAGGTGTTGCCGGCCCCGTCGAGGGCCACTCCCTCGGCGTAGCCCCCGTTGCTGATGCGGCGGCCGAGCAGCACCGTGCCGGTGGTGGAAAAGCGGAATACGAACACCCCGCTGCCCGTCACGGCCCCGCCGCCGAAGCTCACGTTGGAGTCACTGTCGCCGGCCAGGGTCACGTTGCCGGCCGCGTCGGCGGCCAGCCCCAGCACGTAGGCGTTGGAAGCCCCGGCCTGCTTGGCCCACTGCTGCACGCCCTGGGCGTTGTATTTAACGATAAACGAGTCGGTGCCGGAGCTGGTAAAGGCGCTGCCGCCCAGGTTGATGTCGTTGGTGAAGTAGCCCGCCACGTACACGTTGCCGGCTGCGTCGGCGGCCACGTTCATGTTCATGTCGCCGGAGCTGGACTCCAGGGCCTTGGCCCAGAGCACCGTGCCGGCCGCGTTAAGCTTGGCCACGTAGCCGTGCCCATTGCCGGGGCCCGACGTCAGCGCAACGGCACCCAGGGTCATAGTTCCGCTGAAGCTACCCACCACGAAGTAGCTGCCATCGCCGGCCACGGCAATGCGGCGGGCATTGCTGCCGCTGTTCATGTTGGGCGCCGTGGCGCGGGTCACCCGGGCCCAGGTGGGCACCGATTGGGCCTGAGCGCCGACAGCGGTCAGGCCGAGCAGAGCCGCCAGCCCGAGGCGGGGCAGCAGGGAGCGGAAAGGGGTAGAATTTCGCATAAAACGAGATGGAAAGGGGTAAAAGAAAGGGTAAAGAATAAGCCTGGCCGGCACCGCGCCGGCAGTAGAGCCGAAAGGTATAGGTTAATCCGGACTCCCGGACCGCCCAGGCAGCGGGCAGCAGGTGGCTGAGTACGGTGCTTAGTCCGCGGATAACGCCGCTAAGTCCGTGAGCTGTAGCCGTTGAGCTCCGTTATGCGGATGATAAATAAATTAACTTAACTTATAATTTACTGGATTTAAGTTATATGTTTAGGGTGATATAGGCAGCTGAAACAGCCGGGGCCAGGGTAGCGCAGAGAAGTAGCAGCCAGTGAGGAAGCCCCGCGGAGACTTGTGACGACGTACTGACGCGCTTTTTTACCATCCCCCACCCCAAGCTTTTCGCTATGAAACAACTATTTCTCGCCCTGTTGCTGCTGTGGACCGGCCTGACCGCCGGCGCCCAATCCCCGGACTGGACTTTCGCCAAGACCGTCAGCAGCGCCACCGACGTCGCCACCGATTCCGAAGGCAACTTCTATTTGACCGGCACCTTTTCCGGCTCGGCCCAGATTGGCACCCGGCAGCTGACCAGCGCCCGGCCCGGCCAGTGCCTGTACGTGGCCAAATGCCGCCCCACCGGGCAGGTGCTGCAAGTGATGCAGCTCGAAGGCGCCACCACCGTCAGCGCCCAGGGCCTGGCCGTGGACAAAGACGGCAACTGCTTCGTGGCGGGCAGCTTCCTGGGCACGCTTACCGATGCCAGCGGGCAGCAGTATACTTCCCGCACCACCGGCTCGGGCAGCGACATTCTGCTGGTGAAGTTTGGCGCCACCGGCGCCGTGCGCTGGCTGCGGCAGGCCGACGGGACTCAGAGTGGCGTTTATGGCTACAGCAACGGCAGCGCCGTGGCCGTGGATGCGGCCGGCAACAGCTACCTCACCGGGCGGGCCAACGGCTCCGACATCCGATTCGAAACTCTCACCTTCGGCGCCCGCCGCAACCAGGGCTTTCTGGCCAGCTACACCCGCCAGGGACAGCTGCGCTGGGCCCGGGTGTTCGTGGGTTTGAGCCCGGGCTTTAGCTCCAGCGCGGGCGGGGGCGTGGCCGTGGACAGGAACGGCAGTTGCTACGTGAGTGGCTTCAGCTTCCGGGGCTGGTCGCTGGACGGCACCACCGTAACGGGCAGCGGCACTACGGGCACGGGCAACAACCTGTATCTGGCCAAATTCGACACCCGGCAGGGCCAGCTGCGCTGGGCCCAAGCGACGCCCGGCGACGGCAGCGGCCGGGCCCTGGCCCTCGACCAGCAGGGCGACATTTACCTGGGCGGCGACTTTATTGGCACGGCCGCTTTCGGATCCAGCACCCTGACCAGCGTGGGTGAAACCGACGGCTTCGTGGCCCGCTACGACCCGGACGGCAGCGTGGACTGGGCCACCGCCCTGGGCACTCCCACCGCCGACGGCATCACGGACCTGGCCGTGGACCCCAACTCCCGCAAGACCTTCGCCACGGGCTTTTTGAACACGGTGTACGGCCTTTCGGGCCAGGCTTTTCTAGGACGGCTAAATGCCAACGGGCGGGTGCAGGAAATGGAGAAAGTGGGCGGGCCGGGCAGCAGCCGGGGCGGCACCCTGGCCCTGGACGAGCAGAACAACGTGTTTACGGCCGGCACCTTCCAGGGCAGCTGCCGCTTCGGGGCCATTACGCTCACCAGCACCGCTGAACAGGGCTACTTCGGGCGCTACGGCCGCCCCGGCAGCCAGTCGCACGCCGCGGCGGACCCCATCAGCATTCAGACTTTCCCTAACCCGGCCCATACCCACTTTACCCTGCGTCTCACGGAGCCGGAAAATCCCGGGGCCGTGCGGGCCGCGCTGTATAATCCGCAGGGCCGCCAGGTTGCCGATTTCAAGCCAACCTGTCCCGCCAGCGGCGTCGATGTTGCCTTCAATACGGCCGGGCTCCCGGAGGGCCTGTACGTGCTGCGCATCACAACGGGCCCGCAGACCCTAACCCGCACCATCTCCATCCGACACTAACCAACGCCGACCATCCTTAACGCGCGAGTCCCGGGCCACTGCGGTAGCAGCCCGGGACTCGGTAGTGGCTTGCGGCTAAGCTGCTCCCCTTTACTTCAGCTGGTCGAAAAGCCGCAGGGCTTCCTCGTTGCCCTGCTGAATGGCCAGGTCGCGGGCGGTGAGGCCGCGCACGTCGCGGATGGTGGTATCAGCGCCGGCTTCGAGCAGAATGGGCACGATGTTGTGGCGGCCGAAGAGGGTGGCAAACATCAGAGCCGTGCCGCCGTTGCCGTTTTGCTGGTTCAGGTCGGCCCCGTGCTCGATGAGCAGGCGGGCTATTTCGGGGTAGCCCTTAAACGAGACGCCCATCAGGGCCGAGTTGCCGCTCACGTCCTGCACAGTGGGGTTGGCGCCGGCGGCCAGCAGCAGGCGGGTGGCTTCGAGCTGGTCGTCGTAGGCAGCCACAATCAGGGCCGTGAAGCCCTTGCCGTTCTGGATATCGACGTTGAGCGTGCCATCGGCCAGCAGCTCCTGCAGGTGGGCTAGGTCGCCGCGGCGGGCGGCATCAATCAGTAAGTCTTCGGGGCGGGCGGAGGTAAAGGACATAGGGCGAAGCGTGCGGGACGAAAAGGAGGCTAGTGGCCATAGTACGGCCGGACCGGAAAATGGATGGCCGGAATCCGGGTGCGGCCTGCCTAACCAGCCCCAACCGGCCAGCATTTGGCCCGGCTGGCAGACAAAAACGCGCCCGGCGGGTTTAGGCTGTTCCACTTTCACTGCTATGCGCATGGATTTACAACTCAAGCATAAAACGGCCCTCGTCACGGGCTCCACGGCCGGCATCGGGCTGGCCATTGCCCGGCGCCTGGCCGCCGAGGGCGCCGAAGTCATCCTCACCGGCCGCACCGAAGCCCGCCTGGCCGAGGCCCGGGCCACTATTCTGGCCGAAACGCCCGGGGCCGTCGTACGCGGCGTGGCCGTCGATTTTGGCCGCGCGGAGCAGGTAACGGCTCTGCTGCAGGCCGTGCCCACGGTTGATATTCTGGTCAACAACGTGGGCATTTTCGAGCCCAAGCCTTTTGCCGACATCACCGACGCCGACTGGCTGCACTTTTTCGAGGTGAACGTGCTGAGCGGGGTGCGTCTGTCGCGGCAGTACTTCCCGCTGATGCTGGCCCGCAACTGGGGCCGCATCCTGTTTATTTCGAGCGAGTCGGGCCTGCAGATTCCGCAGGAAATGATTCACTACGGCACCACCAAAACCGCCCAGCTCGGCGTGGCCCGCGGCCTGGCCGAGCTCACCAAGGGCACCGGCGTCACGGTCAACTCGGTGCTGCCCGGCCCCACGGCCTCCGAGGGTGTCGACGAGTTTATCCGCAAGCTGGCCACCGAGGGCAAAACCAAGGAAGAGGCTGAGCACGACTTCTTCCAGCACGACCGACCATCGTCCCTGCTCCAGCGCTTTATCACCACCGACGAAATTGCCAGCATGGTGGCGTATTTGAGCAGCCCGCTGGCGGCGGCCACCAACGGCGCCTCGGTGCGGGTAGACGGGGGAGTGATTCGCAGCATCGGCTAACCCAGAGCTATTTTCAGACTGCCGGAAAACAAAAAAGCCAGCCCCGCTTCAGTAGCGGGACTGGCTTTTTGCTTTTTCAGAAAGCCGACGAGGAGCGGCTTAGCGCACCGTGAGGCGGGCGCTGGCGGTCTGGCCGTTGCCGAGCGTGGCGCGCAGCAAATACAGGCCGGGCGTAAGGCCGGTCAACTCCACGGGGCACGGGCCGGCCACGGCGGGCAGGGCCTGCTCCCGCACCGGGCGCCCCAGCACGTCGGACAGCACAAGGCGGCCACCACCGGCGGGCAGCACCAGCGTGGCGCGGCCGGCCGCCGGGTTCGGGTACACGCTCAGCGGCAACTCGGCCACGGCCCCGCGGGCGGCGGTGAGGGTGCCACCGGCGTTGAGTTTGGCCACGAACATATCGACGCTATTGCCCTGACTCACGATAGAGCCGAAGTTGACGGTACCCAGCACGGCCCCGGCGAAGTAAGCGTTGCCGCTCGGGTCGGTGTTGACGGCCAAACCGATAGCGGCGCCAAAGTTCGTGTTGGAGCCCCCTACCCGGTCGGCCCACACGGCATTACCGCGCGAGTCGAAACGGACAGCGTACATATCCTGCTCGGCGGCAGTGAGCGTGGTGGGGCCAAACGTGACGTTGCCCTGGAAGTCGCCGGTCATGTAGAGGCCGCCGCGGTTGTCGAAGGCCACGCCGTAGCCGCTGTAGAGGTCAGGCTCGGTGGGCGTTATCTTCCGCTCCCAGGCCAGGACACCCTGGTCGCTGTAGCGGGCCACGTAGATGCTGCTCTGGCTGCTGTTGATGTCGAAGGTGTAGTCGGCGGCACCGGCCACGGCCACGCTGCCCGTGGCGGCATCCACGGCCAGGGCCGTCCCCCGGTCGTAGTTGACGCCGCCGGTGCGCCGGGCCCACAGCACGTTGCCCTGGG
>NZ_SEWE01000015.1 GCF_004167665.1 Hymenobacter persicinus | reverse complement strand
CCAGCACGTTGCCGGCGTCGATGCGCACGAGCGGGCTTTCCACGTAAGGACCAGCCGTGCCGAAGCGCAGGCGGGCAAAGTAGCCATAGAGCAGCACGGCCCCCGAGGGCTGCACCGAGATGCTGGCGGGCCCGGTCCGGTCGGTGAAGATGGGCGCCGAGAAAGATGCGTCGGGCGCGCCGTCGGGCTGGAAGCGGGCCATGAAGGGAGCGGTGCTGCCGATGTTGGTCGAGAAAATGGTCCCGCTGGTGAGCAGGCGGCCGTTGGGCTGAATCAGGATGGCCTGCACGGTGGCCTCGCCGAGGCGGCGCCAGCTCAGATCGGGCGCGAAGCTGGGGTCGAGCTGGCCGGAAGGCTGCAGGCGAATCAGGTTACGCACGTCCTGGCTGCCGTAGCGGCTGAATTCGCCCCCGACCAGCAGCTTGCCGTCGGCCTGCAGGGCCAGGCCGTAGAGCGGAACGTAGCCGCTGGCGTTGGTAAATTCGGTGCTGTTGGCAAACGTGGGGTCTTCGGAGCCGTCGGGGCGGTAGCGGACCAGGCCGAACGTAGTGCCGCCCGAAAACTTGTTGAAAAAGCCGCTTACCACCACCTTGCCGTCGGGCTGCAGCACGGCAGCGTGGGGCTCCCGGATAAATACGGTGGGCGGATTCACCCGAAACGAGGCGTCCGGGGTGCCGTTGGCCAGCAGGCGGGCCACGCCCAGCGTCGAGAGGGTATTGACGCTGCCGAAAGTGCCGACGGCCAGCATTCGGCCATCGGGCTGCAAGAGCAGATGCTTGACGGGGTTGCTGAAGCCCTGCCCCACGCTGAAAGTGTTGTCTGGGGCGCCATCGGGCAGCAGGCGGGTGACGCCGCGGGTGTAGTAGCTCAGGCCGGCTTCAATCAGGGCGCCGGCCACGAGCAGCTTGCCGTCGGGCTGCTCCACCAGGGCGTAGATGTCGCCGCGGGCGGGGGCGGCGGCGGCGAAGGTGTTGTCGCCGCCGCCGTTGGGCAGCAGGCGGGCCAGCCCCACGGCCGCCCGGCCGGCAATTTCATCGAAGCGCCCGGCCACCACGATTTTCTGGTCGGCCTGGGTGACGGCCGCCGTCACGCTGCCCGGCGCTTGGAGCAAAGGCCACGCCGTGTTGATTTCGGTTCCGTCGGAGTTGAGCAGCAGAAAGCTTTTCTTTTGGGGCGTGTAGTCGTTGAAAAGCCCGCTTACGGAAATGGTGTTGTTGGCGTGCACCTCTAGGCTGCCCACCGCCGACCGGACACTGTGCGAGGGCGCAAACGACGCATCCACCTCCCCGTCGGGCTGCAGGCGCACTAGGCTGTAGGCCGGCACCGAGTTGACGCTCGTGAAGGCCCCGCCGACCAGGATACGGCCGTCGGCTTGCAGGCGCACCAGGTTCGTGCCCGCCGTGCCCACCCCGGCCCGGTTGCCGCCGAAGTAGGGCAGTGTAAACGAGGAGTCGTAGGAGCCATCGGGGAGCAGGCGCACCAGGAAGCGCAGGTTCGGATTGCCGTCGACGTAGAGCCGGCCCGCCAGCAGCAGGCGGCCGTCGGGCTGGGCCGTGACAGCCTGCACCATCGTGCCCGCGTCGAGGCCGGCATCGTAGAAAGTGAGGTCCGACTGGCCGGAAGGCAGCAGGCGCACCAGCCCGTGGCAGTTGCGGCCGTTGAAGGTGGAGAAGTTGCCGGCCACCAGAATTTTGCCGTCCGGGAGCTGCAAGGTGTAGCTTACTGCGCCGTTCGCGCCGGTGCCCACGCTGAAGGAAGCGTCGCGGGTGCCGTCGGGCAGCAGGCGCACGAGGCCGGCCGCGGCTTGCCCGTTGAAGCCCGTGAAGTTGCCGCCGACCAGGATCTTATCGTCGGCCTGGACCTGCATGGTGTAAGCCGAGCCGTTTTGCGTGTTGATGCTGCTAAAGCTGCCGTCCAGGCTGCCGTCGGCGTTGAGCCGGTGCAGAAAGCCGTAGCCGCCACCCACCGGAAACAACAGGCCGCCCCCGCTGAAAATCAGAATCTTGCCGCTTTGGGTGCGCTGCAGCACATTGGGACCATCCCCCAGGGGTGCCATAAACGAGGGGTCCGGCGCGCCGTTGGCATTCACCCGGATCAGGCTGTAGCTGGCCTGCCCGTTGACGCGGTTAAACCCGCCCGAGAGCAGGCGCTGGCCGTTGGGCAGCAGCAGGGAGGCGTTGGTGCCGGCCGTTTGGTACACGCCGGGCGCAGCGAAGGTGGGGTCGATGGTTTGGGCCGCCGCGGGCCCGCAAACGGCCAAAAAGGTACCCAGAAATAAGACGACACGTAAGAATCCTTTCATCCTTTGTTGTTTACAGTATAGCCCGTAAAGCTACCCACAAATTCAGTGCGGCCCGCCCCCGCGGGCTGCTTACCTTCGCCCTACTATGACCGATACCGCTCCCGCCCCGGCCCCCAAAAAGCTCTTTCTGCTCGACGCCTTCGCCCTGATTTACCGGGCCCACTTTGCCTTCAGCAAAAATCCGCGCATCAACTCCAAGGGCATGAACACCGGGGCCATTCTGGGCTTCACCAACACGCTGGTGGAAGTGCTCCAGAAGGAGAAGCCCACCCACATCGGCGTGGCCTTCGACGCGGCCAAGAAAACCTTCCGCCACGAGCAGTTCGCCGACTACAAGGCCCAGCGCCAGGCCATGCCCGAGGACATCGGCACGGCCATTCCTTACATCAAGCAGATCATCCAGGCCTTCGATATTCCCATCCTGATTATGGACGGCTTCGAGGCCGACGACGTCATTGGTACCCTGGCCCAGCGCGCGGAGGCCCACGGCTTCGAGGAAATTTACATGATGACGCCCGACAAGGACTACTGCCAGCTCGTGACGGACCGCATCAAAATCTACCGGCCCGCCTTTATGGGCAACGCCGCCGAAATCCTCGACCTCGACCACGTGCTCAAACGGTTTGAGATTGAGCGGGCCGAGCAGGTTATCGACATTCTGGGCCTGCAGGGCGACGCCTCCGACAACATCCCCGGCATTCCCGGCATCGGGGAGAAAACCGCCAAAACCCTGATTCAGAAGTACGGCTCGGTGGAAAACCTGATTGCCCACGTCGATGAGCTCAAGGGCAAGCAGCAGGAAAACGTGCGCAACTTTGCCGAGCAGGGCCTGATGAGCAAGGAGCTGGCCACCATTCACGTGAACGTGCCCCTGCCCTTCGAGCCCGAAAACCTGTGCTGCTCCGCCCCCGACGAGGCCAAGCTCACCGCCCTATTCGACGAGCTGGAGTTTCGGCAGCTGGCGGCCCGGGTGCTCAAAACCGGCCCCACGCGCACTTCCGCCACGCCCATCGGGCCAGCCAAGGGCACCAAGAGCAGCATTCCGACCGGCGCCGGCCACCAGGCCTCGCTGTTTGCGCCCGCGCCCGGCATCACTGAGTTCATTGAGGAAGACCCCGACAGCCTGACCACCCGCGGCCCCCGCCGCACCCTGGCCGAGGTACCCCACCAGTACCACCTGGTCGAAACGCCGGAGCTGCGCCGGGAGCTGCTGAAGTTTTTGCTCCAGCAAACCGAAGTCAGCTTTGACACCGAAACCACCGGCCTCGACACGATGACCTCGCGCCTGGTGGGCCTGTCGTTTTGCTGGCTGCCCGGCGAGGCCTACTACGTGCCCGTGCCCCAGGACAGCCCCGAAGCCGCCCAGGCTTTGGTCGACGAGTTCCGGCCGTTTCTGGAGCACGCGGGCATCACCAAAGTCGGGCAGAACATCAAGTACGATCTGACCATCCTCAAGCACTACGGCATCCGCATCGGCGGGCCGCTGTTTGATACCATGCTGGCTCACTACCTGCTCGAGCCCGACATGCGCCACAACATGGACGTGCTGGCCGAAACCTACCTGCACTACACGCCCGTGTCCATCATTGAGCTGATTGGGCCCAAGGGTAAAAAGCAGAAGACGATGGCCGATTTGCCGCCCGCGGAAGTCTCCGACTACGCCTGCGAGGATGCCGACGTGACCCTGCAGCTTAAGCACGTGTTTGAGCCCAAGCTCCGGGAGCTGAACCTGCTCAAGCTGCTCAACGAGGTGGAAAACCCGCTCGTGCCAGTGCTGGCCGACGTCGAGTACGAAGGCGTGCGCATCGACTCCGGGGCCATGGGCGAGTACTCGGCCCAGCTCCAGGGCTACATCACCGAGCTGGAGCAGCAGATTTTTGCCGCCGCAGGCCAGGAGTTCAACATTGGCTCGCCCAAGCAGCTCGGGGAGGTTTTGTTCGATAAAATGGGCCTGGGTGGGGGTAAAATCAAGAAAACCAAGACCGGGCAATACGCCACGGGCGAGGAAGTGCTCAGCGTGCTCGCCCTCGACAACCCCATTGCCGGCCTGATTCTGGAGCACCGCCAGCTCACCAAGCTGCGCAGTACTTACGTGGAAGCCCTGCCCCAGCTGGTGTGTGAGCTCGACGGGCGCGTGCATACCTCCTTCAACCAGGCCGTAACGGCCACCGGCCGCCTTTCCAGCACCAACCCCAACTTGCAGAACATTCCGATTCGGACCGAAAAGGGCCGGGAAATCCGCAAGGCCTTCGTGCCCCGCGACGCCGACCACATCCTGATTGCCGCCGACTACTCCCAGATTGAGCTGCGCATCATGGCCGACTTCTCGCAGGACAAAACCATGATTGAGGCCTTCCGCAACCACATCGACATTCACAGCTCCACGGCCAGCAAGGTGTTCAAAGTGCCGCTGGAAGCCGTGGACAGTGAGATGCGCCGCAAGGCCAAGACCGTCAACTTCGGCATCATCTACGGCATTTCGGCCTTCGGGCTGGCCCAACGCTTGGGCATCGGCCGCAAGGAAGCCGTGGAAATCATCGACGCCTACTTCGAAGAATTCCCGGCCGTGAAAACTTTCATGGACGCCAGCATCAACAAGGCCCGGGAGCTGGAATACGCCGAAACCCTGCTCGGCCGCCGCCGCTACCTGCGCGACATCAACTCCCGCAACGCCACGTTGCGGGGCTTCACCGAGCGCAACGCCATCAACGCCCCCATCCAGGGCACGGCCGCCGACATCATCAAGATTGCCATGATCCGCATCCACGACTGGCTGGACAAGGAAAACCTGGGCACCAAGATGATCCTGCAGGTCCACGACGAACTGGTCTTCGACGCGCCCAAATCCGAGGTCGACTACGTGATTCCCAAGATTCAGGAGCTGATGATTGGTGCTTTGCCGCTCAGCGTGCCGATGGAAGTGGAAGTCGGCACCGGCCAGAACTGGCTGCAGGCCCACTAACCCCACAACCTCTGCCAAGAAGCCTGCCCCCGGGAGCCGTTGCGCTGCCAGGCAGGCTTTTTTGCGTTTTAGGCGTACCCAAAAGTCCGTGGCGCACCGTATAGCCTAGCAGTATCTGTCGCCTCGTCCCTGAATCTATGCTCCGCTCCGCTCCGACTTCCACCCTGCAAAATGTTGCCCGCATCGGGCTGGCTACTTTTATGGTAGTAGCTGGCACGGGCCACCTCACGTTTGCGCGCCGGGAATTCCAGGCCCAGGTGCCCGACTTCGTTCCGCTCGATAAGGACACGGTAGTGCTGCAGTCGGGCGTGGTGGAAATTGGGCTAGGGCTGGCCTTGCTGCTGGCTAAGCGGCGCCGGGCGCAAATGGGCCTAGGGCTGGCGGCTTTTTACGCGGCCGTATTTCCCGGCAACGTCCACCAGTACACCCACCACCTTTCCGCCTTCGGCCTCGACACCGACACCAAACGGCTCGGGCGCCTGTTCTTCCAGCCCGTGCTGATGGGCTGGGCCCTGTGGTCGACGGGCGCGCTTAAGGCGTTGCGGCAGAAGCGGTAAGCGTCTTCCCGCCGGCCGGGCGAAAACACCGGGGCCCGGGAGCGGGTATTAGGGCTATGACAGCTGAAGTTTCTTACGAGGTAGTGGTAATCGGGGCGGGGCCGGTGGGCCTGGCCTGCGCCCTAGAAGTGCAGCGGCGCGGCCTGTCCGCCGTGGTTGTGGACAAGGGCGCGCTGGTGAATTCCCTGGTCGGCTACCCGACCAACATGGAGTTTTTCTCCACCCCCGAGCTGCTCGAAATCGGGGATTATCCCTTTCCTACTGCCCACTACAAGCCCCTGCGCGAAGACGCCCTGGACTACTACCGTCGGGTGGCAGTGAGCGAAAAGCTGCCCCTGCGCCTCTACGAGCGGGTGCTGGCGCTGGAAGGCACGCCGGGCGCCTACGAAGTCGTCACGGAGAAAGGCCGAATCCGCACCCGTTACGTTATCGTGGCTACCGGCTTTTTCGACGTACCCAACCGACTCGGCGTATCCGGCGAAGACCGGCCCCAGGTGAGCTACTACTACAAGGAACCCTATGCCCACGTCGGGCAGCACGTGGTGGTTATCGGGGCCAAGAACTCGGCCGCCAAAGCCGCCCTGCAACTCGTGCGGGCCGGCGCCGACGTGACGCTGGTCGTGCGCGGGGCCGCCGTGTCGGAATCGGTGAAGTACTGGATCCGGCCCGACCTGGTCAACCGCATTGCCGAAGGCCGCATCAAGGCATATTTCAACACCACTGTGCAGGCCATCGACGCCGACGCCGTGCAGGTGCTGACACCCGACGGCCTTCAGCGCATTCCGGCCCACTTCGTGTACGCCCTCACCGGCTACCACCCCGACTACCGCCTGCTCGCGGCCTTGGGCATCGAGTGCCGCACCGACGCCGCCCGCACGCCCTGGCACAGTGAGGACACGTTTGAAACCAACCGTCCCGGCGTGTTTGTGGCCGGTACCGTCTGCGGGGGCTTGAACACCAGCCGCTGGTTTATCGAAAACGGCCGCCACCACGCCAAAGTCATTGCCGAGCAATTAGCAGCACGGCGGTAGCTCTGGACAACAAAAAAGCCTCCTTCCCGAGTGGGAAGGAGGCTTTTTTGTTGCAAACGGGAAGCTGCTTACTGCGGGAAGCGTACGCCGCGGTAATCGTTCGGGTTCAACTGGGGCACGCGGGACTCGTACGTGGAGTTGATGGCTTTGATCATCTCGTTAGCGACCACAGCGTAACCACGCGGCGTGGGGTGTACGCCGTCGAGCGAGAACAGATTGCCGGAAATAAAGCTGGCGTTGTTGCTCACGTTGTTGGTGATGAAGCCGTTGGAAGCCACTTGCGAGAAGAACGTGTTGGCATTGAAAACTGCCAAACCCTTGCGCGCAGCGGCGGCGGTAATTACGGTGTTAAGCTCGTTGGTCCGGGTGGTGACACTGGAAATTTCAGCGGCATCCAGTACCATGACGTTTGGCAGAGCATTAGCACTAGCGGCCAGTGCGCCGGCCAGCGCCGCAGAAGCGCCGGGAATTACGATTCCGATACCGTTGGGGAAGGGGCTGGTCGCCGAAGGCGTGTTGATGTAAGAGCTGGCGGGCAGCAGCAGCAGATCAGCGGCCGTGGCCTCGCGGGCCGAACCAGTGTTGTTGGTCTTGATATACAGGCCAAACCGGGTGCCGGCGGGCAAAGTAGTTACCCCCAGCGGAGCCAGCTGAGCCAGCAGTACGGGCACCAGCGCAGCCGGAATCGGCGTGGCGTTGATCTGGGCAATAACGGCTGCCGTGGGTACGGTGGTGAACAGCGGCACGTTCGTCACGTTAGGAATGGTAGCTACCACGCCCTTAGCCCCGTTAGCGGTCAGCACATCCACCATCTGGTTGTACTTGGCGGTGAAATCAGCTACCGTGCTCAACGGGGTGACGCCACCCGTAGTGGCGTAGCCCAGCACGTCGTTGTTGCCGAGCCAGTTGGTGAAGAACGTAGGCTTCAGCGTAGTTACCCGCTCCTGCACGTACGCCAAGTACGAAGTCGTACTGTTGGCCGGCAGCAGCCGTTCGAAATACTGATTGAAGCCCTGTGGATTGTTCAGGCCATAGCCGGGCGTGGTAATATCGGCTACGCGAATGCCAGGAACGCCCAGGTTCTGGTTGTCGGTGCCGGTGTAGCGCGTGAGCAAAGTAGTTTTGCCGTCCAGTCCAAGGCCGCGGCCGGTGGCCAAGCTCGTCGTAACGCGGGTGAGGATGGGCGAGGGCGTGGCGGGTGCCGGTGGATTCGTAAAGCCAGTGAGTTGCAAGTAGCCAGTGCCATTAGACTCACCCGGGCTGAACAGCGGCTGGGCGAATTCGCCCCCGCCGACAGCCTTAAACTGCTGGGCCAGCAATGCCGGGTAGGAATTCTGCTGCCCCTGCAGGTACAAGCCGTCATCTTGGTAGCCCGCAGTCAGGGAATTACCTACGGCAATGTAGGTCGTGAAGTCGGCGGTGCCGGCACTAGGTTTATTGTCATTCTCCAGGTCGGGCTGGCAAGCACTCAGGCTCAGCCCCAGCAGCGCCAGGAAGGGTGCCGTTTTGCGGAAGATAAAGGTCGTATTCATGGTGGGAAGAAGTCAGAAAGACGCTTAGAAGTTGTAGTTCAGACCAATCCCCGGGATGACGATGTTGGTCTTGTAGGTACCCGCAATGCGGTCCGTGGTGGCGTTGTTGATCAGGTCGGCCTGCGTCTGGGTGCGCTTCTGGATTTTCACGAACTGGGTCGACAGATCCACGCCGAATTTGCCGAACGAGTACGAGGCGCCGCCAGTCAGGCTCACGCGGTTGGCGTCCGGGGTTTCGGGGGTCACGAAGCCGTCCTTCACCGGCGACTCGTCGTAAGCCGCCCCGGCGCGCACGGTCAGGCCGCTGGTCACTTGGTACTGGCCGCCGAGGCGGAAGGTGAGGGCGTCCTGGTAGTCACGCTTGGAGGTGCTGACCGTGGAGCCGTTGATCTGCCGGTCGAAGTCGAACTGCAGGGCGCGGTACTTGCTCCACTCCACGAAGTTCACGTCGAAGCCGATGGTCAGCTTTTCGGTGGGCATGATGCCGATGCCCACGCTGGTGGTGGCGGGCAGGGGCAGCGTGGCGCTGAACTTGGTGGCCTCAAAGCGGGTGGCAAAGCTGGCCGGGATGTTGGAAAACTTCACGTCGCCGTCTTCCACCGTGGCGTCAATCTTGGAGCGGTAGCTGATGCCCACGCTCAGCTTGGGGTTAGGCTTGAAAAACAGGCCGGCATTGAAGCCGATGCGGTTTTTGGCTTTGCCGTCGAGCTCAATGTGGCCGTAGGAATCGGGCAGGGCAATGTCGCGCTGCAGGTTGACGGCCCCGTAGGCCAGCACCGTCAGGCCCACGCCCAAGCTGAGCTGGTCGGTTACGGCGTAGCTGAAGGTGGGCTGCACGTAAATCGACTTCAGGTCGATGTCGGTGAGCGAAGTACGGCCTTCCCAGCCCTCGGCGTACTGGAGTTTGCTGCCAAAGGGCGTGTAGACGGCAATGCC
Organism: Hymenobacter persicinus; assembly: GCF_004167665.1. Taxonomy (GTDB): domain Bacteria; phylum Bacteroidota; class Bacteroidia; order Cytophagales; family Hymenobacteraceae; genus Hymenobacter; species Hymenobacter persicinus. The sequence goes on along the minus strand of NZ_SEWE01000015.1, from coordinate 89,713 downwards.
CGCGCGGAACTTGCCTTCGGCGGGGCCGAAGCCGGCGTAGAAGTTAAACGGCGTCACCACGCTGTTGCGCAGCTCCCGCTGGGTGTTGCTGCCTTCGGCCACAAACGAGTTGCGGGCCAGCGTGCCATTCACGCCCAGCTGCACACCGCGGTCCTTGACCATGGCCAGGGCGCCGGGGTTGTAGAACATGGCGGCCTGATCCAGCGACAAGCCCACACCGACACCGCCCATGCCATTGTTTTTCTGTCCGGCCAGCGTTACCTGATAACCGCCCGCCGAAGCAGCCGTGCCCGTGAGCAGCGCACCACCCACGAGGAGTAGAGATTTAAACTTCATATGAAAGAGAGAAAAGTGGGATTTTTGGGTTGTTGGGACTAAATGTAGGGAGAAAATCCATTGAATAGTCGGCGTGCCGACTATTTCTTGAAGCGCCGCAAGATAGAAGAATTCCGTTTCCTGAAGTGAGTTCGGATCAGCGGTTTTCGTCGGTTTCGAGCACCTGCCGGGAGCGAAGCTGAAAGTGCTGGCCGGCCACGAGCAGGTGCACCCGCAAATCCTGGCCCGCCACCGGCTCGCCCCGGCCCACCCGGCCCAGGTTGCTGCCCTTCAGGTGGCGCCCGTCCACGACCATCACCACGCCGTCGCCGAACACCTCGGCCTCGGTGCCCCCGCGCACGATGATGCCCGTTTCCTCGGCCAGCCCGATGCCCAGGCACATGGGGTGTACCAGCACGGCGTGGGCCAACCGGCCAAAGCGGCCCCGCTCTACGAAGTGCTGGTCAATCAGCAGCTGGGGCACGAGGTCCAGGCCGTGCACGGTGCGAATGCCGCCCTTGCGCAGGGCCCGCCAGCCGTGCCCGTCCACCAGCATCTGGTCGCCGAGCACGGAGGCCCCGGCGCTGGTACCGGCCACGAAGAAGCCGGCCTCGGTTTGGTAGCGGTGCCGGAGCTGACGCAGAAACTCGGTTCCGTGCAGGGTCTGGGTTATCATTTCCTGGTCGCCGCCGGTGAAAAACAGCAGGCTGGCTTCCTGGAGGCGGCGCAGGGCGGCGGGCTTGTCGGCGGAGTGGCGCTCATCGATTTTGAGGTGGCGCACGTTGGTGCAGCCCAGCTCCTTGAGGGCCCGGATGTAGTTGGCGCCGGTAGTGGTGGCGTCGCTGGCGGCCATGGCCAGGATTTCGATGCGCGCGTCGGGCGAGGGCAGCAGGTCGCTGAGCAGGGCCAGCATAGCGTCATCGTCGCCCCCGCCGAGGGCCACGAGCGTTCCGAGCGGCGAAGTAAAAGACTGGGACATAGGTGACGCAAAAGGGAGCGGAGGTCAAATGTACACGGGCCGGGGCAAAGCCCTTGCCCGCGGATAGGCCTACCTGAACGCGGCGGGACGAAAAAAGGCCGGGAAATAACGTCCGGGCGGTTGTGAAAATGAAAACGGCAGCGCGGCAGGGCGAGTTTTTTCGGCTATTTTTGCGCGCCCGTTTTCGGACCAAATCTTCCTGCCTAGCGAAAAACCTCCCTCCTTCTTCTTAATGAATCAGCATCCGACTACCGACCAGATTACGTCCCTGATTCAGGAGGGCGAGTTTTTCAAGCTCAAGCAGGCGCTTAAAGACTTTGAGCCCTCGGAGTTGGTGGAGCTGATTGAAGCCGAGGAAGAGCGGGAGCAGCTCATTATTTTCCGGCTGCTGCCCCTGCGCCTGGCCACGCAGGTGTTCGAATACCTCGAGCTGGAGGTGCAGAAGCACTTTCTGGCCAACCTGACCCAGGAAAAGATTGCCGACATCCTCAACGAGATGTCGCCGGATGACCGCACGGCCCTGCTCGAGTTTCTGCCCGACGACTTCGTGAAGGAGCTGATCCAGACCCTGTCGGAGCCCGAGCGCAAGGTGACGCTGGAGCTGCTGGGCTACCCCGAATACAGCGTGGGCCGCCTGATGACGCCCGACTACATTGCCATCCGCGAAACCTGGACCGTGCAGCAGGTGCTCGACTATATTCGCCGCCACGGCGGACAGTCCGAAACGCTGAGCATGATTTACGTGACCGACAGCCGGGGCGTGCTCATCGACGACATTCGCATCCGGGAGTTTCTGCTGGCCCCGCTCGACAAGCCCGTGAGCGAAATCATGGACCGGCGCTTCGTGAGTTTGCGGGCCATGCAAGACCAGGAAGAGGCCATTGAGGTGTTCCGGCGCAACGACCGGGTGGCGCTGCCCGTCGTCAACGACGAGGGCTACCTGTTCGGTATCGTGACCATCGACGACATTCTCGACATTCGGGAAGAGGAAGACACCGAGGACATTCAGAAGCTCGGGGGCTCGGAAGCCCTCGACGAGCCCTACCTGACCAGTCCACTGCTCAACATGGTGCGCAAGCGGGCCGGCTGGCTCGTGATTCTGCTCATTGGAGAAATGTTTACGGCCACGGCCATGGGCTTCTTCGAAGACGAAATTGCCAAAGCCGTGGTGCTGGCCCTGTTTATTCCGCTCATCATCAGCGCCGGCGGCAATGCCGGTTCCCAGGCCACGTCCCTGATTATCCGGGCCATGTCGCTGGGCGAAATCACACTCGGCGAGTGGTGGCGCGTGATGCGGCGGGAGCTGGCCGCGGGCCTGATGCTGGGCGTTATTCTGGGCACCGTAGGACTGATCCGCATTCTGGTCTGGGCCTACCTGTACCCGAAAGACTACGGACAGCACTACCTGCTTATCGGCTTCACGGTCGGCCTTTCCCTGGTGGGTATTGTGCTCTGGGGCTCGTTGGCGGGCTCCATGCTGCCGCTGCTGCTCAAGCGCCTCGGCGCCGACCCGGCTACCTCCTCCGCCCCGTTTGTGGCCACGCTCGTCGACGTGACGGGCCTGGTGATTTACTTCTCGTTTGCCGTGCTGTTTTTGCGCGGCACGCTGCTGTAAGGCGCCTTTCGCCCCTACTCCACCCGGCCGCGGTTGGCCTTTTTCTCGCTGTGCTTTTTCTTGGATTCGAGGCGCTGACGCACGGCACCCTTGCTGGGCTTGGTGGGCTTGCGGGCCTTGGGCTTGTGCAGGGCTTTGGTGAGCAGTTGATGCAGCTTGAGCAGGGCCGTTTCCTTGTTGCGCAGCTGGCTGCGGTCTTCCTGCGCCACCACCAGCAACTCGCCCTCGGTGGTCAGCTTGGAGGCCAGCTTCGTCAGCAGGATCTGCTTCTGCTCCTCACTCAGCAGCTGGGAGTCGGCGGGCTTCCAGCGCAGCTCCACCCTCGACTCCACCTTGTTCACGTTTTGTCCGCCCGGGCCGCTGCTGCGGCTGGTCTGGAACTGGATTTCGGGCAGAAAGGCTTCGGCGGCGGGCAGCATGAGCGGGCAAACAAGAAAGTAGAACAGGAATATGAAAGCGGTACGGCGGCTGGCGTCGGCAGTTGGGTTTTCAAGCCCCGAGCTGCTGCCAAAGCAGCCCGCCCAGCAGGCCGGCCCGCGCAGTCCAGGCCAGGGTGCGGACCCAGTTGGTGCGCACCAGCCCGTCGATGGCCACGTAGTCGTAGCCCTGGGCCAGGCGGTGGTGAAACGGGACCGTGATAAAAAAGGTGGCCGCCCAAATCAGTAACACCAGGGCCAGGGCCCACCAGCGGACGGCGCCCAGCTCCGCACCCAACCAGGCCAGGGCGCCGGCCAGGCCCAGCTCCAGCACCATCGGCGCTATCACCACCCAGCTGATCTGCCGGGAATGCTGGCGGTGAAAATCAGCAAACGTGTCGCGGGCAGCCCGGGCAAAGCCGGGGTAGTGCACGAGCTGCACGGTCCAGATAACGCCCGTCAGGTAAGCGGCCAGGGCAAGGTTCAACAGTAGCAGCTTGAGCAGCATTGGCGAAAAAGTAAGGGCACGGACCACGCACGCGTGCAGCCGGCTACAAACCTAACCGTTCTTACGCGAGGCATCCGGCCCCGGGTTGGCTGGTTGCCGCTCCGGTTTATTGCCTAGCTTTCGTTCCCAACCCCACTTTCCCTCTTTCAACCTTATGTCCGTTCCTCCTTCTCTGCGCCGCTGGCTGCTGGCGGCGCCCGTGGCCCTGCTGGCTTTTCCGGCCTGCCAGCCACACGGTAAGTCCGACGCCGCCACGCCCGACCTGCTCCAGGCCAACCTCGACACCACCGTGCGCCCCGGCGACGACTTTTTCCAGTACGCCAACGGCGGCTGGCTGAAGAAACACCCGATTCCGGCCTCCGAAAGTGCCTGGGGCATCGGCAAGGAAGTGCAGAACGAGGTGTACGCCCGCCTGCGCGCCATCAACGCTGAGGCCGCCAAAGCCAACGCCGCGGCCGGTACCAACCAGCAGAAAATCGGCGACTTCTACGCCACCGGCCTGGATTCGGCCACGGTGGAAAAGCAGGGAATTGCGCCCCTCAAGCCCGAGCTCAACCGCATTGCCGCCCTGCAGTCGGTGGCCGACGTGCAGGCCGAAATTGCCCGTCTGATTCCGCTCGGCGTTAATGCCCTGATCGGGCCCTACGTGGCTCAGGATGCCAAAAACAGCGAGAAAATGGCCCTGCAGCTCTGGCAGGCCGGCCTGGGGTTGCCCAACCGGGATTACTACTTCAACAAAGATGCGCGCACCGCCAACATCCGCCGGGAGTACGGCCGCCACGTGGCCCGCATGTTTGCGCTGCTGGGTCAGGATTCGGTGGCCGCCAAAGCCAGCAGCGCCCGGGTCGTAGCCCTGGAAACGGCCCTGGCGAAGTCGTCGCGCAAGCTCGAAGCCCTGCGCGACCCGTACGCCAACTACAACAAGATGGCCGTGCGCGACCTGGGTAAGCTCACGCCCGGCCTCAACTGGCAGCCCTGGCTCGCCCAGCTCGAGCTCGGCAAGGCCGACACGGTGATTGTGGGGCAGCCCGAGTTTTACCGCGAAGCCGGCCGCCAGCTTCAGACGGCCCCGCTCGACACCTGGAAAGCGTATTTGCAGTGGCACCTCGTGCACACTTACGCCGACAAGCTCAGCCGGGCCTTCGACCAGGAAAACTTCCGCTTCTACGGCACCATTCTGCAGGGCCGCAAGGAGCAGCGGGCCCGCTGGAAGCGGGTGCTGGATGAGGAGGAAAACGCCATGGGTGAGATGCTGGGCCAGCTTTTCGTGAAAGAGTACTTCAAGCCCGAAGCCAAGCAGCGCTACGATAAGCTCGTGGACAACGTGGTGGTGTCCTTCCGCCAGCACATCAACCAGCTCGACTGGATGAGTGACTCGACCAAGCAAAAGGCGTTGGTGAAGCTGGGCAAAATTACCAAGAAAGTGGGCTACCCCGACAAGTGGAAAGACTACTCGGCCCTCACCATTGACCGCAGCTCCTACGCCCAGAACGTGATGCGCGCCCGGCAGTGGGCCTACCGCTACAACCTCAGCAAGCTCGGCAAACCCGTGGACCGCACCGAGTGGGACATGACGCCCCAGACCTACAACGCCTATTACAATCCGTCGAACAACGAAATTGTGCTGCCGGCGGCCATCTTCGCCATTCCCGGCCTGGCCGACAAGGATGCCGACGATGCCACCATCTACGGCTACGCCGGCGCCTCCACCATCGGCCACGAGCTCACCCACGGCTTCGACGACGAAGGCAGCCAGTACGACGAGAAAGGCAACTTGCGCAACTGGTGGACCAAGGCCGACCGGCCCCTGTTCAACAAGCGCGTGGACCAGATTGTGCGGCAGTTCAACGGCTACCAGGTACTCGACTCCCTGCACATCAACGGCAAGGCCACGGCGGGGGAAAACATTGCCGACCTGGGTGGCATCGTCATTGCCCTCGACGCCTTTAAGCAGACTGAACAGTACAAGAAAGGCGAGAAAATCGGGGGCCTCACCCCTACCCAGCGCTACTTCCTGGGCTACGCCCTGGGCTGGCAAAACCACCAGCGCGACGAAGTGCTGGCCCAGCGCATCCTCACCGACGTGCACTCCCCGGCCAACCTGCGCGTCAACGGCCCCTTCGCCGACGTGCCCGAGTTCTACCAGGCCTTTGGCGTGAAGCCCGGCGACAAGCTCTACCGCGCCGACTCGGCCCGGGTGAAAATCTGGTAGGCCACGGACCTTCTCAGGCCACAAAAAAGCCTTTCCACGCTTGGTGGAAAGGCTTTTTTGTGGGCTAAAAATACTCCTCCTCAGGCGCTGATGCCGCGCTGGGCCATAAAGGCGTCGAGGCCCTGGCGGGCGGTGGCGCGCACTTTCTTCGGTAAAAACGGCGTCCAGCCCAGCAGCCAGCCGATGGGGCCCAGGGCCTGCCGGCTCCAGCGCCAGAAGTTGAACTCGTCGTGGTGGGTCAGGATTTTGCCGTCCCGAAAGGTGAAGCGGGCGGGCACGTGGTTGTGGACGCGCCGCTTGGTTTGGGAAAACGTGTAGTGCGCGTCCCACACGGCCCGGCCCAGCTGGTCGTCGGCCTGCACGTGGTTGTAGGTCATGGTCATATCCTTGCCCCGCTCGATGAGCATGCGCCACATGGCCCCGATTTCGGCCCCGCGCAGCCGGAAAACCGGGTCTTCAAACGTGGCTTCCGGGTGGTAGCAGGCGGCCATGGCGGCGTGGTCGCGGCGCTGGAAAGCCTGGTAGAAGCGGTGCAGGAGTTCTTCGTTGGGATGCATACGGGCGCGCAAGGTTTTGCCAAAGGTGACGAAAAACCGGCTGGGTTGGTCGGCCGCCCCGGCCCAAAACTGCCGGGCGCCTTTTTTCTCCGGGGGCGGCTTCGTTCATCTATTATCCATCCCGGCGCCGGTGGTTTGCGCTACTTTTTCCAAGCTCCCTCTGCTTTCCATGCGCACTATTTCCCACTGGCGGCTCTTGAGCGGTCTGCTGCTGTTGCTGGCCGGCCGCGCCCAGGCCCAGATTACCCCGCCCGCCGGCCCGGCTACCGTGCCGGCCGCCAAGCCCGCCGCTGCGCCCCCGGCCGCCCCCGACCAGCAGCCCGCGGCCGACTCCGCGCGGGCGGCCCGCTGGAGCCTGCACTTCCAGCAAACGGTTATCACCCAGTGGCACGCCAACTTTACTGCGCCCTACTCCGCCGATTATAGCCTCCAGCCCCGGGAAAAGGCCAAAACGTCGCTCACCAGTACCCTTTTCATCGGGCGGCGGCTGTGGCGGGGCGGGCAGGTGGTGTTCAACCCCGAGCTGGCCGGAGGCAGCGGCCTGAGCGCGGCCCGGGGTGTGGCGGGCTTCCCCAACGGTGAAACCTTCCGCATCGGCTCGGCCGACCCTAAGCTCTACCTGGCCCGGCTGTATCTGCGGCAGGTGTGGGCGCTGGGCAAGGACGAGGCCCCCGCGGCTGACGCGCCCAACCAGCTCGGCGGCCCCGCTCCCACCCGTTTTCTGGCCCTGAACGTGGGCAAATTCAGCCTCGCCGACTACTTCGACCAGAACTCCTACAGCCACGACCCGCGCAGTCAGTTTCTGAACTGGAGCCTGATGAGCAACGGGGCCTGGGACTACCCGGCCAACACCCGCGGCTACACCGTGGGCGCGGTTGTTGAGTACGTGACGCCCGCGTTTGCCCTGCGCGCGGCCACCTCGCTGGTACCCACCGAAGCCAACGGCCCCATCCTCGACAAGCACTACGGCACCGCCCACTCCGAAACCCTGGAGCTGACCCGCGCTTACCACCTGGCCGGCCGCGCCGGCACCGTACGCGCGCTGGGCTTCCGCACCGTGGCCGGCATGGGCGACTACCGCGCCGCCGCCCAGCGCCCCGACCGGGACCTGACGCTGACCCGCGTCGATGGCCGCACCAAGACTGGGTTCGGCCTCAGTGCCGAGCAGGAGCTGACGGACGAGGTGGGCCTGTTTGGGCGCCTGAGCTGGAACGACGGCCGGCGCGAAACCTGGGCTTTCACCGAAATTGACCGTTCCGCGAGTCTGGGCTTGTCCAGCGCCGGCACCCGCTGGCGCCGTCCCGACGACCGGCTCGGACTGGCCGTCGTAGCCAACGGCCTTTCCCAGCCCCACCGCGCCTTCTTGGCCAGCGGGGGCCACGGCTTCATCATCGGCGACGGGCAGCTGCGCTACGCCCCGGAGCTTATCGGCGAGGCGTACTACAGCTTCAATCTGCCCCGGCAGCACGCCACCATCAGCCCCGACTATCAGTTTGTGCTGCACCCGGCTTACAACCAAGACCGGGGTCCGGTGCACGTGCTGGCCCTGCGCCTGCACGTAGCCTTTTAGCCCGGAGGCTAGAAATCGAACAGGCCGCGCCGGGGAGCCGAGTCCGTCTTTTTCTCCTTCTGAGGCTTGTCCTTGTCTTTGCCGCCGCCGAAGAGGCCGTTAAACAGACCGGTTTTCTTTTCCTTGATCAGCACGTAGCGCAGGGAGAAGGCCGCCGGAAACCGGGCCCAGTCGGCGGAGTTGATTTCCACCGTCGGCTTCACGTCAAACGACAGCACGAAGGGGAAAAACGCGGTTTTGTATTCCAGCCCCGCCAGCCCGTCGAAGCCCCCGAACGCGCCGGTGTCCTTATTGTTGCCCACGTGCCCGCCCAGGCCGAAGTAGTAGTTGAGGCTGGGTCCCAGGATGCCGAAGTGCCGCTCGGCCAGCACGGTGCCGCTTACTTCCCGCGGGGCCACCAGCGCCAGGCCTTCCAGGGTGGTTTTCTCGAATATTTTTTGCTGCACGGTCAGGCCGTAGTTGTCTTTGCCCAGGCGCAGCCCGACGGCGGTACGGTATTTCTGGGCCTGGGCTGCCGGGCAGACCAGCAGGCCGGCCGAGAGCAGCAGGCCGGCGCCCAAGAAAAAGCGAGGAAGGCGAAACGTCATAATCTTGTGGGAGCTAGGGAAAACCCGGGGGCCGGGGCGCCGTTTGAACGCGCAGCGGACCCTGCAAAGTACGGGCCGGGCGCCCGAACGGCCCAACTTGCCCGCCAACCCCGTACCTTGCGGCCGCATCTTTTCTGCCTCCTTCAGCCCATTTTCCACCCGTGTACATTCATCAGGTGGCGGCCTATCTGCCCGCCCACGTCGTTACCAACGAGCACTTTACTCGCCTCAATGGTCTTTCCCACAAGTGGATTATTGAGCGGACCGGCATCCAGGAGCGACGCAAGGCAGCGCCCGGAGAAAATACCAATACCATGGCCCTAGAGGCCACGCAGCGGGTTCTGGCCCAGGCGCCCTTGTTTCCCAAAGACAGCATCGACCTGATTGTGGGCGCCACCTACACGCCCCACGACACGATTTATACCGTGGCCCACGCCGTGCAGCGCGACCTGGACGTGGCCGATATTCCGGTCGTCAGCGTATCGTCGGCGTGCTCCTCGCTGCTCAATGCCATTGAAATTGTGGAAGGCTACTTCGCCATGGGCAAGGCCCGCCGGGCCCTGGTGGTCGTGTCGGAGCACAACACGGCCTACAACAACGAGGACGACACCGTGGCCGGCCACCTCTGGGGCGACGGCGCCGCGGCGCTGCTCATCAGCAAGGACCGTCTGGCGCCCACCGACCTGCGCATGGTGGACCTGATAACGGCCGGGGCAGCCAACATGGGCAAGGCCGACACGGCCGTGACGCTCAAGCCCGTGGAGCGCGGCATCGTGATGCCCCACGGCAAGGACGTGTTCAGCCACGCCTGCCAGTATATGGCCCGCGTGACCCGTGACGTGCTCGAGCGAAATAAGCTCGAAGTAGCGGACCTGAACTGGCTGATTCCGCACCAGGCCAACCTGCGCATCACCCGCAACGTGCTCGAAAACCTGGGGCTGCCCGACGACCGGGCCGTTTCCAACATCGAGAAGCTCGGCAACACGGGCTGCGCCGGCGCCGCCATTGCCCTCGCCGACCACCTTGACCAGATCAAGCCCGGCGACCGGGTCGTGATTACCGTCTTTGGCGGGGGCTACTCCTACGGCGCCATGCTGCTGGAGCGCTAAGCCTCGCAGAGACTCAAAAAAAGTCCGCCCGGCCCGACTGCAATGCGCAATCAGGCCGGGCGGACTTTTTTGGCATAGTCCCGAGCTGAAGCTACTGCACGCGCACGAAAGGCGTGGCCCCACGGTTGCCGGCTGAGTCGCGCCAACGCAGCACGTACCAGCCCGGACGCAGGTTGTCCACGTTCAGGCTGCGGATGTTCAGGCCGGGCTCCACGTTCAGGGCCTGCCCCCGGTAATACTGCCCCAGCGCATCGTAGAGAAATACCGACAGCGTGCCGGTGGCGGCACTCGGAAACTGCAGGCGCAGCAGCCCGTTTTGGATAGGGTTGGGAAACACCACCAGGTGGCCGGCCGCCGCAGCATCGGCCGACACGGGCAGGGGTGCCGCCGTGTCGAGTGAGTTGTCGGGCCGCTCCACCCGCACCCGGTAGTAGCTGAGCTGGGGCAAGGGCTGGGGGTCGAGGAAGCGGTAGCTCTGGGTGCTGGCGCCGGCCGCCACGGTGCCCACCGGCTGCCAGGCAGTCGTATCGGCGCTGCGCTCCACCACGAACTGCTGCACGGCGCACTCGTCGCGGGTAGTCCAGGTAATTTCGGCCGTGCCGCCCTGCCGGCGGGCGGCGGTGCTAGTCAGCGGGGCGGGCAGCATGGGGCCGGGTCCGCAGTCCGGGGCCAGAAAGCTGCGCGTGCGCAGCACCAGGTGCGCCCCGGTCAGGTCGGCGGCGCCCAGGCTGCGCTTGACCTGGGCGGCCCGCACCCCGTAGTGCATCACGGCGGCCTCCAGAATCACGTGACCCAGCTGCTGGGCGTGGCCCAGCTCGTGCACCAGCACCGATTCGAAGTCGTATTGCACTGCCGTAGGAAAGCCGGGTCCAAACTGGAAGTTGATGCCGTCGTCGAACTGCATGTCGATTTCCTTGACGTAGAACACCAGCTCACCCCGCGGGCCATAGCAGCCCCGGTAGTAGTTGGTGGTGCGGCCCAGAATCCCGGCCGGGAGCTCGGCGCCAACGTCGAAGCCCACGGAGTTTTCGCCGTCGTCGGCGGCCCCGTGCCCGCTGCGGTTGCTGCCTAGCGTCCAGTTCACGCCGGTTTGGCAGCGCCAGGTTTCGAGCAGGCCGCGCCGCAGAATTTGGGAGGCGTTGGTATTGGAAGCAAAGCCGGTTTCCTGCTGAAACGTGAGGCCGCCGCTGCCGTTCTGGTTGCTGTGCCGGGGCCGCACGACTTCCTTGCTGGCCCGGTCCTGCACGTTCGACAGCGCGTAGGTCACCACTATGGTTCGGCTGCTGGTGGCCTGTAGTTTGTCGGCCGTCGTCACGCGCACGGGGCCCGTACCGGCGGGGTTTCCCGAGAGGCTGAAGGAAGGCACGCGCACCTGAATCTGGGTATCGGTCCAGCTCACGTAGTCGGCAACCTGGGGCTGGATGAAAGTCGAGCCCCCGTCGTCGGCATTGCGAAACTCCACGAAGCCCGTCCCCTGAGTGTTGCCAAAGCCGCTCCCGACGATGGTCAGCACGGCGCCGGTGCCGGCCGTGATGGTGGCGGGCGTCAGGGAGGCAATGGTGGGGGCTTGCCCTTTGGCAGCCGCGGCCGGTTGGGCCAGGCGCTGCCGGGCAGTTTCCAGGCGCTGATTAGCCCCCATAATTCGGCGGGGCTGACCGGTTTGCGCGCTCAGGGTCGTATAAAATGTCTTATCAATGGCCGGGTACGTCTGGAAGGGCTCCGCGGCCGACAGCGTGGCGAGGTCGTAGCGGATAAAGCCCTGCTGACTGCCGTAAGCCAGCCACCCGGCCTCGGCGGTGATGCCCGCGGCAGGTTGCAGGAAGAGCACACCCTGGTCGCCGACTTGCAGCCGCAGGGTGTTAGTCAACTCCTGCCAGTCGGTGCCGACCGTGCCGCCTTCGGTCAGGACGATGAGCTCCGCGGGGGCCTCGCCCTTGAAGGTGCTGAATACCCGGACCCGGTGCCGGGTGTAGATGCGCCGGTGGGCCGCGTCCCAGAACCCGTCAGCGCTGAGCACCTCGCCTTCCACCACCAGCGCCGCCTGTTGGCTGCGGCGGGCCGGGTCCAGGGGAGTAAGGGAGCAATGCGTTTCGGCGCCGCTGCGCGGGCTTTGAGCAGCCGCGGACAAAACCGGGCCCATCAGAAGCAGACCGATGCAGGCGGCCGTCAGCTGCCGGGGCGCAGAAAAGAACATCATAGGGCAGGGCAGGCTAGGATCGTCCTGACAAGATACAGGATTTGCCCGCCCTTCGGCACGATGGAGGTGGCTAAAACAGGCTGCCCTGCACCGGCTGGGGAATGATGCGCGGCGGGGCCACTTCCAGGCCGGTCAGCGCCCGGACCTTTTCCAGGAAATACTGGGTCCAGAGCGGGGAATGCATGATGTCTTTCTGGTGAATGAACACGTAGGCCGTTTGCAGCCCCTGGCTCAGCCAGTGCGCCAGCCGCTCGGCCCAGGCATCGGCGCGGCTGTAGTCGGAGCCGATGAGACCGTGGCCGTTGAGGCGCAGAAAGGCCGTGGCGGTGGTCAGGCGCATGTGCAGCACGTCGCGGCGGCCAGCCACGTCGGTCAAGACCAGGGTTTTGCCCAACGCTTCGAGCATGGCGGCCACCGAGTCGCGCAGGCCTTTGTCGGCAAACCAGGCCGGGTGACGCAGTTCCACGGCCAGGGGCACGTAGCTCGGGAAGTCGAGCAGGTAGCGCTCCAGCCGCGGCAGGTGCTCGGGCCCAAACGTGGGCGGCAGCTGCAAAAACGCCATTCCCAGCTTCTCATCCAGCTCACTGATAGACCGGCAGAAGGTGGTCGTCAGCTCGTCGGCATTGTACAGCTCCCGCTCGTGGCTGATAATCTGGGGCATTTTGGGGCAAAACTTGAACCCGGCCGGCACCGCGTCGCGCCACTTGCGCACGGTGGGCGCGTCGGGGATGCGGTAGTGGGTGGTATTGAGTTCGATGCTGTTGAACTGCCGGCCGTAGTAGTGCAGGTAGTCGGAGTCCTTGATACCGGCCGGAAAGTAGGAGCCTAGCCACGCCTTATTCGTCCAGATCGGACACCCTATATAAAGAGCCGGCGGACCGGCCGATTGCGGCTGCGCGCGGGCGAGGGCAGCGACCGTTTCGGGGTGGTCGGCGGGCAGGCGAAAGTCAACGTAGCGCAGGTCAGAAAGGCGGCCAAAATCCATAGGACAAAGTACGGCAAAACCCGGCGGCCGGCGTGGCCTACGCATAGGAAGATTCCGGGACTTTTGCAACCGGCCTCCAAACGTAGTGGCGGCGGCAATGCCAAAATTTTTTATCCGGCGGATAGTCTTATTTTTTGCGGCCGCCTTTATCGGTCTTTCTATAATACAAAATCACCCTTAACTAAACACAATCACCCTTTTCACTGGATTCCTGGCAATTACTTTAATACAAGTTTTATTAGAAAAGGCCAATAATCAGCCAGTCAATGGCGCGCGGTCAGGCGGGCCACGCGCGGTGGTTAGCGGGGCGCTTCTAGATTTGTCGTGTTCACCACCCTTCATTCCTATGAAGTTCCTACCGCTACGCCTCCACGTTTTCAGCACCCTGCTGGCTCTCTCTTTTGCCTTGCTCACGGCCCCCGTTACCCGGGCTGCCACGCACGGCGACGACGGCAAAAAAACCACTGCCGCCTCCCGCACTACCGTGCTGCGGGGCCGCGCGTCGTGGTATGGCCGCGAGCATCAGGGCATGCGCACGAGCAACGGCGAGCGGTTTGACCGGATGAAGTACACCTGCGCCCACAAAACCCTGCCCTTCGGTACCCGCCTGCGCGTGACGAACCCCGATAACGGTAAGTCCGTGGTAGTGCGCGTATCGGACCGCGGCCCGTTTCGCCACCAGCGCATCCTGGATTTATCGGAAGTAGCGGCCCGCCCCCTCGATATTGTGCGCCGCGGTGCCGTGTCGGTGGTGGCCGAAGTAGTGCCCGACACCACGCCCCTGGGCCCGGCCGAAGCGCCCGAAAACCTGACGGCTCTGGCTTCCGACTCGGCCGCTACCTCGCTGGCCGTGGCTACGCTCACCGACATTGTGGCCGGGGCCACGGAAGCCACCGACGTGGTAGTAGTGCCCGCTCCGGCCCCGAGCTTCGTGGTGCAGGCCGGCACGTTCGGCGACGCCCTGAACGCCCAGACCATTCAAACCAAGATTCAGCAGCTCGATAAAAGCCTGAACGTGACCGTGGCCCAGAGTCAGCTTAACGGCCGCCCGCTCAACCGCGTCATCATCGGGCAGTACGCCGACCGCGCCGAGGCCGAGCTGGTGCGCCGCCGCCTGCTGCAGTGGGGCATTACGGGCCTGGTCCGGCAAACCGAGAATCTGTAGCGTATTGTGTTCGGGCGCCGGTCAGCCGGCAGCTACTGAGAAGGGCCGCTGCACAGCGGCCCTTTTTCGTGGGCGGCGAGCGGGTTTGCGCGGACGGGAAACTTCCCCCAACTTACCGGTCCGACTAACTCCGTTTTATGTGGCAGTGGATTAAAGCTATTCTGACGACGCTCCTGACGCTGGTGCTGACCTGGGTGCTCAATACCCGGCAGGGGGAGCTGCCGCCGTTCGGCAAATTCCTGAGCCCGTTCGGGGGGTTCTGGCAAACCGACGCCGCCACCAACGAATTTCCCGCTGCCCAGACCCTGCGTTTGCCGGGTTTGCAGCAGCCGGTGCAGGTGCGCTACGACGACCGGCACGTGCCCCACATCTTCGCGCAGAATGACCACGACCTGTACTACGCCCAGGGCTACCTCACGGCCCAGGACCGGCTCTGGCAGATGGACTTCATTGCCCACGTGGCCGGGGGGCGGCTGTCGGAAATTGTGGGGCCGGCCCGGCTCGAAACCGACCGGTTCTTCCGCCGCATGGGGCTGCCCTACGGGGCGCGCAAGTCGCTGGACGCGGCCATGCAGGACCCCGTGGTGCGCACGGTGCTCACCTCGTACTCCGACGGCGTCAATGCCTACATCGGCACGCTCACCCCGCGCACCAAGCCCTTCGAATACAAGCTGCTCGACTATGCCCCCGAGTCCTGGGAGCCGCTGAAAAGCGCCTTGATTCTGAAGTACATGGCCTTTGACCTCAGCGGCCGCTCCGATGACTTGCGCATGAGCAACGCCCTGGGCAAATACGGCCCGGCCGTGGTCCGGGACCTGTTTCCCGACTACCCCCAGCGCGAAGACCCGATTGTACCTACCGGCACGCCCCTGGGTTTTAAGCCCCTGCCGGTGCCGGCCACTCCGCCTTCCTTTCAGGCGGCCATGTCAAACAAAACGCCGCAGAACGAGCCCGACGCCGAGCTGGGCTCCAACAACTTCGCGGTGAGCGGCGCCAAGTCGGCCTCGGGCTTTCCGCTGCTGGCCAACGACCCGCACCTGCAGCTCAACCTGCCCAGCATCTGGTACCAGGTGCAGCTGGCGGCCCCGGGCGTGAACGTGTACGGCGTCAGCATTCCGGGCACGCCGCTGGCCATTATCGGCTTCAATGAGCGGGTGGCCTGGGGCGTGACCAACGTGGCCGCCGACGTGATGGACTGGTACCAGCTCAAGTTCAAGGACGGCTCCATGCGCGAGTACTGGCACGACGGGCGCTGGAAGCCCGTGCGCCGGGTGGTGGAGCGCATCGTGGTGCGCGGGCAGCCCGACCGGCTCGACACGGTGCTCTACACCCACCACGGCCCCATCGTGTACGACCACGACGAGAAGCCCTTCCTTTCCCAGACGCCCATTCGGCACGCCATGCGCTGGACGGCCCACGACGCGGCCAATGAGTATCTGACCTTTTACCGCCTCAACCGCGCCCAAAACTACGCCGACTACACCGCCGCCCTGGCCACCTACGGCTCCCCGGCCCAAAACTTCATCTTCGCCGACCAGCAGCAAAACATTGCCATCTGGCCCAACGGCAGCTTTCCGCTGAAGTGGAAAGACCAGGGCAAGTTCATCCTCGACGGCACCGACCCGGCCTACGACTGGCAGGGCTGGATTCCGGCGGCCCAGAACCCGCACGTGAAAAACCCGGCCCGGGGCTTCGTCAGCTCCGCCAACCAGTCGTCGACGGGCCCCGACTACCCCTATTATCTGAACTGGAGCTTCGGGGGCTGGGACCGGGGGCACCGCATCAATGAGCGGCTGGCGCGCATGACCGGCGTGACGCCCGACTCGCTGCGAATGCTGCAAAACGACAACTTCGGCATCAATGCCCAGCTGGTACTGCCCCGCCTGCTGAGTTTGGTGAAGCCGGATCAGCTCAGCGCCGCCCAGCGCCCGGCTTTCGAGCAGCTGCGGCGCTGGAACTACTACTACGAAGCCGACGCCGTGGGGCCCACCATCTTTGAACTCTGGTACGGCACCCTGCTCAAGCGCCTCTGGGATGATGACTTCGGCCCAGCCGCCGGGGCCGGCGAAATGCGTCCGCCCAGCCGGGACCGGTCCAATACGCTGCTGCTTACTGAGCCCAACTCCCGCTGGATTGACGACCGGCGCACCCCCGCCCGGGAAACCCTGGACCAGCTCGTGCTTCAGTCCCTGCAGTTTGCCACCGACTCGCTGCAGCGCAAGTTTGGCCCTGTGGGGCCGGAGTGGCGCTGGGCCCACCAGAAAAGCACCGACATCCTGCACATGGCTCAGCTGCCCGGCTTTGGCCGGATGGACCTGAACGTGGGCGGCGGGGCCGGCATCGTGAATGCCACCTCGGAGCGCAACGGCCCTTCCTGGCGGATGGTGGTGGCGCTGGGGCCGCGGGTGCAGGGCTACGGCGTATTTCCCGGCGGGCAGAGCGGCAACCCCGGCTCGGTTTACTACGACGACATGATTGACACCTGGAGCGCGGGCAAGCTCGATGAGCTGGTATTCCTGCGCCGCCCCGACGAGCCCAATCCCCGCCTGCAAGCCGCCTGGACCCTGCAAGCCGCTAAGTAATTCTCTTTCCCCCGCCTAGTTCCTCCTGCTTATGCGCCTTTTCCTGTTGATTTTCGGGCTGGCCGGCCTCGCGCAGTTCTTTCTACCCTGGTGGATTATTACCCCTGTGGCCTTGGCAGCCGGCGCGGCACTGGGGCGCACGGGCGGCCGGGCCTTCCTGGCGGGCTTCGCAGGCATTGGGCTGGGCTGGCTGCTGGTGGCCGGTTGGGAACAGGCCCAGAACGCCGGCCGCCTCAGCCACCGCGTGGCCCAGCTGATTCCGCTGGGCGGCTCGGGCTGGGCGCTGGTGGTCGTCACGGCTATCATCGGCGGACTCGTGGGTGGCCTGGCTGCCCTGGCCGGCTGCTGGCTCCGGCAGGCCGTGCTCACGCCCCGCCAAGCCCCGGCGGCGAAGCCCGACCAGGTATTAACGCACTGATTTACCTTTTTACCTCTCGCCCTAACGCAGCAGCGCCCCTTTCCGGCCGTGGAAAGGGGCGCTGCTGTTCAGAGAAGCTTCGTTGATCGGGCTGTTAATAGTACTGCGAGATGAAGGCGTAGGCCTGCAGGGTGTAGGAAGGCGCGGACGTGAAGTGGTTGCCGCCCGGAATCGGGCGCAGCTCAACCCGCGTGGCCCCGCGGGCCTTCATGGCATTGTAGGCATCCTGGGAGTTGAAAAACGGCACGTAGTCGTCGGCGGTGCCGTGAAACAAAGCCAGGGGCGCCTTGGGCTGCCAATCGTAGATGTCGTTGTCGCGGAAGGAGGCCTGCAGGGACTGATCCGTCTTGCCCAGCACGGCCTGGCGGAAACCGGGCGTGAACAGCTCCGAGGCCTGCGAAGGCACCGCCCCGAAGGGGTCGGCCTGCAGCTGAGCAGCCCAGGGGGCGTTGAAGTAGTAGGAAAATGGCCGGTTGATGCCGTACACGCGGTTGTAGGTGTCGAGCACCCACACGTAGGTACTCAGAAAGCTCAGCGGCTGAGTGGAGCTCAGGATGTAGTCGGCGAAGGCCGACTTGTGGTAGGCCCCAGCCCCGGGCGCACTGGCCGTCACGCTGAACTCGGCCGCGGCCTTTTCCTCCATCAGCTTGTGCAAAGCCAGCGTGGCAAAGCCGCCTTCGGAGTAGCCGAGCAGAAAGTTTTTCTGGTTGAGGGTCAGCTTCTGCTGGGCGGCAAACTCCCGCGCGGCCCGCAGCATGTCCAGCGAGGCCGAGGCCAGGGAAGCAGCGTGCTCGTACGGGTGGGGCAGGCTTTTGGAAGCCCCGTAGCCGATGTAGTCCGGGGCCGACACGATGTAGCCCGTCGAGGCCAGCACCGACACGGCCGACCAGACCTCGCTGCCGGAGCTGTAGTACGACGGGGCCCGGGACTCCTCATCGGGCCGAATGGTGCCGTGCTGGTAGCTCAGCAGCGGCAGCGGCTGGGTCGTGACGGGCACCAGCAATGCGCCGGAGGCCGTGATGCGCTGCCCATCGGTATTGCGGGTGGTGTACGTGAGCCGGTAGACGCGGATGGGGTATTTGACCAGGGCCCCGGCAATGGGAATGTCGGATACCCGGGCGGCCAGGCTGCTGGCAGAATACTCCCCGATCAGCGTGCTGCTGACCAGGTGCGGTGCTTCGGCGGCCGGAGTTTCGGCGGGCACGGCCTGCGGGGCGGTGGCGTCCTTGGTGCAGCTCAGGCCCGATGCCGTGCTGACACCGGCCCAGAGCGCAAAAGCCAGCCGTAGTAGGCGGCGGTGGAGAAAGTTGACGGTCACGTTAGATTATAGCGGGATGATTGGTATTCCTGTAACACCACCGGCGCCAAAAGATTTCCTCCCGCCCCACCGGATTTGCCGGCGCCGGCCCACTACTATCTGAGCAGGTGTATTTTCCATCTTACCTAACGAAATAGTTTCATAACTAAAATATTAGTTGTATATTAGAGCAAAGCAAGTCCCCTCATGGAAACCTTCCCCGAACTCACCAAAGCCGAAGAGCAGGTAATGCAGGTGCTCTGGCGACGTGGTCCTTCCTTCGTGAAGGACGTGCTGCCCGAGCTGCCCGCCCCGCCCCCGGCCTACAACACCGTCTCGACCATCATCCGGATTCTGGAGCAGAAAGGCTTCGTCGACCACGAGGCCTTTGGCCGCACCCACCGCTACTTTGCGCGCGTCGCCCAGGACGACTACCGCCGCTTTTCGCTGCGCAAACTGCTGGGCGGGTATTTCGGGGGCTCGTTCAGCCGGCTCGTCTCGTTTTTTGCCCGCGAAGAAGACCTCGACGCAACCCAGCTCGAACAGCTGCTGCGCCTGGCTCAGCAGGATCTTCCCCAACCGCCTTCCAACCATGCCGACTCTGACGCTAGCCCTGCTGCTTAGCTGGTGGGGGCAAAGCACGGCCTTGCTGGGCGCGGGCTGGCTGGGCTACCAGCTGGCCCTGCGCCGGGAGCCGGACTTTCGCTTCAACCGCTACTTTCTGCTTTTGCTTCCCGTGCTGGCGTTGGCGCTGCCCCCGCTGCTAACTCTGGCCACGCCCGCGCTGCAAGCCTGGCTACCGGCAGCGGCCAGCGGCGGGGTTTCGGCCCAGCTGCCGGGCGTGCTGCTACCCGCCGTGAGTTCGGCCGCGGCCGGCAGTACTGCACCATCCGCGTCGAACTGGCTGCTGGCCTTGTACCTGACCGGGCTGGCGGCCTCAGTGGGGCGACTAACCTGGCAGCTGCTGAACTTGTGGCGCCAAACCCGGAGCCTGCCGCGGGAGGTGCGGTCGGGCTACGTGCTGGTGTACACCGCGGGCCGGCTGCCCGTAAGCTCGTTTGGGCGCTGGATTTTCTGGGACGAAACCGCCGCCCTCACCCCTGCCGAGGCCGCCCTGATGCTGCGCCACGAGGTGGCGCACGTCGTCCAGCGCCACTCCCTCGACCGGCTGCTGCTGGAGCTGCTGCGCGCAGTACTTTGGCCGAACCCCTTTGTGCACGGCTACCCCCGCGCCCTCGAATTAACCCACGAATACCTGGCCGATGCCGCCGCGCTGGGCAGCGGCCCAACCCTGGCGGACACCACGGCTTACGGAGCCCTGCTGGCCCGCCTGGCCCTGCGCCGCCTGCACCAGTCCGCCGCCGGCCTTGCTCACTCATTCACGTATTCGCCCATCCTGAGCCGAATTGCCATGCTTACTCCCGTCCACCCCATCCGCCGCTGGAAGCAGTGGCTGACCGTACCCACCACGCTGGGCTTGCTTGCCGCGCTGGCGCTGGTCAACGTCGCCTGCCAGTCGGGGCCCCCGCCTCCGCCGGTACCGGCTGAGGTTCCGGCCCCGCCTCCCCCATCCGCAGTGTCCCCAGCCAACCTGCCGCCTCCGCCGCCCGTGCCCCCGCAGGAAAAGGTGTACGACTACGCCGACCAGATGCCGGAATATCCCGGCGGGCAAAGCCAGCTGCTCCAGGACGTGGCCCTGCGCCTCCAATCTCCGGCGGCGGCCAAAGCGGCGAAGCTGGGCGGGGTGGTGTTCGTGGAGTTTGTAGTCAGCGCCGAGGGCCGGCTGACGGACGTAACCATCAAGAAAGGTATCGTGGCGCCGGGTCAGGAAGCGGCGGCCCGGTCGCTGAACGAGGCCGCGCTGCGGGTGGTGCGGGGGCTGACGGCCACCTGGACGCCGGGCCGTCTGCACGGCAAAGCCGTGGCCGTGAGCTACATCATTCCGCTGCGCTTCGCCCCGCACGTGGAGCCCGGCGGTGCCAGCCTGATTTCGCCGCTGCAGACCTGGAATCAGGTCCTTTCGGCCTGCTAAACCAGGGCGGGCCGGTACTGAAACGAGCGGGGACGGGTTTTTTCGCGGCAAAAAGGCGTAACTTGCTGACCTATCTGCCTTTCACCCATTCTCTTTTCAGTGACTTTTCCTTCTTCCTCTACCCGCTTTGCCGCGCCTTTCGTTTCGGCGCTGGGCCTGATTTTCTCCCTTTCCCTGGCTGGCTGCGGCACCCGCACCGACGGGGAAACCGCCGACACCAAAGCCACCGCCGAAGCGGCCGCCCCGGTCGTGGTCGACACCATCAAGCTCAAGGCCATGGCCATGCAGCGCGACTCGCTCAAGGCCGACTCCATTGCCAAGAAAAACGGGCAGTTGCCGGGCGCCATCCTGCCGGGTCACCGCATCATTGCCTTTTATGGCAACATCCGCTCGAAGGGCATGGGCATTCTGGGCCGGGAGCCCAAGGAGCAGATGTTCCGCAAGTTTGAGGGCGTGCTGAAGGAGTGGCAGGCCGCCGACCCGAGCATTCCGGTGCAGGCCGCTCTGCACAACGTGACCATCACGGCCCAGGGCTCCCCCGGCAAGGACGGCAAGTGGCGCCTGATGAACTCCAAGGCTACCATCGAGGAAGTTATTTCCTGGGCCCGGGAGCATAAGTGCATCCTGTTTCTGGACGTGCAGCCCGGCCACAGCACCCTGCAGGCCGAATTGCCCAAGCTAGAGCAGTACCTCAAGCAGCCCGACATTCACCTGGGCATCGACCCCGAGTTTTCGCTCTCGACCATGCCCGGCGTGCGTCCCAACCAGAAAATCGGCACCCTGGATGCTAAAGACGTGAACTTCACGGTCAACTTCCTAGCCCGCATCGTGAGCGAAAACAAGCTGCCGCCGAAAGTGCTGACCGTGCACCGCTTCACCCGGAAGATGATTACCAACTACAAAAACATCAAGCTCGACCCCCGGGTGCAGATTGTGATGCACATGGACGGCCACGGCGAGCCGACCCTGAAAAAGGACTCCTACCACGACTACATCCAGACCGAGCCCGTGCAGTACACCGGCTTCAAGCTGTTTTACGAGTACGACGCCCGGCCCAAGCCCCACCACATCATGACCCCCACCGAGGTCCTGACCCAGCTCACTCCCAAGCCGCTCTACATCCAGTATCAGTAGTGGTGAACTTGTGGAGTGGTGGGTTGTCGTTCGGACGCTTGCTTCTTACGTAACAAAAGCCCCGTCGTGCAGCACGACGGGGCTTTTGCTTTCGGCTGTATCCGGCTGGCTGGTCAGCAGGAGCTTCCGGAAACATTGTAGGGCGTGCTGGCTGGTCAGCATGGGCTTCCGGAAGTACTGTAGTGCGGGCTGGCTGGTCAGCGGGCATTTTTACACTTGTTGTAGCCCTTGCTGACCAGACCGGAGGCCTTTGCAGTACTTACGAAGCCTGCCCTGCCCGGGCGGGAGGCCCTTTTGCGAACCGTGTAGCGCCTCCCGACCAGGCAGGAGGCCCATTTATAACTCGGGAAGCGCGTGTCCCTTCGGCCGGGCGCGTCAGGCTGTCCACTGCGCGCAGCAGGTGGGGGCCGTTGATACGCTGCGCCTGAAAGATAAAGCCCTTTCCTACTGCTTGTAGAAAAGGGCTTTCCAGTAAAATATCAGGTCGGGTTAGGCGGCAGACAGTTGGCTGGGGCTAGTTCCTAACCATGCCACAAGTTCACAACTTCACCACTAGTGGGCGGCGTTGAGGTCGATTTTCTCGTTGCTCTTGGCCCGCTTGATGAGCAGCACCAGGGGCAGGCAGATGACGAAGAACAGGCCAATCATCGAGAACACCTGGGAGTAGGTAATGATGGACACCTGCTTCATCAGAATGCCTTCCAGGGCGGCGTAGGCCTGGCGCTGCGCCTGCTCAAAGGAGAAGCCCCGCGACATGAAGTTGGCCGTGAAGGCCTGAATGCGCTGCACGGTGTTCGTGTCGTAGAGCGAAATGTGGGCCAGCGGGCTGATGCGGTTCTGGGCGATGCTGCGCTCGAGGTAGGTACCCACGATGGCCACGCCGAACGAGCCGCCGAGCTGGCGAATCATGCCGGTGAGGCCGGCGGCCTGGCCCGCGTCCTTGCCTTTCAAACCAGCCAGGCTCATGGTGGTGATGGGCAGGAAGATGAGGCCCATGCCCAGGCCGCGCACCATCAGGGGCCAGAAGAAGTCAGATTCCCCGGCCGTGGGCGAAATGATTCTGGCCATCCAGAAGGTGAAGACGAAGAAGATCAGAAAGCCCGTCGGAATCATGTATTTCTGGGGCACGCCGGCCTGCAGCATCTTGCCGATAACGGGCATCATAAAGCCGGAAGCCAGAGCACCCGGCAGCAGGATCAGGCCGGTCTGGGCGGCAGTGAAGCCCAGGATACGCTGGGTGAAAATCGGGAAGATGAACACCGAGGCAAACATGCCGAAGCCCAGCACAAACGAGAGCACCGCGCCCACGGCCAGGTTGCGGCTCTTGCCCAGCACCCGCAGATCCACGATGGGCTGGGCAGCCGTCAGCTCCCGCCACACGAAGCCCACGAGGCCAATGACGGCCAGGGCCGTGAAGCTGTTGATGTAGGCACTTTCAAACCAGTCCTCGGTTTCGCCCTGCTCCAGCACGAGCTGCAAGGAGCCCACGCCCAGAATCAGCAGGCCGATACCCAGCCAGTCGATTTCGCGCAGGGGCCGCGGAATGGCGTTTTTAATCCGCTCGGGGTCCCGGATAAACAGCAGCGTGAAGATGGAGGCCATGATGCCCACGGGCACGTTGACGTAGAAAATCCAGGGCCAGTCGTAGTTATCCACGATGTAGCCGCCCAGGGTTGGGCCGATGGTGGGGCCAATGATGACGCCCATGCCGAACAAGGCCTGCCCCAGCGGGAGCTGCTTGGGCGGAAAGGTGTCGATGAGAATGGCCTGGGAAGTAGCCATCAGGGCCCCGCCGCCGATGCCCTGCACGAAGCGGAAAGCCACTAGCTCCCAGATGTTGGTGCTCTGCCCGCAGGCAATGGAGGCCAGCGTGAAGATGACCACCGATACGAAGTAATAATTGCGGCGCCCAAACTGCTCGGCCAGGAAGCCGGTCATGGGAATGACAATCACGTTGGCAATGCCGTAGGAGGCAATTACCCAGGTCACTTCCTGCTGGGTGGCCGAGAGGTTGCCCATCATCTGGGTCAGGGCCACGTTCACGATACTGGTATCAATGAGCTCCAGCAGGCAACAGAGCACCACCGTCACGACGATGATCCACTTGGTAAATCCGGTTTCCATTAGGTGAAATGGTGAAATGGTGAAATAGTGAGTTTGATGTTCTTACTTGAGGTAATTCGATCAACCTTACCTATTCACTTTATGGAAGAATTAATATCCGAAACTCCATTCAACGAAACCTATCGGCCACGCACAAAAGAAGGTTCACTGCGGGTGATTCGCTTGTATCAACAGTTGCCCCGAACAGGTGAGGCAGCAGTGTTAGGCAAACAGCTATTACGCTCTGCTACCTCGGTGGCCGCCAATTTCCGGGCAGCCTGCAGGGGGCGTTCTTCAGCGGAGTGGTATGCCAAGCTGTGCATCTGCGTAGAGGAAGCCGACGAAACCTTGTTCTGGCTGGAGCTATTAGGCGATGCCAACATCATTTCCAAACACCGCCTGATCAGCTTACACCAAGAGTATCATGAGATTCTAGCAGTACTCGCTACTGCCCGCAAAAAAGCAAGGCCCTAGCGCGGCGGAGTAGCGGTGACGTGGTGAACTTGTGAAATGGTGAGTTGTCGTTCGGCCGGCGCGGTTCTGCATCATTAGCGCATCCTAAACGTCAAACTCACCATTTCACCATCTCACTATTTCACCTTCACAGTAGCCACCACGCTCATGCCGGCGCGGAGGGGGTGCTCGGGGTCGAGCTTGTCGAGCACGATCTTGACGGGCACGCGCTGGGTTACTTTCACGAAGTTGCCCGAGGCGTTGTCGGGGGGCAGCAGGGCGAAGCGGGCGCCGGTAGCCGCCGACAGCGACTCCACGTGCCCCTCAAACTCCTCGTGCGGGTAGGCGTCCACTTCAATTTTCACCGGCTGACCCACTTTCATGGTTTCGAGCTGGGTTTCTTTGAAGTTGGCAATAATCCAGGTCTGCGACGAGGCTACCAGGCCCATCAGCTGCTGGCCGGGCGAGACGACCTGGCCGGGTTGCACGTTTTTCTTGCTCACGATGCCGTTGCCGGGCGCCACGAGCGTGGTGTAGCTCAGCTGCAGCTTGGCATTGTCGAGGTCGGCCTGGCGCTGCTTCACCACGGCCTGGGCCACGGCTACCTGCTGCTGGGCGGCCAGCACCTGCTGCCGGGCCACGTTCACCTGGTTGGCGGCCGTGGCGCGCTGGGCGCTGGTCGACTTCAGGTTGGCCTGCACCGCATCCAGGTCGCTTTGCGGGATGATGTCTTCCTTACGCAGAAACTGGCTGCGCTTGAGGTCCTTCTGGAGCTTGGCGCGGGTGGCGTCGCTCACGCCAATCGACGACTGGGCCGAGCTGACGTTGGCCTGGGCCGTACCCACGGCGGCGCGGGCCGCTACCACGTTGGCCTGGGCGGCGGCGAGGGCGGCTTCGGCGGCATTCACGCGCTGCTGATAGTCAGCGGGGTCCAGGGTGGCCAGCACGTCGCCTTTTTTCACGACCTGGTTGTCCTGCACCTTTACTTCCAGCACCGGGCCGCCCACGCGGGGCAGAATCGGGTACACGTCGCCTTCGACCTGGGCGTCGTCGGTTTCCTCGTGAGTTTGGCCGAACTGGTAGCGCTGGTAGCCGAAGTAGCCGCCCACGAGCAGCACCAGGGCCAGGATGATGAAAATAATCGGCCGTTTGGAGCGGCCTTCGGCCTGCTCTTCGATTTCGGGCTCGTACGGGGGCTGAGCGGCGCCGGCTGGGGGAGTTGCTACGGCCGGATCTTGGTGAACGGGGGTTGCCATATCAGGAATTAGTTGAAGGCGAAGGGATGATGTCGGAAGGAAAAACTGAAAAGCGGGCCGGTTAGGCCGATTGGCGGTACTCGTCGGCCGGGCTGGGTTTTACGAGCAGCGTGGCGCAGGGGGCCGTGCGGACCACGGCTTCAGCGGTGCTGCCCATCAGAAAGCGGGTCAGGCCGGTCTGGCCGTGGGCCCCGATGATGATCAGGTCGGCGGGGTAGCGGCGGGCCTCCGCCACAATTTCGGCGGCCGCGTCGCCCTGCAGCACCGTGGTGCTGACCCGGGCGCCGCTTTGCTCGGCCACCGCGCGGTGGGCGTTCAGCTGCTGGGTCACGGCCGGAGCCGCTGCCAGGGTGGGCTGGGCCTCCTGCACGTGCACCAGGCGCAGCTCGGCGCCCGAAGCCACGGCCAGGGCCGCCGCATACGTGACCAGAGCAGCCGAAGCAGCCGAAAAGTCAAGCGGACATAAAACAGTGGTCAGAGTCATAATGCGGCGGGAATAAGCGGCGCTTACCAGATCTGCGCGCCCACGGCCCGCTTGAGCTGGTACTGGCCCAGCGTGTAGTTGTAGATGGCCTGCAAACGGGCCAGGCGGGCTTGCGCCAGCTGGGTTTCGGCGTCGAGCACGTCGAGGTTCTGGCCCACGCCGTAGCGGTAGCGGCCCTGGGCCCGGGTCAGTGCGTCGGAAGCCTGAGCAATCTGCACCAGGGAGTTGTCGTAGCGCGCGGCGCTGGACTGCAGGTTGTTGACCGCCTGCCGCACATCGGCGCGCACCTGCTCCTGGGTGTCCTGGATGCGCGACTGGGAGCCGCGGATGTTGGCCAGGGCTTCCACCCGCTGGTTCTTGTTCTTGTTGCCGTCGTAAATCGGCACCGAAAGCTGGGCTACCACGGCCGAGTTGGCCCGGAACCGGTCCAGCTCGGGCTGGTAGCCGTTTTTGCCGCCCAGCTGGGCCCCCACGCCGAGCAGGGGCAGGTTGCTTTTCTCAATCAGGCGCAGATTGGCCGTGGCGCTGGCTTCGGCGTCGCGGGCCAGCTTCACTTCGGGCCGGTTTTCGGTGGCCTGGGTTAGGGCCGCATTCACATCCACGGCCTCGGGCTGGTAGGCAAACGTGCCTTTCACCGGCACAGTGGCATACTCGGGCTTGTGCAGGTAGCGGGCCAGCTGCACCTGCTGGTTGCGGAGCTGGTTTTCGAGGTCAATCTTGGTGTTCTGGGCCTGGGTGATGCGCACCTGGGTGGTCGTCACGTCGAAGCGGGTGCTGACGCCGCCTTCCACCCGCTTTTCCATCTCGCGCTGGTGCTGCTTAAGCGAGGCAATCTGCGCGTCCTGCACCTTGATGCTTTCGCGCACAAACAGGATGTTGTAGTACACCTGCGCCGCCGAGTACGCCAGGTCCCGGCGGGTCACGTTGATCTGGTCGACGGCCGTTACGCGGCGGCTTTCGGCCAGGTTGTAGGTGGCGTCCTTCTTACCGAAGTCGAGCAGGCCGTACTGGATAGTGACGTGGGCGTCGTAGTTGTTGTTGGGCTGAAACTGAAACGCGGGCCCGTCGGGCGAGAGTTGCAGCTTCACCACCGGGTCGAGGCGGGTGTAGGTGGCCGTGCCCGTCACTTGGGGCAGAAAGCCGCCCTTGGTCTGAGTGACGCGGCTGGTGGCGGCATTCACTTCTTCCTCGAGCGTGGTAATGGCCGGGTTGGCGTCCAGCACCGAACGGATGGTACCGTCCAGCGACAATGAATCAGCAATAATGGGCCCCTGCTGGGCGTGGGCCGCACCGCCCACCAGCAACCCTAGGGTCAGCAGCGGCACGGTGATTTTTGGTCGGGAAAGCATAGGATTATGCGACTTGTGTGTGCCGCCCCCTTACCTAACCGTGTGCCAAGGCATTAAAAGGGAATTAAAATTTCAAAAAACAGCCTTGGCGGGCCTGAAAAGGGGCAAAAAAATTTTGCATTGCGCCCGCTGAACAAAAGCCATCACCTGCTGTTTTCCTCATATTTAGGGAATACCTCATTTTAAGTCCTGCCATTTCAGGAAAATCAGCATGCCCAACCAGGAAGAATCACTGCTTTTATACCTCAACGAAGCCATTGCTACTACGCGCAGCAAGGAGGCCTTGTTCAGGATTGTGACCGAGAAGCTGCGGCTGATTTTCCCCTTCGACGTTATCATCATCATCACTGTCGACAACGCCGGCAATTACAAGCGGGTGATGCTGCGCGACTACCTCAGCGACCTGAATACCCCCGCCGCCGAGTCGTTTCAGGTCCGGGCCGTGCCGATAGTGGGCACGCCCGTGGAGCGGTTCCTAACCGATGCCCGCCCCCGCACGCTCCCCCTCCCCGACTTGGTGGCCGAGTATCCGAGCTTTCCCACCTTCGATTTCCTGAACAGCCTGGGTATTGGCTACATGACGGCCGTGCCCCTGCGCACGGGCGGGCAGGTGGTGGGCGTGCTGTGCTTGGCCTCGCGCCGCTCCCCGCAGTTTGCTGAGCCCGACCTAGCGTTGCTGGAAAAAATCGGGAGCCTGGTGGCCGTGGCCGTGAGCAACACGCTGGCGTTTGAGGAAGTGGAGCGCCGGGAACGGGAAAAAACCATGCAGCTGGCCGTCAACAATGCCCTACTCAGCCTTAAGGAGCGCAGCGAGCTGTTTCGGACCGTGGCCACGGAAATCAACCGGGTTATTCCCTGCGACTTTTTCGGGGTGCGGGTGCAGCAGAAAGGCTCAGTCAAAGCCTTTGCTGAGTTTGCCAAGCAGCCCGACGGCGACTTTACGGTGCTTGACCCCAACCGCTGGGACCATATTCCGGAGTACCAAGTGATGCAGGCGGAGGCGTTTGAGTTGTTTTTTCAGCCCGCCATCTACAACGGCCCCGACTACGAGCGGCTGTCCACCAACTACCGCCTGATGCAGCACATCCAGGCCAAGCACGGCACCAAGTCGATGATGGCTGCGCCCCTGGGCACTACCAACGACCAGGCCGCGGCCCTGATTCTGGCCCGCCACCACGGCAGCGACTTTCAGCCCGCCGACCTGGCCCTGCTCATGAGCCTGGCCCCGCAGATTGCCCTGGCCATGCGCAACCTGTTTGCCTTCGAGCAGATCGAAACCCTGCGGACTCAGCTGGAGCAGGAGCGCACTTACCTGATTGACGAAATCAACACCACCGGCAACTTCGAGGACTTCGTGGGTCAGAGCACGGTGATGCAGCAGGTGCAGACCCGCATTGCCCAGGTGGCGCCCACCGACACCACGGTGCTTATCAGCGGTGAAACCGGCACCGGCAAGGAGCTCGTGGCCCGGGCCCTGCACAACCTTTCCCCGCGCCAAGACCGGGCCCTGATCAAGCTCAACTGCGCCGCGTTGCCCGCCCAGCTGATTGAATCTGAACTGTTCGGGCACGAGAAGGGCGCCTTCACCGGGGCCCACGACCGGCGCATCGGCAAGTTTGAGCTGGCCGACGGCGGCACCATTTTCCTCGACGAAATCGGGGAACTGCCCCTCGACTTGCAGGCCAAGCTGCTGCGGGTGCTCCAGGAAAAGGAGTTTGAGCGCATTGGCGGCCGGCGCGTGATTCACACCGACGTGCGCGTTATTGCCGCCACCAACCGGGTGCTGGAGGACGAAGTGGCCGCCGGCCGTTTCCGCGCCGACCTTTACTACCGTCTCAACGTGTTCCCAATTCGGCTGCCCGCCCTGCGTGAGCGGCCCGAGGATATTGAGCCGCTGATGCGCCACTTTCTGGAGCGGTTCACCAAGCAGCTGGCCAAACCCGTGCGTGGCCTGCGCGAGCGGGATTTACGGGCCATGCAGCAGTACAGCTGGCCGGGCAACATCCGGGAGCTGGAACACGTGCTGGAGCAGGCCGTCATTGTCTCGTCGGGAGCCTTTCTGGAATTTGCGGGCTTTTCGGCCGTGGCCCAGCAGGCCGCGCCAGCCGCCGCACCCGACCACGCGCCCATCAAAACCCTGCGCGACCAGGAGCGAGACCATATTCTGGCGGCCCTGCACCGCACCGGCGGCCGGGTCAGCGGCCCCCACGGCGCTGCCGTCCTGCTCGACATCAACCCCAAAACCCTGGAAGCCCGCATGAAAAAGCTGGGCATCCGGCGAACGGTGGGCGTGGAAAGTTAGGAGAAAGCGGCGGCCTCAACAGGAAAAGCCCAGCTTTATCGTCGCGCGGCGGCGGGCTGCGTATAGCCGGTATCCCTTTACCTTACATCACTTTCCCATGGCCCAAACGACCACCACCCCCAAACACACGGATCCTGCCACCAAGAACAAGGAAAAGGCCAACGAGGAAACCATCAAGGACAAGCCCGACGGCAAGCACAAAACCACGCAGAAAAAGTAATTAACAGTATTTGAATCAAGCAAAAGGCCCCGTCAACTTGCGTTGACGGGGCCTTTTGCTTGAAAGTCAGCGTAACTCGCCAGCCTTACTTGGCCGCCTGAATTTCGGCTACGGCTTTTTCCGCGGTGGCCTGGTTGGCGGCGGCGTTGGCACTGCCTTTCTGGCTTTCCACCGCGGCCTGAATCATGCCGATGGCGGGCTGGTCGACTCCGTAGCGCTTATAGGTAACGGCCAGGGACTTGATGCGCTCCACGTCTTCGGCAAAAGCCTTGGGGTCGTCGAGGCGGCCGAGCATGGTGCCCATGCCTTCAAAGTAGGCAAACTTGTTCTGGCCCTGGGCCGCGTCGAACCGGTCCCGAACGTAGTTCCACTGGGCGGCGCCGCCGCTTTTGGCGTACACGCCCACCACGGCCTGGCTCAGGCTGGGCTGGTCGGTGCTTTCCAGCGCCTGAGCCTTGGGCAGCGCCGCTTTCGGGTTCACGGCCGCCAGCGCCTGCAGAGCCGCGGCCTGCACGGCATACGACGGATTCGAAGCCAGCTGCTGGGTGAAGAGCTTCTCGTCCTTCTTATCCTTAAGCTTGGCCAGGGCCGTCAGCTCCATGGCCAGCGCGTGCACGTCTTTCTCGGCCGCGGCCTGTTTGCGCAGGGCCGGGGCCGCCACTTTGGCCACGCCTTTGTCGTCGAGCTTGAGTCGCTCGGCCGATACCATGCGCAGGTTGTTGAACTTGTCGCTTAGGCCCGACACGAGCAGCTTCAGCGCGGCCGGGTCGGTGGTTTGCTTGGCATCGGCGGCCAGCAGGGCCTCACGCCGGGCTACGTAGAGCGGGGCGTGGGCGTACTGGTAGGCAAACGAAGCCAGGGGCTTGTTGTCGGTCTGCTGCCACACCAGGGTTTTCTGGGCGTCCACGTCCACCAGGTCGGGCTTAGCGGCCAGGGGCATCGAGAAGGTCTGGGTGCCTTCGGTCATCATCACCTGCTGGCGCTGGGCCTTGCCGTTCACCCAGTAGTCGATGGCGAAAGGCAGCTGAAACACCTGGCCGGGCTGGTTCTGCTTCACGGTCACGGACTGCACCTTTTTGGCGGCATCCCAGGCATAGTCGATACTGACCACCGGATGGCCGGCGCCATAGTACCACTGGTTGTAGAACCAGTTCAGGTCCTTGCCCGACACGGCTTCCATGGCCAGACGCATCTGGTGGGCCTCGCCGTTGCCGAGGGCATTATCCTTGAGATATTTCTGCAGGCCGGCGAAGAACACGTCGTCGCCGAGGTAGGTGCGCAGCATCTCCAGAATGGCGCCGCCCTTCTGGTAGCTCACCAGGTCAAACATGTCCTCCTTGTCGGCGTAGTTGAAGCGCACGAGGTACTTCTGGGCATCGGCGGGGCTGCGCAGGTAGTTGCGCAGGTTGCGGTGCTTATGCGAATCGGCCGCGTCGGCGCCGTACTTGTGCTCGGCGTAGAGCCCCTCGGAGAAGTCGGCCATCGACTCGTTCACGGTCAGGTTGCTCCAGCTTTCGGCCGTCACGTAGTCGCCGAACCACTGGTGAAACAGCTCGTGGGCAATAACGGACTCATTCTGATACTCCCGGTCGGGAAGCTGCTTATCGGTCATCTGCACGAAGTCGCCGTGCAGGGTGGCCGAGGTGTTTTCCATGGCCCCGCTCACGTAGTCGCGCACCACAATCTGGGCGTACTTATTCCACGGATACTCCACGCCGAGGCGGTTGGAGAAAAACTCCAGCATGTCGGGCGTGTTGCCGAAAATCTGCTTGGCGTAGGGCGCGTACTTAGGCTCGAGGTAGTAGCTCACCTCCTTGCCGCGCCAAGTGTCCTTATACACTTTAAAGTCGCCGACGGCCATCATAAACAGGTAGGGCGCGTGGGGCAGCTCCATTTTCCAGGTGTCGGTGCGCAGGCCCGCGCCGGCGGGCTTCTGGGAGTCGAGGCGGCCGTTGCTCAGCGTCACGTACTTGCTGGGCACGGTCATGCTGATTTCGGAGGTCGTTTTCTGGTTGGGCCGGTCAATGGTCGGAAACCAGGCCGAGGAGCCCTCGGTTTCGCCCTGGGTCCAGATCTGCACCGGCTTGCCCTTCACGGCGCTGTCGGGGTTGATGAAGTACAGGCCCTTGGCGTCGCTGATGGCGGCGCTGCCCTGCACTTTGAGCTCGTCGGGCTTGGCCGTGTACTCGATGTAGACGATATAGCTCGTGCCCGGCGCCATCGACTTGCCCAGGTTGATGCGCAGGTTGTTGGCATCGGAGTAGTCGTACTTCAGGGGCTGCATCTGCTCCCCGTTCATCAGCGCTACCGACTTAATTTCCATACCCTTGGCATCCAGCCGCAGCGAGTCGGTGGCGTAACCGTGAGGCTTGAGCGTCACCCATTCCTTGCCGTAGAGGTAGCGCTTGGCGTAGTCGAAGCGCACGTCGAGCTTGGTGTGCACCAGGTCGTTGACCTTGGTGGCCGAAGCGCGGTAGATTTTCAGCGCCGGATTGGCCGGGGTCGAGGGCCCCTGCTGGGCCATGGCGGCCGTGCTGAGCACGCACACGGCAACGGTAAGAATTCGTTTCATACGGAAGGGAAGAAGGAAAGAAGGAGCGTAAGGAGTTCGAAGTAGGGCGCCGGCAGGGAGGGTTCCGGCCAGGCTACCGGGTGGGCCTCCCCGCCTGCTGCCATAGATGGCGGAGCGGAGGGAAAAGCTGCCCGGCAGCGGGTTAAAAGTAATTTTATATTTTTTGGGAAAGCAGGCTACGGCGGCGAAACCGCCCTTTTTCCGCGGTTCCGACGTTGTTAAGACAACCTTGAATAACTGAACAAATATATATTATAGTACTATGCAAAACAAAGTACCGACTTAAATAAATTTTCGGCACCCAACTTTTCTCCCCTCCGACCCTGCCTGCCCCAGTCGTCCGGGCGGCTTTTTCACCTGCCCTTGCGTACTGCCGGGAGTTCTGCGTACCCTGCTGGGGTTTTGCGCGTACTTTTAACCGAATGCCGGCCTCCCTCGACCCTTCCCAACTCAGCCGTGAGCAGGTGCTGCGCGCCCTGCGCCACCTCGACCGCACGGCCCTGGCCGTGCCCGCCAGCACCGTCTACGACCTCGTGTACCGGGGCCGGCGCTACCCGCCGCGGGCCGTGGCCCAGCAGGCCTGGCGCTTTGCCACCCAGCAGCCCGACGCCGCCTGGCCCCTGCCCGCCGGCGCGCCCACCAATCAGGTGCTCGAGCGGCTCGACTTCACCATTGCCACCAAGCGCCCCACCCTGGCCAGCTCCCCCACCCTAGACGGCGACGTGGCCGCTCAGGAAGCCATGCAGGAGTTGTACACCGGTCCTCCCCACCGCGAGCCGGCCGCAAAATCGGTGGTTCAGGCCCAGGCTCAAGAGCCGCTGGCAGCTTACTCCCCGGCTGCCCAACCCTACTCCCGCGCCGCGGCGCTGCAAGAGCTGTTTGCTTCCGGCAAAGAGCTGGATCAGGCGCTGGCGGCCCTGCACCGGCGCCGCAACCTGATTCTGCAGGGGCCGCCCGGCACCGGCAAAACGTTTCTGGCCCGCCGCCTGGCCTGGCTGGAGCTAGGCGCCACCGACGCGGCCCGCGTGGAGCTGGTGCAGTTTCACCCCAGCTACAGCTACGAGGATTTTGTGCAGGGCTTCCGCCCCGATGCCCACGGCACCTTCCACCTCACGGCCGGCGTGCTGCTCGAAATCTGCCAGAAAGCCCAGCGCGAGCCCGACAAGCCGTATTTTCTGCTCATCGACGAAATAAACCGGGGCAATGTGAGCCGTATCTTCGGGGAGCTCCTGCTGCTGCTCGAAGCCGATAAGCGCGGCCCCGCCCACGCCGTGCGCCTGCCTTACTCCCCGGCCGCAGCCCCGCGCTTTTTCGTGCCCGAAAACCTGTTCGTCATCGGCACCATGAACACCGCCGACCGGTCCCTGACCCCACTCGACTACGCCCTGCGCCGCCGCTTCGCCTTTTTGCGCCTGGAGCCCGAGTTTGGGTTGCCCCTGCAGCAGTTTCTGGTGAAGCAAGGAGTACCCGCGGCCATCATCAGCCGCCTAGTGGCCCGGCTCACGGAGCTGAACCAGAGTATTGCCGACGACCCCGAGCTGGGCCCCGACTTCCGCATTGGCCACAGCTACTTCTGCCAGCCGCCCACCGAACCGGCTGAAGCCGAAGAATGGCTGAATTTGATTCTGGAGCAGGAAATCGGGCCGCTGCTGGAGGAGTATTGGCTCGACCAGCCGGCCAAGGCCGCCGCCCAGCGCCGCCAGTTGCTACGCCAGTAAAGCCTGCATCATGCTGATTCCCATCCAGAATCTGTATTACCTGCTCTGCTACGCCTGGAACCGCCTGCCCGAGCAGGACGCGCTGCTTACCACGGAGGCCACCGGCTTTCACCGCCCCCTGGACCTGCTCACCCACGTGTTGGTCACGGGCACGCATCGGCTGCTGCGTCGGGGGCTGGAAAACGCCTACACCGAGCAGCAGCAGGAGCTGCCCGAGCTGCGCGGCCGCCTGCTGCTGGCTCCCAGCCTCAGCCGCGACCTGCTACGCCGGGGCCGGGCCGTCTGCCGCTACGATGAGCTGGGTCCCGACACGCCCTTCAACCGGCTGCTGCTGGGCACCGTCGCGGAGCTGAGCGCCGTCCGGAGCCTGCCGGCCTCACTGCGGCGGGAACTGCGCGCCCTGCGCCGCCGCTTTCCCGCCGCGCTGGTGCCGACGCCGCTTTCCTTGACTGCGCTACGAGCTATGCGGCGGCTACGGCTGCCGGGTGCCCAGGCTTTTTTGCTGAACGTGTGCGAGTTGATTTACCACAGTGCCTTGCCCACGGCCGAAGCGGGCGGCCACACCCGCTTCCGCGACTTTCGCCGGGACGAACGACTGATGGCTCAGCTGTTTGAGGCTTTCGTGCGCAACTTTTACCGGCACGAGCAGCGCCGCTACCGGGTGCTGTCCGAAACCATTGCTTGGCAGGCCGCCGCCGATTCCGCAGCCGACCTGGCATTGCTACCAGCCATGATTACGGACACGACGCTCGAATCAGCTGAGCGCAAAATTATCCTCGACACGAAGTACTACGCCGCCGCCCTGCGCCCGCGCTACGACCAACAGAAGCTGATTTCGCCCCACCTCTACCAGCTTTACGCCTACCTGCAAAACCAACCGACTCAGCCCGGCCAGCAGCTTCAGGGCATCCTGCTGTACCCTGCCGCCGCCCAGGCCGTGGACGTGCGCTACACGCTCGGCCCTCACCCCGTCCGCGTCGTGACCCTGGATCTGAACCAGCCTTGGCCCGGCATTGCGGCGGCGCTACTGGCCCTGATTGAGGGGAACCCAACCTGACGCGCTGCTACCGGCCGCCGAGCTGCACGGCCACGTAGGCCTGAAACACCCGGTTGTGCAGCTTCGGGTCATTCACGCCGCTCACATTTTTCACGTCGTTGATGTCGTTGATGCCGGCGTTGAAACGGCCTCCAACCAGAAAGCCCCCGAGCTTCACGCCTGCCCCGGCGCAGAGGCTGAAGTCTCCTTTTTTATAGTTGTCCTCCACCTGCCGGCTGGTGCTGCCATACTGGGCCGTGGTGCCTGGCGCCGATACCAGCATCGTGCCCGCGTCGCGGGCCGTCAGCAGCACGCCAAACTGCGGCCCGCCTTCCACAAACAGCGGCCCAACGTGCACCTTGGCCAGCAGCGGCAAGGTTAGGTAGTGAAGCTTGGTATCGTAGTTTTCAAAGTCCGACTTGGTTTCGGTACCCTGCAGGGAATACAGCAGCTCCGGCTGCACCGAAACCGGTCCGACAACCGGAATTTCGTAGAACAAACCCGCGTGGTAGTAGACCTTGTAGTCGGTACGCTGGTTGATTTTGCCGTCCAGCACGGCCGCGTTGATGCCGGCTTTGACCCCGAGTTGGGCGTGGGCAAGCTGCGTGAAACCCAGCCCGAGCAGAAGTAGCGCAAGACGTTTCATGACCTGAAAGCAAAAAGTAAAATGACGCGGAGTCTAGCCCCCCGGCGGTGACTCTTTCTCCCACCGGCTCCCTCCTGATACGACAATCCATTCCCAACGGGTGCGGTGGAGCTTGCCCGGCCAGGGCCTAACGCGTGGCGGGGTCAGTTTATTTCTTCCCCCGTTGCGGCTGAGGCCGGCCGGGCTGATGCGACAGGAGAGGCGTTGGCCGCCGCTAGTAGCGGATATCCGGGTGGCCGTTGAGCAGTTCGTCCTCCGCATCCCCGACCCGGTACTCGCCCACGGCGTAAACGGCCGGGCAGTCGGGCGTAGCGGGTGGCTCAGGCGTGGGCAACGACGAAGGCGCCCCGGCCGCCAAAGCATCGGCATCCGTGGAAGGCAAGGAAGGTAAGTACACTGGTGGGACGAATTGGGAAAGTAGCGGTATAGGACAGCTTGGCTTCAATGGGGAAAAGCCCGGCAAATATTGCACTTTTGAAATTATATTTTTAATAAAACTTTTACCTTTTCCCTGGCCGCCCGGAAAAGATAACGGCCCGGCATCCTAACAGGAAGCCGGGCCGTTACAGCATTACGTGCCAGCAGGCGCTGGCCAATAATTACTTGGTTTCGGTGGTCGTCGTGGTGGTCGTGGCACCTTCTGCAGCGGGAGCAGCAGCTGGAGCAGCCGAATCCGTAGCTACCGTCGTGGTGGTAGCGGTCGAGTCCGTCGTAGCAGGAACGGTGGTCTCAACGGTGGTAGGCTCAGTAACGGTGGTTTCCGTGGTAGCGGTCTTCGACTCGCACGAAGTCAGAGCAGCAGCGAATACGAAAGCAAGAGCGGAAACCTTCAGGAGATTCTTCATTTTTGGTGTTACGTTTGAAAAAGTTTGTCTGAAAAACGCCGTTCATACCGGCTTTTCCAGAAGGTAACCCGCGGGCAGAAAAAATATTTTTTCCGGGTTACCCAACTCTCACTTCTGTATTAAAGAGCAAAGCGAATGGGCAAGGGCGTTCCTTCCTACACCGATGAAGAGTTTGTGGCGGCTATCCGCCGCGGCGACGACCGGGCGCTGGCACAGCTTTACCGCCTGCATTACCCCATGATTTCGCACTACGTGCTGCAAAACAGCGGCACCGACGACGAAGCCAAGGATGTGTATCAGGAGGGCGTGATGGTGTTTTACGAGAAAGTGCGCGACGGCTCCCTGGAGCTTAGCTGCCAGATCAAAACTTACCTCTACGCCGTGTGCCGCCGGTTGTGGCTGAAGCGACTCACCGAGAAAACCCGTTTCGGCGGCCGCCTCGATGACCACGAGCCCTTCCTCGAAACCGGCGCCGAAGCCGATCTGGCGGCGGCCGAGGAGCGTGACCAGCAGTTTGCCCTCATGGGCGAGGCGCTGGACCGCATCGGGGAGCCGTGCCGCTCGCTTTTGGAAGGTTTTTACCTGCTGGACAAGTCCATGCAGCAACTCACGGCGGAGTTTGGCTACACCAACCCCGACAACGCCAAGAATCAGAAATACAAGTGCCTGGTGCGCCTGAAAAAGCTGTTTTTCTCTCATTACAAGGAAGAAGAGTCGTTTTAAGTCCCACTTAGTCGCTTTACAACTATGAAAACGGAAGCTGACTATTACGCCTTATTCGAAGCTCACCGCAACGGGGAGCTGCCGGCGCAGGAGCGGGCTGATCTGGAGCGCCGCTTGGCGGCCGACCCAGATTTTGCGCAGCAGTACGCCGACTTTACGGCCCTGACCACTACGCTCCACGCTTACGGCCAGCGGCTCAGCACCCGGCGCAAGCTGCACGCGGTGCAGGCCGCCATGGATGCGGAAGCGGCCGTGGAACTGGAAGGCGACACCCTGGAAACCGGCGTGCCGACCATGCCGCAGGTCTACATTTCGCCGATTGAGCGCAAACTGCGCGAGTTCTGGGGCGCCCACCGCGCCACGATGATGGTGGCCGCCTCGGTCGCCGTGATGGCCGTATTTACCACCTTGCTGGGACTGGAGTGGTGGCGGGCAGCCCAGCGGCCCTCGCTCTACGGCTACACCGTACTGCGCCGCGAAGTGGAGCGCATCAAGCGCAACCAGCGCGCCATGAACAAAGCCATTAAGCAGGTCGACGGGGCCAAGCCGGCCGTGGACCTGAACCCCGGCAAGTTCAGCGGCACAGGTTTCGCCCTCACCGCCGACGGCTACCTCGTAACGAGCTACCACGTTATTCAGGGTGCCGACTCGCTGCTCATCGAAAGCCGGGACCGGCAGCGCTACCGCGCCGAAACTGTGTTTACTGACGTAGCCCGCGACCTGGCCATCCTGCGCATCAAGGACCGCAAGTTCAGTGGCTTTGGCCGCCTGCCCTACTCGTTTAAGCGCGGCTCGGCCGACCTGGGCGAGAAGGTGTACACGCTGGGCTACCCCCGCGAAGACCTGGTCTTCAACGACGGGTCCTTGAGTGCGCGCTCGGGCTTTGAGGGCGACACGGCTTTCTACCAGATTTCGAGTCCGGTGAACCCCGGCAACAGCGGCGGGCCGCTACTCGACGAGCGGGGCAACCTGATCGGCATTATCAGCGGCCGGCAAATGGATATGCAGAGTGCGGCCTTTGCCACCAAGTCGTCGTACCTGATGCGGCTGGTGGATTCGCTGTCGGCGGCCGGCCCGAGCCAGGCTTACAACGTGCCGCGCACCAACCTGCTCACCGGCACCTCGCGCCCCAAGCAGATTCGCAAGCTCCAGGATTACGTGTTCGTGGTAAAGGTGTACGAATAGCCTTACCGACGCTCTTTTCTAAAAAGCCCCACCCCGCGGTGGGGCTTTTCTTTTGTCCCAGCCGGCCGAGGACTGATAGCCGCAGCCGACAACGCTGTGCAGGCTCAGTAGCCCGCTAGTGGGGCAGAGCTCGGCTTTAGGCTGAAAAGCAACGGGGAGCCGTGAAAAAAGCGGCCGGTGGGGCAGCCCGCCGCCACCTTTTTGCGTAGAGGCCTCACGGTGGTTTCGCCACGCTATCTGAACCGACTTTTTCCACACTACACCAAAGCTCCGCTATGGAACAGCAGCTCGAACAACAACTAGAGAAAATTCTGCCCGAGGACCTGGCCCGCACTTTCGAAAGCGCTTACCACGTGCTCGTGCAGGGCAACCACGACCATATGGATGACCTGCTGAAAAACGGCGGCACCCTGCTCAAAAAGGCAGCCCAGCGGCTGACCCCAACCCAACTCATCCTCGGAATTGCCGCCATTGCCGTGGTGGCCGTGGTGGCCGTTAACCGCGCCGCCCAGCCCGACCAGGAAGAGGAAGACGGCAAGACCTCGGCTGAGCCGGTGAAAGAGTCCAAAGCCCGCAAAGCAGACGACGACAAGAAAGCCAACAAAGGCGCCCAGGAGCACCAGGGCCACTAGTCAGACTGCACTATCAAGATAAAACCCCGCTCAGCTTCGGCCGGGCGGGGTTTTTCGTTTTTAGCCTCATTGGCACAGCCGGGCCTAAGCGGCCGGGGCCAGTACGGAGGGGTCGTTGTTGGCCGGCGAGTTAACCTGGGTGCTGACAATATATTCCTGCATCAGGTCGGCGGCATAGGGCTGGAGCAGGGCCTGGTGCGCGGCCACCGACTCTGCGTCATCGAGCCAGGCCAGTTCGGCGGCGCGGTCGGGCAGAATCACGGGCATGCGGTTGTGCAGCCGGGCCATCAGCGCGTTGGGCTCGGTGGTGATGATGGTGAAAGTGGGCAGCACTTCGCCGGTGCTGCGGTCGGCCCACTCATCCCAGAGGCCGGCGAAGGCAAAGGGCTGCTCGTTGCGCAACAGAATGCGGTGGGGCGTTTTGGGTCCTTTCGTGCCGGCGGCCGTCTGCTGCCACTCGTAGAAGCTGTCGGCCAGCACCAGGCAGCGGCGGCGCTGCAGCAGTTGCCGGACCGAGGGCTTTTCACTCAGCGTCTCGGCCCGGGCGTTGATGGGCTTGGGCGCAGCTTTCACGTCCTTGACCCAGCCCGGCAGCAGTCCCCACTGCATTAGCTGCACCCGCCCGGGCGCCGAGTTGGTGATAATCGGCAGCTGCTGGGACGGGGCCGCATTGTAGTTCGGGGGCATATCCGGGCCAAACGAAACGTCGAAGCGCTTCTCAATAACCGGCTTGGGCGTGGTGAAAGTATAGCGGCCGCACATGGCTGAGAGGGAAGGGTGGAATGGTTTTACTCTACGCCCGAACCTTGCCCAGCGTTGGACTTCTACCCGCAAAAAGGCCGCTGGATTGCTCCACCGGCCTTTTTACAACTCAGCATACACTACTGCGGACAGCCCTAGTTACGCACGAAGGGCAGCGTGACCGTGCCGGCCGCCCCCTGCACCTTCACCAGATACAGTCCGGCCGGCAAGGTCTGCACGCGCAGCGGATGCTCCGCGGCCCCGGCCAGGGAGCAGCGCTGCACCTGGCGGCCATGCACATCCAGCAGTTGCACCTCGTACGGGCCGGCGGGCAGGGCCGTCAGATCCAGCGTGGCCTGATCTTGCAACGCCCCCGGGTTCGGGTACACCGAAATATCGAGGCGGGCGGCAAACTGCACGGCGCGGGTGGGGCTATAGGAAACCTTGCCGTCCAGGTCGAGCTGGCGCAGGCGGTAGTACACAACCTTGCGGGCCAGGCGGCCGGCCTGGGCGTCGCGCAGCCCGTACTGGCTGGCGGTAGTGCTGGTGCCCTTGCCGCGCACGGTACCGATGGTTTCAAACCGCACGGCATCCGTGGAGCGCTCCACCTCAAATCGGTCGTTGTTTTTCTCCGAAGCCGTGGTCCAGTTCAGCTGGGCCTCGTTGCGGACGGCGGTGGCGGTGAACTTGGTCAGTTCCACCGGCAGCGGCGTACCCACGGCCGTGGTCAGCAGGGCCGTGTTGTTGCTCATCTGCGGGTCGGGTACCAGAGAAGTGGAAGTGGCCACGCTGTTCATCGAAGCCGGCGCCCCGATGGGTACTTTGAACGTGACGCCGTTGGCCACGGCCGGGGCCCCGCTCAGCAGCGTGTTGACGGGCAAAAACGTTACCCAGCCGCTGGTCGGATCGTAGACCCCGCCCGCCGTCGGCGTGACGGTGTTCAGGGGCAGATTAGCGGGCAGCTGCACCTTGGGTACCACCGTCAAGGCCGGCACCGTGCCCTGGTTTACGGTCGTCATGGAGTATGTGATGATGGCGCCGGCGTTGGTGGTGGCCGGGCCGTTGAGCGTCGTGGCCACGTCAGCCCCGTTCACGGTGATGCGGATGTTGGCCGGGCTCGAGGTGTAGTCGGGCCCCAGAATCGACTGCATGGTGTAAGGAATAGCCACCGTGCCGGCAAACGTGCCGCTGGGCGTAAACGTGACGACGCCCTGGTTGTCGACGGCCACCGTGCCCTGGCCGGGCAGGGTGTAGGAGGTTTGCTGGCCAGCCGTATTCGGGTCCAGGTCGACGGAGGCCGGGTTGATGCTGCTGCCGGGGGCCACGTCGTTGGCCAGCACGTTCACCGTCACGGGCTGGTTGTAGGCGGTGCTGGCTACGTCAGTATTGGCGAAGGGAACCTGCACAATGTTCAGGTTGCGGATTTCGTGGATGTTGGTGCTGCCGCCCGTCGAGCCCGAGAAGCCCAGGCGCAGATTCTGGGGCGGAGTGGGCACCACGAAGTTGTCGATGGCCGTACGCACGGCGTTGCCGTGCTGAATGCGCACCGAAATCCGGTAGGTGGTTACCGCCCCTACCGTCGTGGGCACCACGTCGATAAAGGCGCGGCGGTAGTCGGCGTCGCCGGCCTGGGCGCGCACCGCGTCCACGTCGAGGGCGAAGCCCAGGCCGCCGGGCTGGGTGCCGGTCAGGTAGGGGTAATCGGTGGCAGCCGAGCCGTTGCCGGCCCCGCGGATGGCAATGCCGTTGGCCACCCGGCCGTTGGCATCGAGGACCGCGCTGCCCCCGGAGCGGCCTTCCGAGCCGTTGGAGTAGTTGCCAAATTCGTCGATGCCAATGCCGATGTAGCCGTTGGTCACGCCGTCGGACAGGGGCGCAATGGTTTTCTGGGCGTAGCCCAACGACCCGCCCGAGGCCCCGATGGCAAAGCCCCCGCTGGGTTGCACGGCATCCACCAGAAACACGCTGAAGCCGTCGGCCCCGATGGCCGTGCCGCCGTAGGAAAAGAACTCAAACGAGATGGTGAAGCCTGCCGAGGACGGAAAGCCCACGTTGTCGATGACGTAGCCCGCCTGGTTGTTGGCCGCGTCGGTAAGGCGTAAGTAGCCCGCGCCCACGGCGTCGTTGGCGCCCCCGGTGCCGGTGAGCCGGGCGGTGCCGCCGAAGGAGAAGTTCGAGGCAGTGTTTCCCTTGAAAGTCTCGTTGCGGGGAAAGGCCTGCCCCAGCACTGCCGGAGCGAGCAGCACGGCGCTGCCCAAGGTCAGGAGTGAAGTGCGCCACAGGCGCGCCAGAACTCCACTAAACGAAATAGTACAAGTTTTTTTCATATCCAGCCAGTTAGAAGTACGCCAAAAAAGTTGATTGCACTATGCAGCAGCAATGAAC
This sequence comes from Hymenobacter persicinus, assembly GCF_004167665.1. Taxonomy (GTDB): domain Bacteria; phylum Bacteroidota; class Bacteroidia; order Cytophagales; family Hymenobacteraceae; genus Hymenobacter; species Hymenobacter persicinus. The sequence goes on along the minus strand of NZ_SEWE01000015.1, from coordinate 47,385 downwards.
TGAGTGCAACTCATGAAGGCAATATCCTATCCTATGGATATCTTACTATAGTTAAAATTCAAGCAAAAATTCTTGCCCTTTCACCGTTATTTAGAGCCATAATCATATTATTAATCCATATTTTTTGAAAATTTCACACAGATCATAACAATACCGTAAAATCAGAATGTTTTTATTGCCGCGGTTGCCAGCTTTCTTACCCGCGCAAGCCTTAACGCATTTTCCCTGCCTGATTAGTTCTATTATCTCCCACGGCTCACCTTGCTTGGCTCGACTACCTTTCGGGGATTCTACCAAGCAGCATCCAGTGGCTTAGCGTGTTCCAGCGGGGCTTAGTTTGGCTTAATGAGCAAGCGGGCAGGCAACGTCCGGCACTTTTTTCCATCCGTTAGCAATAATCCTCCCGACCCCATTATGCACCCATTCCTTTCCCGGCTCCTGCTGGCCGGCGCCCTGGCGGCCCCCGGCCTCGCCCAGGCCCAAAAAGCCCTGACTTACACTGTCACGCTGGACCCCGCCACCGACGCCAACCACTTCCAGGTGCGGCTGGAGCTGCCCAAGCTGAGCAAGGCCCAGGGCGTTTATCAGTTTGCCGCCACCGCGCCCGGCACCTACCAGATCATGGATATGGGCCGGTACGTGAGCAAATTCGAGGCCTTCGACCGCAAAGGTGCCCCGCTCGGCGCCCGGCAGCTGGGCCCCAACCAGTGGCAGCTGGCCGACCCCGAAAAGACGCGCGAAATCCGCTATACCATTGCCGAAACCTGGGATACGCCGGTGACGGAACACCCGATTTACCGCATGTGCGGTTCCTCGCTCGAAACTGACCATGCCCTGCTCAACGGGCAGACGCTGTTTGGCTACCCCCAGAGCTGGCAGGACAAACCCCTGCGCATTAAGCTCAACTACCCCGCCGACTGGAAAATCGGCACTCCGCTCACGGCCGACAGCAAGGGCTTTTACGAGGCCAAAAACTATGATCAGGCCGTGGATTCGCCGTTTTTGCTAGGCCGACTGACCGAGGCGAAAACCATGCTGGGCAGCACCGAAGTAGGATTGTACTGCTATTCTCATACCGACCAGGTGAAGGCCGAGCCCCTGCTCCAGAGCATGCAGCAGATGCTACAGGCCGCCCAGGCGTTTTTGGTGCAGCTGCCCGTGAAGCGCTATACCTTCCTCTATCACTTCGACGACCGGAGCAACGGGGCCTGGGAGCACTCCTACAGCTCGGAGTACGTGCTGCGCGAGGCGCCTTTCACCCCGGAGCTGGCGGCGGCCGTGACCAGCACCGCCGCCCACGAGTTTTTCCACGTCGTGACCCCGCTGAACCTGCACTCCGAAATTATTGAGCGCTTCAACTTCGTGCAGCCCACCGGGTCGGAACACCTCTGGCTCTACGAAGGCACTACCGAGTGGGCCGCCGACATGATGCAGGTCCGCGCCGGTCTCAAGCCCCTGGACGTATATCTGCAAAACCTGCACGACAAAGTGGCCTACGACCACCAGCAGGCTGATACCACCTACTCGCTGAGCAAGCTGGGCCTTACCTCCTTCAGCGACGAAGGCCAGCGCCAGTACGGCAACATCTACCAGCGGGGAGCCGTGACGGCCGCCTTGCTGGACCTGCGGCTGCTGGAGCTTTCGGGCGGCAAACGGGGGCTGCGTGAGGTGATTTTAGAGCTGACCAAGCAGTATGGACCAAGCAAGCCCTTCAGCGAAAAGACGTTTTTCACCGACTTCGTCCGCCTGACGTACCCCGAAATCGGGGACTTTTTCACCCGCTACGTGCAGCAGGCTCAGCCCCTGCCCCTGACCGAGTACTATGCCAAGGTTGGGGTCCGCTACGCCCCGGTACTGCATACCGGCCGGCGCATCGGCGCGCTGGGCGCCACGCCGACGTCATTCCAGGTGCAGGCGGGCAAGGAAGTCGCCTTCGATGCCGTGCCAGCAACTCTGCAAACGCTCGGCGTAGCGTCCGGCGACCAGCTCATCAGCTACCAGGGCACGGCCATCACGCCGGCCAATCTGCGGCAGGTTTTGGGGCAGGTAAAAACCGCTAAGGCCGGCGACGCCTACGAGCTGACCGTCCGCCACAACGGCGCGGATAAAACGGTGCGCGGCCGTTTGCTGGACCAGGAAGAGGTGAAGCGCTACGATTTTTCCCTGCTGCCCGACGCTACGCCCGCCCAGCTGGCGCTGCGCACGGCCTGGCTGAAAAATCTGTAATCCACTCCCGCTTTACGGTTCTACCAGCCCCGCTTACTCACGTGAGCGGGGCTTTTTGCGCTTTCCACGACGGCGTGCCGCCCGTCAGCAGGCGGGGCCAACCGTCGGCGTACTCCAGCCGGTCGAGCAGCAGTACCCGGCGCGAAAACCCCTGCTCGTCGTCAATGGCGTCGAAGGTAGGCTGGCGGGGGTCAATGGCGTGGTAGGCGAGCCAGTCGTGGCCGGCGGCATCGGTGATAACGCAGTTGTGGCCCGGGGCGTGCCAATGGTCGTTGGCGGCGAGCAGGGTGGCTTCGGGGTTGCCGGTGGCAGCAGTCAGGGTTTCAAACGGCCCCGTGGCCTGGCGCGACCGGGCCACTAACACAGCGTAGTGGGCTTGGGGGCCGCAACAGTTGTTGCCCGAATAAAACAGGTAGTACCACCCCTCGCGCAACACCACCCAGGCGCCCTCCACCAGCTGTTCGTAGCTACCAGCAGCGGCGTTACTGGCCGGAAGAATCAACTCAATGACCTCACTGCCGGGCAAAAAGCTCAGCCGGTCGGGTGCCAGTTCCTGCATCTTAATGGGTCCGAAGCCCGAGCCCCAGTACAGCCAGCGGCGGCCGGCGGCGGGGTCATCGAAGCTCATCGGGTCGAGGTCGACGAAGCCGGGGCCGCACTGCAACGGGGTGCCGCAATCCACGAACGGCCCGGCCGGGGAATCAGCCGAGGCGGCGCCCAGGCAGAAGCCGGTGCAGGTGTCGGGCAGGGCCGAGTAGTAGAGGTAGTAGCGCCCGGCGTGCTCACTGACGTGCGGTGCCCAGAACTTCTGGGTGTGCGCCGCCCACCGGGGCTTGTCGGGCATTCCTTCTCCCAACAATTCCCACGTAACCAAATCGGGGGAGCGGGCCACCTGTAGGTTGATGATCCGGCCCTGCCGCTTAGTTTGGGTACCGTAGGCGTAGTAATAGCCGTCCGCGGCCCGAATAATGGTCGGGTCGGGAAAGTCGTCGTCCCAGATGGGGTTGGTGTAGGTGCGAGCGGGCCGGGGAATTGCCATAAAGAGCCTTATACCGCGAGCTTAGCTTTCCGACTTGGGCGGCGTGCCCCGGAAGGCGTCGAGTTTGCTCACGGCGGGCAGCTTCACCGGCCGGTTGTCCCGCGCCGACTTGTAGATGGCCTCCATAATCAGCTGGTCCTGCAAGCCCTCTTCGCCGGGAGTGTAAGGCGTTTTGTTTTCGCGCACGCACTCGGCCATGTGGTCCATTTCGAGGGCAAACTGGCTTTTGTCGGGCACGGTGGGCTGCTCTTTCACCTCGTGGCCGTTAGGGGCGTGGGCCCGGGTCATTTTCAGGCCGTGGTAGGCAAAGCCGGGGTCCATATCGATCCAGCCGGCCTCGGCATACACGCGGTAGCGCTTGGCGTTGTAGGTGCCGTAGCCGGTGGCGCAGTTGGCAATAATGCCGCTGGGAAAGCGCAGCGTGAAGCTCACGTTTTCCTCAACTTCCGCGAAGCGCGCGTCGCCGGGCGTGCTGTAGATGCTGGCCGACACCTCGGTGGGCTCCTCACCAAGCAGGTAGCGGGTGGTATTGAGGCAGTACAGGCCGATGTCGGGCAGGGCACCGCCCCCGGCCAGGGTCTTTTTGTGGCGCCACTGGTCGTCGTGGACCTGGTTCTGCGTGTTTACGGCCTCAATCCATTTCACTTTGCCGTAGGTTTTGTTGCGGACCAGCTCGAACACTTGACGGTTGAGGGGCTCGTACTGAATTCGGTAGGCAATCATGAGCTTTTTACCGGCTTTTTCGCAGGCCTCAATCATCTGCCGGCACTCTTTGGCCGAGTTGGCCATGGGCTTTTCGCAGAGAATGTGCTTGCCGGCCTTGGCGCCCCGCACGGTGTATTCGGCGTGCATGGAGTTGGGCAGCACGATGTAAATGACTTCAACCTCGGGGTTGTCCTTGAGCTTATCGTAGGTTTCATAGGAGTAGCAGTTTTCGGGCTTGATGCCGTACTGCCGGGCCACCTTGCTCATCTTATCCGGGTCGCCGCTGACCAGCGCCACCGGCTTGGATTTCTTACAGTGAGCGAAGCCAGGCAGAATTTCTTCCAGCGTCAGGTGTCCCAGGCCCACAAGGGCGAAACCCACGCGCTGGTCGGGCGGCAGCGGGTTGGGCAGGGCGCCCGGCTGCGGGTCGGTGGCGGCCCCCAGCGGCGGCAGTTGCACGTCTGTTGGGCCGGTTTGCAGGGACGCCTTAGCGGTTTTGGCCGCCTGGGCTTCCGCCGCCGTGGTGGTGGCCACTACCAGACTCCCGGCCACGCTCACGGCCAGCAGGCCCCGGCCGGCCTGGTTGATAAACTGGCGGCGTGACCCGTCGTGCGAAGCCACGGCGGATGGAGTAATAGCTGGATCGGAATGCATAATAGCTGGTCAGGAGGTGAGAAACGGACAAAGCAGCCGACGTTTTCGACCGGCAACGCTGGTTGATCCTTACGTAGCGGGCTTGCCCGCAAGTTGCCTTTGCGTCGTATTTCCCGTGGCCGCACCCAACAAAAAGCCCCGGCCGCTGACGTGACCGGGGCTTTTCACAAGGCTAATAACTGTCTATTGGGCGACCACCAGCTTGCGGTACGTAGTGCCTGTGGCCTGCACCAGGCGCACGGTGTAGAGGCCCGAGGCCAGGTTCAGCTGGCTCACCGACAGCGCGTAGGAGTGCGGGCCGGCGCTCTGCTGCTCATCCTGCGCCAGCACGCTCACCGGGCGGCCCAGGTTATCGAGCACTTCCAGCGTCACGCGCGAAGCCTTGGGCAGCGAGTACGACAGCGTGGTGCTGCCACCCTGCACCGGGTTGGGAAACACGTCGAGGGCGGCCAGTTCCTGGGCGGGAGCCGCAGCCGTCACGCCGCCGCGGCTGTACCAGATGGGCGACGTTACGATACGGTCGCCGTCGTTCTGGATGATGATGGCGTAGTAGTAATAGGCCGAATTCGGTACGTTGGTGTCGGTGTAGGTGAGGGCGGCGGTGCCGGCGGGCGTGGTAGCTACCGACACGGCATTGACGCCGTTGGCGGGTACGCCCCGCATCAGGGTGATGGAGCGCACGGACTCATTGTCGCCGTCGGCCACATTCACGCTCAACGAAGCGTTGCCGGTACCTTCCATGATGGTACCCATCGGCTGGCCGTTCAGAGTGAAATTCACTTGGGCATTCCAGTCATCGGAGGCGAAGAAGCGGCGGTTGCGCAGGGCCTGCATCAGGTTGGCTTTGGTCAGCGTCGGCGACAGAATTACCAGGCGGCCGGGCGTGGTGCGGCCGAAGGTAGTGTTGTGGTTGTCGTGGTCGAGGCTGATGCCGACGTGGTAGCCCTTGGCCAGCATGCGCTGATAAGTGCTTTCGTAGGAGCCCGTCGAGGCGTTAGAGTAGGTGACGTTGGTGGACGTGGCCGGGCCGGAGCGCAACGGCGTGCCTACCACGGAGCTGTCGGCGCGCGGGCTGAAGGCGGCCGTGCCGGCCAGGTTGCCGTAGTCGCCGCTCTGCGGGTGAGCAAACAGGGCAAAAGCCCCGGGCCGGCGGTTGATTTGCTTAAACAGGCTCTGATAGTCGTTTTTGGCTACGAACACGTTGAAGTTGCCGGCTTCCCAGCCCAGCAGCTGATCTACGCCATACACCAGAATGTGGCCGCCACCCGAAATAACGCCCCACTCCATACCGTACAGGGCCACGAAGCTGGCCGTGGTGAGGCTATCGGCCTGCCGCAGGCCCTTGGCGTAGTTCGGCAGGCTCATGCCAGCCTGGGCGTGGTTATGCTCCGAAATTCCGAGAAAGTCCAGGTGCAGCGAGGCCTTAGCAAAGCTGTAGTCCTGGGCGGGCGTGGCGGCGTGGGAAGTGGCTTCGTCCTGGTTGCCGTCGGAATAAGCCGAGTGGGCGTGCAGGTTGCCGTAGTAAAACTGGTAGGTCTGCGCCTGCGCACGGGCCGAGGTAGCCCAGCAGAAAACTGCCAGGAGAAGAGTTAAGGTTTTTTTCATTAGGGCAATAGGTGAGAAAAGAGCGGGAAGCAAAGATACTATTTTGCCCGTATGATCATCGTACAGATTTTTGCTCTATCCCGGTTCAGAAATTATTGCCAGTCAGAATTTTAGCAAAATACCCTGGCACAAAGCCGCTGGGTGCGACTTTCTCCCGCTCCCTGCCAATGTGAAAACACCCTCAAAAAAATCCTGCGACACGAAGTTGGATTGAGCAAAGAAACGTTGCGAGCCCGGAGCAGCCAGTTCAGCTTAGCGACTCAGCTTGCCGGTCAGCGTGTCGTCGGCCGGGTTGGGTACCAGGTTGCGTAGTTCATACTTCTTCAGCCACATGTAGGCCGTAGCCAGATCCTCGAACCCCACCACCGCGGGCGGCCCCAGCAGCGGCAGCAGCCCTTCCGTAGCCTGCCGCGACTCGAAATGCCGCGGGTACACCCAGGCCAGGCATTCGAGGCCCGCGGCCCGCATTTCGCGCAGCCAGGCAATACCGCCCTCCGTAATCTGAAAGCTGGTGTGAATGATGTTGGAGTTGTCGTTCAGGATTTTGCGGCAGGGCTGCCGCCGCAGGGCTTCCAGCATCAGCAGGCAGCCCTGCCGCGACGAATCCTGGTCGTGCACGCCCTTCCAGTCCGAATACAGCCAGCCATTGTCCTGGTCGAAGGCAATGGAAATTCCGGCGGTATCGATGAGAGGAATAAGGTTCATGCCCGGGCAGAACAGCTGAAACTGGGAAACAAGCAAAAATACGGGGGCGGGATTCAAAAGGTCCTGCTGCGGGTGCGAAATCGTTTTCTACTGGCCTCCGCGCTGGCACTGCTGCAGCCACTGCATGGCGGCCAGCTCTTCCGTGAAACGCTCCACTTGGTAAGGCCGGCCGTCGAAATACGTCAGGGCCGGCACGGAATTGTCGGCCTCCAGCTCCCGCAGGTGGGTGGGAGCAAACAGGTACGCCAGATACACCTTGTGGTGGATCTGGCCCGCCAGCTGGGGAAAAAACACGTCCATCATCCACTGCGTGCCGTCCTGGTTGGCCGAGTCGCGGCGCCGGGCATCCACCAGCCAGCACCAACACTGGTGCGTGGCCGCTTCGGCCAGCAGCGCCTGGTAGCCCTGCTGGAGTTCGGCCAGGGTCGTTTGCCGCATCCAGCGCAGCACGAGCACCCGTAGCTCCGGGCGGTACGTGACCTGCAGAAAATCAAGCGTAGAAATCAGGGGCATACGGCGCGCAATGCAAACGAATAAGACCCGAAAAGTAGGTAAAAATCAGGGCATTATCAACTACGTAAGTCGGACCCCGGCCGGCCGTAAAAAAGCCCAGCTCCGGCCGCCTGGGCAACCAAAGCTGGGCTGATGGAAACAAAATCAGGCTAGCGGGCGGGGCTCACGCTGCCGCCGCTGCTGGTCTGCGACCGGGTCAGGCGGGCCCCACCCTTGTAGCGCACGCTGCCCCCGCTGGAGGCCTGGGCCGCCAATTCCCCGGCCACCTGCACTTCGGCCGTGGCCCCGCTGCTGGCGCGCACGTCGGCCGTGGTGCTTTGCAGCGGATAGGCGTGGTAGGAGCCTCCACCGCTCACCGTGGCCACCTGCCGGGCCGCCGTACCGTTCAGATACACCGAGCCGCCCCCGGAAACCTCACTGGTCAGGTCCTTGGCCGCCAGGGCCATATCGACGGAAGCGCCACCGCTGGCGCTGAGCCGGAAGCTGCTGACGGTAAATGGCGTGGTGCCTTTGGCCGTGGCGCCCCCGCTTACGGCCAGCTCCGTGAGCCGGGGGCAGGTCACGTAGATGGTGGCCCGGCGGTTGTTGCGCAGCGACAAGCTGGATTCCCAGCCGATTTCCAGCGCCCCGTCCTTCACCGTGGTCTGCAGCTGGGACTGGACCTCGGGCGTAGCCTCCACCACTACAGCGGTGGCAGCGCCCGGAGTTAGAACGACTTTGACACCTCCCCCGGCGTGCACGGCCTGAAACGTGGCAACGGAACGGGTTTGCTTTACTTGTTGGGCCTGGGCCGTAGTCGTGACGCCGAGGGCGGCACCAAAAAGCAGGGCGAGAACAGCGTTTTTCATGGGAGCAGGGGGTAGATGGTTCAGTTCGGTCAGATGCGGACCCGGGGCCGGGGGTTGCCCAAGCCACTCAACTTTTCCCGGGCCTTCGGTGGCGGGCCCAAGCGCCGACCACGCCGCCGGCTGGCCTACGCCGGCACGGCCGCCTCGCGGTTGTACTTGCTGCGGTACTGCTTGGGCGACAGGCCCGTGACACGCTTGAAGGTGACGCGGAAGGCCTTGGGGTCGGAATAGCCCACGTTGTACATCACCTCGTTCACGTTTTCCCGCCCCGACTCCAGGCTGCTCTTGGCTACTTCCACCTTCACCCGCTGAATGTATTCCACCACCGAGTTCGACGTGGCCTTCTTAAAGCGCCGCTCCAGGTTGCGCCGGCCCAGCGCCAGCATTTCGGCCAGCTGGTCCACCGATATTTTCTCCCGATAGTTGGTTTCGATGTAAGTCTGGGCCTTTTTGATGAGCTCGTCCTCGTGTTCCTTCTGCCCATTGAAGACCACGAAGGCCGACTGACTGACCCGCTCGATGTCAATTTGGAATACTTTGGCGCAAAACACCGCCATTTCCCGGCCCGCGTACTTCTCAATCAGGTACAGCACCAAGTTCAGGTAGGAAATCGCGCCCCCGCTCGAGTAGATACCGTGCTCGTCGGTAATCAGTTGGTCTTCCACCAGCTCGACCTGCGGAAACAGGCGCCGGAACTCGTGGGCGGCGGCCCAGTGAGTGGTGCACCGGCGGCCCGTAATCAGGCCGGTGGCGGCCAGCAGAAAAGCGCCCATGCACAAGCTGGCCACTTCGGCCCCGCCCTGGTACTGCTGCACAATCCAGGGCAACAAGGCACGGTTGTGCTCCAGCGCCTGCTCCAGGTCGCCATCCACGGCCGGAATCACGACCAGATCCGTTTGGCCCACGTCTGGCAGCAGCTCGTCGGCGGCCACGGTGTAGAGGCCCCCGCAAACGGAGGTAGCCGGCTCGAGGCCCACGAGCTGCACCCGAAACAGCGGGGGCTGGCCCATGCGTCGCAGCAGGGCATTCACTTCCGAAAACACGAGCCGCGGACCCTCGATGCTGCCCAGAATGGCTCCCTTGGGAACCAGGATTGCAATGTGCTTCATGGCTTCAAGCTGAAATATCGTTGTGTCGCAATTAACCCGGAATTAGTCGGAAATGCCCCTGTGGGAGCCCCGGCCGCTTTACTAATTTTGTTGGCGTCGAAAGATTAAATGTAGCGAATATTACTACATTTATTAGCAAACGGGTTTCCTTTTCTTTTTTCACCCTCCTTTTTTTCACCCCATGAATACGCCCCGCCTCACCCCCTACCTCACGTTCAACGGCAACTGCCGCGAGGCCATGACCTTCTACCAGCAGTGCCTCGGCGGCGAGCTGACGGTGCAAACCTTCGCGGGTACGCCGGCCGCCGAGCAGGTAGCACCCGAAGCCCTGCAAAACGTGATGCACGCCATCCTGACCACCCCCGACATGGTGCTGATGGCCTCCGATTCGGGCCTGGGCTTCGCGGCCAAGGGCGACATGATTTCCCTGTCTATTAATTGTCAGAGCGCCGAGGAAATCCAGCGTCTGTACAGATTGCTCTCAGCCGGCGGTACCATCAACATGGAGCTGCAGGACACGTTCTGGGGCGCCACCTTCGGCATGTTCGCCGACCAGTACGGCATCGACTGGATGCTCAACTACGACAAGCCTCAGCCCGCCCAGCAGTAAGTAGCCCCGAAGCCCGGGCGCCGAACGGCACCCGGGCTTCGGGACTTCCCGCCTCATTTTCTCCCCACCCTTTCTTTCTGCGCTATGAAAAAGCTAAATCTGTTTTACTGGCTGACCACCGGCCTGCTGGCCGCCCTGATGACGCTGTCGGGCGTCAGCAACCTGCTCAGCGTGCCCGAAGCCATTGCCGGCCTGCAGCACCTGGGCTACCCGGCCTATTTGTCGCCTTTTCTGGGCGTGGCCAAGCTGCTGGGCGTAGTTGCTTTGCTCGTGCCGGGCTTTCCACGCCTGCGGGAGTGGGCTTACGCCGGTTTCGTGTTTGATTTGGCCGGGGCCCTGTACTCGGGCGTGGCCGTCGGTGACCCCGCGGCGCAGTGGCTACCCATTCTGGTCGGCTTTGCCCTGATTGCGGCGTCTTACCAGCTCAACCGCCGCCGCACCGGGGCTGCGGCTTTTGCCCCGGCCACCGGCAGCCTGTCGACGGCCGCGTAAGCTTCTGCGCCCGATGATACCCTAGTCAGTACTCGGCCGCTTTCCCGCCGAAGCCGAAAGCCTGCCTACCTTTCCGCCGGCGGTATCCACCAGCCGGCCCGCCCGGCACGAGTAGCCGCCGCTTTTCCACCCCGACCCGAAACACCTCCGCGCTATGGTAGAAGTGTTCAAAACCAACGTCCGCGCCCGGCGCCACGCCCGGCAGCTGCTGGCCCAGATTCACCACGATTTTCAGGACTACCGGGCCAGCTTCGACCTCGAAGACTGTGACCGAATTCTGCGGGTGGAAAGCCCGGGCGCCTTCATCCCCCCCGCCGGCCTGATTCAGCTCCTGCGCGAAGCCGGCTTCCACGCCGAGGTGCTGCCCGACGAGAGTTAAGCCCGGCCTAGCTCGCCTAAGGCCGTCTACCTACCAGGGGCTGATGCCGGTTTCCGGGGCGTTATCGTCGCTGAAAAACTGGCTGGTCGGGCCGTCGGGGCCCAACAGCGCGGCTTTCACCACGCGGGCGGCGGCATCGGCCACGGTGCCCGGGCCGCTGTAGTGGTTGAAGTCGGTGGCGGTGTAGCCTGGGTCCACGGCGTTGACCTTGAAGGGCGTGTCGCGCAGCTCGTAGGCCAGCATAATGGTGTAGGCGTTCAGCGCAGCCTTAGAGGGCTGGTAGGCGGCCCCTTTCACGGCGTAGTACTTCCAGCTTGGGTCGTTGTGGAGCGTCAGGGAGCCCAGGCCCGAGGTGACGTTGACGATGCGGGGCGCCACCGACTCCCGCAGCAGGTCGATAAAGGCCTGCGTCACCTCGATTACCCCGAACACGTTAGTGTCGAACACTTCCCGGATGGTCGTGAGGCTGGTGGTGAGGGCGGGCTGCGACATGCCGCCCAGGATGCCCGCGTTGTTGATGAGCACGTCCAGCACGGGTGTTTTCTGGCCCAAGGCCGCGCGGGCGGCGGTAATGGAGGCGCTATCTGTCACGTCGAGCAGCAGGGGCTCCACCTGGGTGAGGCCTTCGGCGCGGAGCTGGTCGGCAGCCTGCTGGCCCTTGTGGGCGTCGCGGCTGCCCAGGTACACGTAGTAGCCGAGCCGGAGCAGCTGGCGGGCGGCTTCGAAGCCGATGCTTTTGTTGGCGCCGGTAATGAGGGCAGTTTTCATAAGGAAGCTGGTCAGGTGGTTAATGAACAGCACAAAACTACCGGCGCCGCCCGCCGCCGCCGGCACCCATTCCGCGGCATTACTGGTACATTTTGCGGCTGATGCTGCGGTACTCGGCCGGGGTCACGCCGGTTTCGCGCTTGAAGAAGCGGCCGAAGTACGAGGGCTCGGCAAATCCGAGGTCGAAGGCAATTTCCTTGAGCGGGCTGGGCGAGTACAGCAGCAGGCGGCGGGCTTCCAGCACCAGCCGCTCGTGCAGGTGCTTGATGGCGGGCTTGCCGCTCTGGGCTTTTACCACCTCACTCAAATGCCCCGCCGACAGGTGCAGCAGCTCCGCGTAGGCGCCCACCTCGTGCAGCTCCCGAAAGCACTCTTCCACCTTCGCCTGGTAGGCCCGCAGCACCCGCTGGTCGGCCGAGGGCTCAGCAGCCGGATACTGCTCGGCGTACAGCCGGCTCAGGTAGGTGAGCAATACGGTCAGGTGGGCCGTGAGCATGCGGTGCTGCCACTCCCCGGGGCGGCGGTACTCGGTTTCCAGCCGGGCCAGCTGCTCTTCCACGAAAGTTGTATCGGCTGACGTGAGAACCAGCTCGTGCCCGTGGCGAAGGTTCTGAATCAGCGGCAGGCTGCGCAACACGGCGTTTTGCTCGAGGGCCAGCAACTCGTTGGTAAAGGTGAGGTGAGTGCTCCACGAAGGCGTTGGGTCTTCCTTTACCAGAATCTGACTCGGGTTGGTGAAATAGATGCGGTTGTCCTGCCGGTCGTAGGGCGTACCGTCAACCCAGTGGCGGCCGCGGTTGTGGCGCACAAACACGAGCAGGTAGTACGCCTTGCGGTGGGGCAGCAGCAGATCGGCCTCGTACACCAGCCCACCCTCCGACCGCGCCATGGTAAACCAGGGGTTGCCGACGGCCGCGTCGGGCCGAAACGGGTGGACCGGAACAACCGGCGGGCGGGAAAGCGTGGGCATAGGCCAAAATTACGGCTTTTGCTTAAAGCCGGCGGCCCACCGGCGGCGGCGGGCGGGGCTACCGTAGCGTTTTTGCCGGGCAGCCCCTACCTTCCGGCCGCCGCCCGCGCCGGCGCTTCACCCTTGGCCCTCCTTACGCGATGCACGAAAATATCTTGTTGGTTCTGGGCCTGCTGTTTGCCATGCTGCTACTGGTGATGCTGAGCCAGAAGCTGCGCATTTCCTACCCCATCTTTCTGGTGCTGGCCGGGCTGGCCCTGGGCTTCGTGCCCGGCCTGCCACCCATCGTCATCGACCCGGAGCTGATTTTCCTGATTTTCCTGCCGCCCCTGCTCTACCAGGCCGCCTGGGAAACTTCCTGGCGCGACTTCTGGCGCTGGCGCCGCCCCATCGGACTGCTGGCGTTTGGCCTGGTGTTCTTTACTTCCACCATCGTGGCCTACGCCTCCCGGGCCCTGATTCCGGGCTTCACGCTGCCGCTGGGCTTTCTGCTGGGCGGCATCATTTCGCCCCCCGACGCGGTGGCGGCCACCTCGGTGCTGAAAGGCATCAAGGTGCCCCGGCGGGTGACCAGCATCCTGGAAGGCGAAAGCCTGATCAACGACGCCAGCAGCCTGATTGTGTTCCGCTTTGCCCTGGCCGCGGTGATATCGGGCACGTTTGTGTGGCAGCAGGCCGCCACGAGCTTCGTGCTGGTCAGCCTGATGGGCCTCGTGGTGGGCTTGGTGGTTTCCCACGGCTTCTACCTGATTCACCGCTACCTGCCCACCACGCCCAGCATCAACACCGTGCTGACCTTTCTGGCGCCCTACGTGATGTACCTGCTGGCCGAGGACTTTCACTTCTCGGGCGTGCTGGCCGTGGTTAGCGGGGGCCTGCTGATGTCGTTTCGCTCCCACCGGGTGTTTGATGCCGACACCCGCATCCAGACCAACAGCGTGTGGGCCAGCGTGGGCTTTGCGCTCAATGGGCTGGTGTTTATCCTCATCGGGCTGGAGCTGCCCCAGGTAGTGCAGGGACTGGGCTCCTATTCGCTGCGGCAGGCCATTTTCTACGGACTCGTTATCAGCGGGCTGGTGATTGTAATCCGGCTGCTGTGGATGTACCCGGCAGCCTTCGTGCCGCGCTGGTGGAGCTATTCCATCCGGACCACCGAAGTCAGCCCCGGCTGGCAGGGCCCGCTGGTGATTGGCTGGGCCGGCATGCGCGGGGTGGTGTCGTTGGCCTCGGCTTTGTCGGTGCCCCTGCTGCTGACCAACGGGCAGGCTTTTCCCCAGCGCAACCTGATTCTGTTTATCACCTTCGTGGTGATTCTGGTCACGCTCGTCTTCCAGGGCCTCACCCTACCCCTGCTGATCCGCTTCACCGGCATTGCCGACCAGGACGACGCCATGCCGCCCGAGGAGCAGGAAGCCGGTATCCGCCTGCATCTGCGCCGGGCGGCGCTGGCCCACCTGGCCCAGCACTACGAGGCCGACATCCGGGAAAATGAGCTCATCAGCGCCCTGCAGCAGCGCATGCAGGCCGAGGCCCAGCGCACCGGCAACCTGCTCGACGCCCTCGACTACGACGAAAGCAAGCGCCAGGCCCTGCAACGCTACCACCAGGTGCTGCTCGACGTGCTTCAGGTGCAGCGCGAGCAGCTGTTCGTGCTGCGCGCCGGCGACACGTTCGAGGAAGAAATGCTCCGCCACCAGGAAGCCCAGCTCGACCTCGACGAAGCCAAAATCAACCACATGCCGCACTAGCGCCATCCTTTCCTACAAGGCAATGGGCCTCCCCGATCCGCGAATCAGGGAGGCCCTTTGCTTTCATACTGCCAAAACTTAGCCCAGCTTCTTGTAGCGGACGCGCTTCGGCTCTACGTCGCCGAGGCGCTTTTTCTTGGCTTCCTCGTAGTCGGAGAAGTTGCCCTCGAACCAGACCACTTCCGAGTCGCCCTCGAAGGCCAGGATGTGGGTGGCCAGCCGGTCGAGGAACCACCGGTCGTGCGAGATGATGACGGCGCAGCCGGCAAAGTTCTCCAGCGCGTCTTCCAGGGCCCGGATAGCGTTAACGTCCAGGTCGTTGGTGGGCTCATCGAGCAGGAGAAGGTTGGCGCCCTGCTTGAGGGTAGTGGCCAGGTGTACCCGGTTCCGCTCCCCGCCCGAGAGGCTGCCGACCTTCTTTTCCTGGTCGCCGCCGCGGAAGTTGAAGTTGCCCACGTAGGCTCGGGCATTCACCGGGCGCCCGGCCAGCAGCATGGTTTCGGTGCCGCCCGAAATGGTTTCGAACACCGACTTGTTGGGGTCCAGCGTGTCGTGCTGCTGGTCCACGTAGGCGTACTGCACCGTGGGACCGACTTCGAAGTTGCCGGCGTCGGGCTGCAATTGCTCGGTAATGAGGCGAAACAGCGTGGACTTACCCGCGCCGTTGGGCCCGATGATGCCCACAATGCCACCCTGGGGCAGCGAGAAGCTCAGGTCGTGGAACAGCAGCTTGTCGCCGAAGGCCTTGGTGATGCCGTGGGCCTCGATAACCTGCCCGCCCAGGCGGGGGCCGTCGGGGATGAATAGCTCCAGGCGCTGCTCTTTCTCCTTGGCTTCCTCACTGGCCAGCTTGTCGTAGCCGGCCACGCGGGCCTTGCTCTTGGCCTGCCGGGCCTTGGGCGACATGCGCACCCACTCCAGCTCCCGGGCCAGGGTTTTCTGGCGCTTGCTTTCGGTTTTCTCCTCCTGAGCCAGGCGGGTCGACTTCTGCTCCAGCCAGGAGGAGTAGTTGCCCTTCCACGGAATACCCTCGCCGCGGTCCAGCTCCAGAATCCAGCCCGCCACGTTGTCGAGGAAGTACCGGTCGTGGGTTACGGCAATGACGGTGCCCTTGTACTGCTGCAAGTGCTGCTCGAGCCAGAGCACCGACTCAGCGTCGAGGTGGTTGGTGGGCTCGTCGAGCAGCAGCACGTCGGGTTCCTGCAGGAGCAGGCGGCACAACGCCACGCGGCGCTTTTCCCCGCCCGAGAGGTTGCCGATGATGGCGTCGCCGTCGGGAGTGCGCAGCGCGTCCATGGCCCGCTCCAGCTTGGAGTCCAGGTTCCAGGCGTCGAGCTGGTCGAGGCGCTCCTGCACGGTGCCCTGCCGTTCGAGTAGCTTGTCGAAGTCGGCATCCTCGGCCCCGAAGGCCTCGTTGATTTCGTCGAATTCCTTGAGCAGCGCTACGGTTTCAGCCACGCCTTCCTGCACCACTTCGAGTACGGTCTTGGTCGGGTCGAGCTGGGGCTCCTGCTCCAGGTAGCCCACCGTGTAGCCCGGCGACCAGACCACTTCGCCTTGAATCTGCTTGTCGACGCCGGCAATAACCTTGAGCAGCGAGGACTTACCCGAGCCGTTCAAGCCCAGCACCCCGATTTTGGCGCCGTAAAAAAACGAGAGGTAGATGTTTTTGAGAACTGTTTTCTGGGGCGGGTAGACTTTGGTCACGCCGGCCATCGAAAAGATAATCGTCTGGTCGCTCATGGGCGGGGGCTGGGAGGTAAATGGAACAACGGGTAACCAGCCGGCGGCCGGCGGGCTTCCCCGGAAAAGGCAGGTGCGGGCGGCGGCCGGTTGGCTCTGGCTGCTGCGCGCTCCAAATTTCAAGTATTTAACCGAAAAACCACCGGCTTTCCGGCGCGCCGTCCGTTATTCTGCTCCGGCAGCGCGCCTTTGCGGGGGTGGGCCCCGGCTCCAAGGGCATGCACCCAAGCCCCTGCCTCGCCCCGGCGCCGACGGCCGCAGTTGCACCCGCGCCAACCAGCTGAGCCGCTGATTTTCCCGTCGTTACGCCTTAACCCTGGAGCTTTTTCTTACGTTGGCCAAGGCAGCTCCGCCGTTGAGTTTCGTGCATCCGCCCGCGGCCTTCGGGCCGGCCGGGCAGCTTTGCGGACGACGCCGGGGCAGCAGAGTCAGCTTATTTGCCAGCCATACCGTAAACTTGTAAAGCATTCCGCTCTGATTTCCTTTCTGACCACCTAGTTCTTTTAGCGTCACCCGCGCTGTTTATTGTATGGAACAACATGACCACCTACTGGCCGAAGCCCGCCGTTATGGCTACATCGAGGGCGACCAAGTGTGGCTCCGGCCCTTCATGGACCTGCCCGCCCGCCAGGTTGGGCTGGTAAAAGAATCCGACGAGGCGGCCCTGCACTACTTCGCCCAGCGCTTCGAAACCTTCCACGGCAAGGTCGACGAGCTGCTGCAGAAGATGGAGGAGTCCGACAACAAGGGCTCTTTCCTGATGAAGGCCCTGCACCTGAAAGACCAGATTGCCACCTACGACGGCCTCGGCGACTTCGAAGCCATTCACCGCCGCCTCACGGAGGCCGAGGAGGCTATCAAGGTGACCATTGCCCGCAACCGGGAGAAGAACCTGACCACCAAAATCAGCCTAATTCAGGAAGTGGAGGCCCTGCGCGACGTGGTGGACTGGCAGGAAGCCGGCGAAAAGCTCAAGGACCTGCGCCAGGGCTGGATCAAAACCGGGCCCGTTGATAAGCAGTTGACCGAGGAGCTCGAATCCCGGTTTCACTCCGCCGTGGAAGACTTTTTCCTGCGCAAAAAGGAATTCATGGCCGAGAAGAAGGCCATGGTCAACCGCGTCTACGACAAGTATAAAGACCTGATTCACAAGTCGGAGGCTCTGCAGCACTCCAACGACTTCGACGAGACCACCAAGAAGCTCAAGCAGCTCCAGCTCGACTGGCGCGAGGTGGGCGGCTCCTTGCCCCGCAAGCAGGCCAATGAGCTCTGGACTCGCTTCCGGGCGGCGCACAACCTGTTTTTTGAGCGCCTCAAGGAACACATCAGCACCAAGGCCCGCACCGATTCCGACGTGGCCGCCGCCAGCAGCGGCACCGACAACCTGGCCAAAAAACGCGCCCTGGTAGCCGAGGCCGACGCCCTGCTCACCCGCCCCATGAACGAAGCCGTAACCCGGGCCAAGGAGCTGCAGGCAGCCTGGAAAAAAGTCGGGCCCGTGCGCGGCGAAGAGTCGGACCGGGTGTGGGAGCAGTTTATCCTGGCCTGCGACAAAGTATTCGAAATGAGTGCCCTGGAGCACTTCGTACGCAAGCGCCAGGCCACCACCGGCACGCCCGCGGGCACGCCCGAGGAGCAGGTCAACCTGCGGATTCAGGCCCTGCGCGAGTTTATCAAGTACGACCGGCAGGAGCAGGACGTGCTGGAGGAAAACCTGGGCAAGCTCAGCGACACGCCCGGCAACGAGGCTTTCCGCACCATGCTGCAGGGCAAAATCCGCGCGTTTGAGCGCAAAACCCGCACGAAGAATGAGCTCATCGAGCTTCTGCGCAAGCGCTTGCCGGCGTAGGCCAACATTCACGCTGATTTTACGTTGTGCCTGCTAAAGCAACCCTATCTCTCCTATTGGGTTCTGTTGCTTGCTGGGCAAACCCAACTGCCGGATAATTGGCTTGAAACCACTACTTTTGCCAACCTTTTTTTTGTAGCACCCACGACTATGTACTGGACACTGGAACTCGCTTCGTATTTGGAAGATGCTCCCTGGCCTGCCACCAAGGATGAATTGATTGACTACTCTATCCGCTCGGGCGCCCCGATGGAAGTGGTAGAGAACCTGCAGGCTCTGGAAGACGACGGCCAGCCCTACGAGAACATCGAGGAAGTTTGGCCCGACTATCCGACCAAAGAGGACTTCATGTTCAACGAGGACGAGTACTAAAGGTCAGAACGTAGAGCCTAGATTTTAGAACCCAGACCGTTTTCTCTGGTCGGCAGTGTTTGTACCACTTCTCCGTTCTGATGTCTCAGCTTTCGGTTCTCAACGTTGAAAATCTGGTTGCGGGGTATGAACAGCGCGTTCTGCTCCGCAACCTTTTTTTGTGCGTGCCTGCGCCGGCCTTCGTGGCCATCATCGGGCACAATGGCTGCGGCAAAACCACCCTGTTTCGCGCCCTCACCGGCCAGCTTTCCTACCAGGGCACCATCCACATCGGCGGCCACGACCTGCGCACGCTGCGCCGGCCGGCGGCCAATGGGGTGCTGGCCCACCTGCCCCAGCGCGGGGTCGTGGGCTTTCCCATCGACGTGCGGGAGCTGGTGGTAATGGGGCGCTTCCGCCACCACCGCTTCCTGAGCGCCTACGGCGCCGCTGATTACGCCCTGGCCACCGAGGCCTTGCGCAGCGTGGGAGCCGCCCACCTCGCCCACCGCGACTTCACCGAACTGTCGGGGGGGGAGCAGCAACTGGTGTGGCTGGCCCAACTGGCCCTGCAGGATGCCGGACTCTACCTACTCGACGAGCCCACCCAGCAGCTCGACGTGTACTACCGCCGCCGCGTGTTCAGCCTGCTGCACGAGTGGGTGGCGGCCGCGGGCAAAACGGTACTCTGCATCACCCACGACCTCGATAACCTGGCCGAGATGCCCGGCTACCTGCTCAACCTGTCCCGCCCCGTTCCCCAGCTCCAGCCCCTCTCTTCTGCCCTGGTTCAAGCCGAGCGGGAATTCCTGGAAAGCGAAGCCAGCCTGGCGGTGAAATGGTGAACTTGTGAAGTGGTGAGTTTGCTTTTCAACCTGCGCCAGTGGCGCGGATGGCGCGAAAAGCGCAGAACCGCGTTGCCAGAACCTCAATTCACCATTTCATACGTTCACCACTTCACCGCCTCCCCGGCCAGCCGCGCAGCACGTGGCCGATGGAGCGCAGGAAGGGCCAGGGCGTCACGGACTGCATCACGCGCAGGTTGTCCAGGGCGGAGGTCTTTTCGTCGAGGAAGTCGAGGATGCGCTCCAGGGGGTTGCGGGCAAATAGCTCGGCAAAAATGTCCCGGGTCCGCTCGCCTTGGCGCTGCATGATGTCGAGCAGCAGGGTATCGAAGAAGCGGAACTGCCATTGGTCGCCGGTGGAGTCCGGGGGTGGGGCGCCGGTTTGGGCCAGGGCCGCCACCAGCCGGGCGCTGTGCGCCTGAATGCGCTTGAAAGCGTAGCCCGTGCTGGGTTTGGCCCGCCCCGCCCGGGTACCCAGGTTGATGATATGGGTCCCGTCGCGCGGCGGCAGCGGGTGGTCAGTCATCGGGATGGCACCCACCTCTTGCGCCGTAATCTGATAGCTTTTCACCCCCAACGTCGTGGTCAGGTAGTCGTGCAGGGCGGCTTCGTACTCGGCCTGGGGCAGCACCTGCTCCGAAAACAGCGTGTACTCGACCAGGGCCCGGCGCGAACTAAAGGGCAGCACGTACATGAAGCGCGCCTCTTGCTGCTGCGGGCCCCGAAAATCCATGAATTCCACCGTCGTGGGGTCGAATACGTCTTGCTCTGTTTCTACCTCCCAGCCCACAAAATGCTGGAGCTGGTAGCGGTAGCGCCCGGGCTGCGGACTGATAACCGGCGGGCGGCTGTCGAAGGCGTAGCGGGCGGTGAAGCGGCCGGCCGAGGTGTGTGCCACCGCGCCGTCGGCCGTATTTTCGAGCTTTTCCACCGTAGCCCGCACCAGCGTAAACTGCGGATTGTCGGCCAGGGCGGCCCGCACGAAGCGGTAAAAGTCCAGGCCCCGAATCATTTTGTAGCGGTGGCGCGGCAGCTGAAACACCCGCTCAAACTGCGGGCTCCGAAACGCCAGCCGCCCCCACTCGTGCGCCACAATCTCGTCGAAGAGCGTGGGCGCATCGGCCCAGAACGACCAGGTCCGGTCGTTCTGGTCTTTGGCCTCGGGCTCGAGCAGCAGCACCCGTTGCGCCTGCAGGCGGGGCTCCCGGGCTAGGTGGTAGGCCAAGCTTAGCCCGGCGGCCCCGCCCCCCGCTATTACGTAGTCGAAATCGTGCTTCACGGACGCAAGAAAGGCACCCGCCGGGGAATAATCTTCCGGCGGGTGCCTTTCCTACGCGCTGATGGCGCGTTATTTCTCCACAGCCAGCGCGGCGGGCGCCTCGGCCAGGTCGCGCAGGGCGTCCAGAATGTCGGCGTCGAGCTGGGCGCTGAAGTGCTGGCGCCCGGGCAGAATGCTCACGTTGGAGCTAAGCCGCTCCACCCACAGCTGCTCGTTTTCCTGGTAACCCGAGGTGTAGGGGTCGTCGTCGGAAAGCAGCACGGTGAGCTTGTGGGCCGGAATCAGGCGCCGGGCCGCTTCGTAGTCGATGGGGGCGTGAATCCAGTTGAGAATATCCTGCCAGGGGCTGTCGACGGAAAACCAGCCCGCCACGCACAGCACCCCGCCCACCTGGGGCGGATGGACGGGAAACTGCTCGGCGGCCTGGGCCAGGTAGTGCAGAATGGCCAGGCAGCCCACACTGTGTCCTACCAGATATATGTTCTCGTTGAGCTCCCGCGGGGGCAGCACGGTCGCCAGGTAGTCGTTGGCCTGCTCGATGGTGGGCAAGTCCCAGGCGGGCATCGTGAGCAGGTGGACTTCGTAGGTAACGGGGGAATCGGACAACGATTCCAACTGACGCTTCAGCCAGGGATACCAGTCGTCGTGGGCGGAGCCAGCCCAGCGGGGCACAACATACACGTGTTTGGTGGCACTCATATGAGCAGAGGTGTGGGTAGTGAGCGGATTGATACAACTGCACTAAGCGGCGACAATTCACAAAAGTTTAAAACAAACCCAAAATAGTACAGTGCTTTTATCACTGCAAGCTGGGCCATAAAAAAAGCCGGACGCAAGCGCCCGGCTTTCCAGCAGCTTCTGCCCTTCGCTTAGAAGTTGGGCGAGAGCAGGTATTTCGAGTAGAAGTCGTCGATGATTTTCACGGCCGAGGCCGCGTCGTCCACGAGCTGCACGAGGTCCATATCTTCGGGCGAGATGTTGTGCTCGTCTTCCAGCATGGCCTGCTGAATCCAGTCGAACATCCCCTGCCAGTACTTGGTACCCACGAGTACAATCGGGAAACGACCGATTTTCTTCGTCTGAATCAGCGTAATTGCCTCAAACAGCTCATCCAGCGTGCCGAAGCCGCCGGGCATGCCGATGAAGCCCTGAGCGTACTTCACAAACATCACCTTGCGCACGAAGAAGTAATCGAAGTTGATGACTTTGTCCGGGTCGATGTAGATGTTGTGGAACTGCTCGAAGGGCAGCTCAATGTTGAGGCCCACCGAGCGGCCACCCTCGGAGCGGGCGCCCTTGTTGCCAGCCTCCATGATGCCGGGGCCGCCGCCCGTAATAACGCCGTAGCCGTGGCGCACCAGCTTGGCCGCAATTTCCTCGGCCATCTGATAGTACGGGTTGTCGGGCTTGGTGCGGGCCGAGCCGAAGATGGATACGCAGGGCCCGATTTTGGACATCTTCTCGAAGCCCTCCACGAACTCGGCCATCACCTTGAAGATCTGCCAGGAGTCGGCAATCTTAATTTCGTTCCAGTCCTTGTCCACGAAAGCCTTGCGGATGCGCTGCTCGTCGTCGAGCTGCACGGTGCGCTCCCCGTGGGTCTGCTCCCGGATGTCGCTGATGGTGGTGACTTTGTTATCGTTGACGTCGGGCTGACGAATAGTCTGGCCGCTGCCGGCGTTCAGAACTTCGTCGGAGAGCTTGGTCCGGCTCGTTTTTTTGAGTTTGGTCATGGCTACGGAGTGGGATTGGCAGGGCCGGCAGTAGGCAAAAGAGCCCGTAGCGGCCCGGCCGACCCGCTGGTGGAAGAATTTCTACTAAGAGGCAAAAAGAAAGCCGCCCCACGAAAAGCGGGGCGACCAAAATTAGGGACGCGCAAGTTAACAATTTGTTAACATTCGGCCTAACGCATTACCCGGGTATTACGAAGGGCCGTTTACTTGGAGCGAATGGCAATAACGGGGTCCATGTTGGAGGCCATAACGGCCGGAATGATGCCCGCCAGCATCCCAATCACCACCGACACGGTGAGGCCCAGCGTGATGTTGCCGGCCGACAACGACAGCGGCAGCGAGTCCTGGGGACTGAGCGTAATCAGAAACACGAGGAAAATGCCCGCGGCCCCGCCGAGCAGGCACAGAAAGATGGCCTCGAACAGAAACTGAAACAGGATAAAGTAGTTTTTGGCCCCCAACGACTTCTGAATCCCGATGATGTTGGTGCGCTCCTTCACCGACACGAACATGATGTTGGCAATGCCGAAGCCGCCAACCAGCATGGCGAAGCTGCCGATGACGGCCCCCGCCACCCCGATAATGGAAAACAGCTTGCTGATGGCATCGGCCATCATTTCGGGGCGGTTCAGGGCGAAATTGTCTTCCTGCCGGGGCTTGAGGCCACGAATGTTGCGCATCACGCCCTGGAGCTCGTACTCTAAATCGAGCAGGCCGGGGTCGTCGTCGCGGCCCTTCACGGCAATAGTGGGCGTTACGCCGGTCATGCCGCCGGTATTGAGGGCAAACATCTTGGTGAACATGCCGAACGGAATCATGCAGTTCGTGTCGTTGCTGGGCGTGTCGAGCAGCTTCTTGCCCTCCTTCTGCATCACCCCGATGACGACGAACTTGCGCCCGCGGGCCGTAAACTCGCGGCCCAGGGCCGAACCGTAGGGAAACAGGTTTTCGGCAATGGTAGCCCCGATGATGGCCACGTTGCGCGAGGCATCGATTTCCTGGGTGGTGAAGTAGCGGCCTTCGGCAATGGGCACGTCCGATACCTGGCGAAAGTCGAAGGTCACGCCCTGCAGGGCGCAGTCGGCCACGCTGTTGCTGCCCACCTTCATGGTGTTGCCGTTGGTGGTGGCAAAGATGGCCACGCCCTTGTTGTTGGGCCCCAGGTTGCGCTGCAGCTCCCGGAACTCGCGCACCGTGGGCACGGGCCGGTTGAAGTACTTCCACCAGGGATAGTCGCCACCGAACGACCAGGGCCACTTGCCCACGTAAATCACCTTGTCGCCCACGAAGCTCATGCTCTGGCGCACGTTGGCCTCGAGCGAGTCGACGACGGCAAAGACGGCAATGATGGCGAAGATGCCGACCGTGACGCCGAGCAGCGACAGGATGGTGCGCAGCAGGTTCGATTTGAGAGCTTGCCACGCGAAGCGGAAGCTTTCCAGAGTCAGGCGCAGGGCGAGCATCGGCGGAGCGGGTTAACGACGGCGCGCAACGCGCCCAAATAACGGATTTCGGGCGAAAAGTAACGATTAATCCCGCCAATGTATGTACTTTTGCCAACCCAAAATTTTGTTAGCTTCCCCACGTACTGCCTATTAGCTGCCCATGAAACTTTCCGAGTTCAAATTTGATCTGCCTGAGAACCTGCTGGCGCAGCACCCAGCCAAAAACCGCGACGAGTCCCGCCTGATGGTGCTGCACCGCGACACGGGCAAGATCGAGCACCGCGTGTTCAAGGACATCATCGAATACTTCGGCGAGGGCGACGCTTTCGTGCTCAACGACACGAAGGTGTTTCCGGCCCGCCTCTACGGCAACAAGGAAAAGACCGGCGCCAAAATCGAGGTGTTCCTGCTACGGGAGCTCAACAAGGAAATTCACCTCTGGGACGTACTCGTGGACCCGGCCCGCAAAATTCGGGTGGGCAACAAGCTCTACTTCGGCGAGTCGGACATGGTGGCCGAGGTTATCGACAACACAACCTCGCGCGGCCGCACCATCAAGTTTCTGTTCGACGGCTCCGATGAGGAGTTCTACAAAGCCCTGCACGACCTCGGCGAGACGCCTCTGCCCCGGGAGTCGATTACCCGTGAGGCCGAACCGGCCGACAAAGAGCGGTACCAGACTATCTACGCCAAGCATACGGGCGCCGTGGCCGCGCCTTCGGCCGGTCTGCACTTCACCCGCGAGGTGATGAAGCGCCTGGAAATTAAGGGCGTGGAAGTAACCGCCGTGACCTTGCACGTGGGCCTGGGCACCTTCCGCCCCGTCGACGTGGAAGACCTGACCAAGCACAAGATGGACTCCGAGAACTTCATCGTGCCCGCCGAGGCCGCGGTAGTAGTCAACAAGGCTCTGGATTCCAAAAAGCGCGTCTGCGCCGTGGGTACCACCACGATGCGCGCGCTGGAATCGTCGGTATCGGCCAACAACCGCCTGAAGGAAAACCAGGGCTGGACCGACCGGTTTATCTTCCCCCCGTACGATTTCAAAATTGCCAACGCCCTGCTCACCAACTTCCACACCCCCGAAAGCACGCTGATGATGATGACCTCGGCCTTCGCCGGGCACGAGCTGCTGATTGAGGCTTACAAGCTGGCTATCAAGGAGAAATACAAGTTCTTCAGTTACGGCGACGCTATGCTGATCCTGTAAGGCTGACGAGCCGCCGGCGCTGCCGCGGTTCCTGCTTCCACAAAACGCCGGATGCCCGCAGGGGTAGCCGGCGTTTTGCTTGTCGGACTATTCGTTATTTGCCGGCTGTTTAGGCTTTCCCATGACTGACTCCTCTTCTTATCCCCGATTTGCCATTCTGGTGGCCGGCGGCAGCGGCACGCGCATGGGCGCCGACCGGCCCAAGCAGTTTCTGGAGCTGCTCGGCGAGCCGGTGTTGCTGCACACGCTGCGGCGCTTTGCCGAAGCTTCCCTGCGCGTGACCCAGCTCGTGGTGGTGCTGCCCGCCGACCAGTTTGCGGTCTGGGAAGAGCTCTGCGCCCGCCACCACGTGCAGATTCCGCACACCGTGGTAGCCGGCGGCGACTCGCGCTGGGCCTCGGTGCGCAACGGGCTGGCGGCACTGGGCCAGCCCGACGGCATCGTGGCCGTGCACGACGGGGTACGGCCCCTGGCCTCGCGCACCATCATTGAGCGGGCCTTTGCCGCCGCCGAAACCTACAAGGCCGTGGTGGTGGCCGTGACGCCCAAGGACTCGGTGCGCAACTTGGCCCAGCGGGGTTCTTACGCCCTGAACCGCTCCCGCCTGCGCCTGGTGCAGACGCCCCAGTGCTTCGACCTAGATTTGCTGCGCCGGGCCTACCAGCTACCCGAGCTGCCCACCTTCACCGACGACGCCAGCGTGGTAGAGGACTTGTGCCCGATTCACATTGTGGACGGGGACTACCGCAACCTCAAAATCACGACGCCCGAAGACCTGATTCTGGCTGAGGCCCTGCTGCGGCAGGAGCGGTGAGATGGTGAACTCGTGAAATGGTGAGTTTGCTGTTCGGCCGTTATGGGCAATTCTGAGAAGGTGAGCAGACTCGAATGCTAATCCCGGCCTTTTTGCTGAAAAGGAGTTGGGTACATTTGAGAGGACGAATTGACGCCTCATACGCGGAATGTCGTGCCTCCTCGCCATGACAGGTCCGGCAGAACGACAATTCACCACTTCACCATCTCACAAGTTCACCACTCCACCATGTATACCAGCCTGCTTTACGACGTTCAAAACGGCGTGGCCACCATCACGCTCAACCGCCCCGACGTCTTCAATGCCTTCAACAACGCCCTGAGCTACGAGCTGCAGGACGCGCTGCAGCAGGTGGCCGCCGATTCGGCCGTGCGGGCCGTGGTGCTCACCGGGGCCGGCCGGGCGTTTTGTTCGGGCCAGGACCTGAAAGCAGCGCAGACCGACGAGCAAAGCACGTTTTCGGACTCCCTGCACCAGCGCTACAACCCCATCATCCGGGCCATGCGCAGCCTGCCCAAGCCCATCATCGGGCGCATCAACGGCGTGGCGGCAGGCGCGGGCTGCTCGTTGGCCCTGGCCTGTGACGCGCTAATTGCCTCCACCGACGCCTCCCTAATTGAGGTTTTCATCAACATCGGGCTCGTGCCGGACTCGGGCTCCTCGTACTTTCTGCCCCGGCTGGTGGGCTCGCTCAAAGCGTTTGAGCTCTGTACCCTGGGCTCGAAAATAACGGCAGCCGAAGCCTTGCAGCTGGGACTGGTCAACCAAGTGGTGGCCCCCGCTGAGCTGGACGCGGCCGTGGCGGCGCTGGCAGCCCGCTACGCGGCGGCGCCCACCAAGTCGATTGGCCTCATCAAGCAGATGCTTAACAAGGCCGGGGCGGCGTCCCTGGACGAAATGCTCGACTACGAAGCTCACTGCCAGCAGATTGCCGGCGAATCGGCGGACTACCAGGAGGGCGTGACGGCCTTCACGGAGAAGCGCAAGCCGGTTTTCCGCGGCGAATAGCTCAGTCCGCTTCCGTCGACACTACCCCTAAAAGAAAGCCGGCCGACTCCTACGGGAGCCGGCCGGTTTTCGGGTTGCAATAAGTGTGGTCTGGAATTTATAGAGCGGCTAATCAGCGCAGAGTGATGGTGCGGGTGCGGCCATTCACCGTGATGGTGGCGATATTGTCGCAGGCGGCCGTGCCGGTGGGGTCGTAGTTGAGCAGCATGCCCTTCTCCCGGGAGTTGGTGATGTTCACGGTACCCGAAACAAAGTGGCGGGCGCAGCCGGGCGCAAATTTCTTGAGCAGCGGCTGCTGGATAGTAGCCGTGTAGCTCACTTTTTTGCGGTTGGTGCCCGTGGCCTGCCCGCTCACCAGGTACTCATCGTCGAGGATGGTGGGCGTGCCGAAGCCGGCCGTGCGCTGGTACTGGCGCTGGGAACTCCAGCTGTGCGTGCCGGTGGGCGTGATGATGCTGGCGTTCTGCACGTCGAGGCTGAACGAGCCGTTCCCGAGGTTAGTCAGCACCCGGGTGCCGGTGTGCTGGTTGTCGTTGACAAAGTAGTTAACCAGCGTCACGGTCGTGACGGCGCCCGGCTGCCGGTACGGGCCCGGGCTGAAGACGACCACAATCTTGCCGCGGCGGGTTTTACCGTTGGGGCAGAGGCAGTTGGTAGTACCAAAATCGATGGTGAGGGTGCGCGTGGCGGGGTTGTAAGTGCGCGTGGCGCAGCGGCCCAGCACTTTGTCCCGGTCTTCGAGGCTTGCCGCGTAGTCACCGTTGGCCAGGCTGGCATCGGCGGGTGCGGTGGCATTGATGATGTCGCCGATGGCCGCGTTTTCCTCTTCGGCGCTGCCGTTATCTTCCGCCGATTCCAGATTGTCAGCCGGGGCAGTGTTGTCTTTGTTGCAGGCCGTGGAGAGCAGCAGCAGGCTGCTGGCGAGGGTGGCCAGACCCAGGGAGCGGAAAGCGGAGGTGGTCATGAGCAGGGCGAAAAAGTGTGGGAGTTGTTGGTCAGATTCGTCACTTGGAGGCCCGGCCCCGGCGGAGGTTTAAGCGCCTTCGAAAAAAATTTATCAACCCCGGAACTATTCTCTTTTCCAACCACCGGAGCGGGCCGGCGTATAGTCTTTCACCGGTTC
The DNA here is from genome assembly GCF_004167665.1 of Hymenobacter persicinus. Lineage (GTDB taxonomy): Bacteria > Bacteroidota > Bacteroidia > Cytophagales > Hymenobacteraceae > Hymenobacter > Hymenobacter persicinus. Next base: position 19,614 of record NZ_SEWE01000015.1, on the reverse strand, counting down.
CCATTGACCGGCCGCCCTAGCTCCTCGTTATGCATTCTGCCCGCTTCATTCTACCGTTCAGCTTGTTACTTCTGGGAGCCTGGTCCTCTGACGCCAGCAAAAAGGACCCGGTGGCCGAAGCGCGGTTTCAAAACGAGAAGCGCATCGGCGACGCCAACATCACCAAGAAGCAGGAGCGCGACGCCGAGTTTATGGTGGATGCCGCCAGCGACGGACTGCTGGAAGTGGAACTCGGCAAGCTGGCCCAGCAGAAGGGCACCGCCCCCGCCGTGAAGGAGTTTGGCCAGCGCATGGCCACCCAGCACTCGGAGGTGAATACGGCGCTCCGAACTTTGGCCGAGCAAAAAGGCATCGTGCTGCCCGCCGGCCTCGGGGGCAAGCAGCAGAAAACCTACCAGGAGCTGGCGGGCCTGCCCAGCACCGAATTTGACCGGCGCTACCTCGAAACGATGGTGGATGACCACGCCAACGACGTGGACGCCTTCGACGACATGAGCGAGGATGCCTACGACGGCGACATCCGCGGCTTTGCGGCCAAGTACCTGCCTACCCTGAAAGAGCACCTCGACATGGCCAAGCAAGCCCAGGACCAGGTGCAGGTCACTAAATAGACACTTTTTTCTTATCCATTTTTCCTCCTTCACCTACTACCCCACTCCCATGACCAAGCACCTCTTTTCGCTGCTGCTCGTTGCCGGCGCCCTGTCCCTGGCCAGCTGCGGCGACTCCGCCAAACGTACCGACGGCACCGCCGGTGAAGCCGTCAGTGATATGGACAAAGCAACTGAAGAAGGCGGCGTACAAGCTGACGCCACCGTTATCGACAACGACGCCGGCCCAACGGTAACGGCCAACCCCGACTCGGCCGCCGCCGATACCACCACCCGCTAGGCTTTGCCCTAACTGACCCCGTTTCTGCAACCTCCCACCTCCCACCAACCAACCTCCTACCGCTATGAAAACCATTCTGCTTGGCTTACTGGGCACCGCCTTGGTTGCCACCACGGCCTGCAACAGTGGCCCGACTTCGGAAACAGCCGGCGGCAACGCCAGCGACAACACCATGAACAACGGCACCACCGGCGACTCAACCATGACGACCATGCCGGCCGATGCAACCGTGGAAGGCAGCCCCGCCGCCAACAGCACGGCCCCCGTCGATATGAATGCCAACAATGCCAGCGCCGAAGGGCCTACGGCACCGCACTCGACGGATGCCGAGTTTATGCAGTCGGCGGCGGCCAGCGACCAAAACGAGATTCAGCTCAGCAAGCTGGCCCTCGAAAAAGGCGTGACGGGCATGGTGAAAGACCACGCCAACATGATGATCAAGGACCACACCAAGTCGACCACGGACCTGAAGGCCATTGCCAGCAAGAAAAACGTGGTGCTGCCTCCCGACATGGACGGGGAACATAAAGCCCTGGCCGCCGAAATGCGCAAGCTCTCGGGCAAGGATTTCGAGAAGAAGTTCATGGATCAGATGGTGCTGGACCATCAGAAAACGCTCAACACGCTCAAGGCCCACCAGGCAATGACCAAGGACGCTGATGTGCAGGGCTTTATCGGTAAGGTAACGCCCGTCGTGCAGGGCCACCTGGATATGTCGAAGAAGGGCGCCGACATGAAAATGTAGGCCAAGCTACTCCTGGCAGAAAGTCGTCGGGCCGTTTTCCCGGCGACTTTCTGCTTCCTGGCCGGCTGGGCGGCGGCATATTTTTTCGCCGTCGGTGCCGGGTCGGCTTTCCGCTCCTTTGCTCCAATCACCCCGCTTATTTACTTCACTACCACACTTTTCAACCCGTTTTTCCCATGAAAAAGACGTTGTATGGCCTGCTGTGCGCGGGCGTGCTATTGGGTGCCGCCGGCTGCTCCACGAAGCAGGATTCGGTGGAAACCGCCCAGAGTGAAAACGAATCCAAGAACGCGGCGGCTACCACCGACACCGAATTGGGCAAAGTAGAAGAGAAAAAGCTGGACTTCGACTCCGAGTTTCTGACCAAGGCGGCCAGCGGGGGCATGCTGGAAGTGCAGCTCGGCGACTACGTGGCCAAAAACGGCAGCACCACCGAAGGCAAGCAGTTTGGCTCGCAGATGGTGGCCGACCACACCAAAGCCAATGCAGAGCTGAAAAGTATTGCTGCCGCCAAGAACGTTACCCTGCCTGCCGCCCTCGGTGATGACCACGCCAAGGTGTACAAAGACGTGACCGAGGAAAAGGGCGCCGACCTGGACAAGGAGTACCTCAAGGAAATGGTGAAAGACCACGAAGAAGACGTGAAGGAATTCACCGAGGCCTCCGTGAAAGCCGCTGACCCGACCCTGAAGGCGTTTGCCACCAAGCAGGTGCCGGTGTTGCAACATCACCTCGAAATGGCCCAGCAGATGTACGCCGCGGTGAAAGACCGGAAGTAAGCTGCTCGCAAACTTTCCCTGAAAGCCGCCGCGGAATATTCTGCGGCGGCTTTTGGCTTGTCGGGCCACGCTTTATCTTTAGCCGGCCGACTTACCTTCCCCGGCCCCGGACCCGCATGGACGGCACTGAAAAAGCCCAACAACACCGCGACGCCTTCCAGATTGAGCGCGTCATTCTGTTCACCGACGCGGTTTTTGCCATTGCCATCACCCTGCTGGTCATCGAAATCAAGGTGCCCGAGTTGCACCACCCCCGGGAAATCGACGTGCTGAACGTGCTACTGCGCCTGATTCCGAAGTTTGTGGGCTTTCTGCTGAGCTTCTTTATCATTGCCATCTACTGGACGGCCCACCACCGCATCTTCCGCTTTGTGCGCCGCCTCGACAACAAGCTGCTCTGGCTGAACCTGCTTTTCCTGCTCAGCATCATTCTGATGCCCTTCACCACGGCCTACCAGAGTGAGTACGGTCTGCTGCGCACGCCCTGGATTGTGTACAGCATCAACGTGAGTTTCACCGGCATCATGCAGATTCTGCTGCAACGCCACCTGCGCAACCCTCACCACCACTTGGTGGACCACCCCGAGCACGAGCACGCCGACCTGGATTTGTCCCGGCCCCTGATGGCTCCTATCGTATTCGGCACCAGCATTGTGCTGGCCTTTTTCCTGCCGGCGGTAGTACTGCGGGGTATTCCGGCCGTGGCATTCCCACTGCTCAGCCTGTGGGTCAACCGCCGGCATAAGCGCTTGGACGAGGCGTACCGGGCCCAGCACGGCACCCGGGTGTTAGCGTAGCAGAACGAGCAGAGCTCTACTTGGCCGGCCCCACGGCCGCGGCTTCCCACTGCAGCTCGTAGGAGTCGCAGCGCAGGGCGTTGATGTTCATGCGGAAGCGGCCGGTGGCCGTTTTGCCGGTGAGCTTGCCGCCCAGATCGAAGCACCAGGCCGAGGCGCCGCCATTCGGGGGCTCACAGAGGCGGCCGGCAATGGTGCCGTTGGTCACGGCGAAGGTCCCTTTTGGTCCCGTGGCCCCCAGCATTTCCAGCTTCCCGTCGCAGCGCCAGTAGCCTTTGAAGGTGACGTCACTGATGGTTTTCCCGTCGGGCGCCAGCACGAAGCTAAGCGTGTTGCCTTTCAGGCCGTTGGTGAACTTGCCTTCGAAGCGGGTGCCCGCCGGTGGCGTGCCGGGGGTAGTAGCGGCGGTCAGGACCGCCAGAATGGGGAGCAGAAGCAGAGCGCGCATAAGCCGGAAAAAAATGAGGCCGGAAATAATGATTTCCCGGCCTCATTTACAACTGCTGCTGTACAGGTTAAGCCGATTTGCCGTCGGCGTACTTACTGACTTTGAGCTCTTCAGCCAGGAAGCGGGCCGTGTGGCCTTTCTTCACTTTAGCCACCTGCTCGGGCGTGCCCTGGGCCACGATGGTGCCGCCGCCCCCACCGCCCTCGGGGCCGAGGTCAATGACGTGGTCGGCGACCTTAATCAGGTCGAGATTGTGCTCGATGATGAGCACCGTGTTGCCCTTATCGACCAGCTTCTGGAGCACGTCGGAGAGGTGGTTGATATCTTCGAAGTGCAGGCCGGTGGTAGGCTCGTCGAGGATGTAGAACGTTTTGCCGGTGTCCTTCTTGCCCAGCTCGGTGGCCAGCTTCACCCGCTGGGCCTCGCCGCCACTGAGCGTGGTGGCCTGCTGACCCAGCGTGAGGTAACCCAGCCCAACTTCGTTGAGCACCTGGATCTTGCGGATGATGCGGGGCTGGTTTTCGAAGTACTCCACAGCCTTTTCCACCGTCATGTCGAGCACGTCGGTGATGCTCTTGCCCTTGAAGCGCACTTCCAGGGTTTCGCGGTTGTAGCGGCGGCCCTTACAGGTTTCGCAGGGCACGTGCACGTCGGGTAGGAAGTTCATTTCGATGGTGCGCATGCCCGCGCCCTCGCAGGTTTCGCAGCGCCCACCTTTCACGTTGAAGGAGAAGCGCCCCGGCCCGTAGCCCCGGATTTTGGCCTCGGGCAGGGAAGCAAACAGGCTGCGGATTTCGGTGAACACGCCCGTGTACGTGGCCGGGTTGGAGCGCGGCGTGCGCCCAATCGGCGACTGGTCCACCTCGATTACCTTGTCAATCAGCTCCAGCCCTTCGATGCTCTGGTAGGGCAGCGGGTCCTTCTTGGAGTTGAAGAAGAACTGGTTGAGAATCGGGTACAGCGTGTCGTGAATCAACGACGACTTGCCCGAACCCGACACGCCCGTTACGGCCACGAGCTTGCCCAGCGGGAACTTGGCCGTGACGTTCTTGAGGTTGTGGCCGGTGGCACCCTTGAGCACCAGCTGGCCCCCGTCGCCCTTGCGCTTCTGTCGGCGCAGCTCGATGTGCTTTTCCCCGCTCAGATACTGCGAAGTCAGGCTGCCGGAGCTGAAAATATCCTTGGGCGAGCCGTGGGCCACGATATGGCCGCCGTGGATGCCGGCGCCCGGACCAATGTCCAGGACGTAGTCGGCATTCATAATCATGTCCTTGTCGTGCTCTACCACAATCACCGAGTTGCCGATGTCGCGCAGGTGCTGCAGAGCCTTGATGAGCCGCTCATTGTCGCGCTGGTGCAGGCCGATGCTGGGCTCGTCCATGATGTAGAGCACGCCCACGAGCTGGGTGCCAATCTGGGTGGCCAGGCGAATCCGCTGGCTTTCCCCACCCGATAAGGTCCGTACGGAGCGGTGCAGGTCGAGGTATTCGAGGCCCACTTCCAGCAAAAAGCCGATCCGCTTGCGGATTTCCTTGAGCAGCTCCCGGCCAATGACGTTCTGGCGCTCGGTGAGCCGGTCTTCCAGGTTCTCAAACCAGGTGCTGAGCTCCTTGATGTCCATCACCGACAGCTCGCCGATGTTTTTGTCGGCAATCTTGAAGTGCAGGCTTTCCTTTTTGAGACGGTAGCCGTGGCACTCGGGGCACTGCCGGGCCTGGGTGTACTCCTGAATCCAGGCCCGGATGTTTTCCGAGTCGGACTCCATCTGCCGGCGCAGGAAGGGGATGATGCCCTCGAAGGGCTCGGTGTAGCTGCTTTTCTTGGGGTCGGCGTCCTCATCCTCGGGCACGCCGTACAGCAGGCGCTCAATCAGGTCGGCGGGCAGCTTTTCGAGCGGGGTGCTGAGGCTGAACTTCTGCTTTTTGAGAATTAAGCTCAGCTGCTGAAAAATCCAGATGTCGCGGTACTCGCCCAGAGGGGCAATGCCGCCGCGGCTCACGCTGAGCTTCTTGTCGGGCAGCACCGAGTCCTCGGTGATTTCCTGGACCTCGCCCAGGCCGTTGCAGGTCGGGCAGGCGCCGTAGGGCGAGTTGAAGCTGAACGTGTTGGGCGCCGGGTCATCGTAGGCAATGCCGGTAGTCGGGTCCATCAGAAAGCGCGAGAAAAACTGCGTCTTGCCCGAGTCGGAGTCCAGCACCAGCATGGTGCCCTTGCCGTGGGTCAAGGCGTTCTGCACCGAGCCGGAGAGGCGGAACCGGTCCTCTTTCGTCGCCTTGAGCCGGTCAATGACGATTTCGATGTCGTGGATCTTGTAGCGGTCCACCTGCATCTTGGCCGTGATGTCGAGCAGTTCCCCGTCCACGCGCACCTTGGTAAAGCCCAGCTTGGCAATCTGCTGGAACAGCTCCCGGTAGTGACCCTTGCGGCCCTTCACCACCGGCGCCAGCACCACCAGCTTCTTGTCGGCGAAGTGCTTGAGGATATAATTGATGATCTGCTCGTCGCTCTGCCGGATCATCTTCGCGCCGGTGGCGTAGCTGAACGCCTCGGCGGTGCGGGCGTAGAGCAGGCGCAGAAAGTCGTAAATCTCGGTGATGGTGCCCACTGTGGAGCGGGGGTTGCGCGAGGTCGTCTTCTGCTCGATGCTGATTACCGGCGACAACCCCTCGATTTTGTCTACGTCGGGGCGCTCCAGGCCGCCCATGAAGGAGCGGGCGTAGGCCGAAAACGTTTCCATGTAGCGGCGCTGGCCTTCGGCATAAATCGTGTCGAAAGCCAACGACGATTTGCCCGAGCCCGAAATGCCGGTAAACACCACCAGCTGCCCGCGCGGAATGCTCACCGACACGTTTTTCAGGTTGTGCTCCCGGGCCCCGTACACCTCGATAAACGGCGCCTCTACCTCGGCTCCGCCCACGGGCTGCTGGTCGGCGCGGGCGTCGAGGACGGCTTCACTAACCTCCCCAGCCCGGGGCACGGCCTGCACGGCGGCGGTGGTATGACCGTGGGCATTGTCGGCCACGGCGGCGGAAACGGTGATTTCAGGCGTAGCGGCGACCGGGGCCGCCTTGGTTTTCTTAGCCATTCAGAGCAAGTCGAATAAGTCCGCAAAGGTACGCATCTGGCGCCCCTTTCGCCACCCGAATCCGTTATTTACCAATCTGGTTAGCAGATCGGGCCCGAAAGATTCGGGCCGGCGGCCGGGGGCGGTGCAGATGGGGAGTAACAAGAAATTGCTGTCTTTTGTGCCCGACGGCGGGCAGTAGTATCAAACTCGCTTCTACGTTTATTTTCGGCTATGATGTGTAACGGCCCGCTGACGGCTACTTTTATTTCCATCCGTGCGTAGAGCGGTAGCCTCCCGGGGCAAGCAGGCGCTGTTCGTGGTCCTGCTCGGGCTGCTGGTGCTGCCAGCGGTGCAGACGGCCGTCAACCTCAAGTTCTTTCGCAACGGCCCGCTGGGCGGCTACCAGCAGCCGGCCCCGCGCCCGGTGCTGGACTGGGCCGGCCTGCGCGACAACACCTACCAGCCAGCCCTGGAACGCTACGCTTCCGAGCAGGTCGGTTTCCGCGACCTGTGGATCCGGCCCCGCAACCAGCTGGCCTACTCGGTCCTGGGTCAGGCGAAAGTGTTTAGCGTACTCGTCGGCTTGCGGGGCGTGCTGTTTGAGGAAGACCCGGTGTGGGCGGCCCAGGGCCAAGACGTGGTGCCCGCCGGGGAGCGTCAGCGCCACGTGGCGCAATTGCGGGCCCTGCAGGACACGCTGGCCCGGCGCGGCAAGGTGCTGCTCTACGTTATTGCACCCAGCAAAGCGGCTTTCTACCCCGAGTTCGTTCCCGAAGCCTACCGCGTGGCCTGGCCTCAGCCTTCCAATGCCACGCTCTACGCAGCCGAGATGCAGGCCGCCGGCATTCACGTGCTCAACTTTGGAGCGCAGTTTCGGGCCTGGAAAGACTCGGCGGCGTACCCGCTATTTCCGCGGGGCGGCATTCACTGGAGCCTGTACGGCGTAACGCGGGCGGCCCGGGTGCTGTTTCCCTGCCTCGAGCAGCTCGGCCGCTTCGACTTGCCCGACTTCCGCACCACTGGCCTGGAAGTCAGCACTACCCCCCGCTCCACCGACGACGACATGGTGCGGGCCATGAATCTGCTGTGGGCCCCGGCGGCTTTCCCCATGGCCTACCCCACGGTGGTGTTTGACCCGCTTAAGCCCGGCCAGCGCAAGCCCCGCCTGCTGGTGGTCGGCGACAGTTTCGTTTGGACCCTGATTGAGTATTATCCTTACCTAGACCAGCTGTTTGCCGACGACTCCCACCTGTGGTACTACAACCAGGAGGTGCAGTGGCGCAAGCACAACGGGCAGCTCAGCGGGGAAACTTCCGTCAGCCGCCTCGACCGTAAGGCCGAGCTGCTCCGGCATGACGTGGTGCTGGTGCTGTTCAACGAGCACAACCTGAAGAGTTTCGACATGGGTTTTAGCGAAGCCGCGTTGCAGGCCTTTGCACCGGCCGGGGTTACGGCGCCCGCGCCGTAACCCCGGCCGGTTTGGCCCCGTTCTTGCCAAACCCCGTGCATCAATTCTGTTGCACGCAAACTTTTTCTGCCATGAAACTTCTCCCCAAGCTTTCCCTCGGCGCCTCGTTTTTCCTGCTGCTCGGTCTGGCCTCGCCGGCCCAGGCTCAGGTCAATATCAACATCAACCCGCCCTCCTGGGGTCCGGCCGTGGGACCGAATACCCAGTATTACTACATTCCGGAAGTCGACGGCTACTACGACGTGCGCGACCAGCAGTACGTGGTGCTGCGCAACGGGCAGTGGGCCCGCCTGGCAAATCCCGGCTACGACCCGCGCAGCTTCCACCCCGTGGTAATCGACTACGTGGGGGCTCAGCCCTGGGTCCGCATCGAGGAATACCGCACCAAATACAAGGGTCACCCCCACGGTATGCCTCCCGGCCAAGCCAAAAAGTACTATGGTAACCAAGGGAACCAGGGCAACGGCCGCGGTAACGGACACGGCAACGGCAAAGGCCGGGGCAAGCACTAAGCAGCGGCCCTACCCGCCCCACCCCGCAAAGCCTCTTCTTCGGAAGAGGCTTTTTTTATGCCCCGAAGTGGCGGGCACGGTAGCGGCGGGCAGTTGGCAAATCAGGAAAATACCCGTTCCTTGCTTTAATTTTACCTCTACCCGGGCCGCTACGGCTCCGATAATGAGGCTTTTTGCTCCCGGGCCAAAGGCCGTTTGCTCCAGCTACCAGTATTCTATGGCTGCCCAGTCAGTTTTTGTAAAACGCATTCTACTCTCCCTGCTGCTGCTGTTGCTGTTGCTCCCGGCCTTGCAAGCCAAGTTTGAGTGGGTGCAGATGGCGCCCCTGCAGGGCGCCTACCACGAAGTTCCCCACCCCGAATTCAGCAAGGAAGGTTTGCTGGCCGGCACCTACCAACCCTCCCTGGAACAGTACTTGGAAGACCGGCTTGGCTTTCGCAACTGGCTGATCCGGTTCCGCAACCAGCTTTCCTTGTCCTGGCTGGGCATCGCCCGCTCCTCCGACCTGCTGGTGGGCAAAGACCTGGTGCTGTTTCAGCCGGGCACCGTGGCCGCGGCTCAGGGGCAGGATTTTATAGGCGAAGAGGAAATTGCCTACCGCGTGCGGCGCATCCGGGCCGTGCAGGAAGCGCTGGCCCAGCGTGGCGTGCCATTTCTGTTCGTGATGGCGCCCAACAAGCCCCGCTACCAGCCCGAAACCCTGCCCAACGACTACCAGCGCCCGCCCACCGACCGCACCAACTCCGCGGTATTTATGCGGGAAATGAAAAAGCAGCGCGTTAATCTGCTGGATGCCGCGCAGTTGTTTAAGCTCTGGAAAGACACCACCAGCCACCCGCTGTTTCCGAAAGGCGGCACGCACTGGAGCGGCTACGGGGCCAGCCTGGTGGCCGACACGCTGTTTGCCCGCATCGAGCAGGTGGGCAAGTTCGACCTGATCAACTTTCGGCGGCACGGCCCGCTAGCCGTAAGCGGCGACACCATCCGCTTCACCGACGGCGACCTGAACGGGGCCATGAACCTGATTTTCCCCTATCCCCACTACCCGACCACGGCCTACCCCGTCGTCACGTTCGACTCGTTGCGGGCCGGGCAGAAGCGGCCGAACCTGCTCATCATCGGCGACAGCTTCAACTGGGCCTTCATGCAGTTTGCCCCCTACCTGCAAACCCTGTTTGCGCCCGAGTCGCGCTTCTGGGGCCTGGACCGCACTATTTTCGTCTACGACAAGGAATACGCCAAGGAAGGCCACGAGCTGAGCCAGCTCGATTTTCAGAAGGAAATTGAGTCGCGCGGCTTTCTGCTCATGCTCATGACCGAGCACAACCTGCCCAACCACAGCCTGCTCGATCAGCTCTACAACCTCTACTACCCGCTGTCGGCCGCCGGGCAGGCGCGGGTGCAGCAGATCCAGCAGCAGCTGGAGGCGCTGCCGCAGATGCAGCAGCGCATCTGGGAGCAGGAGCACAACGGCAGCCACACCCTGCTCGACTCGCTGCACGAAGCCGCCCTGGCCCGCTACGACCGGGAGCTTCTCCGGCCCACGCCCTGAGTATTCGTGCTGCTTCTTTCTTCGATACCCGCCTCTCCTACTTTTAATTGCCCTGATTTATGGTTTTCAGCAGTACCCTATTCCTGTTTTACTTTTTCCCGGCGTTTCTGCTGCTGTATTACCTGGCCCCGGCCCGGCTGAAAAACTTCGTGGCCCTGACCGCCAGCCTGCTGTTTTACGCCTGGGGCGGGCTCAACTTCCTGGCCTTGTTTCTGGGCTCGGTAGTGCTCAACTTCTTCATCATTCGGCTCATGGATGCCGCCGAGGGCTGGCAGAAGCGCATCTACCTTATTTTGAGCATCATCCTCAACGTGGGTATGCTGTTCTACTTCAAGTATACCAACTTCTTTCTCGAAAACTTTAGCGCCGTGAAAGAGGCGATGGGCGGCGGCGGGCTGACCTGGGAGAAGGTTGTGCTGCCCATCGGCATCTCGTTTTTCACCTTCGAGAAACTCACCTATTCCATCGACGTGTACCGGGGCGTGAACAAGCCCCTGAAGTCGTTCTGGGACTTCATGCTCTACATCATGCTGTTCCCGAAGATGATTGCCGGCCCCATCGTGCGCTTCCACGAAATTGCCGACCAGCTCACCGACCGCTCCGCCTTCGACACCATCGACCACAAGCTGGCCGGCCTGTTCCGCTTCGTGCTGGGCCTGGCCAAAAAGACCCTCATTGCCAACGTACTGGGGCAGGAAGCCGACCGGATTTTCGCCCTGGCGCCGGCTGAAGTATCAGCCCCACTTGCCTGGCTGGGCGCGCTGGCCTACACCTTCCAGATCTACTTCGACTTCTCGGGCTACTCCGACATGGCCATCGGCATCGGCCGCATGATCGGGTTCCAGTTTCCCGAAAACTTCAATAACCCCTACATTTCCCGCTCCATCACCGAGTTCTGGCAGCGTTGGCACATCACGCTGGGCCGCTGGATGCGCGACTACCTCTACAGTCCGCTCGGCGGCAACCGCGTGAGCACCGGCCGCCTGTACGCCAACCTCTGGACCGTGTTTATCCTGTCGGGCTTCTGGCATGGCGCAGCCTGGAACTTCATTGCCTGGGGTGCCTTCCACGGCCTGTTTCTGGTGCTGGACCGACTCTTCCTGCTGCGCATCTACCAGCGCATTGGCGCGCTGAGCATTATTCCCACCTTCCTGATTACCGTCGTGGGCTGGGTGCTGTTCCGGGCCGAAACCCTGAGCGGGGCGCTGGCCTACATCCGGCGCATGCTGGTCGGCGAGTGGTCGGGCGTACCCAACTTCACCCGGGAGTTCTGGTTTACGCTGCTGCTGGCCACGGTCTTTTCCTTTATGGCCGCTCTGCCCCGAGTGGAGCGTTGGGAGCTCGGCACGCTGTCGGCCGACCGGCTGGCCCTGCCCCGCGCCATCGGCATGAGCCTGGCGACGGCCCTGCTGCTGATTCTGAGCGTGAGCTACATCGTGGGCAGCTCGTTCAATCCCTTTATTTACTTCCGATTCTAATTCTATCGTGTCGCATCCCTATCTGAAACGGCTCTTATTCGGGGGCTTGCTGGCCTTATTTATTCTGCCCGCCCTGCAGGCTAAGCTGGCGATGGTGACCGTGGAGCCCTTAGACGGATTCTACGACAAGCAGTCGCACCCCGACCTGACCTGGACCACCCTGCGGACCAACAACTACCAGCCCCAGCTCGAAGCCTACCTGCAGGACCGGTTGGGCTTCCGCAACTGGCTGATCCGGCTGCGCAATCAACTGGCCTATTCCTTTTTTCACCAAACCAAGGTGAGTACGGTGGTTGTGGGCCGGGATGACGTGCTGTATCAGCCGATTACTATTGACGTCTACCTGGGGAAAGACTACGCCAGCGACGAAGAGCTGGACTATAAAGTCCGGCGGCTGAAGCTGGTGCAGGATTCGCTGCAGGCCCACGGCACCCAGCTGCTGCTGGTAATAGCGCCGAGCAAAGCGCGGGTGATGCCCAAGATGATTCCGCCGCGCTACGACAATATTCCCCGCGGCGTGAGCAACTACGACGGCATCATGCAGGCCGCCCGCAAGCGCGGGCTAAATGTGCTCGATGCCGCGGCCCTGCTCGTGCAGTGGCAGGATACGGCGCGCTACCCCATGTTTCCCCGGGGCGGCACGCACTGGAGCGGCTATGCCACTGCCTTGGTGGCTGATACGATGTTCCGGCGCGTGGAAGCCCTCACCCACCTCGACCTGCCCGACTTTGCCCTGCAGGGCCTCACGGTGGCCACCGAAGCCGACTCCCTGCGCTTTACCGACGACGACTTGCAGCTGATTCTGAACCGGATGTGGGAAATGCCGCCTTATCCGATGGCTTATCCCCGCGTCGTATTTGGGCCCGAAACCGGCAAGCAGCGCGCCGACGCGCTGATTATCGGCGACAGTTTCGCGCAGAGCTTCTACAACTTCTATCCGTTCTACCAGCAGCTGCTCGGGCCCCGGGCCCGGTACTGGGCCAGCAACGAAAAGATCTTCTGGCCGGAGCAAACCCCGGAAACTCACACCGTGAGTGAGCTGAATCTGGGTGAGCAGCTGGCGGGCCGCGACATTGTGATGATTATCTGCACGGAGCAGAACCTGGGGCAGCTGGGCTTTGGATTCATCAATCAGGCCTACCGCCTCTTCCGCCCTCTCACTGATGCCGACAAGGCCGCTATTGACGCCCTGGCCGCGAAGATGACCAAGGAGGCGTCCTGGGACGAAGCCTCACAGGATGGCGAATTGGCTAAGCACATGCACGAAAAGGCCACCAACATCTACGATCATACTCACCTGTAGCCGGTAAGCTCATGGCCTCTGCCCGCCCCCGGCCCCTGTTTCTGGTGTATTTGCTGGCCCTGGCCCTGCTCTGGAGCAATGCCTACCTGCTGCTGGCCAACCACCCAGACAACTACATCGGCGACGAGCACAGCTACCTGCGCATGGCCGAAGGCAACTTCGACGTGCCCGTGACACACCGCTACCGGGTGGTAGTGCCCCTGCTGGCCGGCGGGGTGGCCCGCGGCCTGTACGGCATCACCCAGTTTATTTCGGCCTCTGGCCGCCCACCGTTCGGAGTCAGCTTTTTTCTGATCAACGGGCTGCTGCTGGCCGGGGCCGGACTCTACCTTTTCCGCACGGCCCGGGCCCACGGTGCCGCCGTTGGGCCCGCGCTTATCGGGATGGGCGCCGTGATGACCAGCGGCGCGGCAACCTACGTAACGGGCCTGGCCTTGGTCGACAGCGCGGTGGTGCTGGCCGTGGTGGTGCTGTATTACGCCCTCACCGTCCGTTCCCAGCCCCTGCTGCTGGCCGTGGTGCTGCTGGGGCCGCTGCTAAAGGAGTCGTTTGCGCTGTTTTTGCCGTTGGTCCTGCTGTTCGGAGGCTTTGTGCCGCTCTGGCAACGGCTGCTGGTAGTGCTGGGCGCCGCCGGGCTGGTGCTGGGCGTGCACGCGCTGGTCGATGCCTACGCGCCCCCACCGGCCGTCGACAGCCTTATTAATGCCCTGGACCACACCCAGAATATCGTCAGCAATTTGCGCTGGCTGCTGGCCCCGCGCGGGCTGTTTATCTGCAGCGGAGTGTACGGGCTGTTTAATCTGGTGCTGCTGGCCGGTTTATGGGGTGGGCGCACCGCCATCCGGCAGTGGCTGCCCCGGCTGGCGTGGAAGCTGGCCGCGGGCTGGCTGGCCGTGGTGCTGGCCCACATGCTGCTGTCGGGGGAAATGAGCCGGATGCTGCTGCTGGCCGCGCCCGTCGTGTCGACCGCCGTGGCCCTGATTCTGGACCGCCACCCGCTGTTTGGAGGCCTGCGCGAGCTGCTGGCCGGCACCGCAGCACCGGAAAAACAGGCCTGAAAAACTGGACCCACGGGGCCAAAACCACGTACTTCAGCGGAGCACCATTCATTTCCCGCGCCGCTATGTCTTCCACGCCCAAGCCCGAGTATCATCCCATCAGCTGCTCCTTCTACGACGAGCTCGAAGCCCGCGCCACCACCGGCTAGGAGTGCACCCTCACCTACCGCCCCGAGCCCGACACGCCGCCCAGCACCACCCGCGGCATCATCACCGACCTGTTTATCAAAGACAAAGTGGAGTACCTGCGTTTGCAGGACGGCTTCGAAATCCGCCTCGACACGCTCGTGGCCGTTGACGACAAGGAGCTGCGGGACTACTGCTAGCTTGGAACACGACCAATTAAAAAGGCAGCCCCTGGTGGGGCTGCCTTTTTAATTGGTACTCGGCCACAAAATCCGCGCAATCCGAAGAATCCGCCGGAATCCGTGGTTTAAAACTCCGCGCTCTTGGGGAAGCGGGGGAAGGGAATAACGTCGCGGATGTTGCCCATGCCCGTCACGAACAGAATCAGGCGTTCGAAGCCCAGGCCGAAGCCGGCGTGGGGCGCGGTGCCGTATTTGCGCAGTTCCAGGTACCACCACAGGTCATGCTCGGGCACGTGCATCTCGGCCATGCGCGTGGTCAGCTTTTCGAGGCTTTCCTCCCGCTCCGAGCCGCCGATGATTTCGCCGATGCCCGGAAACAGCACGTCCATAGCCCGCACGGTTTTCCCGTCGTCGTTGAGCTTCATGTAGAAGGCCTTGATATCCTTGGGGTAGTTGGTCAGGATAACGGGCTTCTTGAAGTGCTTCTCCACCAAATACCGCTCATGCTCGCTCTGCAGGTCGGTGCCCCAGTCCACGGGAAACTCGAACTTCTGCTTGGCCGACTTCAGAATTTCCACGGCCTCGGTGTAATTCAGGCGCTGGAAGTCGTTGTCGACCACGAACTGCAACCGGCCCAGCAGCTCCTTGTCGTACTGCTCGTTGAGGAACTTCAGGTCGTCCTGGCACTTATCCAGGGCGTAGCGGACCAAGTATTTGAGGAACTCCTCGGCCAGGTCCATGTTGTCGGTCAGGTCGTTGAAGGCCACCTCGGGCTCAATCATCCAGAACTCGGCCAGGTGGCGGGCGGTGTTGGAGTTTTCGGCCCGGAACGTGGGGCCGAACGTGTAGACCTTGCCCAGGGCCATGGCCGTCACTTCACCCTCCAGCTGCCCCGATACGGTCAGGTTGGTTTGCTTGCCGAAGAAGTCCTGCTTGTAGTCCACGCCCGACTTGTCCTCCGTTAGCGGCGGATTCTGGTCGGGCAGGGTGGTTACGCGGAACATCTGGCCGGCGCCCTCGGCGTCGGAACCCGTCACGATGGGCGTGTGCACGTAGAAAAAGCCCCGGTCGTTGAAGAACTGGTGCACGGCAAAGGCCATGGCGTGACGGATGCGCAGCACGGCCCCAAACGTGTTGGTGCGGGGGCGCAGGTGGGCAATTTCGCGCAGGAACTCGAGCGAGTGGCCTTTCTTCTGCAGTGGGTAGGTTTCGGTGTCAGCCTTGCCGTAGACGGTGATTTCCGAAGCCTGGATTTCCACGCTCTGGCCCTTGCCCTGGCTGGCCACCAGCTTGCCGCGCACCATCACGGCGGCGCCGTTTTCCACGCCGTCGGCCTTGAGCTTTTCCTCGGGAAACTTCTCGGCGTCGGCCACCACCTGAATGGAATTGAAGCCCGAACCGTCGTTGACGGCAATGAACTGCACGTATTTATTGCCACGGCGGGTACGCACCCAGCCTTTTACTACTACTTCGCGCTCCAGCTCCTGGCTTTGGAGCAGGTCCTGCACGCTCGACCTTCTGACAGACATCGGACTCGGATTTCGGGGTTAAAACTCAGAGAAACAAAGGTAGAGCTTTTGGCTAGTGCAGAAATCAGTTTCGCCTCGCCGCAGCGAATGTTTTGTTTTTGCCGCCGCGGGGCCGCCCGCCGGCGGCCGATGCCCGGATTTCGTCTCAACTTTTTCGCCTGAACTCAAGTACAGAAAGGTCTATCTTTGAAATAGCGCCGCATCCTTTCCGCCGCGGCGCTATACGCATTTACGAGTATGCAACGACTTGACATGAAGCAACTTCTCTCGCAGAAGTTGTCTCCCCAACAGATTCAGTTCATCAAGCTGCTGCAAATCCCGACGGCAGAGCTGGAAACGCGCATCAAAGAAGAGCTTGAAGTGAACCCGGCGCTGGAAGAAGGCGACGAAAACTCCGACGACGAGCTCGAAGACCAGGAGCGCGACGACGATTCGGACTCCGACGACGATGATTTCGACGACCCGGACTCCGAATTCGACTCCGACGACAACACCCTCGACGAAGACTTTGACGAGGGTGCCGACGAGCAGCCTGAAGTGGAACTGCCGGCCAAGGACGAACCCGCCGAAACGACCAAGGACAATGAGGACCTCGACCTGGGCGACTACCTCAACGACGACGAAATTGCGGGATACAAGATGCAGGGCGACGGCCCCGGCGAGCCCGACGACGACCGGGAAATGCCCTTGGCCGACACCAGCGGCTCGTTGATTGACGCGCTGATGGACCAGCTGGGCTTTGCCGACCTCGACGAGCAGCAGGAAGCCATTGGCCGCCAGCTCATCGGCTCCATCGACAACGACGGCTACATCCGCCGCGACCTGTCGGCCATTGCCAACGACCTGGCGTTTTCCCAGAACATTGAAGCCAGCGAGGCCGATATTGAGGCCGTCTTGCACGTTATTCAGAGCTTCGACCCGGCCGGTATTGCCGCGCGCGACCTGCAGGAATGCCTGATGCTCCAGCTCGAGCGCCGCCCTCAGGACGAGGTAACCGAGCACGCCGAGCGGATTCTGCACGAGACCTTCGACGAGTTCACTAAGAAGCATTACCAGCGCATTCAGCAGAAGCTTGACCTCGAAGACGACGAGCTCAAGGAAGCTATTGCCCTGATTCTGAAGCTCAACCCCAAACCCGGCGGCACCGGCCCCGTGGGCATGGGCAAGGTGCAGTACATCATACCCGACTTCATTCTGACCTCTGACAACGGGCAGTTCAACCTGACCCTCAACTCGCGCAACGCCCCGGATTTACGGGTGGCACCAGCCTACACCGAGATGTTCCAGGCCTACGACAAGGCGGCCAAGAAGGACAAGAAAATGAAGGAGGCCGTCACGTTCGTCAAGCAGAAGCTCGACTCGGCCCGCTGGTTTATCGACGCCATCAAGCAGCGTCAGCAGACTCTGCTGCGCACCATGGACTCCATTGTGCGCTACCAGCGCGAGTTCTTCCTCGAGGGCGACGAAGGCAAGCTACGCCCCATGATTCTGAAGGACATTGCCACCGAAATCGGCATGGACATCAGCACCGTGAGCCGGGTGGCCAACTCCAAATCGGTGCAGACCGAGTTCGGCATTTACCCGCTTAAGTACTTTTTCTCCGAGGGTATTGCCACCGACTCGGGTGAGGACGCCAGCTCCCGGGAGGTAAAGCACATTCTGAAGGAAATCATCGAGGGGGAAAGCAAAGGCCGCCCCCTCAGCGACGACAAGCTGGAGAAAATGCTCAACGCCCGCGGCTACAACATTGCCCGCCGCACGGTGGCCAAGTACCGGGAGCAGCTTAATATTCCGGTGGCCCGCCTCCGCAAGGAGCTGTAGGCAAAAGCGGCTAATGCCAAAAAAAACGGCCCCCGGAAGATTTTCCGGGGGCCGTTTGACTGATGCGACGCAGCGTGCCTAGCGGTGAATAACCCGACGGGTGGCGCGCTGGCCGGCGGCCTGCACGGTCAGCACGTAGGTACCGGCCGCCAGCGGCACCGGCACCGGCACAGTCAGCAAGCGGGTGGCACTCTGACCCTTCGCGCGGAACACTACGCTGCCCTGCAGGTTGGTGAGCGTCGTGACGATATCACCGGTCAGGGGCTCACGCAGCTCCAGATTCAGCTCATTGCCGAACGGGTTAGGATATACGCTGGTCAACATGGTGGCGCTGCTACCCTGGCGGGTCACGGCCACGGTCGGCGAATACACAACTGTGCCGTCCAGGTCAACCTGGCGCAGGCGGTAATAGTAGAGCCCACCGCTGACGGAAGCATCGTTGTAAGAGTAGTTGTGGGCCGTGCTCGAATTGCCTGCCGCGGCTATAGTAGTCAGGTGCTGGAAGGCTTCCCCACGCGTGGAGCGCTCCACTTCAAAATGACGGGCATCTTTCTCCATTGCCGTTTGCCAGCGCACTGCCACGCCGGCCGTGGAGTTCTGGGCCGTAAAGCTGGTCAGCTTCACGGGCATGGGCTGGTTTTTCAGGATGTCGGACGTAAACAGCCCCCGGCCGTGGGTGGCCGCTACCAATTGCTGGTCGGAGGCCCGAATGCGCAGCATGTCCACGCGCACGTTAGCCATGCCCGTGCTCGAAGGCTTCCAGGCGGGGCTGGGCTGCGTCAGGTCGTCGGTGCTCCAGATGCCCAGTTCGGTAGCCAGCAGGGCGCGTTTGTTGTCGGTCGGGTCAAACACGGCCCAGCGTACGGGCATGTCGGGCAGGTCGCCCTGACGTTTGGTCCAGGTGGCGGCCGCCACGGTTGCGGAGCCGGTGTTGGTGCCTTCCGTGGTTTCGAGCACCTTGGCTTCGGTGGCGCTGTAATTCGACAGCGTCATCAGCAGGTGAGCATCGTTGCCGGCTTCCACGGCCACGCTCGAAACCGACATGCCGGCCGGCGCAGTGTAGAGCAGCGTCACGATGGGCGAAGCGGAAGCGGCATTATCTACCCGGTACACGTGGCCCGGCCCCGGCGTTGCCACCGAAAAGTCGGGCTCGGTGCCCACAAATAGGCGGTCCTGGTTGTTGGGTGACACCGTCACGTGGGTAACCATGCCGGCGCCGGTAGCCAGCAATACGTTGGAAACGGCCGTTGCGGCGGCCGTCGTGGCGCTGGGCAGACGGAAGAAGCGGTCCACGGTCCAGCCGCCATACAGCGTGTTGCTGCGGCTGTCGTAGTCGGTCGGGTTAATAAACTGGCCGGCCGTGGTGCTCAGGTTCAGAGTTGTGAAGCTCGTGCCACTGTTGGTGGAGCGCCGGTACTGGGCGTAGATGTAGGCCGTAAACTGAAACTGGGGCTCATTCTGGTCGATAAAGCAGAAAGCGCCGTCGCCGCCGGTAGCCTCGGTAGTCACCTGACCGCCGGCCTGGGTGTAGCGCTGGGTACCGTTGTCCTGAGCGCCGGCCAGGAAGTAGTTTACGTCGCTGGGGTGCAGGGCCAGGGCGTAAAACTGGGTGATGTTCAGGCCGTTGTTGCGCTGCCCGTACGTTGCCGCCGTGGAGTTGGCGTTAGCCGAGTAGGCAATGCCCCCGTCGCTGGCGAAAAAGGCTTTAGTGGCCGTCCCCGACGTCACTGGCACCCACACAATAGCGTGGTGGTCGGCGTGTACGTAGTTGGAAGCCGTCTTGGAAGCCGACCACACCGTGGTTTGTGTCCAGGTAGTCTGGCTCGTCGTGTTAGGGCCCTGCACCCGCACGGCGTCG
>NZ_SEWE01000014.1 GCF_004167665.1 Hymenobacter persicinus | reverse complement strand
TCCGGGGCGTGTTTCGGCTTACCACCCGGTTTCTGGATCAGCTGGCCACTCCCGCGGCAAAGCCCTAGCAGTGTCCTCATCATGCATTCCGGCACTACTGGTCCGACTTACCACACTCTACTATAAGGAGTGGGTAATTGGCACCATTCTGGGCTAAATGCAGCAAACCCAGAATCGTCGGCTCGGAAGCAGACAATTCTGGGTTTGTTATACGATTGGGAGAACTCCGAAGCGGATGGAGCTTAGCCGTTCGTCTTGAACGAGTTCATGATCTGCTTGGCAACCGTTTCCCACTCGGGCTTCTGACGGTCGGCGCAGGTGAAGTTGCACATCAGCAGCTTGCCTTCCACGTCGGTGAAGAACACCAGGTTGTAGACCTCGTGGCCGAGTTCGGGCTTCATCAGCTCCATGTAGCCAACCTTGCGGCCATTGACTTCCTTGACGCCTTTGTTGAACCACTTCGCCTCCTTGTACTGCTTCGAGTACATCTTGTAGAAGTTGTCGGCGTACATGTCAATCATGTCCTGGTCGGCCGTGTTGTCGGTGTAAGTGAAGGCGATGGTAGCCTCCTTGCTGTTGGTGTAGATAACGCTCGGGCGGCTCTGCGACTTCGCGTAGTTGAAGTCCATCTGCTGCTCGCTCATCACCTCGAAGCCCTTGGGAATCAGGATTTCGACACGCTCGCTCAACACGCGCTTCTTGATCATTTCGACCTCAGCGTAGGGGCGGAAGGCCATCAGCATCAGCGTCAGGCACAGAACAGGGGCGAGTAATGCTTTTTTCATAGTTGTAGGCTGAAAAAAGGTGGAATTCAAAGCTTGAAGAAGAAACCGAAAAGAAGAGGGCTTCTGTTCGGATAACACAATTTACGCACAAAAACTTAAACCGCAAGTATTTCCTAGAGAAATAATTCACGGGCAATATACTCTAAACCCAAAACCAGGCTTTAAGAGCATTCTAAGCCATTTACGCAGCTCAGCAGCGTTTGGATTGAGTTGAAAAAAAATCTTCCGACATCAATCCATTATTGGCATACTGCTATACCAAAATTTATATCAAAAGTTCAATTTTTCAGTTTTGGCGGGCTGATTTGCCGAACAGTTGGACTCAGAGAATATTGTTGATTTGCTCCTTAATCTTCTCCAACTCCTCCTTCATCCCGACCACCAGGTGCTGGACCGTGGAGTCGTTGGCTTTGGAACCTATCGTGTTGATTTCCCGACCAATTTCCTGCGAAATAAACGCTAATTTCTTTCCGCTGTACTCGGGCAAACCGACCGTTTCGTTGAAGTACTGTAAATGGCTGCCCAACCGGACTTTTTCCTCGGCGATATCCAGTTTTTCAATATAGTACAAAATCTCCTGCTCGAAGCGGATGGGGTTGAAGTGCTCGTTGGCGGAAATCTCCGCTAAGTGCATTTGCAGCCGCAGCCGCACCTGCTCGATGCGCATCGGGTCGTAGCGCTCCACCTCCGTGAGCTGGGCGCGAATCCGCTCCACGTAGCCCAGAATTTCGGCCGTCAGGGTTTGGCCTTCGTCGCGGCGGAACTGATTGACGCGCTCCAGGGCCTCGTGCACTAAGGGCAGCAGCTCGTCCCAGCTTACTTCCTCCTCTTCCTCCACGGCTTCGGCGGTGGGCGCCTGCAGCACCCCGGGCAGGTTTAGGGCCAGGGCAAACAGCTGGTCTTTGGGCGCGCCGACCAGCTCGGCAGCCTTTTCCAGCTCAGCGTAAGCAGCCAGCAGCGTTTCCTGGTTGAGGACCACGCCGAGCCGGGCGGCGCTACGCGGGCGCGTGAAGTCGAAGGTGAGGTTCACCTTACCCCGCACCAGCGTCTTGGTCACCAGGTTGCGGATTTCCAGCTCCCGGTCCTGCAGAAAACGGGGCAGCCGCAAACTCAGGTCCAGGGTCTTGGAGTTGAGGGATTTCACCTCGACGGTGGCGGCGTAATGGTCGGTTTCGCGGCGGGCAATGCCGTAGCCGGTCATGGATTGGAGCATAGTCGGAAGAAGACAAAAGGGCCGCAAAAGTAACGGTTTAGTTCAGAACATGAGCTACTTACCCAGTGGATAACATAAGCATAATGCTGCCGCAATATTCGGATAACAGGGTGCGGGTAGCTTTGCAAAACGTTTCAAACCACTGGTCTATGCGTCGCTCTGCTCTACTATTTTTCTTCCTAACCCTGAGTCACTTACTTCTGGCCCAGCAGGGCAGCATCGGCGGTAAGGTAACGGATAAAAAGACGGGCGAGGGCGTCATCGGCGCCACGGTGCTGGTGCCGGGCACGACCCAGGCCGCCCCGGTCGACGTGGACGGCAGCTACGAGCTGAAGCTGGCACCGGGCACCTACAACATCACGATGACCTACATCGGCTATAAGCCCCTGAACTTCTCGAGCATCGTGGTGACGGCCGACGCCAAAACCACCCTGAACGGGGTGATGGAGGAAAACGCCCAGAATCTGAAGGAAGTGGT
Organism: Hymenobacter persicinus; assembly: GCF_004167665.1. Taxonomy (GTDB): domain Bacteria; phylum Bacteroidota; class Bacteroidia; order Cytophagales; family Hymenobacteraceae; genus Hymenobacter; species Hymenobacter persicinus. The sequence goes on along the minus strand of NZ_SEWE01000014.1, from coordinate 104,418 downwards.
GGTAACGGGCCAGAAGCAAACCGGCACCGAGGTAGCCATGATTCAGGACCTGAAAAAAAGCGAGGTCGTGGTCAGTGGCATGAGCAACGACCAGATTGTGAAAACCCTGGACCGCGACGCGGCCGAGGTCGTGAAGCGGATTCCCGGCGTCACGATTCAAAGCAACAACTTCATCGTGATTCGCGGGCTGGCTGAGCGCTACAACACGGTGCTGCTCAACGACGCGCTGACGCCCTCGGCGGAAGTCGACACCCGCTCCTTCTCCTTCGATATTCTGCCTTCCTCGGTTATCGACCGGGTGCTGATTTTTAAATCGGGGGCCCCGGAGCTGCCCGGCGAAATGGGCGGGGGCGTGGTGAAAGTCTATACCAAGAACAGCGTGCTGGACAAGTCGGGCACGCTGTCGGTATCAGGCTGGGCCCGCAGCAACACGACCATGCAGGGCGGCTTCCAGCAAACCGACCACAGCGGCACCGACTGGCTGGGCTTCGACAACGGGCAGCGGACCCTGCCGGGCAGCGCCCCCAAGTTTATCGACAAAAACCTCTCTGGGGAGCCGCTGCAGCAAGTAGGCCAGGGCCTGCGCAACGAGTGGACCCCGCGCCTGACCACGGCCCGGCCCGACCTGCGCCTGTCGCTGGGCCTGAACAACCGCTTTGAAATCGGGCAGGTGTATCTGAGCAACGTCACGTCGCTGTCGTACTCGAACACCCGGGAGCAGTACGACATTGAGCGCAACCGCTACCAGTACTTCGACCCCAACACCCGGATTGCCCTGCCCCAGCGCTTGTACAGCGACCTGAAGTCGGTGACCGGCACGCGCCTGGGCGTGATTCACAACTGGCAGGTACGCCTCAACGACCACCACCGGCTCGAATTCCGCAACTTCCTCAACCAGTACGGTACCGACGAAGTGGTGCGCCGCCGGGGCATCTCCTACGAGCAGGGCGGGCCCGGCGACGGGGTGGAAGTCGATAACTACGCGTTGCACTACCAGAGCCGCACCATTTACTCGGGCCAGCTCCAGGGTACCCACGAAGTAGGCCCCAAGCGCAACTCGACCCTGACCTGGTCGGGGGGCTACAACTACGTGTTCCGCGACGAGCCTGACTACCGCCGCTTCCGCTCGGTGCGCAGCGAGGGCGACACCGGCCCCTACAAGGTGGTGGTGACCAACAACGGCACCCAGTACGACGCCTCGCGCTACTATTCGGACCTGAAGGAAAACACCTACATGGCCAGCGGGCAGTGGGAGCAGCGCTTCACGGGCCGCGACACGACGATGCTCAATCAGTACAAGCTGCGGCTGGGCTTCTACGCCGAAAACAAGAAGCGCGACTTCAACAGCCGCTACTTCTCCTACATCCGCGGGGCCAACAACGTGTTTGACCGCACCCTGCTCAACCTGCCCATCGAGCAGATCTTCGACGCCAAGAACCTCGGCCCGAACGGCTTCCGCTTGCAGGAAGGCACCGCGCCCGAGGACAGCTACTCGGCCGAAAACAACCTGGTGGCCGCCTACCTGAGCGGCGTAGCCCCGATTTCAGACAAATTCAGCGTGTCGGGCGGGCTGCGGGTGGAATACAACCGCAAGGCCCTCAAGCCCGGCAACAACGCCGACTACGAGGAGAAGCGTACTATTCCGCTGCCCTCCTTTAATGCCACCTACAACTTCAACCAGCGCAGCCTGCTGCGCCTGGCCGGCAGCGTGACGGTAAACCGCCCCGAGTTCCGGGAAGTAGCCAACTACGTGTACTACGACTTCGCCAACGACTTCTACATCCGCGGCAACGACTCGCTCAAGACGGCCACCATCTACAACGCCGACCTGCGCTACGAGTTCTACCCCAGCCGCTCGGAGCTGATTTCGGTGGGCGTGTTCTACAAATCGTTCCGCGACGCCATTGAGCAAACCACCCAGACCACCGGCACCGACCTCTACCTGACCTACCAGAACGCCGACAAGGCCTACGACGTGGGCGTGGAACTCGAGGCCCGCAAGTCGTTCGTGGAGCTGTCGGAAAGCAAGTTTCTGCAGCGCATGTCGGTGGTGCTCAACGCCTCCTTTATCCGCAGCCGGGTACAGCTGGCCGACAACGCGGCCAACAACGGCTTTGCCCTCTCGAACCGGCCGCTGCAGGGCCAGTCGCCCTACGTGGTCAACACCGGCCTGTTTTACCAGGACGATGAGCACCGCCTGCAGGTCTCGGCCCAGTACAACATCATCGGCCCCCGCCTCACCTTCGTCGGCGACCTGGGCCTGAACTACTCGGTTATTGAGCTGCCCCGCAACGTGGTGGACTTAGCCGTAACCAAGGGCCTGGGCAAGCACTTCGACCTGCGCCTGGGTATTCAGGATTTGCTCAACCAGCGGGTGCGCCAGTACTACGACCTGGACCGCAACGGCAAGATCAACAAAGCCTACGAAACGGCCTCCTTTGCCAGCTTCCGCCGCGGCTCCTACTCCACGGCCGGACTCACCTACAAGTTCTAAGCTCCTCATCCAAAGCCCGGCCCAGCCGGGCTTTGGCTTTTTAGGGCCGGCCGCAGGCAATGATTTGGTAACGCGCCGGTAACCAATTCACAACCTGATTTGCCTGCATAAGCCCGTCCCGGCCCGGACCTTTGTCGCAGCAACTCACCCCGCACCTTTCCTTCGTCAACCTCTACCCTTGCCCTCATGAAAAAGCTCGTACTCTCCGCCTTTCTGGCAATGGCTACCGTCGCGGCGGCCACCTCGGGCGCCGTGGCCCAAACCCAGTGCCCCACTGCCCCGGCCGCCGTGGTAGTACCCGCCGGCAACATCTCGGCCAACACAACCTGGACCCGCAACAACATCTACCTGCTCAACGGCTTCGTGTACGTGCCCAGCGGCGTGACACTGACCATCGAGCCGGGCACCATCATTAAGGGGGATTTGGCCAACAAGGGCACCCTCATCATCCAGCGCGGGGGCAAGCTCATTGCCGACGGCACCGCGGCCCAGCCCATCGTCTTTACCTCCAACCAGCCCGCGGGCAGCCGCGCCGCCGGCGACTGGGGCGGGGTTATCGTCTGCGGCCGGGCTCCCCAGAACCAGCCCGGCGACCCCATCGTGGAAGGCGGCCCGGTGGCCAACTACGGCGGCACCGACCCGGCCGACAACTCCGGCATCATCCGCTACGTGCGCATTGAATACGCCGGCGTACCGTTGCAGCCCAACCAGGAAATCAACGGTCTGACCCTGGCCGCCGTCGGCAACGGCACCACCATCGACTACGTGCAGGTTTCCTACAGCGGCGACGACTCCTTCGAGTGGTTTGGCGGCACGGTGAATGCCAAGCACCTGATTGCCTTCCGCGGCACCGACGACGACTTCGACACCGACAACGGCTACTCGGGCCGCGTGCAGTTCGGCATCGGCCTGCGCGACCCGGCCGTAGCCGACGCCACCGCCACGGGCGCCTCCAACGCCTTCGAGAGTGACAACGACGCCAACGGCACCATCAACACGCCCCGCACTTCGGCCGTCTTCTCCAACATGAGCGTGCTGCTGCCCGGCCCGCTGAGCGCCGCCGCCGCCGAATACCGCCGCGGGGTGCACATCCGCCGCAACTCGGCCATCAGCCTGTTCAACAGCGTGGTGACCGGCTACCGCACCGGCGTGCTCGTGGACGGCACGCTCACCGAGGGCGCCCTGGCCGACGGTTCATCGGTATTCGCCAACAACGTGTTTGCCGATATTAACTCGGGCTCGACGTCGAGCTACTACAGCGTCAACTCGGGCAGCAGCTTCGACGTGAACGGCTACTTCAACGCCGCCAGCCGGGCCAACCAAACCTTTACCACGGTGGGCGCCCTGGGCCTGAACACCGATAACTTCGCCTTCAACGGCAACTGCGGCAACGCGGCCTGCGCCCCCACTTTCGCCCTGCCCGCCGCTTCGATTCTGAACAACGGCGGCGTGTTTACGGATGCCAAGCTCTCGGGCAGCGGCAGCGGCGTGAACGGCGCCTTCACGGCCGTGTCCTACCGCGGGGCCTTCGGTGCCACCAACTGGGCCGCCGGCTGGACCAACTTCGCGCCCCAGACCACCTGCTACAACCGCCCCAGCTTCACGCTGGCCACCAAACCCGCCGCTACCGGCCAGCTCCAGAGCCTGAGCGTATCGCCTAACCCCACCGCCGGCGCCGCCCTGCTTTCCTTCGAGCTCAAGCAGGCCGACGTAGCCACGGTGCGCGTGGTGGATGCCCTGGGCCGGAAGGTTGCCGTTATCGAAGCCGGTCGCCTCAGCGCCGGCCCCCAGCAGCTGAGTTTGCCCGCCGAGCTGCAAAACGGCGTGTACCTGGCCACCGTCACGACCAGCGAAACCAGCCAGACGGTGCGCTTCGTGGTAGCCAAATAGCGCAAGCATTACAGTTACCGGGTGAATCATTAGCGAATTAGCTGTGCGAATGAAGCCTGCCTCCACTCCGGGGGCAGGCTTTTTCGTGGGGCCCCGCCCACCTTTTTGTCACCAACCGCGGCTCCGAGGTGCGACGTTGCACCTTTCGAGCCGCGTCCCCGCACCTTTTCACCGAAACCTCGCGGCTCGCAGCCGCAATCTTGCCCGGGGCCCGTCCTTGGATGTTGCCGCCAGCCCCGCAAAACCCGTAGCTTGCGCCCGATATGAAGCTGCCCCGCGTGCTGATGCTGCCCAAGTGGTACCCCAACCGCTACGACGACCAGGACGGGGACTTCGTGGCCCGACACGTGGCCGCCATTGCTCCCCACGCCGAGGTGGCCGTGCTCTTCGCCGCCGTGGCCCGGGGGCCTATCAGCAGCTGGACTGACTGCGAAGCCGACCTCGACGGCCCCATCCCGACCCTGCGCTACTACTACCGCGCCCGGCCCACCGGCCTGACTCCGCTCGACAAGCTGCTCAAGCTGGGGCTGTACTTCTGGTGCCTCAGCCAGGGCTACCGCCGGCTGAAACGGCACTGGGGCGGCCCGCCCCAGCTCACCCACGTGCACGTGCTGCTGCGCACGGGCCTGTTTGCCGCCTGGCTGAAGCTCACCCGGGGTGTTTCCTACCTCGTCACCGAGCACTGGACCCTGTATCTACCCCCGAATGCGCCCCGCATCGGCGGGCTGCGGCGCCGGCTTAGCGCCTGGGTCGTGCGGGGCGCCGCGGCCTTGCACACCGTGTCGGTAAATCTGGCCGAGGCCATGCGGGCGCTGGGAATGCAGAACCCGCACTCGGTGGTGATTCCCAACGTGGTGGACACGGAGCTGTTTCAGCCCGCGGCCCGGCCGCCCGAGCCCCGCACCCTGCTGCACGTGGCGGCGTTCAACGAGGAAGCCAAAAACCTGAGCGGCATTCTGCGGGTGGTGGCCCGCCTGGCCCCCGAGTGGCCGGGGCTGAGCCTGCGCATTGCCGGCTATGGTCCCCGGGAAGCCGAGCTGCGCCAGCTGGCCACCGACCTGAACCTGCTCAACCGCCACGTGTTCTTTCTGGGTAAGCTTAGTCCGGCTCAGGTGGCGGCCGAAATGCGGCGGGCGGCGGCCTTTGTGCTGTTCAGCAATTACGAGAACCTGCCCTGCGTGCTCATCGAGGCCCAGGCCAGCGGCCTGCCCGCCGTGGCTACGGCCGTGGGCGGGGTGGCCGAGCTGCTGCCCGCCGACAACTCCCGGGGCTACCTGATTCCGGCCCGGGATGAGCACGCCCTGCACCAGGCCCTGGAACAGCTACTGCGCCACCCGGGCCAGTTCGACAAAAACCAGCTGCGCCACTATGCCGTGACTCACTTCAGCTACGCCCAGGTGGGCCGGCAGTTTGCCGACCTCTACGCCACGGTGCTGCCCGGTTCGGCGGTTAGCTCTTCTCCCCGACCGGCCCGATGATTCGCCGCATCCTGCACAACTTCGCCACCCGCCTGGTTACGGCCCTGCTCAGCTTCGGCATCGTGTGGCTGACGGCCCGCTACCTGGGCGCCGCCGGCCGCGGCGACGTGAGTTTGTTCGTGACGGACTGCGCAGCCCTGCTGCTGTTCATCGGCTTGCTGGGCGGCTCGTCCCTGATTTACCTGGCCCCCGGCCGCAGCCTGTGGCACCTGCTGGTGCCGGCCTACGCCTGGGCCACGCTGGTGTGCCTGGCGGGCACGGCGGCCGTGGGGCTGCTGCGCAACGTGCCCCCCGAATACCTCGGCCACCTGCTGGCGCTGTCGTTGCTGCAGGCCTACTTTTCCATCAACACCTCATTGCTGCTGGGGCGCAAGCGGGAAGCGGCCTACAACATCCTGACCGGGTTGCAGGTGGCGCTACTGGCCGGCGGACTGCTGCTGGCTTTCGTGGGGCTGCGCTGGTGGGTGGTGCCGGTGTATTACTACGCGGCTTACCTAGCCTACGGGCTGCCCACGTTGCTGAGCCTAGGTTTGCTGCTGCGCCTGCCCGACCAGTGGCACAGCGGCCGGGGCCTGGGCGCCACGGCCCGGGAGCTGGCCCGCCATAGCCGCGGGGCCCACTTTTCCAATATTCTGGCTTTTGCCAACTACCGGCTCAGCTACTATTTCGTGGCGCACTACGCCGATGCCCGGGCCGTGGGCGTGCTCAGCGTGGGCGTGGCCCTGGCCGAAGCCATCTGGCTGATTCCGCGCAGCACGGCCCTGATTCAGTACGTCGACCTGGTGCACGCCACCGACAAGCACGCCCAGATTGAGCCCACCCTGCGGGTAGCCCGCCTCACGCTGCTGACTACCGTGCTAGCCGTGCTGACCTTGTGCGCCCTGCCCCCGGCGGTGCTCACGGCCGTGTTCGGGCCGGAGTTCGGGGCCGCCCGACCCGTAATATTGCTGCTGGCCCCGGGCGTGGCCGCCATTGCCGTCAACGTTATCTGCAGCACCTACTTTGCCGGCGTGGGCCGCTACCGGGTCAACAACCTGGCAACGACCGTGGGCCTGCTCGTGACGATTCCGGCCTGCTGGCTGCTGATTCCGAGCTTCGGCATCCGGGGCGCGGCCGTAGCGACGACGCTTTCCTACGTGGTTTCAACGGGCTTTCTGCTGCGGCAATTCTGCCAGGCCACCGGGGCCCGCCTCCCCGCCTTTCTGCCCCGCAAAGCCGACCTCGGCTACGCCCGCAGCCTGCTCAAAAAAGCCGCGTAGTTTCTACGGTACCTGCCGCAGCGTCACCTCAAACCAGTGCGCCGGGTCGGCCAGCGGGTCGGAGGGCTGGGTGGGCAGGGGCCGGGGCGAGTACAGCGCGCAGAGCGTATTCTCGACCTGCACCAGCTGCCCCGGGGCCGCGGCGGGCAGCCCCTCCACGATACCGGCCAGCACTTCCCAGCGCGGCTGCCCCGGCTGCCGGCTGGCGTCGTGCCACACCACCACGGTTTCGGGGCCCACCAGGTGCTCAAATACCCGGCGCGTATCGGTGCGCACGGCCTCGTAACTATGGTCGCCGTCGATAAAAATCACGTCGAACTGCTGCCCCAGCCCGGCCAGATCAAACGTGGCGGAGTTACCGTGCAGGTGGGTCACGTTGGGCAGAGGCTGGGAAAAGAACCCGTGCAGGCCGATGTATCGCTCCGGAAGGCCCAGCGCGCGCATTTCTTCCACTGACAGGTTCAGCGTGTGCACTGAAGCCGCCACGGCCGCCACGTTGGCCGCGCTTTCCCCCCGCCAAGTCCCAATTTCGAAGTAGCGGGCCCGGGGCACGCGCCGGGCCAAGGCGCGGAGCAGTAGCAGGTCGGTGGGCAACGAGCCGCCCTCCCGGAAGGCAAACGGCCGCACGGTGGTGTCATCGGCGCTCAGAAACGTCTGCAGCGGCACCAGCGGCAGCCCCTGGGCCGTGAGCGGCCACTTAGACTGGGCCCGGGCCCGCTGCTGCCAGCCCGGCTCATCGGCGGCCAGCACCACGTTCAGCAGCCAGGGGTTGCGCACCAACGACGCCAGCCCGCGCAGCGTTTTAGAGATCTTAGACACGGAAGGTGAAATTGTGAAGTGGTGAAATGGGGAGTTGTCGTTCAATCCGCGCCGGGGCGCCGGGGGCGCAAGCAAAACGACAACTCACCATTTCACAAGTTCACCACCTCACCACTTAGCTAATCGGGACTTTGCGCAGGATGGCGTCGATGAGGTCCTGGGTGCGGATGCCGTCGGCTTCGGCTTCGTAGTTGAGCAGGATGCGGTGGTTGAGCACGTCGCCGGCCACGTCCTTGATGTCTTCGGGCAGCACGTAGTCGCGCTCATCGAGGAAAGCCACGGCCTTGGCGGCGCGGTGCAGGGCAATGCTGGCCCGCGGGCTCACCCCAAACTGCACGTACTGCTGAAACTCGGGCAGGTCGTAGTCGGCGGGGCGGCGGGTGGCGAAGACCAGCTCGATGATGTACTTCTCCAGCGTTTCCGATATCTGCACCTGGTTGATCAGGTTGCGGATAGCGAAAATGTCGTCCTTGGTCAGCACCGGGCTCACCTCGCCCACGTAGCTCATGTTGGCCATGCGGCGCATCACCTCCAGCTCGTCGGTTTTCTTGAGGTAGTCGACGTACACCTTCATCATGAACCGGTCGACCTGGGCCTCCGGCAGCGGGTAGGTGCCCTCCTGCTCCACGGGGTTTTGAGTGGCCAGCACCAGGAAGGGCAAATCGAGCGGGTAGGTGGTTTCGCCGATGGTCACCTGCTTTTCCTGCATGGCTTCGAGCAGGGCGCTCTGCACCTTGGCCGGGGAGCGGTTGATTTCGTCGGCCAGCACCAGGTTGGCGAAGATGGGACCCTTCTTGACCTCGAATACCGACTGCCCCTGGTTGTAAATCATGGTGCCCACCAGGTCGGAAGGCAGCAGGTCGGGGGTGAACTGCACACGCTGAAAGTGCAGGTGCAGCACTTTAGACAGCGTACTGATGGTGAGCGTCTTGGCCAGGCCCGGCACGCCTTCGAGCAGGATGTGGCCGCCGGTAAAGAGCCCGATCAGCAGGCGGCCCACCATGTACTGCTGGCCCACCACCACCTTGCCGACTTCGGCGAATACCTGCTTGATTTTCTGCTGATAGTCCGGGGCCGGGGCCGGAGTAAAGGCTGCTGAGGGAGAATCGGACATACCCACTGGAAAAACCGAAGTGATAAGTCCAAAGGTAGAAAAAGGCCCGTGATGCCCCACCATCGGCGCTTCTTTGCCGGGCGGGCCAGCCGGCGCGCGTTTTTTCTGGTTGGACTAGGCCCGCCCCTCTTGGCCGGGCCCACCCAAACGGGTATCTTTCGGCTTATGCAAGCTCCCGCTATATCTACCGCGCCACCGCCCCCACTCCGTCGTTTTCTGGTATTAGCCGCCGTATTCGCCGCCGTCTGGTTTTTTGGCTACGAGCAGTGGCTGGCCATCGACGGGCGCCTCGATGCGGCCCTGTGCGCCAACATCACCTCGGCCAGCGCCGCCACCCTGCGCCTGCTGGGCCTGGATGCCCGCGTCGAGGCGGCCAGCCCCTACCTGCTGCTGCTCAACGAGCAGCCGGTGGTACGGGTCGGCAACCCCTGCAACGGGCTGGTGCTCTACGCGCTGTTTGCGGGCTTCGTGCTGGCGTTTCCCGGGCCCTGGCGGCGCAAGCTGTGGTTTATTCCCCTAGGTATCGCGCTGATTTACGTGCTCAACATCGTGCGCGTCGGGGCCCTGGCCATCAACCACCTCTACTACCACGAGTCGGTTGACTTCAACCACCACTACACGTTCACGTTTATCGTGTACGCCTGCATTTTCCTGCTCTGGATGCTCTGGGCCCGCCGCCTAGCCACGCCCGCCACCCCGGCCGCTTCCGCCGCGTATGCCTGAGCCCTGCCCTCGCCCCACCTTTCTGCCCCAGCCCTGGCGCGCTGCCGACCTGACGCGCTGGACTTTGGCCGCGCTACTGCTTGGGGCCCTGTTTGGCCTGGGCATGTACTCCGACGCCGTTTTTGCCGCCATCGACGCGGGCTGGGGAAGCTTGCTTCGCCTGCTGGGCATGGCTGGCCACGCGGCCACCATTCAGCAGGGCGTCAGCGGGCTGGTCACCAAGCGCAGTCTGGTGTCGGTGGGCACCTACTCGCTGCTTTACACGGCCTTGTGCTTGCTGCTGCTGGCGGTGGTACTCAACAGCGTCCGGCGCCTGCGCCAAGTGTTGCTGATCTACGGGGGCGTGTTTGCGGCCTGCGCGGTGCTGGTGCTAGTGGGGCTGGTGGCCGACGCGGCCTGGGCCTACAAGCTGGCCCGCCGCCTGATCGACTTTATCGTTTCGCCCCTGCCCGTGATTATTCTGGTGCCCCTGCTGCGCTGGTACCAGCCCCAGCCCCCAGTGCAGAGCTAGCGGGCTCGTCCTTTTTGTCGGGCTCGGTCATGGTGATGAGCACTTCGTAGTAGGGCCGGCCGGCGATGCGCGCCCGCAGCCAGCCGAAGAAGCTCAGCAGCTGCATGTCCTCGCGGTCATCGGGCAGGGCATGGGGCATCTGGTCGACGCGGGCCACAAACTCCGGCGTCTTTACCACGTCCGGGTTGTCGATGATTTCGCGCACCAGCTTCAGGTAGGTCAGCACGTGCTGGTAGGCAGTGGTGCCCTCCGCCACCCGCTCCTTCACGCTGCGCTCAATGGCCCGCACCCGGTTCAGGGCCAGGTCGTGGTTGCCCATTTCGAGCTGCACCAGCATCTCGCCCATGTTTTTCATGAACACCCACTCCAGGCCCATCTGCTGCTCGCACCACCGGTCGGTGCGCCCGATGCTCATCAGCATGCGGTTGGTTTTCTGAAACTGACCCTCGGCAAAAAAGTGGAAGCCCAACCCGAAACGGGCCGTCAGCTCGTCGCGGGGGCTCAGGCTCACCTCCCGGCCCTTGAGCAGGTCTTCGAGCAGCCGGATGCTGTCTTTGTTGCGGCGCAGAAAGGCGTAGTTGGCCGCCAGCAAAAACGTGTAGCGGGGATAGAAATCAGCGAAGTAGCTGCGCGGCTCAGCATACAGGATATCCTTAAGCTGGGCCAGGTAGCGGATGGACTCGTCGAAATGGCGGCTGCGGTACAGGCCGTGGGCAATCATGTAGAGCAACCCGAGCTGATAGTAGCGGTGGGCCGGGGTGAAGCCGTGGCGGCGCTCCATGAGGTGGTAGCAGCGGATGGCGAAGGGCGTAAACGACATAAAGTCGCCGCGGGCCAGCATGGCGCTGCGCGTGATGGCCAGCAGCCGGTACAGCAGCGACGGGCGGCGGGCAAAGGCTTCCTGCAGGTCATACTCGCGCAGCACCTCCTGGATAATGGCGTTGAAAGCGTCGCCGGCCCGGCCCCGCAGGCGGGCTTCGCGCAGGCGCCGCCGGATCAGGCTGTGGGCAATGCCGGCGCGCTCTTCCTCGTCGGCGGCCTTTTTATTCAGATTGCGGCGGCGGATGATGTCTTCCAGGTCTTCGGCGTGCTCACTGTCGGCCTGGGCAATCTGCAGGTTATACACCGTGTTGAGTAGTTCGTACTGCTCGTGAGCCGCCGCCAGCTTCTCCGCCTTGCGCAGGGCGCTCCAGGCCAAGCGCCCCACGCCGGCCTCAAACAGGTACTCGGCCAGGGTCAGCTGCCCCCGCACCGAGGAAGCTGCCGTCGGGTCTTGGTGCCGCTGGCGCAGCAGCAGAAAATCGGTGATGTGGCTCAGCAGGCGCTTGCGCAGGGCGTAGTAGGCCACCGGGTTGGGCTCATCGGGATACAGGCGCGGCAGCAGCTCGTCGGTCGTGTACTCGCGCTGCTGGAGCAGTAAATCGAACAGCCGCACGTCGAGGCGCCCTTTCTGGGCCTTGCCCTGGCGCTGGATAAAGCGGCCCAGGTCTTTGCGGTCGTCCGCGGAAAAGGAAAGCAGCGTGGTGCGTAAATCGTCCATCGAAGAGTAGCCGGATAAGGATAGGTCTTTTCAAAAATAGGCAAAACAACCCGCGCCACGAAGCATTCCGCCCGGCCGAAGCAAACAAAAAAAGGCCCCTGCCGCATGACGCGGCAGGGGCCTTGGTACCAGAGACGGGACTCGAACCCGTACGTCCGTGAAGACAAGGGATTTTAAGTCCCTCGTGGCTACCATTACACCACTCTGGCAGCTTTTTCGGGGCTGGGCCCGGCCAAAAAGAGCGGCAATTTGGGCACAATAACTGTAAAATCTCAATCGGCAGGCCATTATTTCCGCTGACCGGCGGCGGGCCATTTGGTTAGGGGCCTTGCCTTCGGGCCCCGGTCGGGCTGCTGGCTGCGGGCACCTTATCCGGGGCGGGGCCGGCGGGCAGCCACACCGCAAACTCGCTGAACTCGCCCGGCTCGGAGCTGACCGTGAGCGTGCCGCCGTGGCCTTTGGTGATGATATCGTAGCTCAAGGACAAGCCCAAGCCGGTGCCTTCGCCCGGCGGCTTGGTGGTGAAAAACGGGTGCATGATCTTGTCCAGAATGTCGGGGGCAATGCCGGTGCCGTTGTCGCGGATGCGGAGTACTACTCCGTTTTGGGCCCGTTGGGTGCTCACGGCCACGGCCGGCTTGTAGGCCGCGTCGCCGGGGCGCAGCGCCGCCTTTTTGCGGACGGCGTAAAAGGCGTTGCTGAACAGGTTGAGCAGAACCCGGCCCAGTTCTTCGGGCACCACCAGCACGGGGTCCAGGTGCTGGTTGAAGTCAGTGGTGAGGGTGGCGTTGAAGTCCTTGTACTTGGCCCGCAGGCCGTGGTAGGCCAGGCGCAGGTACTCGTCGGCCAGGGCGTTGAGGTCGGTGGGCTTTTTCTGGCCGCTGCTGGCCCGGGAGTGCTGGAGCATGTCCTTCACAATACGGCTGGCCCGGCCGGCGTGCTCGGCCACTTTCTGCTGACTTTGCTCGAGTTCGTGCAGCAGCTGAGTCACGGCGTGCCGGCCCGGCTCGGTGAGCGGCTCCGGCCCCAGCGCCTCGCGCAGCTCCTGCACCATCTCCCCGCTCACTTCCGAGAAGTTGCCCACAAAGTTGAGCGGGTTCTGGATTTCGTGGGCAATACCGGCCGTGAGGGCCCCCAGCGAAGCCAACTTTTCCTGCTGCACGAGCTGGGACTGGGTTTGGCGCAGATTCTCCAACGACTCCATTAGGGACTCATTCTGCCGGGTGAGCAGCTCCTCCTGCCGGAAATTTTCGGTGCGGAAGTAGTGCATCACAAAAAACAGCGTCATCAGAAACAGGGTGAAGTTCACGTGGTAGAAGTAGGTGCTGTCGGGCACGTACAGAAAGGGCTCCACCACGGTCATGGCGTAGCGCACTCCGAAATAGGCGGCCACGTTCACCCCGAACAAAACGGCAATCTTCCAGAAGTTGCGAAAGAACAGCATTGGCACAATGCTGTTGGAAATCAGGAAGTACTCCACGCCATCGTACTTGCGGGCCACGGCAATAAACGAGCACAGCAGCGTCACACTCAGCACGCTGTAGTAGGCGGCCGCGTCGTAGCGGTGGTAGTAGTTGAAAATCAGCGGCGGCAGATTCAGCACCACCCCGCCCAGGCAAATGCGGAACGTGAGCCAGTCGGGGGAATTGAAGAACACCAGCACGTAGCCGGCATAGATGCCGATGGTCACGCAGCTGATGCCGTTGAGCAGGTGCACCCGCTTGCGCTGCCAGACCGTGAGCGAAGGCTGCACGCCGTTGTTGATCAGGCGCTGCCACAGCGCGGCCAGGGGCATTAACCGCCGCCGCAGAAGGCCGGGGGCAGTGTTTTCCTTGACCGAAACCGACGGAGGGAGCATGGCGAAGATAACTCTGACCAAGACGAGCGGCGCTCCAACGGCTACTCCCCCGGGGTAGCGACGAGCTTCCTTGCTGGTGGTTCTACAACGGGGACAGACCAAACCAAGTGAGTAAGTATACTCAATTATTTGTAATTAATTCATATATATTAATAGTATCTTTATAGAGATTCCAGCCTCCGGGATGGGTCCTGCTGTTCGTACCAAAACGCTAGGTTCTAGCTTTCTATATGATGAACATTCTGGTTGTCGACGACGAAGCCGATGTGCGCCTGCTCTTTGAGCAGCGCTTCCGGCGCGAAATCCGCGAGGAAACCCTTTCGTTTGCCTTCGCCTTCTCCGGGCAGGAAGCCCTGGCTTACCTGCAGCACCCCGCCACCGACGCGGAAGTGGGCCTAGTGCTCTCTGATATCAACATGCCCGGCATGAGCGGCCTGGAACTGCTGCGCCAAATCAAGCACGACCACCCCGAGCCGCCGCCCCTGGTGATGATGATAACGGCCTACGGCGACGCGGAAAGCTACACTACGGCCCTCAAGCTCGGCGCCGATGACTTCCTTTCTAAACCCCTGGACTTTGCCGCCCTCAAGCAGAAGCTGCTCCCGCTGAGTGCCTCCATGACGGCCCACGCCTAGCTGGCGCTACGAATCAAGGGAACAAAAAAAGACCCTGCCGGTGGGGCAGGGTCTTTTTTGGAGCGGGAGACGAGGTTCGAACTCGCGACCTCGACCTTGGCAAGGTCGCGCTCTACCAACTGAGCTACTCTCGCTTGAGGTAAGCCACCGTTGTTGCGATGGCTAATGGTGCGACAAAGGTAAGAACGATTTTGGTAGAGTCAAGGACTGGGGTAAAAAAAACGCGGTGAATTTTACCCCAAAACCGCTTCTCCCTCATTTTCAGGCAGATTATTTTTCGACCGCCGCAAGTTATTCCTCATTTAAGAGTCGTCACTTTTTTATACCCCCCTACCCTTTGCTGGCCAAGACGAGCTTGAGCTCGTTGAGCTTGAGCAAGGCCTCAATCGGGGTGAGCGTGTTCACGTCGAGCTGCTGGAGCAGGTCCCGGACGCGTTCCATGGTAGGGTCGGCGGGCTCGAACATGCTGAGCTGCAGGCTGGGGCGCGGGGCGGTGGCCACGGCCGCGGCGGGCTGGGCCTTGGGGGTGCGGCCGTTGCTTTTCGGCGCCTCATTTTCTAGGCCAGCCAGCACGTCGTCGAACTCGGTGGCGGCTTCCTCGGTGTTGGTGCGCTCCTGCTCGAGGTGGTGCATGATTTCGTTGGCCCGCAGCACTACCGAGGTGGGCATGCCGGCCATGCGGGCCACGTGGATGCCGAAGCTGTGCTCGGAACCGCCTTCCACCAGCTTGCGCATGAACAGGATGCGGCCGTCGGCCTCGCGCACGGCCACGTTGTAGTTGCGCACCCGCTCGCAGTCGTCGGCCAGCTGGTTGAGCTCGTGGTAGTGAGTGGCGAAAAGGGTCTTGGCCCGGGCCTTGGGGAAGTTGTGCAGGTGCTCGACGATGGCCCAGGCGATGCTGATGCCGTCGTAGGTGCTGGTGCCGCGCCCGATTTCGTCCATCAGCACCAGGCTCCTATCCGACAGGTTATTCAGGATGCTGGCCGTTTCGGTCATCTCCACCATGAAGGTGCTTTCGCCCTTGCTGAGGTTGTCCGAAGCGCCCACGCGAGTGAAGATCTTGTCGATGACGCCGATGGTGGCCGCGTCGGCGGGCACGAAGGAGCCGATCTGGGCCAGCAGCACGATGAGGGCCGTCTGGCGCAGCAGGGCCGATTTGCCGGCCATGTTGGGGCCGGTGATAATGACAATCTGCTGGTCGTCCTGGTCGAGGCGGATGTCGTTGGGAATGTAGGATTCGCCGGGCGGCAGCTGCCGCTCAATGACGGGGTGGCGGCCGGCGCGGATGTCGAGCAGGGTCGAGTCGTTCACCACGGGCTTCACGTAGCGGTGCTGGCGGGCGGTGGCGGCGAAGGAGGCCAAGCAGTCGAGCACGGCCACGGCGCGGGCATTCTGCTGGATGCGGGGCACAAACTCCAGGGCCGACAAGACCAGCTCATTGTAGAGGTTCTGCTCGATGACGAACAGGCGGTCCTCGGCGTGCAGAATTTTCTCCTCGTAGGTCTTGAGCTCCTCGGTGATGTAGCGCTCCGCATTCACCAGGGTCTGCTTCCGAATCCAGGTGGCGGGCACCTTGTCCTTGTGGGAGTTGGTGACTTCGAGGTAGTAGCCGAACACCTTATTGTAGGCCACCTTGAGCGAGGAAATGCCGGTGTTCTGGATTTCGCGCTGCTGGAGCTGAAACAGATAGTCCTTGCCTGAGAAGGCAATGCCGCGCAACTCGTCCAGCTCCGCGTCGATGCCGTCGTTGAGCACCCCGCCCTGATTGGTGAGCACGCCGGCATCGGGGCGGATTTTGACTTTGATTTCTTCGCGCAGGGCCTCGCAAGGGTTGAGCTGGTCGGCCAGCTTTTCCAGGGCTTTCATCCCCGAGGCGGCCAGCAGCTCCCGGATGGGCCCGATGGCGTCGAGGGCGCGGCTGAGCTGGAGCAGCTCCCGCGGATTGATGCGGCGCACGGCTACCTTGGAAATCAGGCGCTCCAAATCGTTGATCTGGCGCAGGTGCTGACTGATTTCACCGAGCAAATCGGGGTTGTCGAGCAAACCTTCCACCGTGTCGAGTCGGCGCTGAATCTGGATGGGCTCCTTGAGCGGCAGCACCACCCACTTGCGCAGCAGGCGGGCGCCCATGGGCGTCACGGTCTGATCCAGGATATCAATCAGGGGCACACCGCCCAGGTGCTGGGGCTGGACCAGCTCGAGGTTGCGGACGGTGAACCGGTCGAGCCAGACGTACTTGTCTTCCTCCAGGCGGGCAATGTTGGCAATGTGACCGACCTCATCGTGTTTGGTTTCGGCCAGGTAGTGCAGGATGCAGCCGGCGGCGGTAATGCCCTCGCGCAGGTTGTCGATGCCGTAGCCCTTGAGCGAGGTGGTCTTGAAGTGGCGGGTGAGCGTGTCGTGGGCGTAGTCGAAGCCGAAAACCCATTCATCCAGCGCATAGTGGCAGAAATCGGGGCCGAAATGTCCCTCGAACTGCTGGCGGCTCTGCTTGCAGAACAATACCTCGGCGGGGGCAAAATTCTGGAGCAGCTTGCCCAAGTACTCAATGTCGCCCTGGGCCACCAGAAACTCGCCGGTGCTGATGTCCAGAAAGCTGATGCCGGCCTCCGTCTTACCGAAGTGCACGGCGGCCAGGTAGTTGTTGCTCTTGCGCTCCAGCACGTTGTCGTGGAAGGACACGCCGGGCGTGACCAGCTCCGTGACCCCGCGCTTGACGAGGCCCTTGGCCTGCTTGGGGTCTTCGAGCTGGTCGCAGATGGCCACCCGCTGCCCGGCCCGCACCAGCTTGGGCAGGTAGGTATCGAGGGAGTGGTGGGGAAAGCCGGCCAGGGCCACTTCGGAGGAGGTACCCGCGCCGCGCTTGGTCAGCACGATATCCACGATGCGGGCCGTCGTCACGGCATCCTCGCCGAAGGTTTCGTAGAAGTCGCCCACCCGGAACAGCAGCAGCGCGCCGGGGTACTGCTGCTTGAGCTGGTAGTACTGCTTCATCAGCGGCGTGTCAATCACTGGGGCGGGACCGGCGGAGCCATGCATCGGAACAGCTTTTTTAGCAGGGGCAGCGGTACTGGATTTCACGGGGCGGCAATAGTAGCGCGAACTTTGTGGTTCGCGTGAATGGAGACGTAGGGAATAAAGTCGGTCAGCCGGAAGAGGGCGACGCGGGGACGCGAACTGCAAAGTTCGCGCTACTGGCTTTAACCCCCAATGTCGCCCGGCGCGTTCCTACCTTTGGGCAAAATAGCCCGAAAGCAATGCGCAAACGAACGATGGAAGAGCTGAACCGGCTCTCGGTGACGGACTTCAAAAGTACGGATAAATTCCCCTTGACCCTCGTGCTCGACAACGTGCGCAGCCTGCATAACGTGGGCGCCGCCTTCCGCACCGCCGACGCGTTTGCCATCGAGAAAATCTGGCTTTGCGGCATCACCGGGCGCCCACCCCAGCGCGAAATCACCAAAACGGCCCTGGGCAGCACCGAGTCGGTGCAGTGGGAATACGCGCCTACCACGGTGGAAGCCCTGCTCCAGCTCAAGGCGGCGGGCTACCGGCTGGTGGCCGTGGAGCTGACCGACGTGAGCCAGGATCTGACCACCTTCCAGCCCCTGCCAGGCCAGCCCTACGCCCTGATCATGGGCAACGAGGTGTTTGGCGTGGATGACGAGGTGCTGGCCCTCTGCGACGCGGCGGTGGAAATTCCGCAGTTTGGCACCAAGCATTCCCTGAACGTGAGCGTGGCGGCCGGCGTGGTGCTCTGGGACTTTATCAGCAAGCTCCTGGCCGTCCGGCCCTAGCCCTTTCCTGCCGCCCCGAAAAGGCCCGGCCCCGCAACGAATCTGTTGCGGGGCCGGGTCTTTTTGCGGGGTATGCCAACCGGCTTGAGGAGCCGGGAGCGGGCGGCGCAAATACTACTTTTCCGGGTTGATAGTCAGGCCCGAACGGCGGCCGAAAGCGGAGTTGGCGGGTAGTTTTTTTAGCAGGAATTCAAGCTTACTTCATTTTAGCTTCATGCCACCGGGGCTTGCTTTGTGCCGTCAACCCACGACACAAGCTGCTCAGCCTTTGCTCCTCCCACCCTCGATGCTGCCTTCCGGGCCTGTTTGGCCCCGGCTTCCCAAGCCGGCCACCCGGAGCTTGGTGCCCGCGGAGCCCTGCTTCCACCCCGCTGATTCGCCCCGGCAGCCCACTCCCCGAATTTAAATTCTCCAATACACCCCAATTGCCTGTCATGTTACCTAAGGCCCTGATGAAAAGAACGTTCCTGCTTCTGAGCTGCGGCGCGCTGTGCTACGCTGCCAGCAGCTGCAAGGAGGAGCAAAAGCCCGTCGAAGAACAGATCAAGCTCGTGGCCACCAGCCCGCTGCTCAAGGACACGACCATTACCAAGGAGTACGTGGCCCAGATTCACTCCTTCCAGCGCATCGAGCTGCGGGCCCTGGAGAAAGGCTACCTGGAAAAGATTTTCGTGGACGAGGGACAGCGCGTGCAGCAGGGCCAGACCATGTTTCAGATCAAGCCGACCGTGTACCAGGCCGAGCTGAAGAAAACCCAGGCCGAGGCGCACTACGTGGGGCTGGAGTACCAGAACACCAAGAAGCTGGCCGACAAAAACATCGTGTCGGGCAGTGAGCTGGCCCTGGCCCAGGCCAAGTACGACAAGGCCAACGCCGAAGTGTCCCTGGCCCAGACTCACCTGCAGTTCACGACCGTGAAAGCGCCCTTTAGCGGCATCATGGACCACTTCCAGGCCCGGCTGGGCTCCCTCGTCGACGAGGGCGACCTGCTGACCACGCTCTCGGACAACAGCAAGATGTGGGTGTACTACAACGTGCCGGAGGCGGAGTACCTCTCGTATAAGCAGCACGCCAAAACCAGTGACAGCGCCCAGAAAGTGAAGCTGCGCATGGCCAACAACGAGGTGTTTGACCAGCCCGGCGTGGTGCAGACCATTGAGGCCGACTTCAACAACGAAACCGGCAACATCGCCTTCCGGGCCACTTTCCCCAACCCCGACGGCCTGCTGCGCAACGGCGAAACCGGCTCGGTGCTGATGACCGTGCCGCTCAAAGGCGCCCTGATTATCCCGCAGAAAGCCACGTTTGAGGTGCTGGAGAAAAAGTACGTCTTCGTCGTCGACAAGAACAATGTGGTGCACCAGCAGGAAGTTGGCATTGCCTCCGAGATGCCTGACCTCTACGTCATCAAGTCCGGTATCAAGACCACCGACAAAATCCTGCTCGAGGGCCTGCGCAAAGTGAAGGACGGCGACAAGGTGGCCTACGACTTCCGGGCCCCGCAGACGGTCATTTCGCACCTGAAAGTCGACAGCGAGTAAGCAGTTGGTTGTCAGCAATGTGCTTGTTGCTAGTTGTCAGGCCAATCTGATAACGGCAGCAAGCACATTCCTGACAACTGACAACGAGCACCTGACAACGAACCCAAAGCTATGTTTAGTAAATTCATTCGCAGGCCAGTCTTTGCCATCGTCATTTCGATTGTCATCCTGCTCATGGGCGGGCTGGCCATCTTCCAGCTGCCCACCTCGCAGTTTCCCGAAATTTCGCCGCCCCTGGTCATGGTCAGCGCCTCCTACCCCGGCGCCAGTGCCAAGGTGCTCACCGAATCGGTGCTGATTCCGCTGGAGCAGGCCGTGAACGGCGTGCCGGGCATGAAATACATGACTTCCGACGCCGTGTCGGCCGGGGAGGCCAACATTCAGATTGTGTTCAACCTGGGCACCAACCCCGACCAGGCCGTAGTGAACGTGAACACCCGCATTGCGCAGGTCCTCAACCGTCTGCCGCTGATTGTGCAGCGCGAGGGCGTGATTGTAAACCGCGTGGTGCCCAACATGCTGATGTACGTGAACTTGTACTCGAAAGACAAGAACACGGACATGAAGTACCTGTTCAACTTCGCCGGCGTGAACATGATACCCGAGCTCCAGCGCCTGAGCGGCATCGGCCGGGCCAGCATCCTGGGCAGCCGGCAGTACGCCATGCGCGTGTGGCTGAAGCCCGACCGGATGCGCGCCTACAACATTTCCGTGGATGACGTAATGAAGGCCCTCGACGAGCAGAGCGTGATTGGCTCGCCGGGTCGTATCGGCCGCGCCGACGGTAAGAATGCCCAGTCCCTGGAGTACGTACTCAGCTACCAGGGCCGCTTCAACGACGTGGAGCAGTACAAAAACGTGATTCTGCGGGCCAACCCCAACGGGGAAAGCCTGCACCTGAAGGACGTGGCCAACGTGGAGCTGGGCTCGGAGTACTACGACATCTACTCCAACCTGAACCAGTACCCCTCGGCGGCCATCGTGCTCAAGCAGACCTACGGCTCGAATGCTTCGGACGTGATTAAAGAGGTGAAGGCCAAGCTGGAGGAGCTCAAGAAGACGAGCTTCCCCCCCGGCATGGACTACAAAATCACCTACGACGTGTCGAACTTCCTCGACGCCTCGATTGAAAACGTAATCCACACCCTGCGCGACGCCTTTATTCTGGTGGCGTTGGTCGTGTTCCTGTTTTTGGGCGACTGGCGCTCCACGCTGATTCCGGCCCTGGCCGTGCCCGTGTCCCTGGTGGGCTCGTTCGTGGCCATGCAGGCCTTCGGGCTCACCATCAACATGATTACCCTGTTTGCCCTGGTACTCTCCATCGGTATCGTGGTCGACAACGCCATTGTGGTGATTGAGGCCGTGCACGCCAAGATGGAGGAAAAGCACATGTCGCCCTACAACGCCGTGCGCGAAGTGGTGGGCGAAATCAGCGGGGCCATCATTGCCATTACCATCATGATGACGGCCGTATTTATTCCCGTGTCGTTCATGAGTGGCCCGGTGGGTATTTTCTACCGGCAGTTCTCGATTACCATGGCTACGGCCATCGTTATTTCGGGTCTGGTGGCGCTGACGCTGACGCCGGTGCTCTGCGCCATGATTCTGAAGAATCACCACGGCCAACCCAAGAAGCAAACGCCCATGCAGCGCTTCTTCGACTGGTTTAACCGCAGCTTCGACAAGCTCACCAACGCCTACGTGGGCTTGCTGCAGAAGATTGTCGCCAACCGCATCGTCACCTTCGTGATGCTGATTGCCTTCGGGCTGGGCATCTGGGCCATTACGGCCAAGCTGCCCGCCGGCTTTATCCCGAGTGAGGACCAGGGCCTGATCTACGCCATTGTGCAAACCCCGCCCGGCACCACGCTCGAACAGACCAACGCCGTGTCGAAGCGCCTGCGCGACTTGGCCAAGGACGTGCCCGGCGTCAACAACATCTCCACCCTGGCCGGCTACGAGGTACTCACCGAGGGCCGGGGCTCCAACGCCGGTACCTGTCTGATTGACCTCAAGCCGTGGTCGGAGCGTAAGGAGTCCATTGCCGACATCGTGGAGGAGCTCGAAAAACGGGCCAAGCAGATTCCCGGCGCGACCATCGAATTCTTCGAGCCGCCGGCAGTGCCGGGCTACGGCGCGGCGGGCGGCTTCCAGCTCCAGCTGCTCGACAAAACCAACTCCGGCGACTACAAGGCTCTGGAAAAGGTCAACAACGAGTTTATTGCCAAGCTCAAGAAGCGCAAGGAGCTGACTGGGGTTTTCACCTTCTTCTCGGCCAACTACCCCCAGTACGAGCTCAAGATTGACAACGAGCTGGCCATGCAGAAAGGGGTGAGCATCGGCAACGCCATGAACACGCTCAGCATCCTGGTGGGCTCGACTTACGAGCTGGGCTTTATCAAATACCAGCGCTTCTTCAAGGTGTTTGTGCAGGCTTCGCCCGAGTACCGCAAGCTGCCGGAAGATGTGCTGAACATGTGGGCCAAGAACGACAAGGGCGAGATGGTACCGTTTTCGGCCTTCATGAAAATCGTGAAGACCCAGGGGGCCAACGAAATTAACCGCTACAACATGTACACCACCGGCTCCATCCGGGGCGGGGCCGCACCGGGCTACAGCTCGGGCGAGGCCATCAAGGCAGTACAGGAAGTGGCCCAGGATCTGCCCCACGGCTACGGCATCGACTGGGGCGGCCTGTCGAAAGACGAAGTGAGCCGCGGCAACGAGTCGACCGTGATTTTCGCCATCGTGCTGCTGTTCGTGTACCTGGTGCTGGCGGCCCAGTACGAGAGCTTCCTGCTCCCGCTGGCCGTTATCTTCTCCCTGGTAGCGGGCGTGTTCGGGTCGTTCTTGTTCATCAAGATGTTTGGCCTGGCCAACGACATCTACGCCCAGGTAGGACTGGTTATGCTCGTGGGCCTGCTGGGTAAAAACGCGGTACTGATTGTCGAATTCGCGGCCCTCAAGCACGAAGAAGGCATGAGCGTGCGCGACGCGGCCATCGAAGGCGCCAAAGTACGTTTCCGCCCCATCCTGATGACGTCGTTCGCCTTTATTGCCGGCCTGATTCCGCTGGTGGTAGCCACCGGTGCCGGCGCCATCGGCAACCGCACCATCGGCTCCTCGGCCCTGGGCGGCATGCTGTTCGGTACCGTGTTCGGGGTCATCATCATCCCCGGCCTGTACTATTTCTTCGGCACCCTGGCCGGCAACAACAAGCTGATTCGGGACGAAAACGAGTCCCCCATTCTGGAAGGCGTAGAGCCCCGCGTATTAATTGAAGAGTCCGAGCCCTATGCGTAAGAAACGCCTGTATCAATGCCTGAGCGCCGCCAGCCTGGCCCTGGCCGTGGGCGCCTGCAAAACCCCGGAGCTGGTGGTCAAAAACGAGAGCCGCACCACCCCGGCCAGCTACCCTACCGCCACGGTCACCCCGGACAGCACCAACTCGGCGCGGGTGCAGTGGAAGCAGTTTTTCACCGACCCCGACCTCCAGGCCCTCGTCACGACGGCCCTGCAAAACAACCAGGAGCTGAACATCACCCTGCAGGAAATCGAAATTGCCCGCAACGAAGTCCGGGCCCGCGGGGGTGAGTACTTGCCCTTCGTGAGCCTGGGCGGCCGCGCCGACGTGGAAAAGGTGGGCCGCTACACCCTGCAGGGCGCCACCGAGGAGCAGGTCGACATCAAGGAAAACCGCCATACCCCCGACCCGCTCACCAACTTCCAGCTCGGCGCCTTTGCCACCTGGGAGGTCGACATCTGGCACAAGCTGCGCAACGCCAAAAAGGCCGCGGCCCTGCGCTACCTGGCCACGGTGGAAGGCAAAAACTTCATGGTGACCAACCTGGTGGCCGAAATTGCCAACTCCTACTACGAGCTGCTGGCCCTCGACAACCAGCTGGCCATTGTAAAGCAGAACATCGGCATCCAAACTAACGCCCTGGAGTTGGTGCGCCAGCAGAAGGAGGCCGCCCGCACCACCGAGCTGGCCGTGAAGCGCTTCGAGGCCCAGGTCCAGCACAGCCGCAGCCTGCAGTTCAAGCTCCAGCAGAGCATTGTGGAAACCGAGAACAAGCTCAACTTCCTGGCCGGCCGCTACCCCCAGCCGGTGGCCCGCAACGACGAGTCGTTCAATGAGCGGCTGCCCACAGCCATTGCGGCCGGCCTGCCCGCCCAGCTGCTGAGCAACCGCCCCGACATCCGGCAGGCCGAGCAGCAGCTAGCTGCCGCCAAGCTCGACGTGCAGGTGGCCCGCGCCAACTTCTACCCCTCCCTGCGCCTGACCGGCGGGGTGGGCCTGGCCGCCTTCAACCCGGCCCTGCTGGTGTCCTCGCCCGAGTCGATGCTCTACTCTTTGGGTGGCGACCTGGTGGCTCCGCTCTTCAACCGCAACGGCATCAAGGCCACGTACTACAGCGCCAACGCCGTGCAGACCCAGGCCGTGTACCGCTACCAGAAGACGGTGCTCAACGCCTACGTGGAAGTCACGAACCAGCTGGCCAGCATCAGCAACCTGGAGAAAAGCTACGACGCCAAAGCCAAGGAGGTCGCTGCCCTGAACCAGTCGGTGGACATTTCCAACAGCCTGTTCCGCTCGGCCCGGGCCGAGTACACCGAGGTTCTCTTCACCCAGCGCGAGGCCCTCGAGTCGAAGTTCGACCTGATTGAAACCCGAATGCAGCAGCTCAACGCCTCGGTGAACGTGTACCGGGCCCTGGGCGGGGGCGTGAACTAAACTGTTTCAGGCTTTTGCCTTAACCACTCAACGTAAAAAATGCGGCGCCTCCGTTCGGAAGCGCCGCTTTTTTGCGTGGGGTGGGCAGTGGTTACTTCTGCACCAGCACCTTGGTCGTTACCGCGTCGCCAGGCTGGCCCAGGCTCACCTGGTAGAGGCCGCCTGCGAGCTTGCTCAGATCCACGGGCAGGTCGAGCTGACCAGCGGCGGCCGTTACGGCCTGGCGGTGCACAATCTGGCCCAGGCTGTTGCGCACGAGCAGCTCTACGCCGGCCGTGGGCTTGCTGAACGAAGCCCGCACCCGGAACTGGCCGGCGCTGGGGTTCGGATACACGCTCAGGCCCCCGGCGGCTTTCAGCTCCGAGGCCGTGCCGGTTACCTGCAGCACGTTCAGGTTGTCGATGGCCCAGCCCCAGCCGTGGGCGCCGGGGTCGCCGAAGAGGCGGAAGCGCAGGCGCACCACGTCGCCGGAGGCAAACTTGCTGCCCAGGTTGAAGGTGTGCGCCGTAAACATGGCGGGCGTACCGACACCGGTCGAGTTCTGGCCACTGGTGCCGCTGTTCCAGGCCGCCAGCCAGCTCGTGCGCAGGCGGGCGTCGTAGCCGTCAGCCACCGGCGTCCAGGTGGCGCCGTTGTCCTTGCTGCCTTCCACCACCACGTAGTCGTAGAATGCTTCCGTGCCAAACACGCTACCCGTTTCGCCGGGCTCCACGATGGCAATTTCGTCAAACGACAGAATCTGGGGCTGGGCGGCAATGCGGATGGGCACCAGCATCTGGTACACCAGCGTGGAGTCGTCGTAGTACTGGTGGTCGGAGTGGATGGCGGCGTTGGTGAAGCCCGTGGGCTGGGCAATGCTGAAACCTTCGCCCACGAAGTCCACGGCCGAGGTCGTGTTGAAGTTGTTGGCGTACGTGTTCTGGGCCGCCTTGAAGTCCACGATGTTCACGGTGTAAGTCGGCGTCTGGGCCTGGTTTACCGTCGCGGCGCCGTCGCGGGCCACGATGCGGTAGGTCAGCACGTCGCCGGCCACGATAGGGCCGCCGCCGGTGCCGAGGGAGCCCACAAAGTTGTTGGTAGCGGCCTGGTAGCTCAGGGTCAGGGCCGGGCGGGCCACGCCGTTCACGGCGTATTCCACCGTCACGGTGTTCACGGCCACGTTATCGGTGGCCTGGGTCTGGAACTGGTAGGGCAGCTGTGAGGCAAACAGGTAGGTCAGCGGGCGGTGCTTTATCACCGGGGCCGTCACGTCGGGCCCGACGACGAAGGAGAAGCGGGGCGTCGTGTTCAGGATGGGCTGGGTGGCCGCCGGCGCCGTGTAGATGCGGGCCGTTTCGTTGTCGGAAGCCTGAATGGTGTAGCTCACCGTGTGGTTGAGGCCGGGGGCCGGAATCACGGCCTGGTAGGTGGCGCCGGCCGTGTTGGTCATCACCAGGGTGGTCAGCGGGCCGTTGTCGATGCTGTAGTTGAGCTTCACCGAGCCGGGCGTGATGGTGCCGTCGGAAACGAGCGTGGCGCTGACGGTGAAGTTCTGCGACGTTTCGGAGTCGGGCAGCTTGGTGTGGCGAATGGCGGTATTGAACCAGCCCATTTCGTTGAACATGGCCAGCATCAGCGGGCCGGGGTTGTGCATGGCTTCGGCCGCACCGATGTTGGGCGTCATCAACGAGTTGATGTTGCCTGCCGGGTACGTAGCCTCGTTCAGGTGGGAAATGCTCGAGCCGGCCGAGTAGGTAGCCGGGGCGTAGAGGCGGGGCCGCACGCCCCCGTTCACGGCCTTGGCCAGGTTGGAGTTGAAATACACGTTGCCGCTGCGGTACTCGGTGCCCAGAGCCGTGGAGCCGTTGGCAAACTGCGGGTTGTTGGTCAGCGCCTGCCCCGCCAGGTTTTCCATGTAGGTGGCGTAGATGGAAGCCGGGGTGCTGTAGCTGCCCTGGCCGCCGCTGTAGCCGGTGCTGGCAATGCAGCCCAGGCCGTGGCCCAGCTCGTGCAGTACCACCGACACGAGGTCGTACTTACCGGCCGGCACTGCGCCGTCGAGGCCGTAGTACCAGTTGAAGGTGCTGCTGAAGCTGGCGTCGATGTCCGACTGCGCCGGCGAATTCAGGTCGCGGCCGGCAATCTTCTCGGCCAGGGCAACGGGGTAGGACGAGCCGCTGCGGATGCCGCCGCTGGGGTCGGTGTAGTAGGCCGTGGCGCCGGCCGAGCCGAGCACGCCCGTGCCCAGGGGCCGCCAGGTGGCCTGCACGTGAATCGTGACCGGCGAAACGAGCAAAGACTCCCAGATGTCGACGGCGTGCTGAAACGCGGCCTGGGCCTGGGGCGTGAAGCCGGTGTAGGTCACTTCAATGTTGGCGGCCGTGCTGCGGCGCTGGCCGGTGCGCTGCTGCTGCAGATAAGCGGCGGGCAGCTCCAGGCGGGTGTGCTTGTCCTCGGTGTCGGCATAGCAGACGGTGGAAGGCACGGGGCCGGGCACTTTCACGAACGATTGCGCCATCCCAGGCCGCAGCGTAGCCAGCAGCAGGGCGGGCATCAAGAGTAATTTTTTCATCAAATGGCCAACGAGAGGGGAAAAGAATAACAAAAGCTTGAACGCTTAAAGCTACGGCTTTACCCGCAGTTGCCCAAGCGGCGGCGGCCTGGCCCAGCCCGGCCGTGGGCACCCCTTACCTGACTACCCTGGGAGCGGAAAGTGGGCAAAAAGGGGGCACTTGTCCCGCGAATAAGCCAGTTGGTGTAAAAAATTATCAGGGCCGTAACCGGCGCTCTAGCTTGCCGTCGGCTTCTGGAAATGGGCCCTGTCCCGGAGCCGCGTCTTCTTTATTTCCATCTAAATCATCCTTCTCGGAACATGTCACAAGCAGGAAACATCAAGTATCTGACCCGGTCGGCGCTGGCCCTGGGTTTGGCCTCGCTGAGTTTGAGCAGCTGCGAAAAGCTCGACCAGGACGTTGCCCCCCGCAACGCGGCCACCATCGGTGCCAATGCAGGTCAACTAGTGGCCGGCACCACCGACGCGGCCAACTCCTACTTCGCCTCCATGGCGGCTACCATTGCCCGCATCATCAACACCAACCCCAAGGCCAAGCAGGTACTCGAGCAGCTGGCCAGCCAGCAGTTCGACGGCGACTACGACGTGGCCTACCAGACCCTGCTGCGCGCCGACGTGGGCGGCCAATCGTTCGGCGACCTGCTGCACAACGAGGGCTTCCAGACCGATCCGCTGGCGGCCGGCCTCTCCCAGGAGCAGGCCAACCGCATCATCGTAGCCATTCCGGTGTTCATTGAGAACTGGAATTCGATGCCGGTGCTTCAGGCAACCTACATTCCCGTCGGCGTGCCGGACTCCGAGCTGAAGACAGTGCCCACCTACGACGGCCTGGGCCATACGGCGGAGTTCACGGCAGACCTCAAGCCGCTGCAGGAGTCGTTTGTCAACCAGGAAATGAGGCTGGAAGAGCAGCCTTCGACGCCTTTCGTCGTGGTTAGCCTGGGCGAGCGGCTGGACGAGTCGGGGGCCGTCCGGCAGGAGTTTACGCCTCTCTACAAACAGCGGCTCAAGCAGCAGCAAGAGGCGCTGATGCAAACCAGTGCCCGGGGCGGTGGACGCGAGGAGTACCTGCGCGGCATCAAGTGTGACCGTTTGGGTGAATACGAACCGGCCATCCGCGGCCAACCCGAGTTTCGCCTGTACGCGGCCAGCTCCTACAACAACAGCTTCTCGACCAGCTCCCCGGTAGTAGTGCCCTACAAGATCATGGACGGCATCCTCTTCACGGGGTCGCGGAGCACGTTCGACTACGGCTTCGACCCGAACATGCTGCTCTTCCGCTGGAACACCAATTTCTCGGACTTCTACACCATGCGGTGGATAGAGGAAGACGGCGGACCTACCATCAAGCTGACCCTGGATGCCAGCTACACGAAAGGCGGTATCAAGTTCGGGGGCTCCACGACCATCGACTTCTCGCATTGGGAAGACGATGACTACGTCGGGGAGCAGGCTATCAACATTCAGGATGCCAACTGGAGATACTACATCTACTCCTACTACGGCAGCAATCCGCTGTTCCTGACCACGATGGAGTCGCGGTAATAGCGGCAGACTTTGGACGGCCTCACCGAAGACAAACCGCTGCGGGCGGCTGGCTTTTCGGTGAGGCCCGAAGTCGGCCCTTGCCAACGGTCCGGTGGGCCAAAACCTACCCCGAACACCTGTTTTTGCGCATCATCCATCTTCTACCACCCTCCCCATGAAATTATTATCCTTACTCACGCTCTGCTGCCTCACCACTTTTCAGACCTTCGCCCAGAGTGTCATCGGGCCGGCGTCCGAAGGGGAAGCCAACAAGACCCTCATTATCGGCGGCCAGGCCATTCCCATCAGTCAGGCGCCCTGGCAGGTATCGGTGAAAACCAATCTGGCTACTAACTCGGGCTCCGACCACATCGGGGGCGGCTCCATCATCGAGCCCCGCTGGATCCTGACCTCGGCCACCGCCATTATTGGTCAATCGGCCTCTAACCTCTTCATCCGGGCCGGCGCCACCAACCAGGCCACCGGCGGGCAGCTGATTCAGGTCGCTCAGATTATCCGCCACCCCGGCTTCAACCCCGCGGCTGGCACCTACGAAAACGACCTGGCTTTGCTGCAATTAAGCACGCCGCTGGTTTTCAACAATGACGTGCAGGCCATCAAGTACGCCTCGCCGGCCACCCTGCCCGACAACCTGATGAACGCCGGCGTGGCGACGGTGCTCACGGGCTGGGGCGCCACCGTCGACGGCTCGTACGCGGTGACCACCCAGCTCAACAAAGTGAGCATCCCGGTTATCTCCAACGCCAACGCCAACCTGCTCAACCAGGGCAACGTGCCCGTGCCCGGCCCGACCGTGCCGCAGGTGTCGGCCAACATGATTGCCGTGTATGAGCCGGGCAAAGGCGCCGGCAACCTCGACGGCGGCGGTCCGATGGTTATCTACAACAACAACGTGCCCGTGCTGGCCGGCTGCTCGAGCTGGAGCCGGGACCCCCGCGACCAGTACCCGAGCATCGGCACCCGCATCAAGAACTACGCTTCCTGGATTCAGAGCCAGCTGCCCGCGCCCCTGGCGGCCAGCATCAGCATCAGCACCGTGCCCCAGCTCGACGACGTGGCCCGCATCGACTGCTGGGCCTCGGCGACGGGCGGCATCGGCCCCTACCAGTATTCCTGGGTTGTGGAATACCCTAACAACATGGCTTCCCTGACCAACACGGGCGCCAACTCCTATTTTTCCGTCAGTGGCGTACCTATTGACTGGGCCAATGCCGGCTCGGCCTGCGTGACGGTGCGCGTCACGGACAGCAGCAACCAGCTGGCGGAAGCCCGGGCCTGCGGCAACCAGAGTGAAATCATGCGGGCCGCCGTAACGGCCTTCCCCAACCCGGCCGACACTTACTTGCAGGTCAGCACGGGGGAAAAAGCCGACCCGCTCTCGACTGGCCTCGCCGATGCCAAAACTACCGGTGCCGCCGTACGACTCTACGATGCCCAGGGCACGCTCAAGCTTTCGAGCGTTACGACGCAGGGCCAGCTCAAGCTCAACACCAGCGCCCTGCCCGAGGGTATCTACCATCTGCAAACCACCCAGGGCCGCACCGTTTCGACCCGGCAGGTGGTTATCAAGCACTAGCCGCGGTTAGCGCCCGGTTGCCGGCCGGCAACAAAAAAACCCGTTTGGCCCCGCGCCGGACGGGCATTTTTTGTTTCTTCAGCTCACCTATACTTTCCCGCTCCCGGCATGCTTCCCCCCTTCTTTTCCGACTCCCACGATACGGCCCGGCTGGCCCTGCGCCCCGCGGTAGCCGCCGAGCTGCCCGCCGCCCCCGAGGCCACCGTCGGCGACTTTCTGCACCGCACCCTGCGCCCCGTGCTCAAGCTGCAAAACCCGCTGCTGCTGTTCACCGTGGCCGACTTTCTGCGCGAGCACCACGTTCCGTTTGCCCAGGCCAGCGCCACCGAGCAGCAGCGCCTGGCGGCCGAGCTGCTGACCCGCAACGTGAAACTGCGCTACACCATCATCGGGCTGATGACCGGATTGTTCACCGGCCCCGAAACCAGCTTCTACCGCCGGCACCGCGGGGAAGTCAACCGCCGCCTGCTGGAGCTGGCCACCCAGCGCGTGCAGGACCAGGTGGCGGCCGTGGCGGCCGCCACGGCCGAAGAATAGCCCGGGTCATGGCCACCCACTACCAAACCCTGGAGCTGCCCGAGCAGGCCACGCCCGACGATATTCGCCGGGCCTACCGGCGGCTGGTGCTGCTCACCCACCCCGACCGGACTCCCGACCCGGCGGCCCACGTGCGCTACCTGGCCGTGAACCAGGCCTACGAAGTGCTCAGCGACACCCGCCGCCGGGCCGGCTACGACGCGTTGCTGTGGGTGCAGCGTAACCCGCCCGCCTCGCGGCCTCCAACACCTGGGACTCCGGCGCCAACGTCAGAGGGAGCCACCCGCCATCCGGGGCGCACTGCCGCAGCCCGGCCGTTTGTGAGGACTACCACCCAGGAGCGCTACGCCGAGGAATACACCCGCTACAGCCCTTACGCTCGGCGGCTGTGCCAGTTCGTTGTGGTCTTTTGCGCCCTATTACTGCTGGATGTAAGTTTCACTACTTCCATTACAGACCATATTCGGCAGTTGGATGGGTACACGACCACCCAGCCTAGCAATAGCCGTGACTTTGCCTGGCACGACGTGGAAACGGAGCACACCACGTTTCGCTACTTAAACCAGTTTGGCGACTCGCTTTTCGTTGGCAAGGGCCTACTGCTGCGGCGCACTCCGTTTTTTGGCATTGTCCGCAGCGTGTCTAACCCTACCAATCTACTCGCGCCAAGCCTGTTTGAACCCGCTACCATCTATTCCTCATTTCTGTTCATACCCCTGCTGCTGGCCGGCCTTGCCTCAATAGGTGCGCTGACGAAAACTTCCGACCGTAACCGCGTGAGTGCGGCTATCTGCGTGGCATTTTTGTTTCCGATCTGCCTGTTTATGCTCCTCTTCCACTAGTGCTGCGTCACGGCCCAGCAAAAATAAAGGCCCCACCTGGCAAGCAGATGAGGCCTTGATTTGGCTGCGGCAAACTACCCGCGGCTTAGTCGTACTGCGACTCGCGCAGGTGCACGGGCGTGGATTTCTTGCGCAGGCGCATGTTGAGCGTTTCCACGGCCAGGGAGAAGAACATCGAGAAGTACACGTAGCCTTTCGGAATCTCCTGGTGCAGGGCCTCGGCCACCAGCAGCACCCCAATCATAATCAGGAAGGACAGGGCCAGCATCTTGATGGTCGGGTTGTTGTTGACGAAGTCAGCAATGTAGCCCGAGAAGGCCAGCATCACGCCCATGGCCAGCACCACGGCCACAATCATCACCAGCACATTGTCGACCAGGCCCACGGCCGTCAGAATCGAGTCGAAGGAGAAGACGATGTCGATGATGACAATCTGGATAATCACCCGCAGCATGCTGTCGTGCTTGCCCACGGTGGCTTCC
This sequence comes from Hymenobacter persicinus, assembly GCF_004167665.1. Taxonomy (GTDB): domain Bacteria; phylum Bacteroidota; class Bacteroidia; order Cytophagales; family Hymenobacteraceae; genus Hymenobacter; species Hymenobacter persicinus. The sequence goes on along the minus strand of NZ_SEWE01000014.1, from coordinate 72,485 downwards.
TCTTCCTCGCCTTGGAGCTTGGTGTGAATCTCGGTCGTACTCTTGGCCAGCAGGAACAGGCCGCCCGCCAGCAGGATCAAATCCCGGCCCGACACGGCGAAGTGAGGCTCCAAAAACGGCAGATCCAGGGTAAAGAGCGGGGTTTTCAGGCCCACAATCCAGGTGATGCTCAGCAGCAGCCCGATGCGGCACACCAAGGCCAGCAGCAGCCCGATGGTGCGCCCGCGCTTTTGCAGGGCCGGCGGCAGGCGGTTGACGACGATGGAAATAAAGATGATGTTGTCGATGCCCAGCACGATTTCCATGAACGTCAGCGTAAGCAGACTGATCCACGTTTGGGGGCTGGAAAAAGCAGAAATGTCGAACACAGAGGGAGTGGTGAAATTGTGAAAGGTGAACTTGTAGCGGGAGGCATCAGGTGTGCAGGTGAACCGGGCGCAGGCGCGCCGCTGCACACTTCCACCCCTGCACCTGCTACGACTTCATGTTCACAAACTGCAGGGGCTGACCGATGTCGGTGCGGCGTAGCACGGCAATGGCGGCCTGCAGGTCGTCGATTTTCTTGGAGGTCACCCGCATCTGGTCGTCCTGCATCTGCACTTCCACCTTCACCTTGGCGTCCTTGATGGCCTTGCTGATTTTGCGGCCCGCTTCCTTGTCGACGCCGGCGCGCACTTTCACGGTTTTCTTGATGAGCTGCCCGCTGGCCTGCTCCTCGGCCGAGAAGTCGAGGGCCGTGCCGTCGATGCCCTGCTTGACGATGCGGCCGAGCAGAATGTCTTCCAGCGCCTTCACCCGCATCGAATTTTCCGACGAGAGCAGGATGGTATTTTCTTTCTTGTTCAACTCAATGCCCCCCTTGGTGTCGCGCAGGTCGTAGCGGGTCTGCAGTTCTTTGATGGCCGTATTCACCGCGTTTTCCAGGGTCTGCGGGTCTACTTTGCTCACGATGTCGAAGGATGCCATATTGCTGTGGGATGGGGTTGAAAAGGACTCATACGCCCGGCCGCGGCTGCGGTTGGGGCCGGACGGGCCAAAGGTAGGAGTTTACCTATTCTCCCAATCGGCCGGCCCGAAACTGGTCGTTTACCTTTGAGCTTTCCCCCGCCACCTGCCATGCCGCTTCTCCCGCTGACCACGCCCCGCACCCCCGCCGAGTTTGCCGCCTACTACCGCCTGCGCTACGAGGTGCTGCGCCAGCCCTGGGGCCAGCCCGAAGGCTCGGAGCGCGCCGACGACGACCCGGCCCCCACCACCCTGCACGCCATGCTCACGGCCCCCGACGGCAGCGCGGCCGGCGTGGCCCGCCTCAGCCCGACGCCCGAGTCGGGCCAGGCCCAGGTGCGCTACATGGCCGTGGCCCCGGCCTGGCAGGGCCACGGGGTAGGCCGCCAACTGCTCGAATACCTCGAAGCTCAGGCCCGACAGCATGGCTACACCGAGTGCGTGCTGCACGCCCGCCAGGCCGCCGTGCCGTTTTACGCGCGGCTTGGCTACGCCGTGGTGGCCCCGTCGCACACGCTGTTCGGCACCATCCCGCACTTTCTGATGCGCAAGGCGCTCTAAAACTTCTCCCGCCCCCGCAGCAACTCGAAGTAGAGCTTGAAGTCGCCGCGCAGCGAAAACCAGGGGTGCTGGAACGTGGCGGGCCGGTTGTGCTCCACGAAGAAGTGCCCAATCCAGGCAAACCCGTAGGCCGCCACAATGCCCGCCAGCAGCAAAGTCGGCCGCAACTGCACCACGGCCCCGGCGGCGGCCAGCAAAAACAGCGTAGTCCCGATGAAGTGCAGCACCCGGGTGCCGCGCCGCTGGTGGTCGCGCAGGTAGCTGGGGTAGAATTCGGCGAAGGTCAGGGGGCGGAGCATGGCGGGCAGCGGGCTTATTGGGTAAAGAAACCTAACTTTTCGGCCAATATCCAGTCCCGTCTTTTCATGGAGCAGCTTCCCGATGTTGCCACCCTCGTGGCCATCTACAACCAGATCAACCAATACGGCCAGACCAATGGCATGGCTCTGACCGTGACGGCCCCCGGCCAGGTCGAGTACACGATGACCGTGCGCAACGAGCACCTGTCTTCTCCCGGCACCTGTCACGGCGGCGTGCTGGCCGGCCTCATGGACTCGGCCCTGGGCGCGGCGGCGCTGTCGTTGGCTTTCACGGCCGGGGAGCTGGTTTCCACCGTCGAGTTCAAAATTAACTACCTGCACCCCGTGCGCCTGCACGATCAGCTCGTGGCCCGCGCCCACGTGGAGCACACCGGCAAAACTCTGGTGGTGGCCAGCGCCCACATCAGTTGCCCCGCCCGCGAGCTGGTCGTGGCCCGGGGCCTGGGCACGTTCAACCGCTACCCGGCCGACAAGCGCGACTTCCACCGCCTGCTGTTTCCCGACGCCGACGGCGGGGAGTAAGCGGCGAAAGTTACGCCCAGCAAAATGCCGCCGGACGCTTTCCCGTGGGGGTCAGCAGCCGGCGGCTTCTTATAGGGGCCTGGTATCCTAAACGTAGTTAAAAGAGCTGCTTACAGCCGCTCGGGAGAGCCCGCCGATTCGTGCTCCCGTTCCTCCGATTCTTCTTCGTAGTCGTCACTCTCAATGGGGGCTTGGGCCTTGCGCACGTTGCGGGCGCAGTCCTCGTCGCGGTGGTTGCGGCCCACCGTGAATTCCACCCAGTCGCCTTCGCGCAGGTCGTTGAAGTCGCCCTCGGCCATGTCGGCATAGCTGAAGAACAGGTTGTTGGGCGGCATGACCACGAAGCCGAAGCCGTTCTTCAGGTTCTTGATGGTGCTGATGCCAACGGTGCCAACCGGGCCGGCGGCCGTGGGGCCGGTGGGGCGCACGGGCTTCACGCTCGGGTACGAGGCGGGCTCGGGCGTATTCACGAACAGGCCCTCGATGAGCTCGTCGCCGCTGGCCAGGCCGTTGTCAATCACGTCGTGCATGGCCACGGGGTAGGTGGAGTGCTCGAGCAACTGCTGGGAAGCGCGGGTCACGCGGTTTTCGCCCTTGAAGTCCACGTACTTGAAGTCCCAGTTCAGCAGCATCACGCGGGTGCCGATGGTGTTGAGCTTCTTGATCAGGGGTACGTAGTCGGAGTCGCCGGCGATGAGCACAATCACGTCGAAGCTCTTGTGCAGGGCCAATTCGAGGGCTTCGAGCGCCAGCCACACGTCCACGCCCTTTTCCTGCAGGCGCCCGTCGCGGGTCTTCAGGGGCATGTAATGGGTGGTGATGCTCATGTTCATCAGAATATCGTCGAGGAGCCGGTCGTGAAACAGGCGGTCCTTGTCGCGGGCCTCCGTGGCCGAGAGGCGGCCGCGAAAGAAGTGCGCGTCGATGATCTGGCTCAGGCGCACGTCCACGTCCTCTTCCTCCGCCACCTGATGGCGGATGTACTCGTGCAGGCCTTCCATGCTGATACGGGCTTTCCGCTCGTGCTGGAAGTAGTAGTAATCACTGATTTTCAGGAAATAATTGCCGTCGTAGAAGACGCCGATCCTAATCAGGGGGCTATTCATCTGGTTCATACAAAAAACTGGTTCGTGAGCGCAAAAAAGGTGTGCAAGCGTAGCGGGAGCGGATTGCCCGGTAGCCACCGGGCTGGTCAAAGATACAAAGTGCCACTTTCTGAAAGCTTACGCGGGTTTGGCCCCGCCTACCACATATCTATGTGATAGAATATAAGACCACGAAAGAGGTGCAGGCTGACATTCAGGCCCCAAACAGGAACCTGACCATGAGTAACAAATGAATTAAAGCACCGGCAGCCGGTTAAACCGGCAATTTTCTTCCCTCCCCGAAGCTATGGCTTATCGTCACAATAGTAAATAAAATATATTCAAAATAATGGATAAATCAAACAGTACCGACCTGCTAATTATCCAGTAGGGCGCTAAGCTAACAGCTTAACAATGGCAGTGCAAGTTTTCGGATTTCGCGCTTTAATCCTATGTCCCGGTCAAATCAGGCCCCGGCGAACCCCTACGGCTGATTTTAAGCCGCTACTTCCGTCAAGGACAGTCTAATTTTTTTCTGGTTGCACTACGCCAGTACGGGGTTCGGGCGAGCCGGCCCTAGCTGAACATTAAAGCCGCATTAAATCCCCAGCGCCGGCCGTTGGCAAGGCTGGTGGAGTGCGGCTAGAACTGCATTCTGCCAATAACGAGCCCCAGCACCAGCAGGCCGTAGCCGAGGCAAATCCCGATTTCCAGCACGTTGCCCGCCGCCGACCCGGTGGAGATGAGCGGGAGCTTAAACGAGTACTCCGACAAAGGCAAAAACCAGCGCACCCCGGACTTGGTGAGCGAGTCGGCCACGAGGTGGCTGGCGTAACCCGCGCCGGCGTACTGGGCAATGCCGTGCCAGCCCAGGTTCTGGTTGGCCAGGTAGCCGATGTAGGTCCACAGGATGGTGGCCCAGATGGTGTGGGTCCAGGAGCGGTGGGTGGTGAAGGGCGCCACGCAGATAAAGATGCCCAGCAGACTCAGCCACAGAAATCCGAAGTACAGCCCGGCCAGCACAGACGCGGCCCCGGTAAAGACCAGGGCCAGCTTGCGGGTGGAGCCGCCCTGCATGGCCATACCCAGCAGTCCGAAAGCCAGGGCCGCCGTGAAGCCCATGCGCTGGTCGGGGCCGGGGGGCAGCATGGTGTGGGTGTAGCCGGCCAAGCCCAGGCCAGCCAGCACGAAGGCCCAGCGCACGTACTGCTGGGTGAAGCCCAGACGCTTGCTGAGCCGGGAGTTGGGATGGTCGAGGTCGGGGGCCAGGGCCGAAAAGCCCGCCAGGGCAATGCCGGCCGCCGAAAACGGAATGCCGGCCACCAGGCCGCCGACGGCCACGCCGGTAATCAGGCCAATGGCCAAGTGAGAGGAACCGCGCACTTTAGAAAGTAAGAAAGCTAAAGCACGAAGATACGCGGCCGCGCGGCCGCCCAGCTACCTCAAGCCCGCCGAATGGAGCAAGCACGCTCCGCCACCACGTTTTATAGTAGGCCGGCGGGCCGGCTGCCTAGTTGGGCACCGGCAGCAGATAGACGATTTCGGGCTCGGGCCGGGGCTCGGGAACTACCACCGGGCGCGGGGCGGGGCGGGCGGCAGTGGCGTGCTGCCAGGCTTGCTTCAGATTCTGCCAACGCACCCAGGCGTCGAAGTCAAAATCGGTATCGTCGGCGGGGTTACGGGTCGGATCCATGCGCAACGGGGGTATTGTGGGGATTGGGTCAGGCAGTATTCAGGGCAGCGACAAAAACGAAAGTAGCGAAACTCAACTATTCGGTCAACAGTTCCACCGCGGCGGAAACTTTCGGACCTTGCGGGCGGTATTATCTACCCAGCTTCAGCGCTTGCCCGACCGGAATTTCAGCCGGCCGGGCTGCTGTTTTTTGCCTCTCCCCTAGCCGATCCGCGTTTTGAAGGTCACCGACTTCCTCCAGCTCTACCGCCTCGACCCGACCATCCTCACCGTGGGCGCCCGCCTGAACCCGGCCACCCGCCACTCGCTGCGCCCCGCCGGCGAGGCCGCGCCCGCCGAGCCCTTGCCCCGCCTGCACCTGCGCGGCCTCGTGGGCAGCCAGGACGCGGTGGTGGCCGCGGCCCTGCACGGCTTGTTCCCCGAGCAGCACCACCTGTTCGTGCTCCACGACAAGGACGAGGCGGCCTACTTCCTGGCCGATTTGCAGCATTTGCTGCCCGAGCAGGACCCTTTGTTGTTTCCGAGCTCCTACAAGCGGCCCTACCACTTCGACGAGACGGAAAACGCCAACGTACTCATGCGGGCCGAGGTGCTCAACCGCCTGAACTCCAAGCCCAAAACCGGGGAGCTGATTGTGACCTACCCGGAGGCCCTGTTTGAGAAGGTCATCAACCGCAAGAGCCTGGTGGCAAATACGTTTCTGGTGAAGGTGGGCGAGAAGCTCGACGTGAACGTTATCAGCGAGATGCTGGCCGAGTACGACTTCGAGCGGACCGACTTCGTGTACGAGGCCGGGCAGTTTGCCGTGCGCGGGGGCATTGTCGACATCTTCTCCTACGCCAACGAGCTGCCCTACCGCATCGAATTGTTCGGCGACGAGGTGGAAACCATCCGCACGTTTAACCCCGAAAGCCAGCTCTCGGTGGAGCAGAAGCAGCAGGTCAGCATCATTCCCAACGTGCAGACCAAGCTCCTGCAGGAAACCCGGGAGGCGTTTCTCGACTTCATGCCCCGGCACACCGCCATCTGGGTCAAGGACGTGCGCCAGACTCTGGACATCGTCACCGAGTCGTTCGACAAGGCCGACCAGGGCTTCCAGGAATTGCTGGCGGGCGCGGCCGGGATGCAGATTGTGAGCAAGCCCGAGCAGCTGTTCGAAACCGGCAAGTCGTTTAAGAAGCTGCTCGACAACTTCCCGGTGGTGGAGTTCGGCAAGCGGTTTCACTTCAAGACCGGGGCCGAGGAGTTCAGCTTCGAGGCCAAGCCCCAGCCCTCGTTCAACAAGGACTTCAACCGCATGGTGAAGAACCTGCACGACAACGCCAGCAAAAACTACGTCTCCATCATTGCCGCCGACTCGGTCCGCCAGGCCGACCGCCTGCGCACCATCTTCGACGAGCTCGACAACAACGTGCCCTTCCAGCACCTGCTGCTGGCCTTGCGCGAGGGCTACGTGGACGACTTGATGAAGCTGGTCGTGTATACCGACCACCAGCTGTTCGAGCGGTTTTACCGGGCCCAGGAGGCGCGCAAGTTCTCCAAGAAAAAAGCCCTTACCCTCAAGGAGCTGCGCACGCTCAGCCCCGGCGACTACGTCACGCACCAGGACTACGGTATTGCCCGCTTCGCCGGTCTGACCCAGGTGGAAATCAACGGCCACCTGCAGGAAGCCATCCGGCTGGTGTACCGCGACGACGATATTCTCACCGTCAGCATCCACGCCCTGCACAAGATTGCCAAGTACTCCGGAGCCGAGGGCACGCCGCCGACCATGAGCAAGCTGGGCTCGCCGGAGTGGGAAAACAAGAAGAAGTCGGTTAAGAAAAAGGTCAAGGACATTGCCGCCGAGCTGATCCGGCTCTACGCCAAGCGCAAAACCGCCCCCGGCCACGCCTTTGCGCCCGACTCCTTTATGCAGGCCGAGCTGGAATCGAGCTTTATCTACGAGGACACCCCCGACCAGGCCAAGGCCACCGAGGACGTGAAGCGCGACATGGAGGTGCCCCACCCCATGGACCGCCTGATCTGCGGGGACGTGGGCTTCGGCAAAACCGAAATTGCCATCCGCGCCGCCTTCAAGGCCGTGGCCGACGGCAAGCAGGCCGCCATCCTGGTGCCCACCACCATCCTGGCCATGCAGCACTACAAAACCTTCCGGGAGCGGCTGAGCAATTTGCCCGTGACGGTGGAGTACGTGAACCGCTTCAAGACCACCAAGCAGATCAAGGAGACGCTCCAGCGGGTGGCCGACGGCAAGACCGACATTCTCATCGGCACCCACCGGCTTACCAACAAGGACATCAAGTTCAAGGACCTGGGGCTGCTCATCATCGACGAGGAGCAGAAGTTCGGGGTCAAGACCAAGGACAAGCTCAAGGAGCTCAAGGTGAACGTGGACACGCTGACCCTCTCGGCCACGCCGATTCCGCGCACCCTGCACTTCTCGCTCATGGGTGCCCGGGATTTGTCGGTTATTGCCACGCCCCCGCCGAACCGCCAGCCGGTGCAGACCGAGCTGCACGTATTCGACGAGCTGCTCATCCGCGACGCCGTGGCCCGGGAGCTCAAGCGCGGGGGGCAGGTGTTCTTCGTGCACAACCGCGTGAAGGACATCGAGGAAATGGCGGCCATGATCCTGCGCCTCGTGCCCGACGCCCGCATCACCACCATCCACGGGCAGATGGAGGGCGACATGCTCGAAAAGCGCATGATGAAGTTCGTTGACGGGGAGTACGACGTGCTGGTGAGCACCAACCTGATTGAGTCGGGCCTCGACATTCCCAACGCCAACACCATCATCATCAACCGCGCCCACATGCACGGCCTCTCGGACCTGCACCAGATGCGGGGCCGGGTGGGCCGCTCCAACAAAAAGGCCTACTGCTACCTGCTCACCCCGCCCGTGGCCGGCCTGCCCTCCGACGCCCGCAAGCGCCTGAGCACCCTGGAGGAGTTTTCGGACCTGGGCGCGGGCTTCAACGTGGCCATGCGCGACCTCGACATCCGCGGGGCCGGCAACCTGCTCGGCGGCGAGCAGTCGGGCTTTATCAACGACCTGGGCTACGAAACCTACCACCAGATTCTCGACGAGGCCGTCACCGAGCTCAAGGAAACCGAGTTCAAGGAGCTGTTCCTCGGCGACACGACCGGCCGCCTCCAGGATGCCGCCGGCACCAAGGGCCCCAAGGAGTGCAACATCGAAACCGACCTGCAAATCCTGATTCCCGACTCCTACGTGAGCAGCGTTTCGGAGCGTTTGCAATTATACAGCAAGCTGGACCGCGCCAAGGGCCCCGAGGAGCTGCGCAAGCTCATTGCCGGCATGGTGGACCGCTTCGGCCCCCTGCCCGCCGAGGTCGAGCAGCTCGCCGACATCGTGAAGCTGCGCTGGCAGGCCTGCCAGGCCGGCTTCGAGAAGCTCACGCTCAAGAAGAACCTGCTCAAAGGCTACATCCCCGCCCTCGACAATGCCGACTTCTTCCAGGGCGAGCAGTTCGGCAACATCCTCAACTACGTGCAAACCCACTCCCGCACCGCCTCCATGAAGGAGCGCAAGGAACAGCTCATCGTCAGCATCGACGAGGTGAAGAGCGTGCAGGCCGCCAAGCGGATTCTGGCGGAGTTGGGGAGTGAGGAGAAGGTGGGGGCTTAATTTTTCTATTGGAAAGACAGTATCGCACCACGGTTAATGCATGATTTTCTTAACAACTTATTGGACTCTTAAGACCCTAAGGCTTCTAATATCTCACATATAGCCTTTACTAGTTTATAAAATAACCTTTATATTGTATGCCCATTGCTATAAACCCAACGGAGGCAAGATCTAGCCTTCAGATCTAAAATTTCCAAGAGCATGACCACAAATACCGAGAGAATAATTCACATTCTACATCTTATCAACACCGATCAAAGATCAACAACAATACAGAACTACATAGAATATTTGCTATACATAAACGAACAAGGTAGCACCACAAGTGAGCTAATAGATTATACTGAAATTCAGTTTGGAATTTCTATCACTGAGGATGAACTATCTACTGAATTAAACAACCTAAAGCAAGACGGCAAAATAAAATCCTCCAAAGGCAAACATTCTCTCAACACCGTCAGCAGAGAAGACGTAGAAACTAGAATAAAGCAATCTTCGTCTGAAGAAGATTTTCTAAAAGATAATTTCATCAAGAACCTATCTTTATTTTCTGAAGACTATATTATTAACGAACAAGAAATTGCAATACTTTTTACTTCATATAAAAATTATATATTCGAATGCTTCTACAATTATGGCAAAAACGCAATTAGATTATTCAATTACGAAAATCCAGAAAGCGCAAATAGAAAAACAAAGGTCAATTCTTCTCAAATTTTATACAATATAAAGTCCAAACTACCTAGCAATAATAAAATTAAAGATATTTTTACATTATATATTCAAAATATTCCCAATATAAGCACTACTCGTGAACTTGATTATTATAGAACAATCGCAGAAAGAGCTGAGGCATTCTTTGCATTAGGCTTATCCAAGGAACTTGCCGAAGAACTTCACAGCATACAACCTATCAAATGGAAAATATTTGTTGATACAAATTTTTTATACTCAGCACTTAAAGTTCATTCAGATCCAGAGAACCCAGCCGTTGATAGCCTGCTCGAAATAATAGAAACGAACAAGGATTTATTCGATATAACCCTTACCTATCTACCAGACACCCATAAAGAATTTAGAAAAGTAAAAAACGACTTACTAAGAACCGTCAGGAGTCAAATACTGACGAACAATCAGATTCGTGCAGCTCTTAACAGTAACAGAATTGACGACTTTACAAGAGCATATTACGAGAACCAGCTCAAATATGGCAATGACACTCAACATCCATCAAATATCATAGAACAATCCATCAACATACTACGAAGCAAAAACATAGAATTATACAATTCAAAAATTCAGCAAATTGATAGAAATGCAAGTGATTATTTGGACAGCATTTCAGCATATCACACATATCAAAACATAAGAAACCAAGCCAAGAGAGACAAAGGACAGGAAGCGAAAGAAAAATTTATTGACAATATTGAACATGATGTTTATTTACGTGAAGTAATTCTATACTTTAGATACAAGGAATACGATGGGGTTTATACACATTTACAGGAATGCAATGTATTTGGCTTAACATTAGACAAATCATTGATAGGCTTTGACAATTTTCTCGCTTACAAAAACAAATCAAAAGAGTTATACATACCCACATTTTTCAATCCATCATACCTTCTAAATAAATTAATCAAACTTTTGCCAGTACAGAGTGATGATTATAAGAAATCATTTCTCTCAGCTGTTACTACCCCAAGCATTAGCACTGACAATACAGAAAAAAGCCTGTTAACACAGTCTGTAATATCTAAATTCATTGCACTAGGCATTAACGATCTTAAGTTCATGGCAAAGTGTTTAACTAGCGACATTTTTCTATCAAATATTAGAAAACTAGGAGATGATGATGAAAAGCTAACGACATTCATCGAGAGCGAGGCAAGCAGGCACCTCAGCGCTAGGGATAAATTAATCAATCAGAAAACAAAAGAACTCAAAATAGTCGTTCAAAATCTTGAAGAGAAAGAAGGGGACTTATCTATCACTAAACAAGAAAATGACAAGCTTGTTGAGAAATATGAAAATCTAACAACACACATAAAAGACCTAAAACATGGGAACACAGTATTTCAAAAGAAAATCAAAGAGATACAAGAAATAAAGGAAAGCCATAAAAATGAAGTAGATCAACAAATACCAATTGCATTCAGCAAACCAGAGGATATCATAGAAAAGGAAATTTTAAAGCAAAAAATTCTAGAATTAGAACAAAAAAACATAGAAGACAAGAAAATAGAAGCAAATGTTTACAAAAACAACAAAATTCATGAATGGCAAAAGAATGCAAAACAAAAGTATTATCTAGTCCTTTTAGCATTCGCCTTTACGACAACACTAGCCACAATAACAATATTCTGGAAATTCAATTGGTCATTTAATTTAATATCTTTGTGGTATACATCAAACAAGGATTCATTAACATGGCTATTAGTTGCAATATTCTCCGCAATTATATGGTCAATTGCAGCTGGCTACATTGTGATTTTATATAACAGATATTGTGACACTGAAGATCATGAAAAAATAAAGTCTTATAAAGATCATATAGAACTTCCAACTAGGCTAAGAAACTAAATACAAGTCAAAGGCTTTAACAGGTTTGCTGTTAAAGCCTTTGACACGTTCCTCTCTGCACCGCGTCTCTGCTGCGAATTGTGGGAGCCACCAACGGCCTATTAATTTTCTTTATATCTCCCTTGCATCTCCCACCCCAATTCCCCACCTTCATCCCACGCTCTATCTGCTAGTTACCTATTGCTACGCGTCCCATTCTTTTCCCACTTCTTATCCTCATTATCATGCCCAACGAATTCCAAACTGCTATTCCGGCGCCCGTCCTGGCGCAGGTGCAGGAGTCGCTCAACGCCATCAAGGCCGCGCTGGCGCCCTACCTGATTTCGCTCACCCCGGAGGAGCGCAAAGCCATGCTCCGCATGGGCGACAAGACCGTGGCCTTCGTGCAGAAAACCGCTGACTACGCCACCAACAGCCCGGCCCTGCTGCCGCCCTTCGTCGACTTCGAGGAGCTGAAGCAGGACCTCAAGGGCGTCACCCAGCTCACGCCCCTGGCCCAGCAGCTCGAGCAGCTCACCCTGGACGTGGACAGCACCCTGATGGTGGCCGGCAGCGAGGCCTACGGCAACGCCCTGACCATCTACAACAACGTCCGCTTCCTGGCCCAGAACCACCAGTCCGGGGCCCAGGCCGCCTACGAGGACCTGCGCCAGCGCTTCCCCGGCCGGCCCGCGCTGACCAGGGAAGCCAAGCAGGCCCGCGCCGCCGCCAAGCTGAATTAGCCCCCGCCGCCCCGGCTACTACCGGCGGCGCCCCGCTTAGTCCCTCCGACCCACCTTTTTCTGCCTCCGGGGCTCTAAAAGGTAGCTCGGAGGGACTTTTTTGTGGGCCAGGAGGAGAAAAAGGTACTGGTGGGGTACTTTACTGGTACTTCCAACCCACTAAAAAGTGGTTGGGAAGGACCTTTTAGTGGGTCAGGGGGAGAAAAAGGTGCTGGACTGGCAGTAAAAGGTGGGTCGGAGGTACCTTTTAGTGGGTCTGACCCACTTTATTAGCCCGGAAACGGCCTTTTTGCCCAAAGCAGGGTCCGGTTGGTAGTTGGAAGCCAGACCGTATCTTCGCTTCCGGCGGGGCCGCAGGTCAGGGTGTTTCGGGTATCTCAGCCGGCCCGGCCGAGCTGGTAGCCCATAGCACCTGCCGGCTCGTCGCGTTACGCTTCTATTCTTTCCTTAACTCCCGTTAGTCCTATGCCAAAATCCGCCGGCCTATTCGCCGCCCTGCTTATTGCGGGCACCCTGTTCTCAGCCACTGCCCAGGCCCAGGTGCGCCTCGGCGTCAAGGCGGGGGCCAACTACTCCGGCTTCTCGACTCCTAACACGGGCTATCCGGGCAGCGACCCGTTCAACCGAAAGCTCGGCTTCCACGCCGGGGTCATGGCCAACGTCGACGTGAGCGGCGACGGGATTTTCTCCGTCCAGCCCGAGCTGCTCTACTCCCAGAAAGGCTTCTCCGTCGACGACGAGACAACCCAGACCATCAAGGATAGCGGGCTCACGGAAACCGTCGTGTCTAAAAACAAGGGCAACGTCAACTACAACTACCTCGATTTGCCGGTGCTGCTCAAAATCAACGCCCGCGGGCTGATTTTTGAGGCCGGCCCCCAGGTGAGCTACCTGCTGGCCGTTCACGACCGGATCAAGTCGACGGTGAACGGCACGGTGGTAAAGTATGACCCCTGGGCCACGACCAAGAACAGCCAGCGCCTGGATCTGGGCTACGCCGCCGGCCTGGGCTACCAGCTGGCCGCCGGCCCGCTCGTGGGGCTGCGCTACAACGGCAGCTTCCGCGACCTGGACCGCAACGGCCACCGCAACCAGGTGTACCAGCTCTACGTGGGCTACCTGCTGGGCGCCAAGTAACCGACGCGGCCCCATGCCTTACCGCTACACCCTACTGCTGCCCCTGGCCGCGCTGCTGCTGGCCAGCTGCGACCCCACCCGCCCGGCAGTCCGCACCCGTCCTACTGCCACCGCGGCCCCCGCCCCGGTCAGCCTCAACCGCCGCCTGCGGCGGGAGCTGGACAGCATTGACCGGGAAGACCAGAAATACCGGCTGCTGCTGATGGACGCCATGCACGGACAGGCCGCGCCCCTCGACTCGCTCAGGCGCGCCGCCCACCTCGCCGAAGCCGAAGTCGGGCCCTACCTCTCGGCGCAGATGATCCGCATCGACTCGGCCAACATCCAGCGGGTAGTTCAGCTCATCCGCCAGTACGGCTACCCCGGCAAAACCCTGGTCGGGGAGCCCACCAACGAGGTGGCCCTGCTCGTGATTCAGCATTCGACCCGCATTCCGCAGCTGCTGCCCCTGATTGAGCAGGAAGCGGCCCGGGGCGAAATTCCCTACTACCTCTACGCCCGCATGCTGGACCGCAAGCTGATGCAGGAAGGCAAAGCCCAGCTTTACGGCACCCAGGGCCGCAGCTTCACGGTGCCCAACGCCCAGGGCCAGCCCGAAACCATCAGCTTTATCTGGCCCATCGAGGACGCTGCCCACGTGAATGCCCGCCGCAAAAAGGCCGGCTTCGACTCCACCGTGGAAGCCAACGCCGAGCGCCTGCGCATTCCCTACCGGGTGGTGCCCCTGGCCGAGGCGCTGCGCATCGAGCGGCAGGCCGCCGCCGGGCGCCCCTAGCGGGCCGCGGGGGCCGCCGGCCGGTTAGGCTATATTTATCCGTCTCTATATCAGTCGGCCCCGGCGCCAGCGTTGGTAGCCTGACGCGCCGGCCGGGCCCGTCTTCTAACTCACCTATTCTTTCAGCAATTGCTTTTAGCCCTATGAGAAAATCCGCCTGCTTATCCGCCGCCCTGCTGGCCGCGGGCACCCTGTTTTCGACTACTGCCCGGGCCCAGGTCCGCCTCGGCCTCAAGGCCGGGGTGAATAACACCCGCCTCGGGGGCCGCTTATACGATTCGTACGCCGCCAAATTCGGCTTCCACGCCGGGGTCATGGCCAACGTCGACGTGACGGGTGACGGGTTTTTCTCCATTCAGCCCGAGCTGCTCTACTCCCAGAAAGGCTTCGCCATGCACAGCGAGTACGTTGACGTTTTTCAGAACTCCTGCAAAGCCGAAGGCACCATCAACTACAGCTACCTCGACTTGCCGGTGCTGCTGAAAGTCAACGCCCGCGGGCTGATTTTTGAGGCCGGCCCCCAACTGAGCTATCTGCTCCGCGTGCACAACACGGTGAAGTCGACCGTGGACGGCACCGAGGTGAGCAGTGCTTACCTGGGCGGGAAGCTGGAGGATGCCCGCCGGCTGGAGTGGGGCTACGCCGCCGGCCTGGGCTACCAGTTCGCCGCCGGCCCCCTGGTCGGGCTGCGCTACCACGGCAACTTCCAGGAGTTTGGCAAAGACGGCGTCCGCGCCACCGACTTCAACAACGCCCGCAACGTGGCTTTCCAGCTCTACGCGGGCTACCTGCTGGGCGGCCAGTAGCGCGGGCTTAGCCAGGCAGGTACCAGGCGGCGCCCGCCGCCAGCGTCACGGCCACCGGCGCGCCGGGAACCAGGCCAGCCTCCGTCGTTTTCACGACCAGGGAGCCGCCCGGCAGCGCCACGTCCACCTCCCAGTAGCTACCGAAGTAGCGCACCTGGGCCACCGTGCCGGGCAGGCCGCCGCTGCCGGGGGCGCCGAGCAGAATAGCTTCCGGGCGCAGCACCAGCCGGGAGCCCTGCTTGCGGACCCCGGCCAGCTTGGCCAACGCCGTCAGCAGGCGGCCCGTGACCAGGTTATAGTCGCCGAACAGGCCGGCGGTGTACTCATCCACTGGCTGCTGGTACACCTGCCGGGGCGGGCCCTGCTGCACGAGCTGGCCCTGCTTGAGCACCAGCAGGTGGTCGGCCCAGGATAACGTGTCGGCAGGGTCGTGGGAGATGAGCAGGCAGGTGATTTCCAGCCGGGCCCCGATATCCTCGATGACGGCCTTGAGGATGTTTTTGTGGCCCCGGTCGAGGTTGGAGAAGGGCTCATCGAGCAGCAGCAGCCGCGGGGCCGACAGCAGCAGGCGGGCCAGGGCAATGCGCTGCCGCTCCCCGCCCGAGAGCTGGTCGGTGGGCCGCAGCAGCAGGTGGTCGATGCGGCAGACCTCGTAGAGGGTGCGGGCCTGGTCGGCGGGCAGCTTACTGGCGTAGCGCAGCACCTGCTCGACGCGCAAAAACCGGGGCAGCTCGAAGTGCTGCGACAGGTAGGCAATGCCCGCGTGGCCCGGCACGAGCTGCTCGGCCGGGCCCTTCACCCGCCGGCCCTCAAACCAGACCTCCCCGGCCTGGGGCTGAATCAGGCCGGCCACGCACTGCAGCAGGGTACTTTTGCCCGCACCGGTTTCACCGGCCAGGGCCAGCTTCTGAAACCGGGGCTGCTCGAAGCTGACCTCGCGCAGGGCAAACCGCTCCCGCTCCTGCAAACTGATTCCGGCAACGCGCAACATACTCATACCAATGGGGGCCACTTGAAAAGGCAAAGGTGCGCCCACAATCCGGGAATGCCAGCGTCGGCGCCGGAAACCCCGACCCGGCTCAGGGCTGGGCCCGCAGCCAGAGACGGGCTTTGGCCAGGTCGGTGAAGAATGCGGTGTGGAAGCGCGGGGCCAGGCGCCGCATCAGGTCGCGCACGGCGGGACTGACCTGCACGCCGGGTGCCATCACCTGGGCTACGGTGCGCAGCCCGGCCTTGCGCGCCTGCGGGGCCCAGTAGTCCACAATCCAGTCATTGACGACCAGAAACCGGCCGATAACGTCGTGGTGGTCGTTGAGCAAGTGGCTGCAGGGCTCCTGTTCCATCATTTCCAGGTAGTGCAGCCCGGCCGTCTGCACTACTTCCATGGTCTGCACCCCCGACCAATGGGCGTAGATCCAGCCGTTTTCCCGGTCGCGCACGAGGTGGGGACTTGACGTCAGCTCGGGCAGGGGCGGCAACATAGCTAGGCACGAAGGTGAAACACTCGATATCAATATTCTACGCTCTACGGCGTTGCTGAGTCGGCGGCCGGATTCCACCGCCTCAGCGCCCTACCTGCACCTGGGCCGTGCCCCGGCCGGGCTGCCCGGCCGGCGAAATACCCTCCACCGTGAGGCGAAACGGGCCGGTTTCGTCGGAAGCGTAAAACGACACCGTGGCCTGGCCGGCCGCGTCGGTGCGCAGGTCCGGGTTCCAGTACAGGGTGGCGCGGCGGTGGTCGGTGGGTGGGGTGGTTTTGCCGCCGTACTTGGGCATGTAGAACTCCCGGGCGGGCTCGAAGCCCGGCAGCGCGTAGGTGAGCAGGCCGCGGGCGGCGGGCTCCTTGGTTTTGTCGTAGCCGGGGCTGCCGCGCTTGGTCAGGATGGCAATGACGCCCCCGGCGCCCCGGGACCCGAAGATGGCCGCCGACGCCCCCTTGAGCACTTCCACCGATTCCACTTCCTGCACGGGCAGGCTGTTGACTAGGGAGGCATCCACCGGAATGCCGTCCACCAGATACACGGCCTCGTTGGAGCCCGTAAACGAGGTGGCGCCCCGGATCATGGCGTGCATATCCGAGGGCGGCCCCGTGATGCTGACCCCGGCCACCCGGCCCTGGAGCAGCTGGAGCACGTTGGCGTAGGAACCGGCCGCCGGAATGTCGGCCGTCTTAATTACCGCGTCGGCGTGCTGGTAGATGCGGCGGGCGTCGGGCACGACTACCTTGGTGCCCTGCACGGTCACGTTGCCGAGCAGGATGCTGTTACCGTCAACCTGAAACTGGCGCTCCACGGCCTGCTGGCGCCGGCTGCTTTGCAGGTAGGCGGCCTGTTCCTCGGCGTTGGGGGAAAGCGGGCGCAGCGGCAGGGGCACGAGGTCGGGCCGGAGCCGGTCGAGCAGAATCGTGGGGTTGCGCAACCCCTTGCCGGGCTTGACCTGCACCAGGAACCGGGCCGTGTCGCGCCCGTCGAAGTTGCTGAACAGAAAGCGTCCCGTCGAGTCGGTGGTGGTCTGCGAAATGTCCTGCTGGCGGCCGAAGCGAAACAGCGTGACGGGGGCGCCGGCCGCCGGGGCGTCCTTGGCGCCCAGCACCTGCCCGCTCACGCTCAGGGCGTATTCAAGCGGGAAAGGATACTTGCCAAACTGCCCGGCCAGCAGGTCGGGCCAGGTGAAGCGCCGCCAGCCCTGGGTGAGCAGCAGGTTGTCGAGGGCCTGGGCGGTGGCGGGGCGGCGGTCTTTGAAGTAGAAGCCCGGCGCCTCGACCCGGCCCCGCAGGTCGGCCTCGAGCAGCAGGTAGGTGCGGATGTCGGTGGCGCCCGAGTCCAGGGGCACCAAGCCGGCGTGGTTGACGGCCAGGGAAAACTGCCCCGCCACGGGCCGCCCGGTTTCGTCGGCGGCGGCCAGGCGCAGCGTGACTTTCTCCCGAGGCGCGTAGGCGGCCTTGTCGGGTTGCAGGGTCAGGCGCAGGCCGGGGTCGGTGCTGACGAAAGCCAGCCGCTCGCAGCGGGGCCGGTGCTGGCCGTCGAACAGGGTGAAGTGAGCCACGCCGGCGGCAAACCGGTCTTTGGGCACCCGGGCCACGAACGTATTGGCGTCGCTCATCTGGCCCTGCCCCACGTAGGCCGGCTGCCCGCGCACGTGGGCCACCACCGTAATCGGCTCGGCCCGGTCGGCCGCATCGGCCCCGAGCCGGCGCTGAATGGCAATTTGGAATACGGAGCCCAGCTCAAGTACCCGCATGGTGAAGCCCGTGGCCTGGGCGGCGGGCAGCGGATACACGCCCCGCTGGGCGGCGGGAAAGCGCACCACGGCCTGGTAGCGGCGGCCGGCCTCGGGCTTGAACTGGAGCCGGCCCATGCCCAGGTGCTGGCTGCCGAACGAAGCCACAGCGGCCCCCTGCTCATCCTGAATTTCGCCGCGCACCTCGAGGCCACGGCCGTCGGGGCCGGTGGCTTTAAACGCCAGGGTGCTTTCCAGGCCCGTCACGAGCTGGCCGCCCTCGGGAAAAAACTGCAGGTCGAGGGCCCCGGACAGCGGCGGGGAAGTGCGCGGCTGCGCTTGGCTGCTGGTGGCCAGGATGGTGATGGAACGGCTGAAAAAGTAGTCGGCGGCGGTGTTGCGCATCCAGCTCGTGTAGGCCCGCACCGTGTAGGCACCCTGAGGTAGGTCGAGGGGCAGCGGAATGGCGCCAGGGGCAGTGCTGCCCGCCACGCGGAACATGCGCTGGGTCAGCACCTGGTTTTCGGGCGTCAGCACGTCCACGTAGAGCACCCGGCTGAGCGTGTCGGGGCGGTGCTGGCCGGCTTCCACTAAGTACGCCTTGAACCAGAGCGTTTCGCCAGCGGCGTAGGTGTTTTTATCAAGGTGCAGGTATACCTTCTCGGGAAAGGTGGTAGCGTAGAACCGGGTGAGCTGCTCGAGCAGGCGGGGCACAAAGTCGTCGGCGGGGGTGGGGCGGCGAAAGGCTAGCAACAGGACGCTGGCCGCCAGGAGCAGGCCGGAGAATCGAAGATATTTCATAATGGACCGTCGCAGAATAATAGATCAGCAAGCAAGTATAGCACAATTCTGTCGGCGCAAAGCCGCGCGTGGACCGCCCAAACGACAAAAGCCCGCCGGCTCCCAAAGGGCCGGCGGGCTTTCGAAAAAACGCAGGGGCAGCGTTAGCAGTTGCTGCCGTCGAGGCCACAGGCGGCGCCGTCGGCCCCGGCCAGCTGCACGGGCGTAGGGCGGGCTTCCTCCCACACTTTCTCCAGGACCTCCTGAAACAGCTCACTGGGCTGGGCGCCCGACACGGCGTACTTGTCGGCAAAGACGAAATAGGGCACCCCGCGCACGCCAATCTGCCGGGCCTGGTACTCGTCGTGGCGTACTTCCTGGGCGTAGGCATCCGAGGCCAGCAGCTGCTCGACTTCGGCGGCGGGCAGCCCTATTTCGGCGGCCAGGGCCCGGAGGGTGGCCGGGTCGTCAATGTTCTGGCCCTCGGTGAAATAGGCCCGGAAAATCCGCTCCTTCATGGCATCCTGCCGGTCGTGGGCGGCGGCGAGATGAATCAGGCGGTGGGCGTTGAAGGTGTTGGCGGGAATCGTCTTGTCGAAGTTGAACTCCAGTCCTACGGTGGTAGCGTGCTGGGCCATCTGGGTGTTCATCTGCCGGCCCTGCTCCACGCTCATTCCTTTGCGCTCAGCCAGCAGCTCGTGGATGGTCTGGTTGGGGTTGGTTTGCATGTTGGGGTCCAGCTCAAAGCTGCGCCACTGCACCTGCACCTGGTCGGCCTGGGGGAAATGGGCCAGGGCTTCCTCGAAGCGGCGCTTGCCGATATAGCAAAACGGGCACATGATATCGGACCAGATTTCTACTTTCATATTCTGCAAATGTTGGGAAGTTCAGGCTGTATAAGCCCAAGGCCGGCGGAAAGGTTTCTGGGTTGCGGCGGGGGCCGGCTTTGCCTAGCTTAGAGCCTGCTATGAAAACTGCCTACCATTTTGAGGGCCTGCTCGAACCCGGCGGCCCCAGCTTCATGCCCACCCAGATTATCATCGTGCCCCTGGCGGTGACGGAGGCCCTGGGCGGCAAAAGCCTGCGCCGCGTGACGGGCACGCTCAATGGCCACCCCATCCGGCTCGGGCTGCTACCCCTGGGCACCGGGGAACGGTACCTGATGGTCAACAAGGACCTGTGCCAGGCCGCCGGCGTGCAGCTCGGCCAGCGGGTGCACGTCAGTCTGGCACCCGACCCGGACCCCGACCACGTGGACCTGCCCGAGGAGCTGGCCGAAGCCCTGGCGGCCTGGCCCGAAGCCGCCGCGGCCTTTGCGGCGTACTCGCCTAGTCACCGCCGGGGTATTGCTTACCACGTCAGCACCGCCAAGCAGGCCGGCACCCGGGCCCGCCGGGCCGTGGAAATAGCCGAGCGGCTGGCCCTGGGCGCCCACCCCTTCCGCAAGCTGCCCGGCCGGTAAAATTAGGCCCCGCTCATCAGTTCAGAGGCGGATGTTGAGCACCAGCGGCTCCACCACGAAGCTCTGGGTGTAGGTATTGTAGACAAAGCGCAGGCCGGTTTCGAGGGGCGTGCGCAGGTGCAGTACGTTGAAGAGCACGTTGGCATCGAGGCCCAGGTTGCGGTAGTTGCGGGTGCGCACCACGCCGCTGATGGTGCTTTCACCGTGGGCTAGGTCGACGAAGCCCGTGGCCCGCAGCCGCTGAATGTAGAGCACCCGGCCCAGGGTCCAGTGGGTGTAGGCCAGGGGCAGGTAGTAGTCGACGCTGGCGGCGCGCAGCCGGTCGAAGCTCACGTAGCCCTCCCCCCGCGGAAACGACACGGCCGCTCCAAACCGGTACTCGCGCTGCTGCTGGCGCTGGTAGCCCCCGCGCACCCGCAGGGCCTGGTGCTTGCCGAGGCCAGGTACGTAGAGGCTGGCCTGGGCGCCGAGCTGGGCCGCGTCGAGGCCGGCGCCGAAGGGCGTGGTGCGCCAGGTCACGAGCAGGCTCTGGCCCCAGCGCGGAGCCACGTCGCGGGCACTCTGCTTGAGCTGGCGGGCGTAGCTAAGGGTGGTCTGCACCCCGTTGAGCGGGGAGCTCGGGCCTACCTCGGTGAGGTAGCGGACCGGCAGGTCGTAGCCCTGCACCTGATCGTGGAGGTAGTAAGCGCCCAGGGTCAGGGCTTCGAGGTACCTGGAGCGGGTAAGCGTGAGCGGCAGACGCAGCCCGGTACTCAGGCGGGTGTAGGTCCACTGGTCGCGCAGGTTGCCCTGGGAAGTCAGGATACTGGCGTCGCGGCCGCCGTACTCCACGCTGGCGTCCAGCACCGGATAGCGGCCCTGGTAGCTCAGGCCCCCGAACACGTTGGCCGTGCGCTCGGTCTGGTCGTAGCCCAGACCCACCACGGCCTGGGTGGTGCTGAGCAGATCCTGGGAGCGGACGCCCACGCTCAGCCCGTTGCCGGTCGGGCTCTGGATCAGGCCGTAGCTGAACACATTAAACGCGTGCTTCAGGGGCGAGTAGCGCTGCACGGGGTAGGGCGCGCCCGGGTCGGGGGCGACTAGCAGGGGCTGCACCACGGGGGCGCCGGGCTCCTGGGCGCTGAGCGCGGCGGCGTAGGTGCCCTGGGTGTCGGTGGTCGTGGCGGGCACGGGTAGCCAGGTGGCGGGGTCCAGCGGCATTTCCACTACCCGGGAGCCCTCAGCCCGGAACTCGTGGAAGGCCAAGTGGCGGCCGTCGGGGGCTACGGCGGCGTGGTAGGCGCCCAGGGGCCGCGACGTGACCTGAAATGTGCGGCCCGAGCTGATTTGCACCGCGTACACGTTGTCGATACCCGACTGGGGCGAGTTGTAGAGCACGTAGTCCTGCCAGGGCTGGGGGTTGGTCAGGTTCACGTTGGCCACCGGCAGCAGCGCCTGGGCCGCGCCGGTGGCGGGGTCGAGCAGTTCGATGGTTTTGCCGGCCCGGCTAAGCGTGACCACGGCCAGGCGGCCGTCGGCGGTCCAGCGGGGCTGGGTGTAGAAGTCGTTGCGCGGGTTGGGCAGGGTCTGCTGCACCGCGCCGGTGGCGGCATCGAGCACCACCAGGGCGTGGTGGTAGGACGAGTCGGTCTGCACGGCCACGAGGCGGCGGCCGTCGGTGCTCAGGGCCGCGGCGGCGTAGCGGCGGCGCTTCAGGTGGGTAAGCTGGCCGGTACGCACGTCCAGAACCCGCAGCTCGGAATATACCCGCTGCCCCCAGCGCGCGTCGGGCCGAAATTCGGGCCAGACCACCTTGCCCCCACCCACCGACAGCAGCTCGGGACTATTGACCAGCCCCTGCACAAACAGCTGTTGCTCGGCCCCGTGGCGACGCAGCAGCACGAGCTGGGCAATGTCGCCGAGGCCGGTTTTCATGGCTACCACGGTGCTATCGTCGACGTACTGCGGGTAGCGGTACTCGGTGAAGACTGGCCGTTTGCCCTGCTGCTCGGGCTGCACCGCAAAGTCGCGGCCGGGGGTAGCTTGCAGGCTTTGCTGCCGCGCCTGCCAGGTCGAGTCGAGGTCGGCCATGGTGCGGGCGTAGAGCTGCTCCACGGTCAGGCCGGTGGTGCGCCGGATGCCGTCGGAAAAGGAGAACGGGTAGAACGGGAACCGGTAGTAGCGGTCCAGCACCCGGCTCCAGACGGCCGGGCCGTAGTGGTTTTTCAGGTAGGACGTCATGAAGTAGCCCAGCACGTACCAGTCGGGCACGTTGTCGCGCAGGGAGCCGTTGACGGCCTGCTGGTAGTTGTAGTGGCGGCCGCCGAGGCGGTTCGCGCGCAAGCCCACGCCGAAACTCGGAATCCGGCCCCGGCCGCTGCGACTCAGCGCGGTTTCGTTGCCCACCGCGTCGCCCTCGAAAAACCACTGCGGCACGCCCACCGCCGCCACGCCCAGGCCCCCGTCGCCGAGCAGCGGGTGCAGTACCCGCCCGATGCCCTGGCGCGCCTTGTCGAACTGCCCCACGTGCCGGTACTCGTGCAGCACGAGCCCGTCGAGCCAGTCGACGGTGCCCAGGCCCATGCCCTGCTGGGGCGTGGTAAAAAACTCGGCGTGCCGGGGCAGAAACGTGACAAAGGCGTTGCTGACCGTGGTCTGGTTCTGGAGCACGATGCTGATGGGCGGCGGCACCACGCCCAGCGTGGCCGTGCCGGGGCCGTGCACCTGCTCCAGCCGCCGGGCCGTGCGCTGGGCTGCCGAGTCGAGCCCCTGCGGGTAGAGCACCCGGAAGTGCGGGGCGCGCACCTGCTGCCAGCGCAGCGCGGGCGGGTTCTGCTCCAGGATGGGCAGGGTTTGGGCCGAAACAACAAGCGGGGCAAACAGGCTCAGAGCGGCCGGCAGCAGAAAGTGGCGCATGGCAAGGGGTTGGGACGCCGCAAGAAACCCGGTCCCGGGCTGGAAAGCAAAAGCCCCGACCCCAAGCTTTTCCTTACCCAGATCTTGCGAGAAGCACACAGTTCCCGAAACGCGTCCAAAGCTGAGTTTCGGGAACTCAATCTGGTCCGTAGCACCGCTTTGCCAGGCCAGTAGGCGGGCACCGGCAGCGGTTTAGGAGAAGGAGCCTTACTTTAACGGACCTTAGGGAACAGGTTCCGCTTTGCTCACATGAACTATCTTCTCCGCACTCACTCGCGTCTTCGTATTCTGTTACCCTGCTTTTTGCTTGCTATTTGTACGCAATGTGGCCCAACCCTTAGCGAAGAACAACGGCAAGCTGCTGCGCCGATGCCTGTTGATACAGTAGAGGTTACGTCCGCTCACTTTGAACGAGAGATTAGTCCGGAGTTAGCCAACTGGGCCGTGTTTGAGGCAGGAAGGGAAATCATCTGCGTCCCGCCTAAGTGGAAGTCCCACATAGAAGACGACGGCCAAGAGTTAGTCCTTGTTCCACTCGATAGCCACGACAGTACTGAACGGGTCACCTTTACCCGCTTGGCAAAGAATAGTCCCTCTCTAGATTACTTGGCCCTGGCACGGCGCCTGGCCACATCAAAATTTTCCCGCTTCGATGCGGTAGAGTCCGATACGTTGAATCACCTAGTGTTCCCGAACGACTTTGCAGTGGAGCGGTATACGACCCTGCGGGTGCAGGAGAAACCCTACCAGGGGTACTGTTTGGTGTACGTGGACGACCACAACGTGTACCAGTTCCGCATCCTGCTGGCCCAAGATCGTCTGAACGCCTATTCCGGTAGTTTGCTGAGTGATATCATCGGAAACCTGCACATTGATGGAAAGCCCTTTGTCGAACATTCCAATCAGTTGCAGCAGATAATTCATCTGCACTAGTGACAGTTCAGACAATTCACGGAAACGGTCGTTTACACTAACACGAGCTCTGCGCTCCGCAACGTGTTACAACTTCTATTTTCCAAAAAACTCCACCAACACTACCCAAAAAAGCGCTCTGGCTTATGGCCAGAACGCTTCAGAGAATTCGAGTAAGGAAAGGCACCAAGTCGGGGATTAGTATCCTGCGCGGCCGGCCCGCTACTTTTTCAGCACGATGGAAACCACCTTGCCCGAGCCGCTGACCAGAAACTTGCACTGGTTGAAGTCGGGGGCGCTGACGGTGGGCCGGATGTTGTTGGAAAACGCGTAGGGCTCGGTCGGGATGCCCAGGAAGTTCTTGTCGAGCTTGTCGTTGTTGTTCGTGTCCTGGGTGATGGCCACGGCCCACTCCCCATTGGGCAAGTCCACGGGCAGCTGAATCTGACTTTGGCCGCCGGGGCGCACCACCCGCATAAAGGCGTAGCCACCGTGCTGCAAAAACGTGTCGCGCACGTTGTAGAAGTACAGCTTCACGGCCGCCCGGGTCGAAACCAGCTCCGATACTACCACCGTCACCGACGAGGTGCCGCCGCCGTTGCCGGCCCGGGCGGGTAAGCTGCTGCCGGCTAATGCGCTGCCCACGGCAGCCAGGAAAACGAGCGGGACTTTCTTCATAATGCCGGATCAGAGAATAAGTGGTGAGGGGCCAACACGAATCTACTCAAAAAGATGCCCATTAGAGCCACCGCCCAGCACTGGCCGCAGCATGCGCGGCACCAGCGCTTTAGGGACTTATCCGGTGCAAATCGGGTCCCAGCTAGTGCCCAGCTTATCAGCCTGCCTGGGAAAAAGCCGGAATTTTATTTGGAACATCCTATCCAACAGCCGCGTAAAGCTTTGATAGAAAACCACTTGCTGTTGCGCTTTTCTAACAAGCCGACGTTCCCCAACCCAACACCCATCCCCATGAAACGTACTTTGATTGCTCTCGCCCTGTTAGTTGCGGGCCTTTCGACCGCTAAAGCTCAGACCACTACCGCCGGCACTACTACCGGCTCCATGACGGCCGGTACCACCTCGGGCACCACCACCTACGGCACCACCAGTGGTTCCACGTCCGGTTCCATGACCTCGGGCACGACCAGCGGTACGATGACTTCCGGCACAACTTCGGGCACGATGACCTCGGGCACCACGACCTCCGGGACAACCTCGGGCACGATGACTTCCGGCACCACCACCGGCACGATGACCTCGGGCACTACCTCGGGCTCCATGAATTCCGGTACCACTTCGGGTTCCACCACCTACGGCACGACCAGCGGCCGTTCGGGCAGCATGACCAGCGGCAGCGGCCGCACCACTTCGGGCTCGGGCACCAAGATGAAATCGAAGGCGAAAGGCACCCGCTCAGGCAGCATGACCAGCGGCTCCCGGTCCGGCACCATGACCTCGGGCTCGACCAGCGGCAGCACCACGCGCTAAGCCGGGCTCAGACCCAAGCTTCTTCCCCTTGCAAAAACGCCGGACCCTGGTCCGGCGTTTTTTATGCGCCCCGGCGGCGCCAACCCGGGCCCAGCAGCCAACCTTTGCCCGTCGGGCTGGTTGTACCGGCTTACCACGGCCGGCCCGCCGGTCGGCATTTACTTCGTCAGAATCATCTCTTTTATGGAATACAAGCAACTAGGCGACTCCTCCGTCACGGCCTCGGCCATCACCTTCGGCAGCTGGGCCGCCGGAGGCTGGATGTGGGGCGGCACCGAACAAAACGACGCCGTGGGCGCCATTCACGCCTCTTACGACCTGGGCGTTACGTCCATCGACACGGCCCCGATTTACGGGCAGGGCCTGAGCGAGGAAATCGTGGGGGAAGCCATCAAGAGCCTGCCCCGCGACAAGGTGCAGGTGCTTACCAAATTCGGTATGCGCTGGGACTTGGCCCAGGGCGACTTCGCCATGAAAACCAAGGACAACAGCGGCCACGACCTCGACGTGTACAAGTACGCCGCCCCGGCCAGCATCATCAAAGAATGCGAAGACAGTCTCCGCCGCCTGGGCACCGACTACATCGACCTGTACCAGATTCACTGGCCCGACAAAACCACTCCCATCCCCGACACGATGGAAGCCGTGCAACGTCTCGTGGAACAGGGCAAAGTGCGGGCCGTGGGCGTGAGCAACTACTCGGTGGACCAGATGCGCGAAGCCGAGCAGACCGTGCCGCTGGCCTCCAACCAAGTGCCCTACAGCATGCTGCGCCGCGACATTGAGCAGGACCTGGTCCCCTACTGCCTTGAGCACAACAAGGCCATTCTGGCCTACAGCCCGATGCAGCTAGGTTTGCTGACCGGCAAGTTTCGGCCCGGCCAGCACTTCGACGCCTCCGACCTGCGCGCCACCAACCGCCTGTTCACGGCCGACAACATCACCCGGGTGAATGCCTTCCTGGCCAAGCTCCAGCCCATGGCCGAAAGCAAAAATGCCAGCTTGTCCCAGCTCGTCATCCGCTGGACGCTGGCTCAGCCCGGCATCACGGTGGCCCTAGTGGGGGCCCGCAATGCCGAGCAGGCCGTGCAGAATGCCCGCGCCATTGAGGTGAAGCTGGCCGCCGAGGAAATCGACTTCATCAACAAGGCCCTGGCCCAATTGCAGCTCAACTAACGTCAGCGCTTAACCGCCCACGTAGCAAAAACGCCGGCCCCGGGGCCGGCGTTTTTTATTTTCCCGACTTAATGGACTCAGTCGGGCAGGCTGCGCAGCCACTGCTGGGCAGCCTCGAAATCCTTGAAGAACTGCATCTCGAACTGGTCGCCGATGCGCTGGTGCAGATCCTGAATGGACATCTGCCCAAAAATACCCGGGGACAGCACCTGGGCGAAGTAGCGCAGCCCGGCCTGCAGAATCAGGGGCGTCCAGACGGTGGCAATCCACTCGTTGGCGTCCGTGAAGCGCCCAATCAACTCCCGGTGGTCGTTGAGCAGGCGCGAGCAAGGCTCCTGGCGCAGCATGTCGACGTAAAACAGGCCGCCCTGCTGAATGGTGGCCAGGGTTTGAATGCCGGTCCAGTGCGCGTAAATCCAGTTGTTGGTCCGATCCCGCTCTACGGTCAGGAAAATGTGGCCATCGGGTCGGCGCAGGTGGGTGGGCATGGGGTGGGGCGGCTGACGGAACGGAAAGAAGTAGCGGGGGCAAATTTCCACCCATTTTTATTTGGATACAATGCTTGAGCTTCGTGGTCTAAACGGCATCCCACCCAAGCTCCACCGCGTATGTAGGCCGTGATGAAGACCTTCCAGTTTCCCTTGTATCTGCTGGGCCTGCTGCTGAGCATAGCGGCCTGCACCCAGCGCACCCCAGCCACCGACGAAACCGCGGCCGCCACCGAGCCCGCCGCCTTCCGCCAGCCCACCACCGGCGGTGCCCCCGCCTCCCTCGACGGCCTGGCCGTGGCCACCTTCGCCGGGGGCTGCTTCTGGTGCGAAGAAGAGATTTTCGAAGAACTGCGCGGGGTCAAGCAGGTCGTGTCGGGCTACGCCGGCGGCCCCGAGCTGAACCCCACCTACGAGCAGGTCGGCAGCGGTGCCACGGGCCACGCCGAGTCGGTGGAAATTTACTACGACCCCAAGCAGATCAGCTACCAGACGCTGCTGGACGTGTTTTTCGTAGGCGCCCACGACCCGACGACCCTCAACCGCCAGGGCCCCGACGCCGGCACGCAGTACCGCTCCATTGCCTTCTACCGTACCCCCGAGGAAAAGCAACTCATCGAAGCCACCATTCAGCGGGTGAATTCCACCAAGCACTACCCCGACCCCATCGTGACCCAGGTGGTGCCCTTCACCCGGTTCTGGCCCGCCGAAGACTACCACCAGGGCTACTACCGCCTCCACCCCGACGATTCCTACATCCGCTCGGTGTCGGGACCCAAGGTGGCCAAGTTCCGTAAGGCTTTTCCTGCTCTGCTCAAGACCGAATAGCGGCCCTCCACCCGGGTCAGGGCTCAGCTTCTGCGGGAGCGGAGCCTTTTTTCGGCTGAACCCATGGCAACGGGCCGCCAGCCCCTATCTTTGTTAGAGCGGCCAGTCCGCGAATTCCGGTCGTCTGATCCGGCAATGAAGCCCCTCGTTTTTTTCATGCCGCATGTCCGCTGAAGCCGTTGACTTTGAGCTTATCTTCGAGGCTCTGCTCGCCCCGCACCTCGTACTAAGCCCGGACCTGCGCATTGCGGCCGCCAACGAGGGACTCTGCCACCTGCTACAGCTTTCCCGCGGGGAACTGCTCGGCCAGCCCGCCCTCACTGTTTTCGCACAGCACCCCGCCTCGGAGCTGGTGTCATTGCCCGCCTGGCAGGAAGCGTTGGCCGAGGTGGTGCGCATGCCCCGCAGCCACACGCTCAGCTTGCAGTACAACCTGCGCCGCAGCAACGGCAGCCTCGTGCCGAGCTACTGGCAGCTACAGCTGCGGCCCGTGCTGACCCCGCACAACACGCTGCGCTACCTGCTGTGCCGGGTGGTGAACGTGACGGACGAGGTGCTGGCCCGCCAGCAGGACACGCTCAACCGGGAAGGTTTCGGGCTGCTGGCCCAGGCCACCCACGACGCCATCTGGGACTACGACCCGCGTACCGACACCGTGTGGCGCAACGCGGCCTTTAAAACGCTCTTCGGCTTCCCGCCCGAAACCGACTGCCAGGCCCTGAACTTCTGGCACGAGCGGCTGCACCCCGCCGACCGGCCCCGGGTGCACGCCGAGCAGGCCCGCGCCCTGGCTTCGCCCCGGGAAACGGTTTTCACCATCGAATACCGCTTTGAGCGCGGCGACGGTAGCTGGGCTGAAGTCGTGGACCGCGCCTACGTGCTGCGCGACGGCCAAGGCCAGCCCGTGCGCCTGCTGGGCGCCATGCAGGACGTGACCCGGCAGCGGGCCGCCGAGCGGCTGGCCCAGCAGAGCGCCACCCGCTTTCAGTTGCTGGCCGAAGTGCAGCACCAGCTTATCTGGATTACCGACGCCGAGGGTCACCTCGAATACGTTAACCCGTACTGGGAGCACTTTACGGGCCTCGCCCTGCCCGACTCGCGCGACTGGCAGTGGCAGCACCTGACCCACCCCGACGACTTTGCCCGCATCTTTGAGCAGCGCCGCGGCGCCCTGCTCCGACCCGAGCCGGTGGAAATGGAGATTCGGCTGCTCGAGCAGGCTACTGGGGAATACCGCTGGTTTTTAAGCCGCTCCGTACCCGTGCAGGCCCCCGACGGCACCGTGACGCAGTGGGTGGGCACGGCTACCAATATCGACTCCCAGAAGCGGACCGAGCAGGCCCTGCAGCAAAGCAACGAGCAGTTTCGCCACTTGCTCGAAGCCCTGCCCCAGATGGCCTGGATGTCGCGGGCGGAAGGCGGCGTGATCTACTACAACCAGCGCTGGTACGACTTCACCGGCGGCACCTTCGCCGAGCTGCAGGAATGGGGCTGGGAGAAATTTATTCATCCCGACGACCTGGGCCCGACCACGGCCCGCTGGCAGCACGCGCTGGCCACCGGCACCCGCTTCGAAGCCGAACACCGCTGGCGCAATCAGCAGGGGCAGTACCGCTGGTTTCTGGCCCGTGCTGAGGCCCTGCGCGACGCCGACGGCCACATTCTGCACTGGGTGGGCACCAACACCGACATTCACGAGCGGCGGCAGGCTCTGCAACTACTCCAGGAGAAAGACGAGCAGCTGCAGAACATTATCGGCAACGTGCCGGCTTACATCATCACCATGTTTGGCCCCACGCACGTGGTGGGCTTCATTAACGAGCAGCTGCAGCAACTGCTGGCTGGCCGGGCCCGGGTGGGGCAGCCCGTGGCCGAGTCGTTGCCGGAGCTGGCGGCGGACGGTCTGCTGCCGTTGCTCGACGCCGTGTACGCCAGCGGCCAGCCGTACTCCGCCCTCGAGGTTGAGTTTCCGATTCTCGACGCGGCCGGCCAGCCCGTGGCAACGCGCTACTTCGACTTCACCTACCAGCCCCTGCACGACGAGGACGGCCGGATGCAGGGTATTCTGCTGTTTGCCACCGATGCTACCGAACGGGTGCAGGCCCGCCGCCGCGCCGACCAGCTCGACGCCGAGGTGCGCCGCCGCGACGAGCAGTTCCGCTTCCTGGCCGAAAGCATTCCGCAGATTGTGTGGACCGCCCGCCCCGACGGCCGCATCGACTATTACAACCAGCGCTGGTCGGACTACACGGGCTTCAGCCCCGAGGAAAGCAAGCAGAAGGGCTGGACGGCGGTAGTCTTTCCCGAAGACCGCGAAAAGGTGGTAACCCAGTACTATGCCAGCATCCGCTCGGGTCAGGACTACCAGGAGGAAAGCCGCTGGCGCGGGGCCGACGGGCAGTACCGGTGGTTTTTGCACCGGGCCCGGCCCATGCGCGACGCCGGGGGCCACGTCGTGAAGTGGTTTGGCACCAGCACCGACATCGACGACTTCAAGACCGTGCAACAGCGCCTGGAGCAGCAGAACGCGGCGCTTACCCACACCAACCAGGACCTGGACAACTTCGTCTACACTGCCTCCCACGACCTGAAGCAGCCCATCAACAACATGGCCGGCATCTTCGAGGAGCTGACCCGCACGGCCTACTTCCGCGACCCGGACGCGGTGAAGCTCATTGCCATGTTTGAGCGGGCCCTGCACCAGATCTACGACACGATTCACAACCTCTCGGAACTGGTGCAGGTGCAGAAGCTGCGCCACAATCTGCCGCCCGAAACCGTGCTGCTGGAGCCGCTGGCGCGGGAGGTGCTGGCCAGCATCGGGGAGCACCTGAGCTCCATCCGGGCCGAGGTGACGCTGGATTTTACGCAGGTGCCGGTGGTGGAATTTGTGCGCCCCAACCTGCAGAGCGTGCTGTATAACCTGCTCAGCAACGCCCTTAAGTACGCCGCCCCCACCCGCCGCCCCCGGATTCTGCTCCGCAGTGAGCTGGAAGAGGGCCATCCGGTGCTGGTAGTACAGGACAACGGCGTGGGCATTGACTTGGAACGCTACGGCTCCCAGCTCTTCACCATGTTCCGCCGCTTCCACAGCCACGTCGACGGCTCGGGCATGGGACTGTACCTAGTCAACCGTATCGTGCAAAGTCACGGCGGCCACGTGGAGGTCCAGAGCGTGGTCAATGAGGGCACCGTGTTCCGGATTCACCTCACTTCGGCCGCCCCGCTGCCAGCCTCCACAGCCGAACCGCTGCTGTATTCCATCTGATAAAGCCGGGGGCTGGGATACACAAATGACCGACAAGCCGTAGTTTACGGTCCGCTAGCTGCCGGCTCTGAACTGGGGTGGCGCGCCGGCCCATATTCTTAGCGCTTTCGTCGATGTCCCTACCCGCTCTTGTGTCCAAGCTGCCCGACGTGGGCACCAGCATTTTCTCCGTCATGTCGCAGCTGGCGGCCGAGTGCGGGGCCATCAACCTAGCCCAGGGCTTTCCCGACTACGACCCGCCCCGGGTGCTCAGCGAAGCCCTGGCCCGCCACGCCACCACGCCCGGCCACCAGCAGTACGCGCCCATGCCCGGCCTGCCCCGGCTGCGGGAGCAGATCAGCCTGAAAACGGCCCGGCTCTACGGCGTGCCCGCCCCGCACCCGGACTCGGAAATCACCGTCACCAGCGGGGCCACCGAGGCTTTGTACGCCGTGCTGGCCGCCGTGGTGCGCCCCGGCGACGAAGTGCTGGTGCTCGAGCCGGCCTACGACCTCTACGGACCGGCCATCCGGCTCCAGGGCGGCGTGCCGGTGTACGTGCCCCTGCGCCTGCCCGACTTTCGGCCCGACTGGGACCTAGTGGCCGCCGCCCTCACCCCCCGCACCCGCCTGGTGTTGCTCAACTCGCCCCACAACCCCAGCGGCGCCGTGCTCACCGCCGACGATCTGCGCACCCTGGGGCAGCTGCTGGACAACACGCCCACGCTCGTGCTCAGCGACGAGGTCTATGAACACATGGTCTTCGACGGGCAGCAGCACCGCAGCGTGTTGCAGGAGCCCGCCCTGGCCGAGCGCAGCTTTGTGCTTTCGTCGTTTGGCAAAACTTACCACGCCACGGGCTGGAAAGTCGGCTACTGCATTGCCCCGCCCCTGCTGACGGCCGAAGTGCGCCGCGTGCACCAGTTCGTGACCTTCGCCGTGAGCACGCCCACCCAGCACGCCCTGGCCGACGTGCTGCCCGACCCCGAGCTTTACACCAGCCTGCCCGAATTTTACCAGCAGAAGCGCGACCTGTTTGCCGGCCTGCTCCGCGACCATACCCGCTTCGAGCTGCTGCCCGCTCCGGGTGCGTACTTTCAGCTGGCCCGCTACCACCGCATTTCCTCCGAAGACGACGTCACGTTTGCCCAGCGCCTGACCCGGGAAGCGGGCGTGGCCGTGGTGCCGGTTTCGGCCTTCTACCACGACCGGCGGGACCACGGCCTGGTGCGGTTCTGCTTTGCCAAGCGTGACGAAACCCTGATTGCTGCCGCCGACCGGCTGCGCCAGCTGTAGGCCGGGGCGGCTGCTCTGCGTAAATAAAAACATGCTTTTGCCGGCCTGACCAGCTATTTGGCTGCGGGCGGGAACGTAGTTTTACTTTATAGCATTATTCATTTTCTGATTATCATTCTTTTTGCCTAACATTCAGGAAATTCTTTTTCACCTGCTAAGTAGCCCCGCTCGTGTCTGACTTAACCGTATCCTTTATTCAAGCCTCACTGCAGTGGCATGATCCGGCCGCTAACCGGGCGGAGCTGGAGCGTCACATCAACGCTATTTCCATCCCGACGGACCTGCTGGTGCTGCCCGAGATGTTTACCACCGGCTTCAGCATGGATGCCCCGGCGCTAGCTGAACCGATGGACGGCCCCACCTCGGCCTGGATGCGGCGGGTGGCGGCCGAGCGGCAGGCCGTGGTGACGGGCAGCATCATTATTCAGGAAGACGGCCACTACTTCAACCGCCTGCTCTGGGTGCGCCCCGACGGCACAATGAGCCACTACGACAAGCGCCACCTGTTTGGCGTGGCCGGGGAAGTGGACGTGTACACGGCGGGCACTGAGCGACTGGTGGAGGAATGGCGCGGCTGGCGCATCTGCCCGCTGATCTGCTACGACCTGCGCTTCCCGGTCTGGAGCCGCAACTCGGCCCAGGACCCCTACGATTTGCTGCTCTACGTGGCCAACTGGCCCGCCTCCCGCCGCACGGCCTGGATGACGCTGCTGCGGGCCCGGGCCATGGAAAACCTGGCCTATACGATGGGCGTCAACTGCGTGGGCATCGACGGCAACAGCCTGGCCTACGCCGGCGACTCGGCCCTGCTCGACATGCGCGGGGAGTATCTGGTGGAAGTCGGCAACCAGGAAACCAGCATCACCCGCACCCTGCGGCGGGCCGAGCTGGAAGCCTTCCGGGAGCGGTTTCCGGCCCTGCAGGATGCCGACCCCTTCGACCTGCGGGAACCCGTGTACTCCGGCACCCGGCCCTAGCTCCGAATTCAACGCCTGCTCAAACAGCAAAGCCTCCCGCAACCGTGGGAGGCTTTGCTGTTTTGGGGCTAATACTGACTCAGCGCACCACCAGGCGCTGCACCCCGGCGCGGCCGTCGGCGGTTTCGGCGCGCACCACGTACACGCCGGCCGCCAGCCCGCGCAGGTCGAGCTGGTGGGTGCGGGCCAGGGCCGCCTCGGCGCGCACCAGCCGGCCGGTCAGGTCGAGCAGGGTCAGGCGCACGGGCGCCGCGGTTTCGACGGTAGCCGCGGTGGCCGCCGGGTTGGGGTACACATTCAGCCCCAGGGCCAGAGCGGCCGCCGGCCGGGTTTTGAGCAGCAGGTTGTTGCGGGCCCCGAAGGCCACCACGCCCCCGGTCTCAGTTCCGACAAATACTTCCGGCACGCCGTCCGCGTTCAGGTCGGCGGCGGCCAGCACGTAGCTGTTGCTGAGCTTGTTGCCCAGGTTCGTTTCCTGGTACTGCCCGAGCACGCCGTTGTAAAGCAAATCGGTGCGGTCGGAGAAGATGCCATTCTGGGCGCGGATGTCGGCAAACAGGCGCAGCTCCCCGGTCACGTCCATCGTGAGCAGGTCCAGGGTTCCGTCGCCGTCGAAGTCGGCCACTGCCGGCGACAGGGCGTAAGGCCGCTGGTTGAGGGAGTTGCGAATCCGGCCGTAGTCGTTATCGGCAAGCACAAAAGCGGAGCGCACCGGCAGCGTGCCGTTGTTGCGGTAGTAGCGCAACGACCCGCCGGGCAGGGAGTTGGTGTCGGTGCCGATGAGCAGATCCACGTTGCCGTCGCCGTCGAGGTCGGCAAACGTGGCCGTATCAAGCGGACGAGCGGGAATGCCGTCGATGTAGGCCAGATTGGCCAGGTTAAACCCCGCGGGCTGGTTGGCCGGGGCCGTGTTGAGCAGGTAGGCCACGAAGTTGAAAGCGCTGCCCTGGGAGTACCCGCTGAAAGCCAAATCCAGGGCGCCGTCCCGGTTCAAATCGACCAGCACGGGGCGCAGCGAGGCGTAGGACCGCCCCCCGCCAGCCAGGTTCAGGTAGTTGCTGTTGGTGAGCCGGAACACGGGCTTGGTGGCCGTGCCCACGTTGCGGTAAAACGACAGTGAGGCCCGGTAGTAGCCGTTGGGCGTGTTGCGGCTCACGCCCCCGATCAGCATATCCTTGAGCCCGTCGCCGTCCAGGTCGCCAAACGTCGGGGCGGCCTTTTCGCTCAGGTCCAGCATGTCGCGCTGCAAAAAGTCGTTGCGGCGGTACTGGAAGCTGGGCACGGCCGTGGAACTCACGTTTTCATACAGGAGCACCGTCTGGCGGGTGTCGAGCGTGTCGAGGTTGTCGAACACGTTCGGGGCTACCACCAAGTCGGGGCGGCCGTCGAAGGTTACGTCGAGGTAGTAGGGCGCGGGGAAGTTGGCCAGGTGCGCCGGGGTGGTGTTCGGGGGGTAGTTGGGGTCGAGGCCGGCGCTGGTGAAGCGGGCCGCCTGGCTGGTGCCCTGGTTGACAATCTTGGTCAGCTCGGTGCAGTAGTCGCGCCCGGTGAGAATGTCCAGGTCCCCGTCGCCGTCGAGGTCGAGGGTGAGCAGGTTGTTGCCCGAGGTGTGGGCGGGCTTCAGCACCGAGCGGCATTGGGCATTGTCGAACCCAAACGAGGTGCACGATACCCCACAGGTGCTGATACCGCCCCAGCGGGTGTCGGTCTGCCCAAACGTGAGGCCCCCGCAGCTGGAGCTCGTGTTCAGAAACAGGCGAATGTCGAAGTTACCGCTGTAGTCGTGGCAGAGAATGTCAAGCTTGCCATCCCCGTTCACGTCCCGGATGTCGGGCAGGTTGAAGCCACCGGTGGTGATGTTCACGTTGCCGGCGGGCGGGTTGGGGTCGTAAAAGGACAGCTGGGGCGAAGCCAGCTGAAACTCGGGCCGCCCGCCCGCGCCGGCCACGTTGCGAAACACGCGGATGTTGCCGCCCACGCCGTTGGCCGTAAACAGGTCCGGGCGGTTGTCGCAGTCGTAGTCGCGCAGCAGCACCCAGTTTTGCAGGTCGGCCGGAAACAGGGCTTCGTACTCGGGCGCGTACTGCCAGACGCGGCCCCCGCCGGTGGGCGCGGGCGCGTTCAGGTAAGTCATGGACCGGCGCGAAAGGCGGTCGAAGACGTAGAGGTCGGCCAGGTTGTCGCCGTTGAGGTCGAGGCTGGAAAACTGGGCCGAGTTCAGCCCGCCGGCCCAGGCGTGGCGCAGCGTGTCGGTGCCTTGCACTACTTTTGCTACGTTGCGGTATTCGAAGCCGAAGCGGTTCGACTGGGCCTGCACTTCAGTGGCCCACCACAGCGGCAGCCCCAACACCAACAAGGAAAGACAGCGACGCAGCATCAGCAGGATATGTTTTTTCGGGCTCTAATAATCAAGTTCCAAGTTACGTAGAATCAGCATGAAAGAAATAGCGGCCCTTTACGCGCAGTTCCTGACCTGCTCCGCCGTCAGCACCGACTCGCGGCAGCCCCAGGCCAACACGCTGTTTGTGGCCCTGAACGGCCCCTCGTTCCGGGGCCGCGACTTTGCCCCCCAGGCTTTGGCCCAGGGTGCCCGCCACGCCGTGGTCGACGACGAGGCCCTGGCCGCCACCGACCCGAGCCGCTACACCTACGCCCCCGACCCACTGGCGGCGTTGCAGCAGCTGGCCCACTATCACCGCCAGCAGCTGCGCATGCCCGTTATCGGCATCACCGGCTCCAACGGCAAAACCACGACCAAGGAGTTGCTGCACGCGGTGCTGAGCCGGCGCTTCCGGGTGCAGTACACCAAGGGCAACCTCAACAACCACATCGGCGTGCCCCTGACCCTGCTCAGCATCCGGGCCGAAGAGCATGAAATGGCCATTGTGGAAATGGGTGCCAACCACCAGGGGGAAATCGAGCTGCTCAGCCAGCTGGCCGAGCCCACCCACGGCCTGATTACCAACATCGGCAAGGCCCACCTCGAGGGCTTTGGGGGCGTGGAAGGCATTGCCAAAGGCAAAAGTGAGCTGTTCCGCTTCCTGGCCCAAACCGGCGGCACGGCCTTCGTCAACACCGCCGACCCGCGGCTGCCCGACCTGGCGGCCCCGGTCGGGCAGCGCGTTACGTATCCCGGCCCCGCCGATACCTACCCGGCCGAGCTGCTCAGCGCTGCCCCGCAGGTGGTGCTGCGCCTCTTCGACGGCACCGAGGTGACGGCTCAGATTACGGGCGGCTACAACTTTCTGAACCTGGCCGCCGCCGCCGCCGTGGGAGCCTACTTCGAGGTAGCCACGGCCGACATTGCCGCCGCCCTGAGCGCCTACGCGCCCACCAACAACCGCTCCCAGCTCGTGCGCACGGCCCACAACGAGGTGATTCTGGACGCCTACAACGCCAACCCGTCGTCGATGGCGGCGGCGCTGGCCAGCTTTGCCAGTCGTCCGTCCCCGGCTGCCGAGAAGGTGGTGGTGCTCGGCGACATGTTTGAGCTGGGCCCGGAAAGCGTTGCCGAGCACCGGGCGCTGGGCGAACTGCTGACCAGCCAGGGCTTCGGCACCGTGCTGCTCTGCGGCGCCGACATGCGCTACGCCGCCCAGGCCTGCCCCGCCGCCCACTACTTCCCCACCAAGGCCGACCTCACCGCCTGGCTGCAAACCGAGCCGCTGCGGGGCCGCCAGATTCTAATTAAAGGCTCCCGGGGCATGGGCCTGGAAAGCGTACTGCCGCTGGTGTAAGCCGTCCGCCGCCTTTTCTTAACTCCCTGAAAAACCAGAAAGCCGCCTGAAGTCAGGCGGCTTTCTGGTTTTTACTTTATTCCTGCTTGAGCTTACTCAAACGGCGTGTCGAACGTGTCGAAGGTAGGCAGGATCAGGTCTTTGTCCGACACCAGGGGCTGGACTGTAAGGCCCCAGTTGATGTTCAGGGCGGGGTCGTTCCAGAGCAGGCCGCCTTCCGAGCTGGGCTGGTAGTAATCGGAGCAGCGGTAGAGAAAGATGGTGTTTTCCTCCAGGGCCACGAAACCGTGGGCAAAGCCGACGGGAATGTAGAGCATATTGCCCTTCTCCGAATCCAGCTCCACGGCCACGTGCTGCCCGTAGGTGGGTGAGGAGCGGCGCAGGTCCACGACCACGTCGAGCACCCGGCCGGTGGCCACGCGGGCCAGCTTGGCCTGGGCGTGGGGCGGCCGCTGAAAGTGCAGCCCCCGCAGCACGCCCCGCGACGAGCGGGACTGATTGTCCTGCACCCAGGGGCCAACGGCGCCGGCTTCGCCCATGATGCGGGCACTGAACGACTCAAAAAATACGCCGCGGGAATCTCCGAAGATGCGCGGCGTGAACTCCACTACGCCCGGCAGGGCATGATGCTTGATTTCCATTAACCAATCAGAATAAAAGGCGTGCTGAACCAGCTACGCAGCGGCAAGTTAACCGGTTTTCAGCTTAGGCTTTCCGGGGCCCGATTTCCTCCACGATGCGCAGGTATTTGTTGAGCACAATCCGCTCGTCGAACTTTGTTTCGGCCAGCTGCCGGCCGGCGCGGCCCATGGCCTCCAGCTGGGCATCGTCGAGGCGGAGCACCTGCAGCATCTTGGCGGCCAGGTCAGCCGCGTCGCGCACCTGGCAGAGCAGCCCGTTCTGGCCGTCCACCACCGTTTCGCGGCAGCCCGGCACGTCAGTCGTCACGATGGGCTTGCCCATGGCGGCAGCTTCGAGCAGGGTTTTGGGCGTGCCTTCGCGGTACGAGGGCAGCACGATGCAGTCGGCTTGGCGGATATGGGCCGCCACGTTGTCGGACGTGCCCAGGTACTCCACGTGGCCGGCCTGCAGCCACTGCTCAAACACGGCCCGCTTCACCCCAATGTTGCCCGACTCGTCGATGCCGCCCAGCAGCTGCACCCGGGTGCCGGGCACGGCTTCGCGCACGCGGCGGGCAGCTTCAAAATATTCTTCCACGCCCTTTTCGTAGAGCACCCGCGCAATCATCAGGAAGGTGAAGGGCTGGTGGCGCTCAAAGGTGGGGGCGGGCTGAAACTTGGTCGTGTCGATGCCCGAGCCCGGGAGCAAGTCGGTGATGTCGCGCTTGAGCAGGCCGTGGTCGAGAAACAGCTGCCGGTCGTCGCCGTTCTGGAAAAACACCCGCCGCGGAAACTGGAACGCGAAGCGGTAGAGGCCCAGCGCCACCTTGCTCACAAAGTTTTTGATGATAAATACCGTGCCCAGGCCCGACACGTTGTTCACGCTCGGAATACCCGCCAGCTTGGCCGCCAGCGTGCCGTAGATGTTGGGCTTGATGGTGTAGTGCAGCACCACGTCGGGCTTTTCGCGCCGGTAGATGTCGTAGAAGCGGCGGGTGAGCAGGGCGTCCTTGACGGGATTGGTGCCCTTGTTCTCCATCAGAATCGGGACGTAGCGGCAGCCCAGCTCGGTTTCGAGGCGGGCGGAGTAGTCGTCGGGGGGCGCAATGGCCAGCACTTCGTGGCCGGCCGCCTGCAGGGCCCGCACCAGGCTCCCCCGGAAATTCCAGATATTCCAGGAGGTATTAATAACAATGGCAACGCGCATGGGGCAGTCGGGGGTAACGGAGCCCGCAAAGGTAGGCGGGGGAAGTGGTGAAATGGTGAACTTGTGAAATAGTGAGTTGTCGTGCTGTTGGCGCACATGGTGCAGATCCGCGCCAGCAGCACGGGAACCCACCATTTTACAAACTCACCCCTTCACCACTGCCCCGTCCGTACCTTCGTGCTATGAGAGTTTGTACACCTTTACTTGCAGGGCGGCTTCGAGGGGGATTGATTTTGCCGCTGCTGCTGTTCAGTAGCGCCTGCAGCTCGCCCGCACCCGAGTCGGCCGACGCCCCCGTCGAGGCCGCGTCGCCCGAGGCCGGGCTGGCCGCCGGCCAGGCCATTTTCATCCAGCGCTGCGCCGTTTGCCACGGCCCCGACGGCAAAAAAGGCCTCAATGGCGCCCACGACCTGACCAAAAGCAACCTCAATGCCACGGGGCGCGTGTACATGGTTACCAACGGCCTGGGCCTGATGCCTTCGTTTAAGGCCCAGCTCACGCCGGCCGAAATCGACCAAGTGGTGGCGTACTCCCTGACGCTGCGCTAGGCCCCATTTTCTGACTGCCCCACCCCCGGGGCGGCCTTCTCTTTTCATTTGACCTCCATGGCTAAAAAAGGCAATTCCCACAGCTGGAACCCCACCAATAGCACTCGGCATCACAGCACCGATGCCCCCACCACCGGCCCCAAGCGCGACCCCAACCTGGGCACTTACGACACCTCCCAGGGCCAGGAAACGGCCGTGCTGGTGGCCGTGCCCGACAAGCGCGCCCCCGAGGCCCAGACCCGCGAATACCTCGACGAGCTGGAGTTTCTGGCCGAAACGGCCGGGGCTCAGGTCACCAAACGCTTCGTACAGCGCCTCGACAAGCCCGACATCCGCACTTTCGTGGGCGAGGGCAAGCTGGCCGAAATCAAGGCCTACGTGAACCACGCCCGCATCAGCATGGTCATCTTCGACGATGAGCTTTCCCCCTCCCAGCTGCG
This sequence comes from Hymenobacter persicinus, assembly GCF_004167665.1. Classification (GTDB taxonomy): domain Bacteria; phylum Bacteroidota; class Bacteroidia; order Cytophagales; family Hymenobacteraceae; genus Hymenobacter; species Hymenobacter persicinus. Next base: position 32,305 of record NZ_SEWE01000014.1, on the reverse strand, counting down.
TAACCTGGAGGCCGAGCTCAAGGTCAAAATCGTGGACCGCAGCCTGCTCATCATCGACATCTTTGCCCGCCGGGCCAAGTCAGCCACGGCCCGCACCCAGGTCGAGCTGGCCCAGTACCAGTACCTGCTGCCCCGCCTGACCGGCCTCTGGACTCACTTGGACAAGCAGCGCGGGGGCGGCGTGAGCCAGCGCGGCCCAGGGGAAACCGAAATCGAAACCGACCGCCGGGTGGTGCGGGAGCGAATCGACTTTCTGAAGGAAAAGCTCAAGGACTTCGACAAGCAGAGCCACACCCAGCGTAAGTCGCGCGGGGGCGTGATTCGCGTCGCGCTGGTGGGCTACACCAACGTGGGTAAAAGCACGATTATGAACCTGCTGAGCCGCTCCGATGTGTTTGCTGAAAACAAGCTCTTCGCCACCGTCGACTCCACGGTGCGCAAGGTGGTGCTCGAAAACGTGCCCTTCCTGCTTTCCGACACCGTCGGCTTTATCCGCAAGCTGCCCACCCGCCTGATCGAAAGCTTTAAGAGCACCCTGGACGAAATTCGGGAGGCCGACCTGCTGGTGCACGTCGTGGATATTTCCCACCCGTCCTTCGAGGAGCACATTGCCGTCGTCAACGACACGCTCAAGGACATCAACGCGGCCGACAAGCCCATGCTGCTGGTCTTCAACAAGATTGACCAGTACGAGCTTGACTCTCAGGCGTTGAAAAAGCACGAGTTCGAGGGCATGAACCCCGACGAGGACGAAATTCCCCGCCCTTCCCTGGAGCAGTTGCAGGCCACCTACATGGCCAAGATGCACGACCCGGTGATTTTCATCTCGGCCCAGGAGCGGCAGAACATCGATGAGCTGCGGGCTTTGCTGGTGCGCCACGTGGCGGCCCTGCACCGGCAGCGCTACCCCAATCAGGGCGTCGGCGAGTTCTACGAAGCAGAGTAAGCTCTATTGCCCTTTATGCAAAGCCCCGTTGGCCGTTCTTACCGGCCGGCGGGGCTTTTTTGTGCTGATACTATTCTTACTGAAGCGCTGCAACAATTAATACAATCGCAATATAATTCCGGCATTATTGTGAATAACGCAACAAAATACTTAGTTTTCCTTATCACCCTCACTCACCAATTTCACAATCAAGTTTCGTATGAAGACAACTTTTTACGCTCTTGCCGCCTGCCTTGGGCTCGGCACTTTCTCGGTTCAGGCTCAGGACCTGCGCATGGCTTCTTCCGATAACGGCAACTCGGCCCTGAAAGGCAAACAGTGCGCGACCATGGACGTATTGCAGGCCCAGTTGGCCGCTGATCCGGCCCTGGCCCAGCGCATGAGCACCATCGAAAACCAGACCCGCCAGTTTGAGGCCAGCCCCGCCGCTCACCGCATCGGCGCCACGGTGGTTATCCCGGTAGTCGTGCACGTGGTGTACAACACCGCCGCCCAGAATATTTCCGACGCCCAGGTGCAGTCCCAGATTGACGTGCTCAACGAGGACTTCCGCAACCTGAACGCCGACCGCACCAAAGTACCCGCCGCCTTTGCCGGCCTCGCCGCCGACGCCAACGTGCAGTTTGTACTGGCCAAGCGCACCCCAACCGGTGCTGCCACCAACGGCATTGACCGGGTGCAAACCAGAACCTCTTCCTGGAGCAGCAACGACGCCGTGAAAAACGCCAAGCGCGGCGGTGCCAACGCCTGGGATGCCACCAACTACCTGAACCTGTGGGCCTGCAACCTGGGCCAGGGCCTGCTGGGCTACGCCCAGTTCCCCGGCGGCTCGGCCAGCACCGACGGCGTCGTTATTCTGTACTCGGCTTTCGGCAGCAAGGCCAAGGCTCCCGGCGTGTACTCCTCGCCCTACGATCTGGGCCGCACGGCCACCCACGAAGTGGGCCACTGGCTGAATCTACGCCACATCTGGGGGGATGCTTCCTGCGGCAACGACCTGGTGTCGGACACGCCAACCCAGCAAACCTCGAACTACGGCTGCCCCGCTTATCCGCACGTGACCTGCTCGAACCAGGGCGACATGAGCATGAACTACATGGACTACGTGGATGACGCCTGCATGTACATGTTCTCCACGGGCCAGTCGACGCGCATGAACGCGCTGTTTGCCGCTGGTGGCGCTCGGGCTGGCCTGCTCACCTCGCTCGGTGGCACGGCTCCCCGCGCAACCCTGGCCTCGCTGGGCTCCGCTTCGGAAGTGGCCATGTATCCCAACCCCGCCAGCAACGTGCTGAACCTGACGCTGCCCCAGAACATCGGTGCCAGCGTATGGAACGTGACCGTGTACGACCTGCGCGGCTACGAAATGAAGCAGGCTTCCTACAATGGCCAAGGCCAGGTAAATGTGTCGCAGCTGCCCCAAGGTCTCTACCAGATGACCATTTCCAACGGGGAGAAAACCGTGCGTCAGCAGTTCCAGAAAAACTAACCCGCGGCCGGAGCTACCCGCTCCGGCTGGAGTACTGAAAAAGCCTGCCCTTTGGGGCAGGCTTTTTTTATGCGCGGAGCCGCCAACCCGGCAAAGTACCAAGTCCGGGCAAACCAACTTTTCTTGCCATATTTTCAATAAAAACGCGCGTTACGTCACTTATTTAAAAAAGTTTGGCCAATATTTTATAAATACTTGCAGTGAAATCAATTGTGGGCTGGCGGATATTCTCTACATTGGGCTCCCAATCCCCCCTTTTCCAACCAAACCAACCCTTTTCACATGAAGAAAACTTCTTACGCACTTGCCCTGGCTTGCCTGGGTTTGGGCCTCAACGCTCAGGCGCAAGACCAGCGCGCCACCCCCGCTGGCACCACGCCCCTGAAAGGCCGGCAGTGCGCTACCATGGAGTCGTTGGCGGCCCAGATGGCAGCAGATCCAACTATGGCCATCCGGCGCGCGGCTATTGAAGCCCAGACCCAGAACTTCACGGCTAACCCCACGGCCAACCGGACCTCCGCTGTCGTGACCATTCCGGTAGTCGTGCACGTGCTTTACAACACGACGGCCCAGAACATTTCGGACGCCCAGATTCAGTCGCAGATTGACGTGCTGAACCAGGACTACAGCAAAACCAACGCGGACTACACCAAGACGCCGTCGGCTTTCGCTGGGCTCGTAGCCAACGTGGGCGTGCAGTTCGTGCTGGCCAAGCAGACGCCCACCGGCGCTGCTACCACCGGCATTGAGCGCAAGTCGACCACCACGACTTCCTGGGGCACCAACGATGCCATGAAGAAAGCCAGCACCGGCGGCCTCGACGCCTGGAACTCGGCTAAGTACCTGAACCTGTGGGTGTGCAACCTGTCGGGTGGCGTGCTGGGCTACGCCCAGTTCCCCGGCGGCGCCGCGGCTACCGACGGCGTGGTTATTCTGAGCTCGGCCTTCGGTAAGGGCGGCTCGTCGTCGGCGCCCTTCAACCTGGGCCGCACGGCTACCCACGAAGTAGGCCACTGGCTGAACCTGAACCACATCTGGGGCGACGACGGAACGGCCTGCACTGGCACCGACAACGTATCGGATACGCCCAACCAGGCCGACGAGAACTACGGTACGCCTTCTTACCCCAACCCTTCCTGCTCGAACACCAGCGACATGTTCATGAACTACATGGACTACGTGGATGATGCGGCCATGTATATGTTCTCTACTGGCCAGTCGTCGCGGATGAACGCGCTGTTTGCCACGGGCGGCGCCCGCGTGGGCCTGCTGACTTCGGTTGGTGGCCAGGCTCCGAGCGGCGGTGGTGGCGGTACCGTTACCTACTGCGCTTCGAAAGGCACCAGCGTAGCCTACGAATACATCGACTACGTGGGCCTGGGCAGCATTGCCCGCACCTCGGGTGCTGACGCCGGCTACTACAACGGCACCGCTTCCAGCACGTCGCTGGCTGCCGGCTCGGCCCAGACCATCAGCTTCTCGGCTGGCTTCGCGGGCACGGCCTACTCGGAGTACTTCAAAGTTTACATCGACTACAACCAGAACGGCGTATTCACCGACGCCGGCGAACTGGTAGTTAACGCGGCCGCCAGCTCAGCCGCTACGACCCGCACGGGCAGCTTCACGGTGCCCACCACCGCCAAAAACGGCGCCACCCGCATGCGCGTGGTAATGAGCGACGCTTCGGCTACTACCAGCTGCGGCTCGTACAGCTACGGCGAAACGGAAGACTACACCGTCAACATCACCGGCGGCACGGCCAAGGTAACGGCTTCGGCTTCCCGCCTGGGCGGCAGCGCCGAGTACGGCGTGTATCCGAACCCTGCTACCGACCTGCTGAACGTGGTAGTTCCCGCCGACCGGATGGGCAACGCTATGTCAGTGCAGGTGTACGACGTACGCGGCACCGAAATGAAGAATATCCGCCTCGAAGGCAGCCAGCTCAATGTGGCTTCGCTGGCCAAAGGCGTGTACATGCTGACCATCTCGAATGGCGACCAGGTTTCGCACCAGCGCTTCGTGAAGCAGTAGTTCTGCCCTTGAGCAGCCGTAGCCGGGCTTTCACCTTACGCGCTACGGCGGCGGCTGCTCATCCCCAGAAAAGACCCGCCGGTACCGGCGGGTCTTTTCGCATTTATGCCCAGTTTGCAGCCCGTTGTCAATTCTTAATAACCATTTCGGGAAGCGCGTAGTAAAGAGGCGAATCCCACCTAGCAGCTCCACCGTATGAAAACCCTGTATCTGATGCGCCATGCCAAATCCAGCTGGGATTTTGACGACCTCAACGACCAGGAACGCCCCTTGAACAACCGCGGCCGCGACGATGCTCCCCACATGGGCCAGGCCCTGGCCAACCGCAACATTACCCTCGATCTGCTGGTCAGCTCCCCGGCTGTGCGGGCGCTGAGCACAGCCACGCTCGTAGCCAAGGAAATCAACTACCCCCACGACCAGATTGAGGTGGTGGAGCGCATCTACGGGGCCGAAGTACCCGATTTGCTCGACATCGTGCGGCACCTGCCCGACTCGGCCAGCTCCGTGCTGTTGGTGGGCCACAACAACACGCTAACCGACTTCGTGAACCTGCTCTCGCCCAACCAGATGCCCGAGCTGCCCACGGCGGCCATCGTGTGCCTGAAGTTCAACACCGAGCAGTGGAGCGAGTTGGACCGCGCCAACGCCGAATTCTACTTCTACGATTACCCCAAAAACAATTGAGAGTTATAACTTCTGAATCACGAATTCCTGACGGTCGGTAGCAGAAGCGCTGCCTTCGTCAGCACCAATTCATGCTTCAGAGCTCATAATTCATACTTCCCCGCTCATGGACTCAACCAAGAAACACCACCCCGTGCTGCTCAACCGCGAGCTTAGCTGGCTGACCTTCAACCGCCGCGTCTTGCAGGAAGCACAAAATCCGGCGGTGCCGCTGCTGGAACGGGTGAAGTTCCTGGCTATTTTCTCCTCTAACCTAGACGAGTACTTCAAGGTGCGCGTGGCTACGCTGCGCCGCCTGGTTAAGCTCAAGAAAAAAACCCGGGCCAAGCTGGGCGAAGACCCGGGCGAGCAGCTCAAAAATCTGCTCGACGAAGTGGGCCGGCAGCAGCAGGAGTTTGGCGAAACCTTCCGCGAGGGCATCATGCCCGAGCTCCAGCGCCAGCACATTCACCTCGTGGCCGAGCACGACCTGAGCGAGGAGCAGCGCACCTGGGTACACGACTACTTCCGGGAAAAGGTGCAGGATTTGCTGTCCCCCGTGATTCTGGACGAGAACCTGCACCACCTGTTTCTCAAGGACCAGACCGTGTACCTGACCTTTTACCTCTCCGCGCCCGTCAAGCAGAAAAAGCACGACGACAAGGAGCGGGTGGTGGTGATGGAGCTGCCCACCAAGCGCCACGGTGGCCGTTTCGTGCAGTTGCCTACTCAGGGCGAAGAGCACTACGTGATGTTTCTCGACGACGTGATTCGCTGCTGCGCCCACGACCTGTTTCCGAAGTACGCCAAAGTAGAAGTGCACGCGCTGAAGCTGTCCCGCGACGCGGAGCTAGACATTCAGGAGGAAGTGTCGGGCAACATGATGGCCAAAATCAAGAGCAGCCTGCAGAAGCGCGAAACCGGCTACCCCGCCCGCCTGCTCTACGACCCCGGCGTGCCCAAGGCCGTGCTGAAGATGGTGATGCAGAAAACCGGCATCGGCAAGGACGAGCTGGTGGAAGGCAGCCGCTACCACAACTTCCGCGACTTCTTCGGCTTTCCGACTCTGGGCCTGACCGAGCTGCAGTACCCGGAGCAGCCGCCCCTGCCCCACCCCACCCTGCCCCGCACCGGCGGCAAGATGCTGGCCGCCATTGCCGAGCGCGACCACCTGCTGCACCTGCCCTACCAGTCGTTCGATTACGTGACGCGCTTTATCACCGAGGCCGCTACCGACGCCCAGGTGACCAGCATCAACATCACGCTCTACCGGGTGGCCGCCAAGAGTGAAGTGGCCAAGGCCCTGCTGAAAGCCGTCAAAAACGGCAAGCAGGTGACGGTCGTTGTGGAGCTCAAGGCCCGCTTCGACGAGGAGTCGAACATGTTTTGGGCCGAGAAGCTGCAAAAGGCCGGCGCCAACGTCATCTTCGGCATTCCCGAGCTCAAGGTGCACAGCAAGCTGCTGCTCATCACCCGCACCGAGGACGAGCAGAACCGCCTCTACGCCTACTTCAGCACCGGCAACTTCAACGAGGTCACCAGCCACATCTACGCCGACCACGGCCTGTTTACCAGTGACCCGCGCCTGACCCGGGAAGCGGCCGAGGTGTTCCGCTACTTCCACGACCGGCAGCCCAAAACCGGCTTCGAGCACCTGCTGGTGGCGCCTTTCGAGCTGCGCGAAAAGCTCAACGCCCTCATCGACCGGGAAATCAAGCTGGCCAAGCATGGCAAGGACGCCTACATTATCCTCAAGCTCAACGCCCTGCAGGATGAGCGCATGATCCTGAAGCTTTACGAAGCCAGCCAGGCCGGCGTGCGGGTGGAGCTGCTGATCCGGGGCATCTCCTGCCTGATTCCGGGTCTGGAGGGGCAGAGCGCCAACATCCAGCAGCGCGGGATGGTAGACCGCTACCTCGAGCACGCCCGGGTGTACGTGTTTGGCAACGACGGCGACGAGAAAGTGTACGTGGCCTCCTCCGACTGGATGGCCCGCAACCTGGACCGCCGCGTGGAGGTAGCCTTCCCGATTCTGAATCCCGAACTGCGGGCCGAAGTCCGCCACCTGCTCGACTTGCAGCGCCAAGACAACGTGAAGTCGCGGGACTGGCAGAACAACTACCTCGGCCAGGACGAGGCTGCCGAGCAGCAGGTGCGCGCCCAGTTCGAGACCTACGAGTACCTCAAAAAGCTCGGTAAGCGCCGCCGGACTCCGGCTCCCAAACCTCACTAAGCTGCACTCATAAGCAAGAAAAAAGGCCCTCTCCGTTGTTGGAGAGGGCCTTTCTGATTTTAACGATTTGGGCGCAAGCTACTTGCTGGCCGTTTTCTTCAGGAACTTGCGCGGGGGCACCAAAAACACTTCCAAGCTGGCGTAGGGTGCGCCGCCCAGGGTGTTGTCGATGATTTTGGGCCGGGAAGGGCCAAACAGGCCACCCTTGGCCTCGTTGCCGGCCTGATCGAGACTATTGAAGGAATAGTTGTAGCGGTAGCCACCCTCGAGGCCAAACCAGAGGAAGTCGTAAATCTCGCGTTCCAAGCGCAGACGGGCCTTGACCTCGGTTTCGCGCACAATCAGGGTTTGCAGGCCGTTGGCCAGGGGCTGGCGCAGCTTGATGTTGTAGTTCATGCCATCCACGGTGTAGCCGCCGAAGAGCAGGGTGCGCGGGTTCAGGTTGCGCCGCACCGATACACGCGCTGGAAACAGCGCTTCCACGCCCCAGTGCTGGTTGAACGTGCGGTTGTAGAGAATGACGGGGTAGATGCTCTGGCGCCCGAAAGTGTAGCCCAGCTGACCGCCCACGCCCCAGCTGAAAGTGGGGCTACGCTTCCAGCCGTAGATAAACTCAGCCTGGGTTTTGAGGTAGTCCTTCACGTTGAGCTCCGAGGACGTGTAGTCGCCGTTGAGCTCTCCCTTCACGCGGGCAATAAACCAGTGCACCTCGTCGATGGGCCGGATAACGGCCAGTTGGGTCCCGATGACCTTGAGGCCCTTGTCTTCCAGGTTTTGGTAGAACACCGACTGGCTGGGGTCTTTGAACTGGAACTCCTCCCGGTCGTAGTTGACGCCCAGAATCACCTTCAGGTGAGGATGGTTCCAGAGCGGGGCGTAGGCTTTGATGAAGGCCCGGCGGTTTTTGGTGACCGTGGTGCTCACGTCCTTGGAAGGTGTCTGGTCGTTGAGCTTGCTTTTCACGGCGAAGTCCGACAGGCTTTCAAGGTGAAACACGAGGCCCTTGCTCGGCCCCTGCCCCACCACCGAAGGCGTGGCAAACTCCTGGCTCCGGCCCACTTGGTCGGCGCGGGCCGTGTCGCCGGGCAGGGGCGCGGGCGGCGGATACACCGGCGTAGTCGGCGTCACCTGGGCCGTAGCGGCCACGTGCAGGGACAGGCCGGTCAGGCCGGTCAGCACGAGGCGGACAGCAGACCGGGCCGGGAGGCGGAAGGGAGAAAAGGTCAGCATCATGTGGTTGGAAAGAAGCAGAGCGAAGGAAAGGAGGTGATGATGGGCTAAACGGGAATCCGAAAAAAAGGATAGCCGCAGCGGTGAAGTAGTGAGATGGTGAAATTGTGAAATGGCGAAGGGATGAAACGCCGGGGCCCGGGCACGGGCCGGCGGGCAACAGAAAGCCCCGGCGTAGGCCTACGCCGGGGCTTTCTGCGAAAAAAGAGCGGGACGTTGTAAGCTTCGCTTATTTGGCCACCAGCGCCCTTACTCACTAACGCATTAAACCACCTAGAACAGGAAATCGAAGCCGACGAAGACGAGCTTTTCTTCCCCGACCGAGTAGGTGGCGTTGATGACGGCCTGCTTGAGCACGTCGACCCAGACGCCCCCACCGACGGCGGTGTGGAAAGCCTTGAGGCCGGTGGTCACGTCGTTCGACGAGTACACGCGGGCCGCGTCGGCCAGGCCCAGGATACCGAATTTGCCGGGCACGAGGTAGGCATTGAAGGTGAACAGCTGCAGGCGCACTTCCGCGTTGGCGTAGGTCGAGCTGCGGCCCGAGTAGCGGGTGCGACGGTAGCCGCGCAGGTTGGTGGTGCCGCCCAGGGTGTTGGCCTGGTAGAAGCGGTAGTCGCCGAGGGCGCGGCTGGCGCCGAGGCGGCCGGCCCAGGTGAGCTGGAAGGGGACGTTAGGACTCAGGTAGAAGCGAATTTCGGAGCTCAGGTTGCCGTAGTTCAGCTTTTCGCCGTTGAGCTGGTAGTTGTACTGAGCCTCGTTGTACCAGCGGATACCGATGCGCGGGTTGATCGGGGAGCTGGCCGCGTCGATGTTGAAGTACACCCGGCCGCCGAGGTAGCGGTTCATCCCGAAGTCGGAAGCGCGAATGCCGAAGCGGCGGTTTTCCAGCCCGCCCGTGGCGTTCAGGCTATCTTTGATGACGCTGCCAATCTGGTCCCGGTCGACGCGGAACTGGTCGTACTGCGGTCCGAAGCCGGCCTTGAGGAAGCTGAAGATGTCGCGCTCCAGGGTCGGCGACACGTAGAAGCGCGAAAACCGGATCCGGTAGGAGTTGGTCACCGTGCGGTTGGTCACGTTGTCCCGGTCGTTTTTCTGGGCAAAGTTCTTCGTGTCGTTGCCAATGCCGAAGAAGTTGTAGAGCAGCTGCGGGCCGTAGAGCTGGCTGTTCACGTTGAGGTTGAACTTGCCAAAGACCTCGGTGAACTTGCCGGTGTAGCGCACGTTGTAGGCCTCCCGGGCCGGGGCGTAGTTGGCCGCCAGGGTTTGCTGGGTGGCGAAGGGCGTCTTGCGGAAGGCGTAGGTGCGGTACGTGACGCCCCCGCCCACGAAGATGCCGTCGTCGATGTTGTAGCCAAAGTAAGCGGCCGGGCCGAAGTAGTTGAGGTTATAGTCGCCGCGGTTGCCGCGCGGGTGCACATCGTAGCGGTTCACGTCGATGCCGGGTTCTAGGCGCAGGCGGGTTTCCTTGCCGGGCACAATCACGTTGCCCGAGTCGCCGTCGTAGACCTGGGTTTTGTGCCGGAACAGGCCCCCCACCCGGGAGTCGTCCACGATGGAGTCCCGGTCGGTGCCGGCAATGATGCGCACGATGGAGCCGCCGTTGGATTGGCCCGTAACCTTGTAGGTGTCTTGGCCGGCAAAGCCGTAGAGGCGGATTTCCTTGGTTTGCTTGTCAAAAGTCTTGTCGAACAGCTCCTTGCTGACCTTGCCTTCCTTGTTGATCTTGTTGACCTGCACCCGGGTTTTGCCGCCATCCAGGCGGGTCACCACAAACTTCTCGCGCTTCTTGCTGCCCTTCACCTCGGCAATGCGGTTGAGGGTGCTGTAGTAGTCGCCGGCCAGCTGGGGCAGCAGGTCGCGGCGGCTCTTAAGCTTGGCCACGATTTCGGCCCCGTGCAGGGCGTAGATTTCCTTCGACCAGCGGGTCTGGAATGCCTGCTCAATCACCTGGTCGGTCAGGTCGCGCTTCATGTCTTCGGCAATCTTCACCCAGTCCTCCTTCGTTACGGAAGCCAGGAAAGCCCGGTCGTTGGAAAGCGCGGTCAGGTTCAGGCCCTTGTAGTCGGCGTAGTCGTAGCCGAAGTTCTGGAAGTTGCGCACCGCAAACTTGCGCGAGGCCAGGTAGGGCAGCAGCCCGTCGCCTTTGAAGAAGGCAATGTCGCGGTCTTCGGGTACGCCGGTGAATTTCCGGTCCCCGTCCTTGTCTTTTTTCTCGGCCCAGCGCCACTGGTCCTCGTGCCGGTCCCAGTCGCCAATCCACATGTCGAAGAGGCGGGAGCGGGCAAAAGCTTTTTCGTTGACGCGGTTGTCGTTGTCGTCCTGCAGGCGCTCGAGCACCTTGTCGGTGCCGACCAGGTTGGTGGCATTGCCCAGCGAGGCCACGTTGCTCTGGTCATCCTTGGCGTCTTCCTCGAAGCCGGCGGGCGTGTTGGAGAAGCGCTCCAGGTACTGGCCCAGCAGCGGGTCCTGGGGCACGTACACGGGCTTGGGGTTGGTGTGCAGAATCTTGGCCGCATCGGCCAGGGGCGGAATGGCGAAGGAAGCGTAGGGGTGCTGGGCCGAAATCTGGTCCTGCAGGATGTCGGCCGCGGCACCTTCGCGCAGGGCCTCGGGCAGCACCGCGCCGGGGTCCTTGTTGATGCCGCGAATGGTGAACAGGCGGCCGGCTTCGTTACGCACCTTCAGCGAGGCCGTCTGCTTACCGCCGCCAATCTTGTAGGCTTCCAGGCCGCCCTGCTCGGTAGCCATGTCAAGCACGTTGAACTTGACCGGCGTGGCCCACTCCTTGCGGTAGTGCTCCCCGAACAGGAAGTTGTGAAACTTGCCGTGGTCGTTGTACTCGGGCTTCACGGCCAGCGTGATGGTGCTGTCGCGGAAGTTGGGACGCTTCACCTGCTTAGTTTCCAGCTTCTGCACCACGGCGGCCGTCTGCTTGGCGTAGAGCGGGGTACGAAACACGAGGCGGCCGCTTTCGCCCTTGTCGTTGGGAATCCAGAACTCGGTCCAGACCTCGCCGTTGTCGTAGTAATTTACCCGGGACCAGCCCTTTTCCTTGTCCGAGAACATGGACTTAGCCCCGCTGCCGGCGCGCACGTGCTGGGTTTTGCAGCCCGAGCCGCTGATGATCTGGTGCCAGGAGTTGACCTTGAAGTATTGCAGGTTGTGTTCGTGGCCCGAGGCGTAGATGAGGTTCGGGTACTTGTTGAAAATCTCCTCCAGCCCCTTTTTGTAGGCCTGGTACTGGGGGTGGGCAATGTCCTGGCTTACCCCGCCGTACTTACGGGCAAACGGGTAGATGGACCCGATAAAGGGCAGGGGCAAAAAGGCGTATTTATAGACAATGGACAGCGGGAAAAAGTGGTCGGCCAGGGTGAAGTAGCCGCCGTGGATGCCGTCGGAGTAAATCGGGTGGTGAGCTACCACCATGATGTTCTTGCCGGCGTTGCGCTGAATGATGTCTTCGAGCTGGGTAAAGAAGTCGGTTTCGTTGGCCACGCCGCAGCCGCTGTTCGAGCCGTAGGGCCGCTCCCCGTTGGTTTGCAGAAACCACTGCGAGTTCACGGCAATCATCACCACGTCGTCCTGCACGCGCACCTCAAACGGGCCGGGGCAGGCGTTGCGCGGGATGAAAAAGTCGCCGGTGTAGGCGAAGGAGGCCGAATCAGACGTCAGGAAGTTTTCCACGAAGGCCTGCTCCCGGTTGACCTGCTCCACGCCGCCGCTGAGGCCCTGCTTCCAGTCGTGGTTGCCGGGAATCATGTACTTCTCGCCGGCGTAGCCGCGCAGGGCGTCGAGCTGCCCAATCATGCGCTCCTCCGACGCCTTGCGGTCGTAGGCGCCCTCGCGGGGCATACCGTACTCGTAGATATTGTCGCCGAGGTAGATGGTGGTGCTCTTGGCGCCGGCCTTCACAATCTGCTGGTGCAGAAAGTTGAGCGAAGGCTCGCCGCCGTCGGCCTTGGGCGCGGGCTTGCCCACGTCGCCAATCAGGAAGATGGAATAGCGGATGCGGGAGCTGTCGGGTGGGGTCTTGCTTTCCCAGTTTTCTCCCCCGTGGTGGTAGTTGGGCCGGGTGGGGTGAGGCGTCTGGGTCTTCTGGGCAAGGGCGGTATTCAGACTACCCCACAACAGCAGGCAGCAGAACAGGAAATGTCTTCTCATATGGAAGCGGGGAACGGGGAAAAAGCGGATCGGCAGTACATGAGGGCCCTCGCGGCGGGACGCGCAGTTGCGAAAAATGACGTAAACTTAGCAATACGCACAGGCGCGGAGGACGTTGACCGGTCCGTACGCAGACGGTTGGGCTGCGGTTGGGCTTAGCCCGACATTGGGCCAAGAAAAACCTCCGCATCAGATTCGCGTTCTAAGGCGGTTAGGGGGGCGGTGCTGCCGCTGTCCCGCATTCTTTTTCCCCTGCATGGAAACAATCGAAACGATGAAGCCGGCGAAAGCCGAAATCCTGAAAAAGGCCAAATCCTACGTCACGGCCCTTTTCGAGGAGAAATTGCCGCGCCAACTGGTGTACCACTCGCTGAAGCACACGGCGGCCGTGGTCAAGGAAGCCAAGGCCCTGGGCGAAGCCAGTCAGCTCGGCGACGCCGACCTGGAGGCGCTGGTGCTGGCGGCCTGGTTTCACGATACCGGCTACACCGAAGTCTACGACGGGCACGAGTACCGCAGCATGGAAATGGCCCAGCAATGGCTGACCGAGCAGGGTTACCCCGCCGACCGGATTGCCGTTATCAAGGACGTTATCCGGGCCACCCACCGCGACGAGGCCGCCGAAACCGAGCTGCAGGAGCTGATGGTGGACGCCGACATGAGCAGCATGGGTCGGGAAGACTTTTTCTCGAATGCCGAGCTGCTGCGGGCCGAGTGGGAAACCATGCTGGGCAAGTGCTACTCCAACACCGAGTGGGCCGAAACTCAGCTCAACTTCCTGCTTGCGGCCAAGTTTCATACCGACGCGGCCAAGGACCGCTACAAGGACCAGTTCAAGGACAACATCAAGCAGCAGCGCAAGCTGCTAAAGAAGACTGAGAAGAAGGTCAAGAAGAAAGAAGAGGAAAGCACCGGCACCTTCGCCGAGCCCAAGCGGGGCATCGAAACCATGTTTCGGACCATGTACAGCAACCACATGAAGCTGTCCGATATGGCCGACAAGAAAGCCAACATGATGATTTCGCTCAATGCGGTGCTCATGTCGGTGATTATCACCTACGCCGGGGCCAAGATGGGCAAGACGGCGGCGCTGGGCTCTTTGTTTGCCAAAAACCCGATTCTGGGCGTGCCCATGGGCATTCTGCTCGTGACGGCCCTGGGCTCGGTCGTGACGGCCATCCTGTGCGCCCAGCCCGACGTGACGAGCTTTAAGTGGCTGAAGCGCAGCCCCCAGATTGCTACCAACCGCCGGGTGAACCTGCTGTTTTTCGGCAACTTCAGCAAGCTCAGCCTCGACGACTTCCAGCACGGCATGACCGAAATCATGCGCGAAAAGGATGCTCTTTACACCAACATGGTCACCGACATCTACTACCTCGGCGACGTGCTGACCCGCAAGTACCGCCTGCTGCGCATCAGCTACACTATCTTCATGGTCGGCCTGATCCTGACGGCTCTCTCCTTCGGCATCGCCATGCTGTATAAGGCCTAGCGGTGGCTCAGTGAGTTAGGGCCCTAGCGAATTGTTGTTCTGCTGGCACTACTGGCGCAGCCTCGCGCCGTTCGACCATCAAACTCCCTAAATCACCAATGCACTAACTCACCGGTGGGCCATGTGGCCGCAGAGGGCGGCGAGCTGACGGGCCGAAACGGCCAGAAAGCGCTTCATGCGCCGCAGCTGCCCGAAGCGTACCAGCCGGCGGGAGCTGGCCACGTAGCCGTAGCGGAACTCCAGGGTCACTAGGCAGCCCTGGTCGGTTACGGGCTCGATGAAGTAGAACAGCAGGGAGTTGGGAAAGAGCCGGAACAGGGAAATCTTCTCCACGTACTCGATGCGGGTGGCATCTTCGAAGCGCTGCACGGCCTGAAAGTCAATCTGGCCGCGGTTGAACTGCACCTTGTAGCTCGTGCCCAGGCGGCCGGCTTTGGTCACGTCGTACTGCACGTCGCGCACGCCGGGCATCCAGTTGGGCCGCAGCCGGAAGTTGCTGATGACGCGCAGAGCGTACGCCGCCGGCACCGGAATAGCGCACTGCACCTTGATGGCGTTGCGCTGACTGCCCTGGGTGAGCCCGCCGTTCTGCTGGCCGTTGAGCAGCAAGCGCAGGGGCGACAGGTGGGCATAGCGGAAGCAAACCTCGCCCAGGTAGTCATACAAGCAGGTGCCGCGCAGCAGGCGGGTCCAGGAAAAACTGCGGGCCACCTCGGCCGGGTTCTGGGTTTCGAAGTAGCCGTCGGAGAGCAGGATGTACTCGCTGCCGGTGATGTTGTTTTTGAGCAGGCGGTGCACCACGATTACGTCGCGGCCCATGAGCTTGACAAACTGCCGGATCTGGGCCACGCTTACCCGCCCGTAGTGCACGATGATTTTGATGGTCAGGTCGTGGTGGCGCAGGGCCGCGCTCAGGGCCGAGTCGGTGTCGCGCTCCACGAGGCGCACGTAGTTCTGGAAGTCGAGGAAGATGCGGCGGCACTGCGTGACGAGTTCCTGCACCGGGGGCGGGGGCCCGAGGCGGTAAAACAGGATGGCGTCGCCCTGAATTTCGCTGACTTCCATGCCGAGCATGTTGGCCTCAATCAGAATCTCGAGCAGGTCGGCAATCAGCTGGGGCGCCAGCGGGCTGCCCGACTCCTGAATAAAGCGCGTGAAGCCGCTGATGTCCGGAATAAAGAGCAGCGCGGGCACCATACCGTGCGCGTCGGCCTCGGCCGGGGCCGCGGGCCGATGCCCGGCGGCGCGGCGGGCGGCATGCATATCATCCAATAAACCCATATAGAGGGGAAAGCTAGGAAAGAAAACCGTCAGTTGGCACCCCGCGGGCTGCGGCTATGCGCCGGGCGGGCCGCGGCGGGTTTGGGTCACCACCTGATTCGGCCTACCTTTGCCAGGCCCTTGGCCTTGGCCCCGTAGTTCAACGGATAGAACAAGGGTTTCCTAAACTTTAGATGTGAGTTCGATTCTCGCCGGGGCCACCAGCTTTTCGCCAAAGCCTGTTTCATGCCGCGTGAGACAGGCTTTTTCCGTACCAAGCCGGCCAAGTTGCGGGGCCGACTCCGCCCTCCGTATTTCTAGCGCCAGCCCCGACTCGGCCCCGCCGCGTTAAACCATGGCTCGGGCAGTTGCGTTGTGAAAGTATTCCCGCCCCGTACCCTCGCCCCATGCAACGTCCGCCCATGATTCGCATTATCCTGACCGATGACCACACTATTCTGCGCGAGGGAATCCGGGCTTTGCTGGCCGCGGAGCCCGATTTGCAGGTAGTGGGCGAAACCGGCAGCGGGGAAGCCCTGCTCGAGCTGCTGGCGACCACGCCCGCCGACGTGGTGCTGCTGGACCTGAACATGCCGGGCATGGACGGCTTTGCCACCCTGGCCCACCTACGGGAGCATTACCCCGAGGTGAAAGTGCTGATTCTGTCGATGCTGGACCACGAGAAGTACGTGTCGCGCACTCTGGAAGGCGGGGCCATGGGCTACATCTTGAAGAATGCCGACAGTGCGGAAATCATGCACGCCATTCGCACCGTGGCCGATGGCCGGCCATTTTTGTGCACCGAAATCGGGCTGGACCTGCTGCGCAAGCTCACCCAGCTCACCCCGGAAAAAGCCCCGGACCACGGCGCCAAGGCCCCCAACGACCTCTCGGGCCGGGAGCTGGAGGTGCTCAAGCTCATTGCCGAAGGCCTCACCAACGCCGAAATTGCCGACAAGCTCTTTACCAGCAAGCGTACCATCGAAACGCACCGGCAGAATATCATCGAGAAAACCCAGGCCAAAAACACCGCCGCCCTGATCAAGTACGCCGTCAACCAGGGCCTGATCGACTAGGGCCGGGGCTAGACGTGTCGCCGCAAGTGGCCCTCCGCATATATACTGATCTTACCGGGTAGACTACGGATTTTCGCCCGGCCCCCGCGCCGACTACGCCCGGCGGCGCACAGTTCCTTTACGGGCTAACGAACTCATATTCACACCACAGCTGGCGTAGAAGGAAGCGTAGTTCGCTCTTCCGCCGCCCGGCCACGCAGATGGGCCGACGGCAACCCGCGGGGGCTGCCGCTCGAATTATGGGCATCGTTCTCTGACGTTTTGCCTTATTCCACTCCGCATGTCTACTCGCAAAAAGTCTTCTTCCCCAGCCCCTGCCGACTCTGCCTGCCCCGTTCCCCGAGGTATTCTGATTGCCGTGGGCGGCCACGAAAACAAGGGCGAAGTACCCGAGAAAGGCTCCAACCAGGACCGGAACCGCAATTTCGTTACCGACGGCATTCTGCAGCGCTTCGTTGAGGAGCTTTCCGGCGACAACCCACTGATTCTGGTGGTGCCCACCGCCTCGTCGGAGCCCGAGGAGGCCGCCCGCAACTACCGCGAGGTGTTTCACCACCTGGGCAGTCGGCGCGTGGTCACGCTCGAGGTGCTCACCCGCGCCGATGCTAACAAGCCGGAAAGCCTGGACTTGGTGGAGCAAGCCGCCGGCTTCTGGTTTACGGGCGGCGACCAGCTGCGCCTGACGGCCATCTTGGGCGGTACGCGGCTGCTCCAGCGCCTGAAGGAGCGCTACACCCACGAGCGAATTGTCATTGGCGGCACCAGCGCCGGCGCCACGGCCATGTCGACGCCCATGATTTACGAGGGCCGCAACGACGCGGGCTTCCGCAAGGGCGAAATTGCTATTACCACCGGGCTGCAGTTTCTGCACGACGTGGCCGTCGACACCCACTTCATTGCCCGGGGCCGCATAGCGCGCATGGCCCAGATTATTGCCACCAACCCCACCTGCCTGGGTCTGGGCCTGGAAGAAGACACGGGCGTGGTGGTGCGGGAAGGCTACCAGATTGAGGTTATCGGCAGCGGCCTGGTTACGGTGCTGGAAGGCAACGAGTGCACGGCCACCAACATCTACGACATCGGCAACGACACCCCCTTTTCCATCCGCAACCTGCGCCTGCACCTGCTCAGCGCCGGGGAGCAGTACGCGCTGCCCCTGCCGCCCGCCATTCACCGCTAGCCCCCCGCTTCGTCCAGCCCCGGGCCGGCTAGGCAAAGCGAGGGGCTAAACCAGCTAAATAGCACGTTGATAGTCTGCATGTTGAAAAAACTGTGCGCAGCGGTACGGCTTACGGGCAGCATGACCTAAGTGCCGGCGGCAACGTATACCAACCTACGCCCTATTTCGCGCTAATCCACTGTTGCTGAACTGCTTTCTACCGAACCCGCTTTCTACCAAACTCCTATCCTCATGCCCGCGCTGGAAGTTTATCACGAAATTCTGCCCGACAGCTATTTGCTGATCTTGGCCGAAAACGCCGAGCTGCCCGAAGAGGTGGCCCTGGCCAAGCTGCTGCGGCAGGCGGCCCGCAGCGGCAAATCCTACATCTGGATTGACTGCAGCCACATTCACCAGCTTTCCCAGCAGGCCCTGACGCTGCTGCTCAGGTACTACCAGCGCCTGCGTCGCCGCCACATGCCGCTCGTCCTCTGCCACCTCGACGAAGGGCTGCAGCAGCTATTCCGGAAGCTGCCCGATACCACCCGCCCCCCTATCGTCCCGACCCTGCTCGACGCCGACGCCTACTGTCACGCCCACGCCTAGCGCGCCGGCCTAGAGGACGCCTGCCACGCCGCTGATGCTCAGCGCCACCACGGCCGTATTGAAGCCAAACGAGAGAATACCGTGCAGTAGCGCCATGCGCCGCAGGTGCCGGCTGCTGATGCCCACGTCGGCGGTCTGGGCGGTCATGCCCACCACAAAGGAGAAGTAGGCGAAGTCCAGGTAATCGGGGTCCTGCTCGCCGCCGGGAAACTCGAGGCCGCCCTCCTGTCCGTTGGCGTGGCCGCCGGGATTGTAGAAAATATGGGCGTAGCGCAGCGTAAACACGCTGTGCAGCAGCAGCCAGGCCAGCGCTACGGCCGCCACTGCAATGCCCGCGTGCGTGAGCAGCTCCGCGGGCGGCAGGGCGTGAATGGTACGCAGCAGCAGCACCACGCCCAGAAAGCTGGCGCAGGCCCCGCAGACGATAAACACAAAGGACGCCACCCGGCCGGGGTCTTCACTGGTGGCCACGCTGCGGATATGGTCGGGGGCGGCGGTGAGGATGGCCGCCCAGAGCAGCAGCAGGGACGCGGCGGCAAAAGCATCCCAGCCCGCCACCAGCCGGCCGGTCAGGTGGGTGTCGGCGGGCGCGAGCTGGTAGGCCCCGAACCCCAGCGCCAAGGCAATCAGAATGCGCCAGAGCGCGGCAAGGGCCCCGAGGCGGTGCAGGGCGCGAAACAGCAGGGAGCGGGAACGAGCAGGCATGACGCGAAAGGTCGGCGAAAAAACCGGCTTTCCGCCGTTTTACTCCGTTGCCCGCAGCCAGATGGTGAAGGCCGTCAGGCCGTCAGCCTGGGTTTCGAGCCGGAACCGGAAGCCGTGCTGGAGCAGAATGTCGCGGATGAGGGTGAGGCCGATGCCCTGCCCGTCGCGCTTGGTGCTGAAAAAGGGCGTAAAGAGCCGCTGCTGCACGTCGGGCGCAATGCCGGGGCCGTCGTTGAGCACTACCAGCGTGGGCGGCTCGGCGGTGGTGCGGATGGTCAGGTTGCCGTTTTCGCCGATGGCTTCGAGGGCATTTTTGACAATATTGAGCACGGCCTGCTCGAGCTGCTGGTGGTCGAGGCTCACCCAGAGCGGCCCGGGCGCCAGCTCCCAGTGCCAGCGGATATGGCGGTTTTCGCTCGGTACCAGCAGCAGGCGGCAAATGGCCCGCAGCAGCTCGTGCACGTCGCAGGGCCGGCGGTTGGGCGCGGGCAGGCGCACGAGGTTGGCGAAGTTGGCAATGAAGTTGGCCAGGTGGGTGTTGCGGCCAATGGACACCTCCAGGGCCTCGGTGAAGTCGGGCTGGTCGGCGGGGCGCAGCTGGGGGGTGTAGTGCGCGAAGCTTTGCAGGATGGAGTTGATGGCGCCGATGGAGTTGTTGATTTCGTGCGACATCATCCGGATCAGCTGCTCGTAAGCCTGCTTTTCCTGCCGGATCAGCTCCTGGGTCAGCTCCTCCAGCAGAATGAAGTTGCGGGAAAAGCCCCGGTCGAGGAAGTGGGAGCAGTGGGCCCGGTACGTCTGGATGCCCGAAAGCCGCACCACCTGGCCCGTGCCCGCCGACAACGTGCCCAGCGCCGCGCCCCAGGCGCCGGGCAGCTCCCCGGGGCGGAGGCCCAGCACGGCGGCGGCGGGCAGCTGCAGATACTGGGCGGCGGCCGGATTCAGGGTTTCGATGCGGCCCTCGAAGTCGAGCAGCAGCACCCCGGCCGGGGAGGCCTGCAGCAAACGCTCCAGCAGAAAGCTTTTCTCGTGCTGGGTCACGCGCTCCTGGCGCAACTCGTCAATCATGTCGTTGTAAACGTTGATGAGCTGGTCCATTTCGCGCTGGCCCACGGGCACAAACTTCATGGAGAAGTCCTTGCTGCGAATGGCTTCGGTGCCGGCCGCAATCAGCTGGAAGGGCCGCACAAAGCCCCGGTAGAGCTGCACGGTGAGGTAGACGGAGGCCAGCAGCACAAGCTCCAGGCAGATGAACAGCGGGGCGTTGGTGCGCATCACCTGCGCGGCCAGCACGATGAGCACGCCGTGAATCAGGGTTACGAAAAGCAGAAACTGGGCGCGCAGGGTCATGTAGGCAAGGTAGGGCTTCCGCCAGCAGCCGGCTCTCCGCCGCAGCCGGGAGAACTGGAACAAGCGTTATCCTTCGGACATCAGCTGCCTTTCTCGGCGTCGAACGGAATGGCGTATTTTTCCAGTCGGCGGTACAAGGCGCCCCGGCTAAGGCCCAGGGCCTTGGCCACCCGGCTCACGTTGCCGCCGTAAAACTCCATGGACTTGCGGATCATCTGGGCTTCGAGCTCGTCGAGGGTCATGGAACCCACGGCGGGCAGCTCCCCGGCGGGCCGGGCGGGCGCCTTGTGAAACTGGGCCTGGAAGTCCTCGGGGCCCAGCTCATCCTTGCCGCTGACCAGCACGGCCCGCTCCACCAGGTTTTTCAATTCCCGGATGTTGCCCGGCAACGGCAGCTCGCGCAGCCAGTGCAAAGCCCGGGTGCCCACCTTCAGGGCCGGGCGGTGGTAGGTGGTGCGCAGGTTCTGCACAAAGTGGTTGACGAGCAGCGGAATGTCGTCGGGCCGCTCGCGCAGGGCCGGTAGGCGCACGGTTATCAGGTTGATGCGGTAGAACAGATCTTCGCGGAAGCGGCCTTCCTGCACCAGCTCGGCCAGGTTGCGGTTGGTGGCGCAGATCACGCGGATGTCGAGGCTGCGGGCGCGGCTGTCGCCGAGCACCTCGTAGGTGCGGTCCTGGAGCACGCGCAGCAGCTTCACCTGGGAGCTTATATCTAGCTCCCCGATTTCGTCGAGGAAGATGGTACCCTTGTTGGCCAGCTCGAAGCGGCCCACCCGGTCGGTTTTGGCGTCGGTGAAGGCCCCGCGGCGGTGCCCGAACATCTCACTCTCGAAGAGCGAGGCCGAGATGCCGCCCAGGTTGACTTTCACGAAGGGCTGCTGGCGGCGGTGGCTGTTGTGGTGGATAGCCTCGGCAATAAGCTCCTTACCGGTGCCACTTTCGCCCTCAATGAGCACGGAGGCATCGGTGGCGGCCACCTGGCCCACGTTGCGCAGCAGCTGCAACAGCTGGGCGTCCTGCCCCACGATGCTGCGGAAGTTAAACTGCCGGTCCAGGTCGCGGCGGCTCAGGGCGGCGCTGCCGGCGGCGGGAGCCTCGTGCAGACTCAGGATGGTGCGGATGGTTTGGAGCAGCGCGTCGTTGTTCCAGGGCTTGGTCACAAACTCGGCGGCCCCGGCCTTGATGCCTTCCACGGCCAGGGTGATGGAGCCCCAGCCCGTAATCAGAATCACGGGCAGCTGGGGGGCCACCTGCTTCACCTGGCCCAGCAGCTGCAGGCCGTCGTGGCCGGAGGTTTCCAGCGAGTAGTTCATGTCCATCAGCACCAGCTGCGGGGGCGTGGCCTCCACCACCTGCAGGGCTTCGGCGGGCGTGGCTACGGCCCGGGTAGCGTAGCCGGCCTGCTTGAGCAGCAGCCCCAGCGAGGTCCGGACGGCCAGATCATCATCAACTATTAAAATCATAGGGCAGGAACGAAGGACGGAAAAGGGCGGCAAAAAATCGAGCACCGGCCGGGGATTCGCGCCGGCAACCCGGAAAAGGCGGTAAAAATGGCCGCGGATTACTCTTCCCGCAAGGCTACGGCGGGCTGGATGGCGGCGGCCAGCCGGCTAGGCTGCCAGGCGCAGATGGCCGTAATGGCATACACCGCCGCCGCCGCTGCGCCAATGGCCATCAGGTAGGGCTGCGCGGGCAGGTTGAAAGCGTGGAGCAGCGGAAACTGCGCCGCCAGCATCCCCCCCAGCAGTACCCCAAACGTCGTCACTACCATCATCTCGCCCAGAAACTGCCAGCCGATGCCCGCGCCCGTGGCGCCCATGGCCCGGCGCAGACCAATTTCGGCCCGACGCTGGCTGATGTTGTACCACAGCACCCCGAATAGCCCCAGCGCTCCGTTAACGATGAGAAACAAGCCGATGATGCACAGCCCCACCACCGGCACCAACGTGTAGCGGCGGCGGTGCAGGCGCTCGTCGTTGATTACGCGCACCTGGCTGGTCCACTGGCGCGTGACGCCGGCCACGGTGCGGGCAATTTTTTCCTGCAATTCGCCGGCCGAGCCGGGAGCCACGCGCACCAGCACATTGGCCGTTTCCCAATGGGTCGTGTCGTAGGGCAGCAGGCGCTGCCACATCGAGGGAATGGGAGCTGAAAAGTCGCTTTCCATGCGCACCGGGTCGACCACGCCGGTCACCAGAAACTGGTCCTGGTAATTGATGGGGTCTTTGCCAGGGTTTTCCCAGGTGAAGATTTTGCCCAGGGCCGGACCATTGCCGAACAGGCTTTCGCGCAGGTCCTGGCTGATGACGACCGGGCGGTGGTGGCTGCCGTCGTCGATGGGCGCAAACCAACGGCCCTCGCGCAAGTGCAACCGCATCACCTGGTTGTACTGGTCGTCGGCATGGTAGTAATTAGTCACCGGCGACTTCTTGCCTTGGTACTCAAACACCGAGTTGTTGGTGTTGAAGATGAACGGGACGTTGCCGCTGGTGAGGGCCACCATGCGCACGCCGGGTACGGCCTGCACCTGGCGCAGCACGTCGTCGAGCTCGGCGCGGGGCATTTTCCGGTTCTGGCCGGCGCGCACTTCCAGCCGCCACACCTGGTCGTAGTCGAAGCCGTGCGGGGCCAGGAAATTCCGGGCCGCGGTGATGAGCACCGCCCCCACCCCGAACAGCACGACGAAGGAGAAAAATATTTCGGAAATCAGCAGCGCATTGGCCTGCTTGCGGTTCCAGATAAGAGTGAAGAGGTGGCGGAGCATACGGTGAAATGGGGAGTTGTGAAATAGGGAGTTGCGAATTGACAAGGCGTTGATTTTGATGAGGACCGCTGCAGCGCGCAGCGCATCAGACTCACCATCTCGCCATTTCACCAACTCACTTCTGCTCGCCGCCGCCGCCGCGCAGGGCGGCCACGGGGTTCAGGCGCGACATTTTCCAGGCCGGGTACACGCCGCTCATCAAGCCAAAAACCAGGGTGAGCAGCATGCCCCAGCCAAACACCGACCAGCTCAGGGTGAAGTGCGCGTAGGCCACTGGGTGGGCCTCGTTCACCAGGGCCAGGGCCCCGGCGGCCAGCGCCAGCCCCAGCAGCCCGCCCACCAAAGCCAGCACCACGTTCTCGACCAGAAACTGGCCCACCAGGTTGCCGCCCGTGGCCCCGAAGGCCTTGCGCACCCCAATCTCGCCCGAGCGCTCCAGGATGCGGGTCACGTTCAGGTTCACCAGGTTCAGGGCCGGCAGCAGCATAAACAGCAACGCCAGGCCGCTCACTATGGCGTAAAAAACATCGAGGTTGTCGTCGTCCACGGTCTGGTCCTGGTAGTTGAGCAGCCCTCGGGTGATACCCGCCAGCATGGGGTCGGCGTAGGAATACACGGCCTTCACTTCCTTCGGATTCGGGATTTCCACCCGCCGCATCATCTGGCGGTATTCCTCGCGCACGGCCGGTACCGCCGCCGCCGAGGGCGCCAGCAGCACCGGCAGAAACACGCCGTTGAGGCGGTTGTCTTTGTAGTAGTCCGCGCTCAGGGTGTAGGGCAGCCACACGTCGGCGTAGGCATACACGCGCGCGGCCGATACATTGCGCACCACGCCCGCCACGCGGTAGCGCTTCAGGTCAATTTCGATGGTGCGCCCCACCACGGCGGAGCTGCCGAAGTAGGCGCGGGCCGTAGCTTCGTTGATGACGCACACCGGCTGAGCCTGCTGCACTTCGGCCCCGGTAAAGGCCCGCCCGCCCAGAAAGTCAAAGTCCATGATGCGCCAGAGGTTGCCGTCGGTGTAGGCTACGTCCAGCGGCAGCAGCTTGCTCTTGGTAAAGGCCGTGGCGTTGACCACCCCCGTGCAGATGCCCACCAGCTCCGGCGTTTTCATTTTCCGCACGTAGTCGTCCACGAAATGAATGCTTGCCGGCATGTTCATCCAGCCGTGGTCGTCCTGGCGCTGGTGCCGGATGACGTTCACGAACAGCAGGCGGTCCACGCGCTTTATCGGTGTACCCGGGCCCACCAGGTGGTCGAACATGGCCATGACCACCAGCAGAATCATCAGCGTGAAGCTGACGCCGAACAGGTTGATGACGGCAAAGAACTTTCGGCGCATGAGCACCTTCCAGGCAATTTTGAGGTAGCTGAGAAGCATACGTTGGATGGTGAGAGGGTGAGATGGTGAAGTGGTGAGTTGGATGTTTTGGCGGCGTGGTTCTGCGCCAATGGTGCCGGCGGAATCATAGCGCACCAGTTCACCGACTCACCATTTCACCGCTTAGCTGACCTGGCTGCCGTCGAAGAAGCGGATGACGCGCTCCGTTTTCTGGGCCTGGTGCTCGTCGTGGGTGACCATCACGATGGTCACGCCATCTTCCCGGTTCAGGGTCAGCAGCAGGTCCATGATTTCCTCGCCCATTACCGAGTCGAGGTTACCGGTGGGCTCGTCGGCCAGAATCAGTTCGGGGCCGCCGGCCAGAGCCCGGGCAATGGCCACGCGCTGGCGCTGCCCACCCGAGAGCTGGCTGGGAAAGTGATTGGTGCGGGCGCTGAGGCCTACTTTGTCGAGGGCGGCCAGGGCGCGCTGCTGCCGTTCTTTGCCCCCCACCCCGGACCGGTACAGCAGGGGCAGCTCCACGTTGTCGAGTACCGAAAGGTCGTTGATGAGGTGGTAGCTCTGGAAGACGAAGCCGATTTTCTGGTTGCGCAACGCGGCCAGCTCCCGGTCGGAGTAGGCCGCCACGGGGCGCCCATCGATTTCGACGGTGCCGCTGGTGGGCTCGTCGAGCAGGCCGATGATGCTCAGCAGCGTGGACTTACCGCACCCGCTGGGGCCCATAATAGACACGAACTCGCCCTTGCCGATGGTCAGGTTGACGCGGTTCAGGGCCACCGTCTCGATGGTTTTGGTTTGGTAGATCTTCTCGATATCGGTGAGCTTGAGAATGGCCGGGGCCGTGGCGGCGTCGGGCAGCGGGCGGACTTGGGAAACGGAGGCGAGGCTCATGGCAAAAGCAGTTAGGGACCTAGGAAAGCTGTCCGGTTTTGCGCGCCCCGACAGCAGATTCCCCAGAGTATTGCCAAGCGCTGTGCCAACACCAAAACTCGTTAATCAACAGCTATTTACCTTAAAATCACCCGCACTACGGCCGGCCGAATCTGTCCGAAAACGGACAACGTGTTCGAATCCGGGGCGGGACTGGTCAGTTTCGGCCAGCCGGGCCCACAGCAGCCGCCCGATTCAGTTTTTATTACCACTGATTCTTTGCATCTTACCCTTACCGCAGTTTTCACCAACCTAATCCCACCAGCTATGCTCACTACCACGACCAGCATCCGCGACGAAATCCGGCATGCCAACGACACGTTTGAAGCCAGCTTCGCCCGGGGCGACGCGGCGGCCATTGCCCGCCTCTACACCAGCACCGGCGTGCTGCTGCCCACGGGCATGGAGCCCATCGAGGGCGCGGCAGGTATCCAGGCCTTTTGGCAGGGCGCCATGGAAATGGGCATCAAGCAGGTGAAGCTCAAAACCCGGGACGTGGAGGAGCTCGAAGACACGGCCATCGAGCTGGGCACCTACACGCTCTTCAGCGAGAATGGCCAGCAGCTGGATCAGGGCAAGTACCTCGTGGTGTGGAAAGAGCAGCAGGGCCACTGGATGCTGCACCAGGATATCTGGAACAGCAGCCTGCCGGCTACGGCCTAGCCGCTGCACCCGCCCGGTTTGCATTCTGCCCCCAACACAAAGCCCTTTACCACCGCGGCGGTAAAGGGCTTTTTATAACCTAATGCGAGCTAAAGCAGAGGCCACTCTCTACTCGCTCTGACTGTGGATAAACACGAGTAATAAACTGTATAATAGAAGGATAAACAAAAGCTAGAGCCGCGTTTCAAACAGCGCCTGCTGGCCGGCAAAGTCGTAGAGGGTGAGGGCGCGCAGGCGGTAGTGAGCCACCCAGCCCGCCCGCAGTGCCCCGATGTAGGCGCGCTTGGCTTGGTCTTTCTCGGCCTGGGCAATGTTGAGGTCGGTCAGGCTCGTGCGGCCGATTTTATAGGTGGCCTGGGCAATATCGTAGCGGCGCTGGGCCAGGGAATCAGCCTGGGCCGCCAGCGTCACCTGCCCCTGCAGGCTGCTGAGTTGGGCGGCTTGGGTCAGCACGGTTTGCTCAAACGTGGCTTGCTCCTGGGCCACGGTGTGCTGCACCAGCTCCCGGCTCAACTCCGCCGACTTCACCACCGCTTTCTGCCGGCCCCAGTCGATTACCGGCACGGCGAAGCCCAGGCTGACTTGCTGCTGCTGCTGGGGGTTGGCGTAGGTGGTCCAGAAGCTCTGGGCGCTGTTCACGTAGCCCAAGTTAGCCTGGAGCGTGGCCTGGAAACCCGTGCTGCCCCGAGCCTGGGCCACGTCACTTTCGGCCTGCAGCAGGCGGCGGCGGAAGGCCAGCGGCTCGCGCCGGTTCTGGCGGGCCTGCGCCAGGGCCTGCTCCGGGTCCACCACCGCCCGGGGCGGGGTGGCGGGCACGGCCAGGCGCAGCGTGGCGGCGGGCAGCCCCGAGTAGCTTTGCAGGGTGAGGGCCGCGTTTTCGGCATCGAGGCCGGCCTGCACCAGCGCCTGGCGGGCATTGAGCACATTGAGTTCCAGCAGCAGCAGGTCGCTCTGCGAAAGGCGGCCCAGCTGAAACCGCTCCTGCCCCAGGCGGTACATTTCCGCGGTGGCCTGCACGTTTTGCCGGGCCACGTCGGCATTGACCTGCTGCAACAACACGTCGAAATATAGCTCCGTGATACGCTGGGCAATGTTTTCGCGCTCCTCCACGTATTGTCGGCCCGCTTCCTCGTAGCGCAACGGCTCAAGGCGGCGGGCCCAGCGCAGGCCGTTGAAGCGCCCGATGGGCTGGGCAAGGCCGATGCCCACCGGCTGGTTGTTGTAGAGTCGGGCGCTGCGGTTGAAGTCGTCAAAGCGCTGCACGGCCGAGCTCACGGACACCTGTCCCCCGGTGAGTCCGATGGCCTGGGTCAGGGTCAGGCCCAGGTTGGCGTTGTTGATGCGCACGGCCCGAAAATCGATGGTGCCGTCGGGCTGCACCACCGGTGAAATTACCCGGCTGAAGTTGGGCACCACGCCCTGCAGAGCCAGCTGGGGCCGATAATTGGCTTGGTAGGCCCGGTACTGCCAGTGGCTGACTTCGCGGGCGGTAGTGGCCTGCCGGGCCACGGCCGACTGCCCCAGCGCCAGCCCGATAACGTCCTGCAGTTCGATGGCCGACTGCGCCGAGGCCGGGCCGGTCAGCGTCAGCAGCAGTCCGAGCGCCAATAATGCCTTCATGAGGTAGTTGCTAGAGTCTTACTAGCCGAGCGGGGTGGCCGCTGGCTACTGTCCGATTTCGTGCAGGGTATGCCGGAGTTCAGCACCTATCCTTCAAGGCGCATACCAAATCAGCAAACCACTCATAATCAATTTATTACATCAAATCTTGTTTTATCCAGGCACCCGGCCGTCGTCCGGAAACGGACAGGGTGTTCGAAAACAGCAGCGCGGGCAGCCCGCGGAGAAGCCACCGGGTTGCCGGTTGCGTGGCAAGTGGCTGGCCAACACCGGAGAATCATCTTCCAAATGTTCTTTTTCCGCTACAGCCCCATTCCGGTCTAGGGCGCCTTGCGGATGCCATCCTTGCTCAGCGCGCTGAAACATCTTTTTCTTGTATAAAAGTTATATTTAATATTTTTATAATTATATAAATATCATTAATAGGCAAGCTTCTACTCAAATAAATAATTGCATAATTTTACTTATTATTTTGACTTATTTAACATATATATGCACTTTATGTCAGAATAGTGACATAAAAACACTCTTATATCACAAAAAAACCCACACCTTATGAACACGTGGACCCGTTTTGCGCCTCAGCTGAGGCTCTTATTGGTGGCTGGGTGTGTATCGGTGGCTAATCTGGGGTATGCCCAGACTGGCATCGGCACGCGCACCCCCGATCCATCTGCTGCCCTCGACATTTCGAGCAGCAACCGCGGCCTGCTGATTCCACGCGTCGCCCTTACTTCGGCCGCCGATAACACCACCGTGGCCAACCCGGCGACCGGGCTGATGATTTTCAATACCAGCAGTGCGCTGCCGGGGGGCGCGGGCCTGTATTACAATGCCGGCGGAACCGGGGCCAAAGGCGACGCGCCCGTGAGCTGGGTGCGGGTCGTTACCAGCAGCGCCCCGGTCGGCGTCGAGAAATGGCATACGGTCAGCGCGGCCCCCCTGCCCAACAATCCGGGCGCCGAAAAGGCCGCCGCCAAACTGGACTACATTCAGAACCAGACCACGGCCGACCAGTCCGCGGCCTTCCGCATCGACGGCTCCGGCTCATTGGGCGGCACGCTAAAAGTGGTCGGCAACACCACCCTCTCGACTTTGGGCGGCGGCGGTAAGCGCATGGTGGTGGCGGATAACAACGGGCTGCTGTCGGCTCAGCCGCTCGACCAGCTCACCCTGACCGGCCTCACGCTCCGCTTAAACGCTACCAATGCCGTCACCCTGCCCACCATTGCTGGACCTGCTGGACCGGCGGGGCCTAAAGGGGACCCGGGAACGGCTGGAGCAGCTGGAGCGCAGGGGCCGCAAGGTATTCAGGGAACAGCCGGAGCGGCGGGCCCGGCGGGCGCAGCCGGTCCGGCCGGAGCTACTGGGGCGGCGGGTCCCGTGGGTCCGCAGGGTCTGCAAGGCCCTACCGGACCCGCCGGAGCGAAGGGCGATATTGGGCTTACGGGCCCAGCTGGCCCCCAGGGCACGCAAGGTCCCAAAGGGGATGCCGGCACCAATGGCTTAAATGGCGCTACCGGCCCGGCTGGCCCTCAGGGCCTTACCGGGGCTACGGGTCCCCAGGGTCCCGCTGGTCCGAAAGGCGACAACGGCACTAATGGCCTTAACGGCGTAGCCGGGCCGGTTGGTCCGGCTGGCCCCGCCGGCTCCCAGGGCGCGACGGGCCCGAAAGGTGATAAAGGCGACAACGGCACGAACGGGCTGAACGGCGCCACGGGTGCTCAGGGCCCGCAAGGTCTGACCGGCGCCACCGGCCCGCAGGGCCCGGCGGGTCCTCAAGGCGCTAACGGCACCAACGGCCTCAACGGCGCTACCGGTGCGGCCGGCCCGATGGGTGCCACGGGGCCCCAGGGGCCTGCGGGCCCCAAAGGTGACAACGGCACCAACGGCCTTAACGGCGTAGCCGGCCCTGCTGGCGCTACCGGCCCGCAGGGTGCCAAAGGCGACAAGGGGGACACCGGCGACACTGGTCCGCAGGGCGCAATTGGGATGATGGGTCCGCAAGGTGCTACGGGTGCTGCCGGCCCCCAGGGCCAGAAAGGTGACACGGGAACTACGGGGCCAATGGGAGCAACAGGTCCAGTGGGGCCAACCGGCGCTACCGGGGCCGCGGGCGCGAAAGGTGATAAGGGCGACCAAGGCGAAATCGGGCCACAAGGTGTGGCGGGCCCCATGGGTGCCACGGGTTCCGTCGGCGCAGTGGGTGCAACGGGTGCCACGGGTCCCAGAGGTGAACAAGGGGTAGCTGGTCCCCAAGGCGAAACGGGAGCAGCTGGCCCCGCCGGCCCGCAGGGCAACATTGGCCCGGCCGGTGCTCAGGGCCCGCAAGGCGATACCGGCGCGACCGGACCAGTAGGCCCAATAGGAGCTACCGGAGCCACGGGTGCTACCGGGGCCACTGGGCCGCAGGGTGAAATTGGTCCGATGGGTTCCACCGGACCGCAGGGCGTTGCTGGACCAATCGGCCCAATTGGCCCGCAGGGCGAACGGGGGGAGACCGGGGCTACTGGCCCACAAGGCGAGCAGGGTGCTGTTGGTCCAATGGGTGCCACGGGCCCGGCAGGTGCTAAGGGTGACCAGGGCGCTACCGGAGCCACGGGAGCTGCCGGGCCGCAGGGCGAACAGGGAGTTGCTGGCCCAATGGGTGCGACCGGGCAGACGGGTGCCACTGGCTCTGCCGGGCCAATGGGTAGCCAAGGTCCGAAAGGTGATACCGGCGAACAGGGAGTAGCCGGCCCACAAGGCGCCGTAGGTCCTCAGGGAGCTACCGGTGATATGGGTCCCGCCGGCCCGGCAGGTCCGCAGGGGGAAGTTGGCGCTACTGGCCCCGCCGGTCCAAAAGGAGAAACCGGGGCCATAGGTGCCGCTGGTGCGAAAGGTGACAAAGGAGATACGGGTGAGGCCGGACCGGCTGGCCCTCAGGGAGCCACGGGTGCCATTGGCGCAACCGGTGCCCAGGGCCCACAAGGCGAAACGGGTGCAACGGGCGCCGCCGGAGCGAAGGGCGACAAGGGAGACCAGGGCGACATTGGTCCCCAAGGCCCTGCTGGCGCTCAAGGTGAGCAGGGCGTAGCCGGCGCCGCTGGCCCGCAAGGCGACACCGGCGCAACCGGACCAGCAGGCCCAATAGGAGCTACCGGAGCCACGGGGCCAATGGGTCCACAAGGCGCCGTTGGTGCAGCTGGCCCGCAGGGTGAGCGGGGCGAAACCGGCGCTACCGGTGCCACGGGCGCAACTGGTGCCCAGGGCTCACAAGGCGAAGTAGGTCCAACCGGAGCCACGGGTGCCGCCGGCGCCAAAGGTGACCAAGGAGAGATTGGCCCGCAAGGCCCCGCCGGTGCCAAAGGCGACCAGGGTGTGCAAGGTGTCGCCGGTGCGGCAGGTCCACAAGGCGAAGTCGGACCGGCAGGTGCCACGGGGGCTCAGGGTCCGCAAGGGGAAACCGGTGCTACGGGTGCCATGGGCCCGCAGGGCGTTGCTGGACCAGTTGGCCCAGCCGGCCCGCAGGGTGAACGGGGCGAAACCGGTTCTGTCGGCCCACAAGGCGCAACTGGCCCACAGGGTGAGCAAGGCGCTGTGGGCGCAACTGGCGCCCAAGGCCCAGCCGGCGCTAAAGGAGACCAAGGAATTCAGGGCGTAGCCGGGCCCGCAGGACCCACTGGCGCAACAGGCGCTAAAGGTGATCAAGGCGCTCAGGGCCTGACAGGGCCGGTTGGGCCTACCGGAGCTACGGGGGCTACTGGCACGACCGGACCGGCTGGTGCTACGGGCGCCACTGGGCCAGCTGGGCCAGCTGGGCCAGTAGCTGCCACGGTCAACCCCACGACAGTAGCGGTGAACGGCTCAACTGATTTAAACACGGCATTCAGCGTGGCCAATTACGTAACCCTGAAAGGAGGAAGCGCAACCACCGCTACGTTGCCGACGACCAACAATACGACCGGGCGTATCATTTACTTACGTAATGATACCGGTAGAGCCTTGACGCTCAACACTACCCTGACGCTGGCCATTGGTCAGACGCGCATGTTCATCTACGACGGCACCACTTGGGTTGCCATCTAATGCGCAGGACCATGAACCGATACTTTAACTACTTCGAACCGCCCAAGCTGCTGGCTCTGCTGGTGCTGTGCTGGGCGCTGGTTCCGCAGGCCGGCCGGGCGCAGGCCCTCTACAACGGCCCCGGCGGGGTGCTGACCATTGCCGACTCCCTGCGCTACCTGCGCGGCGACGTCGAAAATGCCGGGGAGCTGAGCCTGCTGACTGCCCAGGATCAGCCGCTCAGCCGCCTCTTCATCGACGAGGGCGACCTGCGTAATGCTCCTGGAGCCCGCTGGGACGCTGGCCGCAGCACCGTGGTGTTGCTGGGCCTAGGCACAGCGCCCCACGTGCTGAGCATGCACGGCGCGGCGCTGTTCAACCTGCGCCTCGATAATCCCGCGGGTACCACGCTCGAATCGGATGCCACGGTGCTCGGCACGCTCAAGCTGGCCGGCGGCAACCTGCTCACGGCCGAAAACGCTAGTCTGCGGCTGGGAGCCGCGGCCACCGTGCAGGGCGCCGCCGGGGGTCG
>NZ_SEWE01000013.1 GCF_004167665.1 Hymenobacter persicinus | reverse complement strand
CAGGGCCAGCCGCCGCCGGTCTACCACCAGGGCGTAGGCCAGAAAGCTGATGAGCACCGGAAACAGCAGAATGGCCAGCATGCCCAGCAGTACGCCCAGCTGCCCCAGCGGGCTCAGCAGCGTGGACCAGAAGTCGGCCACGTAGAAGCCGTGCAGGGTGCGGCGCATCACTGGGCTCAGGGGTAGGTAGGCCGCGGCCAGACGGGAGCCGACGTACATCCAGACCTGAAAGGCGTAGAGCAGCACTACGCCCCCGGCCAGGGCCCGGCCCAGGTGGCCGCGCAGCAGCCAGCGCGGAATAATCAGGTAGACCAGGGCGTTGAAGAGCAGGATGGCAAAGCCCATCTGCAACGCCACCAGCGGCCACACCGGCCCGTCGAAGTGGAAGTTGGGGCGGTTGTTCCAGGCGAAGTAGAAGCCCGCCAGCACCGCCCACAGCCCCAGTTGCAGCAGCGCGGCCGCGGCGCGCGGACTCAGCGCCGTCAGCCGGTGACGCACGAAGGTAAAAGCGGGTTCAAACGGACGAAAAGGGGAGGACAACTCGAACTTTGGTGGGGTGGGGCCGCTAGTTGGTCGAATAATGTTTCGGCAGCCAAAGCTCCGCAATTTCTTTGGCTCAGTTCTTCTCCTTTTTTCCAAAACCAACCGGCTATGTTCCGCTCCTCACTCTTCGCCGCCGCCTGCTCCCAGCGCACCGTCCGCCGCCTGGCGGGTTTGGCCCTCACCCTGGCAACGCTGAGCCCGGCCGCCCGGGCCCAGGCTCCGGACACGGCCTTCACCCGGCTGGTGCAGAAAAATCAGTTTGCCCTTGTGTCCACCGGCGCCCGCTTCAGCGGCCCGGGCTGGGACAAGCTGGAGCAGGATATCCGCAAAAGCACGCTGGTGCTGGTGGGCGAAGACCACGGCATGGCCCAGATTCCGGGCTTTGCCGCCGCCGTGGGGCAGGTGCTCAAGCCCAAGCTTTACGTGGCCGAAATCGACAAGTACCAGGCCCGCGACCTGAGCCGGCTGGCCGCCCAGCCCGGCCTGCCCACCGCCTTCAGCAGAGAGTATCCGATGGCCTTGTCGTTTTACAGCTGGGCCGAGGAGTTTGAGCTGGCCCGCGCCCTGCAGGCCCAGGGCGCCGCGCTGGTGGGCGTCGAGCAGGTGGGCTCCGCCACCCCGGGCCGGCTGCTGGGGCTGATGGCCGACCAAACCAAGCACAAGGCCAGCCAAGCCTATTTGCGCAAAACCGCCGCCGCTTTCCAGGCCCAGGACCGCCGCGACCTGGTGGCCGGCACCTACCACCACTCCACGGTGAACACGCTGCGCCCCGCCACCCTCGACAGCCTGCGGGCCGCCACCCGCGCCGAAAGCCCCGCCGTCCGCCAGATGCTGCGCGACTTTGAAGCCAGCGTGGCTATCTAACAGACCAACTTTGCCGGCAAGCCCGGGGCCCACCAGACCCGCATCAACCTGATGAAGCGCAACCTGCTCGGCGAGCTGCAGCCCTACCTGACCACCGACCAGCCCCTGCCGCCCATGCTCTTCAAGTTCGGAGCCTACCACCTGGGCCGGGGCCGCAGCATCTGGGGCGACATCTACGACGTGGGCAACCTGGCCGTGAACCTGGCCGACGCCCACGACCAGAAAACCCTGCACATCTTCGTTATCGGCAAGCAGGGCACCCAGGTGGGCGGGGCCAACCCCGACGACTTCAGCAAGAACGTGGCCCACTACTCCCACGCCGACGAGGCCATGGTCCAGCCCTTCATGGCAGCCACCCCCGCCGGGGACGCCTGGCAGGTGTTTGACGTGCGCCCCCTGCGCCGGGCCCTGCTGCGCAAAGGGCTGAAAGTCGCCAGCCAGGAGCTCGAAGCCACCATCCTGGGCTACGACTACGTGGTTATCATCCCCGAAACCACCGCCAGCCGCAACTTTTAATTGATTCTGGTCGCCGATTCCTTACGTAAAGCCGATTGTTATTCTGATTCGCCGGCCCGTCCGGGTGCTGCGGCGCCCGAGGCGGGCCGGCTGTCGTAGGGGCGGGGCGGCGGCCAAACGGGACCAAGGTTTTCCTGCGCACGGCCGCGCTTCTCGTCGTACCTTCGTACGGCTGTTCCGTTACCACCCTGTTGCTGTAAGTACCCTTGGCCCGCATTCCCAAAGAAACCATTGACCAGATCATCCACCTCGCCGACATCGTGGAGGTGGTGGGTGACTTCGTGAGCCTGAAGAAAAAGGGCAACAACATGTGGGCCTGCTGCCCCTTTCACCACGAAAAATCACCCTCATTTTCGGTGGCCCCGGCCAAGGGCCTCTACAAGTGCTTTGGCTGCGGTAAAGCCGGCGGGGTGGTCCAGTTCATCATGGACATCGAGGGCACCAGCTACGTGGAGGCCCTGAAATACCTGGCCAAAAAGTACGGCGTCGAAATTCAGGAAGAGGAAAAGACGCCCGAGCAGCAGCTGGCCCAAAACGAAAAGGACTCCCAGTTTATCGTCTCGAACTGGGCCAAGGACCACTACCACAAGCTGCTGCTGGAAAGCGAGGAGGGGCAGAGCATCGGGCTGAGCTACCTGCGCCAGCGCGGCCTCAACCAGAGCACCATCCAGACCTTTGAGCTGGGCTACTCCCTCGATATGTGGGACGATTTGCTCAAAGCCGCCCAGAAGGAAGGTTTCCAGGCCAAGTACCTCGAAAAAACCGGCCTGACCATCATCCGCGAGGACGAGCAGGGCAAGGACTCGGGCCGGCGCTACGACCGGTTCCGGGGCCGGGTCATGTTCCCGATTCACAACGTGTCGGGCCGGGTTATCGGCTTCGGGGCGCGCACGCTCAAGGCCAACGACAAGACGGCCAAGTACCTCAACTCGCCCGAATCCGACATCTACCACAAGTCGGACGTGCTCTACGGGCTGTTTCAGGCCCGGCAGGCCATCCGGAGCGAGGAAGTCTGCTACCTCGTGGAAGGCTACCTCGACGTGCTGAGCCTCTACCAGGGCGGCATCAAGAACGTGGTGGCCTCGTCGGGCACCTCGCTCACCGAAAGCCAGATTCGCCTCATTGCCCGCTACTCCGAAAACGTGACGGTGCTCTACGACGGTGACGCGGCCGGTATCCGGGCCTCGCTGCGGGGCATCGACATGCTGCTCGAAGGCGGCCTGAATGTGCGCGTGGTGCTCTTTCCCGACGGCGACGACCCGGACTCCTACATCCGCAAGGTCGGCGACCAGCGCTTCAAGGAGCACCTCGAAAAAGCCAGCCAGGACTTTATCAGCTTCAAGACCTCGGTCGTGGCCAAGGAAGCCGCCGGCGACCCGGTGAAGAAGGCCGAGGCCATCCGGGACGTGCTCCAGAGCATTGCCAAGGTGCCCGACCCGATCAAGCGCCAGGTGTTTTTGCAGCAGACCTCGGGCGCCTTTGGCATCGACGAGCAGGTGCTCATCACCGAGTACAACAAGCTGGTCAAAACCGCCACTCAGAAGGCCCCCACCAACACCTCGGGGGCCGGCAGCGCCCACACCGGGGGCAGCAGCTGGTCGAACGGACTGCCCGCTGCCGCGCCGGCCGCGCCGAGTGCGCCGCGGGTGCCCGCGCCCTCCATGAGCCCGGAGGAAGAGGCGGAAATGGCCATGTACGGGGCCACGCCCGAAGATTTCGCGGCCCTGGGCGGCGGGACCGTGGAAGAAGAGCTGGAGCCCACGCCCGACCTAGTGCAGGTCTGCGAGCGGGAAATTGTGCGCCTGCTGGTACTCTACGCCGCCCAGCCCCTCACCGAAGACATTGCCGTGGCCCAGTACATCTTCGCCCAGCTCGAGGAAACGCCCCTGCGCACCCCGATTTACGCCGACTTGATGCACCTGTGCCGGGAGGAGATGAACGAGGGCCGCTGGCCCGAGGTGCGCTACTTCATCCAGCACAGCCGGGCCGACATCCGCGCCGTGGTGTCGGACCTGGCCACCGAGAAGTACGATTTGAGCCCGAACTGGAGTACCCACCAGATTTACGTGCCCCGGGAGCTGGACCAGCTCCAGCAGGCCTGCGACAACGCCATTCTGCGCCTCAACAAGGTGCACGTGGAGCGGGAACTCAGCATCCAGCTCGAAGCCCTGCGCCACCCCATGGACGAGCTGACCATGCTCGAAACCCTGGGCAACATCAAGCTGCTCAAGGAAATGGACAACCGCCTCGGCGAGCTGCTCGGCACCGTCATCCCGCGCGGAGCTATGTAGGAGCTTAGAGCTGAGATTTTAGAGCGTAGAACTCAGAATCCGGCACAGTAGCTTCTCTGTTCTACGCTCTAAAATCTACGCTCTAAAAAATGCCCAACAACAACCTCGTCGCACTCTGGAAGCGGGCTAACCTGAGCCGGTTTGTGCTGGCTTTGCTGTTGGCCGTGTTCAGCTTCGGGGCGGGTATCATCGGGTTTATGGTCATCGAGGGCTACGGCCTGCTCGACGCGGTGTACATGACCATGATTACCGTCTCCACGGTGGGCTTCGGGGAACTGCACCCGATGTCGCCCACCGGGCGGCTGTTTGTTTCGGTCTACATCTTCTTCAACTTGCTTGTCATTGCCTACCTCGTGTCGGTGCTGACCACCTATATTTTCGACGGCGAGCTGCGTACTATTTTCAAGATGTTTAAATCCGACCACGAAATCCGGGGCTACTCCGACCACGTCATCGTCTGCGGCTTCGGCCGCAACGGGCGCAAGGCCTACCACGAGCTGCGCGCCAACGGGGCCCGGGTGGTCGTCATTGAGCAAAATCAGAACCTGCTGCGCGACGCCAGCGAGGAAGGGGAGGGCGCCATTCCGGCCGTGTTCGGCGACGCCACCACCGACGAAACCCTGCGCGCGGCCGGCGTGGAAAAGGCCCGGGCCCTGATTACGGCCCTGCCCAAGGATGCCGACAACGTGTTTGTGGCCCTCACGGCCCGGGAGCTGAACCCCCACATCAAGATTATTGCCCGCGCCAGCCTCAAAACCTCGGAAAGCAAGCTCCTGCGCGCCGGCGCCGACTCGGTGGTGATGCCCGACGAAATCGGGGGCTCCCACATGGCCAACCTGGTGGTGCGACCCGAAGTGATTCGCTTTCTGGAAATGATTAACGGCTTGGGTCCCAACAAGCTGCGCCTGGAGGAAATGAGCTACCGCGACCTGCGCCGGGAGTGGCAGGGCATGAGCATCCGCGAGCTGGACATCCGCTCCCGCACCGGCGCCACCGTCATCGGCCTCAAGCTCAGCACCGGCGAGTTCATCGTCAGCCCCAGCGCCGACACCCGCCCCGCCGCCGGCGACGTGCTGCTGGTGCTGGGCACCGATGAGCAGGTGAAGGCCCTGGTGCGGCAATTCATCACGCTGGGCCCCGGCCGCCACTAGAACGGCTTGCAGTCAGGGAGTTGGCTTCGGCGGGCCGGGCGGGCGGGCTAATCCGGCCCGCCGGGGCGCGCTGAAAAGGCTTTCTGCGTAGCTTTGCAGGCTGTTTGTCCCGGGTTTCTCATCCCTCTCTGCTGTGCGCATCCTCCAAGTCTGTCCCCGCGTGCCATTTCCGCCCCACGACGGGGGCGCTATTGCCATGTACGACGTGGCGGCCGGCCTGGCCCGGCAGGGACACGCGGTGACGGTGCTGGCCATCAACACGCCCAAGCACTTTCAGCCCGCCGACGTGCTCAGCCACTTGCCCGGCGTGCGCCTGGTCACGGTGCCCGTCGATACGAGCCTCTCGCCGGTGAAGGCGCTTAAAAACCTGCTCGTGGGCTCGATGCCCTATAATGTGGAGCGCTTCGTGAGTCCGGCCGTGGCCGAGCGGCTGACTGAGCTGCTGCACGAGGAGGCTTTCGACGTAGTCCAGCTCGAGGGCACGTTCGTAGCCTGGTACGTCGACGTGGTCCGGCGCGCGGCCCCGCAGGTGCCCGTGGTGCTGCGGGCCCACAACCTGGAATACACCATCTGGCAGATGCTGGCCGCCCGGGAGCTGAACCCGCTCAAGCGCTTCTACCTCCGGCACCTGGCCCGGGGCCTCAAGAAGTTCGAGGAGCACTACCTCGCCCGCTTCGACGCCGTGGCGGCCATCACCGAGCCCGACCAGCGCCGCCTGCGCGCCCTGGGCGCCCCCGAGCCGGTGGTGTTTGTGCCCGCCGGCGTCGATTTGAGCCGCTTTCAGCGCAACGCCGCCCTGCGCCCCAAGCCCCGGACCCTGTTCATGATTGGCTCGCTCGACTGGCTGCCCAACCTGGAAGGGCTCGACTGGTTTCTGACCCAGGTCTGGCCCGCGGTGCACGAGCAGATGCCCGACCTGGAGCTGCACGTGGCCGGCAAAAATACCCCGCCCCGGCTGCTGAACCTGGCCCGGCAAAACGTCATCGTGCACGGCTTCGTGGACTCGGCCGCCGAGTTTATGCAGCAGTACGACGTGATGATTGTGCCCTTGCTGTCGGGAGGCGGCATGCGCATCAAAATCATTGAGGGCATGGCTCTGGGCAAGTGCATTATCAGTACCGGACTGGGCTCGGAGGGCATTTTTGTGCGCAACGGCCACGACATCATCCTCTGCGACGAGCCCTCGGAGTGGGTCAGCCGCATCCGGAGTTATTACCGCGGCGAGGCTCTGCACGAGGAAATTGGGCAGGAGGCGGCCCGCACCATTGCCCGCCTCTACGACAACCGCCGGGTGGTGGAAAGCTTCCTGGATTTGTACCGCATCGTGGGGCGCCGCGCGCAAACCGCCTAAGCCCGCTCCCCATCTATGAAGCTGCTCGTACTGCTGTCCCGGTTTCCGTACCCGCTCGATAAGGGCGACAAGCTGCGCGCGTTTCACCAACTGCGCTACCTGGCCCGGCACCACGACATCTGCCTGCTGGCCCTCACCGACGAAGCCGTGTCGGCCGAGGCGGAGGCCGCCGTGGGCCCCCTGTGCCGGGGCGGGCTGCACGTGCACCGCCTGCGCAAGCCCGGCATTGCCCTGAGCATGGCCCGCGCCCTGGCTTCGGGCCGGCCGGCGCAGGTAGGCTACTTCTACGACGCGGCCGCCCAGGCCCGCGTGGAGGCGCTGCTGCGCGAGTTTCAGCCCGACCACGTCTACTGCCAGTTGATCCGGATGGCTGAGTACCTGCGGCCCTACGCCGGCCGCTACCCTATGACGCTGGACTACATGGACGTGTTTTCGGCCGGCATGGTCCGCCGCGCCGCCAACGCCCCGGCCTGGCAGCGCCCGGTCATGGCCCTGGAAGCCCGCCGCCTGCTGGCCTACGAGGCCGAGGCCTTCGGCTGGTTCCGGCACCACACCATCATCTCCGACCAGGACCGCCAGCTCATCAACCACCCCGAGCGCCAGCGGATTCACGTGGTGCTCAACGGCATCGACACCGATTTTTTCCAGCCCCAGGACCGGCCCCGGGAGCACGACCTCGTGTTTTGCGGCAACATGAGCTACCATCCCAACGTGGACGCGGCCGTGTTTCTGGCCACCGAGATTCTGCCCCTGGTGCACCGCACCCACCCCGGTGCCCGCCTGCTCATTGCCGGCACCACGCCCGTAGCCCGGGTGCTGGCCCTGGCCTCGGAGCACGTAACAGTCAGCGGCTGGCTGCCCGATATCCGGGATGCCTACGCCGCGGCCCGGGTGTTTGTGGCGCCGATGCGGGTGGGCACGGGCCTGCAAAACAAGCTGCTCGAAGCCATGGCCATGCGCCTGCCCTGCGTGACGACCCCGCTGGCCAACAACGCCCTGCGCGGCGAACCGGGCGAGGATCTGCTCGTCGGGGAAACCGCCGCCGAACTGGCTGGCCACCTCGCCCGCCTGCTCAGCGAAGCCCCTCTGGCCGAGGCGCTGGCCGCGCGCGGGCAGGAGTTTGTGCGCCAGCACTACAACTGGGCCGCCGCCACCCGCAAGCTCGAAGTGCTGTTCGAGAAGTAGTGCCGCGCCTGCACTGAGAATTGCCCCGGCAAAAAAGCCCGCAAAAACGCCAGCGCAGCAGGGGGCTTGCGCTGGCGTTTCACTGGTTAGCCAGAGTCGGCGAACAGCTGATTGACTCCTTGGTACTGCTACGCAAATACCCTGGTGCAACAGGCCCGCGGCTGACTGCTTACGGAATCAGCCGGTCGGCGCGCAACTGGGCAAAAAGGTCAAAGAACGACTCGTCGCTGCGCTGGTACTCATGGAAGCCGGCCTGCCGACTTTTGCTCATGTCGGTCATCACTTCAATCGGGCGGCCCAGGTCCAGGTCAGTATGCCAGGCCGACGCCAGGCGGCCTAAGTCGGGCTCCGCCAGACCGTAGCGCGTGGCCAAGTCGCGCCAGAGGGGAGCCTTGTCGGCCAGCTCGGCTTCCAGCGGGTGCACGGTGCCGTCGAACCCCACGGCCTCAATGCCGAACCAGGCGGCCAGCCGCGGCCACAGCCAGCTCCAGCGGAAATAGTCGCCGTTGGTGATGTTAAACGCCTCGTTGCGGGCCGTTTCGGCCGTAGCCGCCCAGGCCAGCTGCTTGGCAATGACGCGGGCATCGGTGACGTCGGAAAGACCCTCCCACTGCGCCCGGGAGCCGGGCCAGCGGAAGGGCTCCCCGGTTTGCTTGCAGATGCTGGCGTACACGGCCAGGGTGGTGCCCAGGTTCATGGCGTTGCCCACGGCCTTGCCGATGACGGTGTGGGGGCGGTGAATGCTCCACGTAAACCCGTCGCGGGCCGCCGCGGCGTACACCTCATCCTCCTGGGCATAGTAGAAGTTTTCCAGCGCCAGCCGGGGCTGCTCCTCGCGCAGGGGCGTGGGCGGCAATGAGTTGCCCTGGGCGTAGGAATCGAATGGGCCAAGGTAATGCTTCAGGCCGGTGACCAGGGCCACGTGCTGCACCGAGTGCTTGGGGGCCAGCGCCGCCAGCAGGTTGCGCACCATCGCGCCGTTGACGCGGATATTTTCGGCCTCGGTGTCGTTGCGCTGCCAGCTGGTGAGAAAGACGTGGGTGGGGGCAACCTCGGCCAGCGCCGCTTCCAGGCTGGCGGGGTCGAGCAGGTCGGCGGCAACGGGCAGCAGGCCAGCAATATCGGTTTGGGGGCGGCGGGCCAGGCCGTAGGCGGTCCAGCCCGTGGCCAGCAGCTCCCGGGCCAGGTTGCTGCCCATAATGCCGCTTGCGCCCACAATCAGGGCTATTCTATTCATCGTCATAAGGTCAAAAAGGTGAAGAGTAACGGGAAAAGTTGTCCCGCGGCCCAGGGGGGCTGCCGCTGGTAGCCGGGCCGCAGGCCGGATTGTGAAAAGTGGTGGAAAAGGAGCGGTAGCAGCCCGTTTGCGGAATCTGGTGCAAATACCCGCTTAGGACCGGGTCCGGCGCTACGAGCACAAGAACGTCAGGAAAGGCTTGCCGAAGTGGAGGCAGTGCCGCCCCATGTGCGGGTGGCAGAGGGACTAACGGCTCCTGCCGGCCGTAGGCTCTGAGCTGCTCCAGGGCCCCGGTGGTAGCCACCTTGGGCTGAAGCAGCACCGTTGTCTGGGGTATGCATTAAAGTCGAAAGCGGGCATAAGCAGCAATTCCATTCTCTGCAAACCCCGCCAAACGGGAATAGTTGTCCCGCCCGGCGCTTTAGCAAACAGCGGCCGGCTGCGCGAGACTTTTCCCGGGCCGGCGCGGGGCGTCGGCACCGGGCCATTCGCTAAAAGAAGCCCGGACCCCGTAACTTCGCGCCACCGTCGCCGGTTGTTGTACTGCCGGAGCCGTTTTTCCACCCGCTCCCCATTCCTATGCTTGATTCCATTGAAGACGCCATTGCCGATATCCGGGCGGGCAAAGTTGTAATTGTCGTCGACGACGAGGACCGCGAAAATGAGGGCGACTTTATCTGCGCCGCCCGCTGCGCCACGCCCGAAGTCATCAACTTCATGGCCACCCACGGCCGCGGGCTGGTCTGCGCGCCCATCACCGAGGCCCGCTGCGAAGAGCTCGGCCTGGAGTTGATGGTGGGCCGCAACACCGCTCTGCACGCCACGCCCTTCACGGTGAGCATCGATTTGCTCAAGAACGGCGTCACGACCGGTATTTCGGCCTCCGACCGCAGCAAGACCATTCTGGCCCTGATTGACCCCGACACCAAACCCGAGGAGTTGGGCAAGCCGGGCCATATTTTCCCGCTTAAGGCCCGCAAGGAAGGCGTGCTGCGCCGGGCTGGCCACACTGAGGCCGCCGTGGACCTGGCTCGTCTGGCCGGCTTTGAGCCCGCCGGGGTGCTGGTGGAAATCCTGAAGGAAGACGGTGAAATGGCCCGCCTGGCCGACCTGGAGCTGGTGGCCAAGAAGTGGGACCTGAAGCTGATTTCGGTTCAGGATCTGATTAAATACCGCCTCAAAGCGGAAAGCCTGATTACCCGCGAAATTGCGGTGCAGATGCCCACCGAGCACGGCGACTTCGAGCTGGTGGCCTTCACGCAGCGCTCCACCAACGCCCAGCACCTGGCCCTGGTAAAAGGCGACATCAGCGGCGACGAGCCCGTACTCGTGCGCGTGCACAGCTCCTGCGTGACCGGCGACATCTTCGGCTCCTGCCGCTGCGACTGTGGCCCCCAGCTGCACCAGGCCATGGAGCAGATTGAGCGCGAAGGCCGCGGCGTGGTGGTGTACATGAACCAGGAGGGCCGGGGCATTGGTCTGCTCAACAAGCTGCGGGCCTACAAGCTCCAGGAGCAGGGCCGCGACACGGTGGAAGCCAACCTTGAGCTGGGCTTCGGCATGGATGAGCGCGACTACGGCGTGGGCGCCCAGATTCTGCGCGAGCTGGGCATCTCGAAAATGCGTCTGCTCACCAACAACCCCCGCAAGCGCACCGGTCTGGTGGGCTACGGCCTCGAAATCGTGGACACGGTGCCCATCGAAATTGCGCCCAACCAGCACAACCAGCGCTACCTGACTACCAAGCGCGACAAGCTCGGCCACACCATCCTGACCAAGGACCGCACCGCCCACGCCGACCCCGACGCGGCCGTGCCGGTAGGGTAATACCTGCGCTTGCTTCGTCCGCATGCATAAAAAAGCCCGTCGCGCCCCGCTCGACGGGCTTTTTTATGCATGCGGACGAAGCAACTACATAGCCACCGAATACCCTATATTCGAAACCAAGGGCAACCTTACGGTGAAATATTCAGTACCGTATTATAATTAATGAGGGAAATAAGGTACCAAAATCGTACCCTATCTTTTTAATAGATAGGAATAAGGTACAAGGCTGTTGCTATGCCCCGTAAATCTCTGTCTTCCAATACGGTGTTGGCCCGCGTGCGGGGCTACTTCGCCCTGCACCAGCGGCAGCTGGCCGAATATCTGGGCGTGAGCCCGGAGCTGATCAAACACATTGAAGCTGGTCGCCGCGTGCCCACGGCCGCGTTGCTGGCCCGGCTGACGGCGCTGGCCCAGGTGCTACCCGACCACCCGGCCGCCGACGCCACGGAGTACAACGACCTGCCGACGGTAGCACCCGCGCCGGGCCCGGTGGAGCAGCGCCTGGACGAGTGCCTGCACAAAGCCCGGCAGCTGCGCTTGAAGATGGAGGTGCTAGCCCGGCGCACCCGGTTTGCCAAGCGCTGGCAGCAGATGCTACCCGGCCTGCTGGCCGCCGCACCGGCTGCGGCCAGCGCCCCCGATCCGGCCGCGGTCCGGACCCGGGAATGGCTGCTGGCCCGGCAGGCCGAAACGGTGGCCAGCCTCGATGCCGAACGCGCCGCCGAGTGGCACCTGCTGCGGGTGCGGGCCGAAGCGCTGGAAGCTGAGGCCGTCGCCTTGGCGGCCCTGCTGCCCGAACTGCCGGACTGGGCCCGGGTGCCGGTGCTGGGCTACCCCGCGCAGTAGCTTCCCGGAAGCTGCCAGTGAATAAAAATGAGGCCGAATCTTCGGCTTTTTAGTTCTTGCGGTGACTTGTCTGCCACGTTTCGCGCCCTGCCCTCCGACGGCATTACTCTGCGCCTGATCAGCGAGGACAACCTGGCCGCCACCTACGAGTGGTTCGGGGGCTTTGCCGACTCCCGGCCCATGCGGGAAGAACTGATGCGCAACTACCTGCCCCGCTACGAAAACGGCCGGCGGACCAATGTTGGCTTTTACTCCTTGGTGGACACCGAGCTGGCCGGCCTGACGCTATTGACCGTCGACAGCTGGGAGGAGAAAACCGGCTCCGCCGGCGCCGACGTGCTCGAGCACATGCGCGGCCGCGGCATCACGCCCCGCAGCAAGCCCCACCTGTTCTACTTGGCTTTCGAGCTGCTGGGCCTCCACCGGGTGACTACCGGCTGCCTCGTGTCCAACCTGTCTTCCAAACGCTCAATTGAGAAAACTGCGGGCTTCCAGTTGGAAGGCGTGCTGCGGGAATCGGGG
This sequence comes from Hymenobacter persicinus, assembly GCF_004167665.1. Taxonomy (GTDB): domain Bacteria; phylum Bacteroidota; class Bacteroidia; order Cytophagales; family Hymenobacteraceae; genus Hymenobacter; species Hymenobacter persicinus. Next base: position 89,583 of record NZ_SEWE01000013.1, on the reverse strand, counting down.
GTGAATGAGGCGGGAGAATTTGAGGACGAGTACCTCGATGCCATCCTGCGCCGCGACTGGCGCAGGCTCTACGATAAGGCCCGGGTGGAGGTACTGAGTTGAAGCCTCAATGCTGGTTTGAGTTGCGGTGGGTGCCCGGGTTGGAAGGACCGCGGGGGCCAGTAAAAGCGGGGCCGCGGGACGTGAACCTGCCGCCCTTTTCGGTGGTTAGGGCAGTACAGCGCCGGTTTAGGACCGAGCTTGGCCCGCGGGCAGCTGCGCCGGGTCGTCCCCCGATTTTTCGGCTATCTTTCCCCGGCTATGACCATGCTACGCTCCATTTCCCTCGTTTTGCTAACGGCCCTGCTGGCCGTGGCCGGCCGCGCCCAGGCCCAGCGCACTTCCTACGTGCAGCAGTTTGCGGGTAGCACCGTGCTGCTCACCAACGGCGACACGTTGCAGGGGCCGCTGGTGCTGCACCACGCCGAGGACGTGGTACTGATTACCCAGCCCGACAACACGGTGAGCACGCTTTCGGCCGTGGCCGTGCAGAGCTTTGCCGTGAAGGGCGAAAAAGAGCAGCGCCGCAACAACTTCTACGATTTCTACGACGCCCGCCAAGGCTATTACTACGGGAGTCCTTACTACGGCGGCATGCCGCCCCGGCAGCGGCGGGAGCGGGTTGATACGAGCCTGGTGCGCGTGTACCGCGTCTACCGCTGGAATCACGACAACGACTACAGCGACTTTAAGTCGCCGGGCTTCTTCGAGCAGCTCAGCCGTGGCCCTCAGGTGCTGCTGCGCCGCGAAATTCAGGTGGAGCGGCCCGTCAACTACGGGGCCAGCCCTTACGGCTACGGGGGCTACGGCTACGGCGGGGTGCCCCGCTACGCGGGCAGTTATACCGAAATCCAAGACAAATTCTACCTCGGCACCCCGAATGGCAACGTGGTGCCGTTGCGCAGCCCCAAGAAAGACCTGCTGGCCGTGTTCCGGGCCCAGGCTAAGCAACTGGAGCAGTACGCCAAGGAAAACAAGCTCAGCTTCACCGAGGCCCGCGACCTGGCTTTTATCGTCAACTACGCCAATTACCTGCAGGCTCAGAATAAGTAACCCTGCGGGACTGAAAACTGAAAAAGGCCGCTGATACTGCTATCAGCGGCCATTTTCGCGCAGTGCGAGCTGCTTGGCCCTGCTACAAATCCCGGTTGCGCAGCAGCAGGTAGCTCAACGCCCAGAACAGGGCCGCGTAGGCCAATGCCAGGGGCAACGCCTGGCTGGGCAGCATGGCGCCCGAGGGGCCCGTCACGGTGTCGAGCAGGGCTTGGCCGGGCGTGGGCGTGAGGCTGGAAAAGACTTTGGTGGGGAAGTACCGGTCAATTTCGTCGGGAATCCGCAGGCGCACCACGGGCTCCACCACCCAGGCGTAGAGCATGAAAGCCAGGATGGCCGGGCCGCTTTTGCGCAGCAGAAACGCCAGCAGCGCCGCCAACGACAGGTAGCCCAACGCCTGCACTCCGTAGAGTACCACTGCGCCCAGCTCCTGGGTGACTTTGGCGGCCGATTCGGGGGAGCGGGTCAGGCCGTAGAACAGGCCCACGCCCAGCACCACCAGCATCCCGAAGGCGGCCAGCAGTCCCGACACGGCCAGCTTGCCCTGCACCAGGGTCGCGGCCGAGCTGCCGTCGATAACCTGCTGGCGGAAGGTGCGGAACTGGTACTCGTCGGTAATCAGAATAATGAGCAGAATGCCCAGCAGCAGGTTGAAGTAGCTGGCCACGTAAGCCAGCTTGTGCCACACCTCGGGAAAGGCGTAGAGCGTGTTGCCCACGGCCTGCCCGTTTATCACCACGCCGCTGCCCACGGATACAAACAGAGCCAGCAGCGCCACAAACAGCAGCAGAATAAACCAGACCGTTCGGTAGGGTAGGATTTTACGAAGTTCAGCGCGTAGCATGGGGGAAAGGTGAAATGATGAAGTTGAGAAGTTGTGAAACGGCAGGGGGGAAGCAATGCCCAGGCTCCGCACGAATGCGCAAGCCGAACCGGCCACCCCTTCACCTTTCACAAGTTCACTATTTGGTGAGCTCCAGGAATTGAGCTTCCAGGCTCCGGTGACGCAGCTCCAGGCCCGCCAGAACGACGCCCTGGGCAAACAAAGCACGGTTTAGGTCGGCTGGGGTCTGGCCGGGGGCCAGCACGGCACTCAGGACCCCGCCAGCCTCGGGCTGCGCGTCCGTCACCCAGGGCAGCTGGGCCAGGGCCTGCTGCAGGGCCGCGGTGGGCACGTCGGGGGCCACGCGCACGACTATCCGGTCGGTGGACGCCAGGATGGCGCTGACCGGCCCGGCCGCGCGCAGCTCCCCGCGCTGGAGGACCGCCACGTGGGTGCACACCTTTTCGATTTCGTCGAGCAGGTGGCTGGCAATGATGATGGTCTTGCCCTCGGTGGCCAGACGCTGGATCAATTCCCGCACTTCGGCAATGCCCTGGGGGTCGAGGCCGTTGGTGGGCTCGTCGAGGACCAGCACTTCGGGGTTGCCGAGCAGGGTGGAAGCCAGGGCCAGACGCTGCTTCATGCCCAAAGAAAAGCCCTTGAAGGCATCGTGCTGGCGGCTTTTCAGGCCCGTCAGCTCCAGGGCCGCGTCCACGGTGGCGGGGGCGGCGTGCTTGATGTCGGCGGCCAGCAGCAGGTTTTGCCTCGCCGAGAGGTAGGGGAAGAAGTTCGGGGTTTCGAGCAGGGCGCCCACCCGCCGCTTGGTGGCCGCCGAGAGAGGCTGCCCAAACCAGCGCACGGTGCCGCCGTTGGCCTGTAGCACGCCCAGGGCCAAGCCCAGGGTGGTGGTTTTGCCGCTGCCGTTGGGACCGAGCAGGCCATACACGCTGCCGGCTTCCACCTGCAGGGACAGGCCGCGCAGGGCCTGGGTGCCGCCGTAGCTTTTGGAAAGATTATCGAGTTCGAGCAGGGCCATAGGGGAAAGGGCGGAGCAGAGAAAGAAGGCAAGTATACGCTATTCCACCGGCAGCCTGCCGCCCTGCCAGCGGGCCACGGGGTAGCGCAGGTGCGACTTTTCGTAGTACGGTGACTGGCGGTATACCCAGTCGAGCTGGGCAGCGGCGCTTTGGGCAAACACGGCGTTCTGGGCCTTGAGCTTTTCCAGGCGGGCCCGCAGGGCAGGGTCTTTGCGCAGCAGCTCGGCGGCCACGTCCTCGAACACGTAGTCGGAGAAGTACTCTTTCTGCTGCAGGATGCCGTCAAAAAAGCCCCAGGCGAAAAAGGAGTCGGTGGCCTGGGGTTCGAGAGCTTCCACGAGGTAGCGGGCGGCAGGCTGGTCGAGGTAGGCCACGAAGTCGCCGGCGCGGAAGGGGCGGGGCTGCTGCTCGGTGCGCAGCTCCACGCCCGAGTGCACGTAGTGGCCCTCGTAAGGGCGGGAGCCGGTTTTGTAGTCGGTAATGTAGTAGGTGTCAGCCGTCAGCACCGTGTCGCGGGTGAGGCGGCGCAGCTGCACGCCCGAGAGGCGCAGGCGGTCCAGCACCTCTTCCCAGGCTTGCGGAATCAGGTAGGCCACGGGCTTTTCCACGCTCACCACGGGCTTGAAGGTGTTGTAGTAATTGATCTGGCGGGTGTAGGGCTTGGTGCGGTTGTAAAACAGCCGGGGCTGCCCGCTCACCTCGCTGGGCCGCATTTCCCCGGCGTAGCCCCGGAAGCTGATTTTCTCGACCTGGGTGGTGTCGAGTTGCCAGCTCAGCGGGAAGGTGGTCTGGGTGAGCAGCTCGGCCTCGGCCGCGGTGCGGGCCCGGGCCAGGGTTGCCGCCTGGGCATGCACGGTGCGCACCATCAAGTCCAGAAAGTCGTACTGGGCCTTCACCCGCGGGGCGTAAGCCTTGAGCATGTGGGTTTCCGTGATGAAGCCGATGGTGTTGAACAGCGTGGTGTAACCCGTGGCATAGCGTGGGGTTTCGAGAAAGCCCACCAGCCCGCGGGCATCGGGCGTGCGGCCCTCGAAGTCCACGTAGGGCGTCATCACCGTTTTGCGCTGGGCCATGCCGCCGTACAAAGCCGGCAGCAAACTCTGCTGCATATACACGCTTAGGGCCGGGTGCAGTTTGTCGCGCTGGGTGGCAATGAGCGTCATCGTGTACTGGTAGTCGGCCCCGTCCGAGGTATGGGTGTCGACGAACACGTCGGGCTGCCACTTGCGAAACAGCTGGGCGAAGGAGCGGGCATTGCGGGAGTCCTGCTTGAGGTAGTCCCGGTTCAGATCCAGGTTGCGGGCGTTGCCGCGGAAGCCGTACTGCTCGGGCCCGTTCTGGTTGGCCCGGGTCGTGGAGTTGCGCGTGAGCATGCCGTCCACGTTGTACACCGGAATCACGACCAGGGTCACGTCGGCGAGCTGGCGGCGCAACTCCTTTTGCTGCACGTAGTCGCGCACTAAGGCCATGCTGGCGTCGATGCCTTCGGGCTCCCCGGGGTGAATGCCGTTCTGAATAAAGACCACGCGCCGGTTTTTGGCCCGCACCGAGGCCGGGTCCGCGTCGCCGTCCAGGGACACGACCACCTCGTAGAGCGGCTGGCCCACGTCGGTGGTACCGGCCGCGCGCATCGTTATTTCAGGGTAGGCCGCGTCGAGCCGCTGGTAGTAAGCCAGGCACTCGGCGTAGGTAGCGGTGGTGTTGCCGTTGCCTTTTTCGAAGGGCGTGCGCCAGTCGTCCTTGGCCGCCGGTGCGGTCAGCAGCAGGGCCGTGAGCAGAAATGAGAACATTCGGGGAAATTCTGAATGGTGAGAACTGAATGGGAAACGGGAGCCGGGGCCCGCTATGGGCTCGGCACTCACCATTCAGTCCGCAAGATTCAACATTCCCCTAGTAAAGTCGGCGGCGCGGGGCAAACATCACCTGGTCGAGGCTCAGCCGGCCCGGCCCGATAAAGAGCAGACTCAGAAATAAGATGGCCGATTCCAGGGCGTGGGAGTAGCTGTTGAAGTCGTCGCCGCTGGTCAGGTGCATGAGGGTAGCCATGAGCATGGTGCCAAACATCAGCCCGCAGGCCAGGCGAAAAAACAGCCCCAGGGCCAGCAGCTGGCCCCCGACGGCTTCGGCCAAAGCGGCCAGAAAGCCCCAGAAGGCCGGCGCGAAGTTGATGCCCACCGACTTCATGGCCCCGCCCACCTGCGTCCACTGTTCGGGCCCGCCCATCAGCTTGGGGTAGCCGTGAATGGTAAACATCACGCCGATGCCAATGCGCAACAGCAGCAGGCCGAGGTCGTGGGTGCGGTACCGGTTTTCGAACAGAGTCATAAATAGGAGAGTCCGACGGGGGGCTAGAAGGGGATAGGTCCGGGTATAGTAATATCCCCGACGCTACCAAAGTACAGGAAATAACGCGAAGTGCCGCGCTATATACCAATTCCGCCCTATTTGACTAAAAATACCCCCACAATGCGCGTAGCGGGCGGAATAGCCGACGAGGGCATGTCGGCCGAGTGGTCGGCGGGCAGGGAATTTTCGTCCAGAATCCAGCCCATGCGCTGTTGGGAGGAGATGGCCACGAAGTCGCCCTCGCTGCTGCGCACCCGGGTCAGGCCGTACACCTGCCGGGCCGCGCCAAACGGGGAGCCCACCCCAATGCCTTCGCCGGTGCGGTACTGCGGGTCGGTGATGCGGATGCGGCGCAGGGTGTAGCCCGTGGCCGCGGAGCCCACCAGCTCCAGGCGGCTCGGCGGGGCCGTGGGCTGCTGGGCGTCGGTCATCAGGTAAGCCGGGTAGGTGACGCCCTTGTAGACGTGGGTGGTTTTGGTGAGCTGGGCGGCGGGCACCCGGGCCAGCAACGATTTTTCACTCATGCCCAGCGCCAGCCGGCCCGCCCGGCCGGGGCTGAGCAGGTGGAGCGAGTCGGGCTGGGTGCCGGCGGAGGCCAGCCGGGCCGCAGCGGCTTTGGGGTCGGCCGGAGCGTCGGGGGCCACGAAGGGCTCGGGACCGGCGGGCGCGGTGGCAGTTGCAGTGCTGGTGGCGGGCGAGTCGCAGGCGGCGGCAGCTAGCGCAAGCAGCGCGGCCGCCAAGGAAACGGGCAGGCGTGGAAGCATAGCTGGGCTATACGCGCCGGGTGCGGCTGGCGTTGGCCGCGCGGCCCGGTGCGGGCTGATTCCGACCGAAAGCGCCCGTTCTACGTACCTTAGCGCAGCTTTCTTCACCCAAACCCCGCTGCCGTGGCTGCCAAAAAATCCAAACCCCTGATTCTGATTTCCAACGACGACGGCATCACGGCCCCCGGCATTGCCACGCTCGTGCGCGTGATGCGCCGCATTGGCGAAGTGGTGGTCGTGGCGCCCAACTCGCCCCAGTCGGGCATGGGCCACGCCATTACCATCGGCACTTCCCTGCGGCTCGACCCAAGCACCATCTTCGAGGGCATTGAGGCCTACGAGTGCAGCGGCACGCCCGCCGACTGCGTGAAGCTGGCCAAGCACCGCGTGCTCCAGGACCGCCGGCCCGATCTGGTGGTATCGGGTATCAACCACGGCTCCAACTCCAGCGTGAACGTGCTGTATTCGGGCACCATGTCGGCGGCCATCGAGGCGGCCATTGAAGGGCTGCCCGCCATCGGCTTTTCCCTGTGCGACTACGGCCACCTGGCCGACTTTTCGCACACCGAGGAGTGGATTGAGCACCTGACCCGGCAGGCGCTGGCCAACGGCATTCCCGCGGGCACGGCCTTGAATATCAACATTCCCAAGAAGTCGGCCCACCCCATCAAGGGCGCCCGGCTGTGCCGGCAGGCCCGGGCCAAGTGGCAGGAAGAGTTTGATCTGCGTTACGACCCGCACCGGCGCCCTTACTACTGGCTCATTGGCAACTTCGTCAACGAGGACCAGGGCGAGGACACCGACGAGGCCGCGCTGGCCGCCAACTACATTTCCATCGTGCCCTGCCAGTTCGACCTGACGGCCCTGCACGGCCTGGCCGAGATGAACGAAAGCTGGACCCTGGACCTGGCCGGCAAGAAACCCGCCGCCAACCCCGTACACCGGGAAACGGCCACGGATAAAACCCTGGCGGCCCCCCAAAAAAACCGGGTCAAGAAAGGCGCCAAAAGCTAACCGCCCCACCGGTAGCAAGCCGCCACAAAGCCGAAAGCCGGCCCCGGAAACTGCATTCCGGGGCCGGCTTTCGGGCTTTTAAGGAGGTTAGCGGCGCGGATGCACAACCGGCAGGGCGGGCACCGTGCGCACGAGCTTGGGCGTGGGAGCCGCCTGCGCCGACTTGCGCACCAGCGGAATAGCGGCCACCGGGGGCCGGGCGTGGGACGGAGTCAGCCAGAGCCGCAGGGCCAGCAGGCCGGCCAGAAACAGGCCCAGCACGAGCAGCAGCTTTTTCAGGGTGGAAGCGGGCAGAGAAGTCATTGCCCGAAACTAATCCGGCGTACATGAATTCCGGGTGAAAAAGCGGCTTGAAAAGGCTGATTACCGCATTTTTTGCGCCGGACCGGCTCGGGAAGCCCCTAAAAAACAAGACCCCGGCGCCGGCCGGGGTCTTGCTCAAAAAAAGCAGGCAGCGACACTTACATGTTGCTGGACGTGGTTTTCTTGGTGTGGGTCATTTTGCTGCTGCTCGTGGTGCGGCGCACGGCGGGCTTGGTGGTGGCCGTTTTCGACATGGTCATGGTCTTGCTCTGGCCGCTGGGCGTGCTGACCTCGTGGGTGCGGGTCGAGGTTTGCTTGGTGCCGGTGGGCGTGGCCGTGGTGGTAGTCGACGACGACTTGGTTTGCACGGCCTGGGCGAAGGAGGCGGCCGAAACGAGCAGGGCGGCGAGCAACAAAGCGGACTTTTTCATGGCGGAGAGAAATGTGTGGTGGGAGTTGAAAAGAAATGAACTGACCGAAGCTACGCTACCCACATGAAGCCCGCGTGAACGGGCCTGCGGAGGAGCTTGGCGGCCGTTGGCCTTTACGTAAAGTCGAGAAAAAACGTCGAGCCCCGGCCTAGCTCCGAGCTCACGGAGAGGTGGGCGCCGTGAAATTCGGCAATGGTTTTGGCAATGGGTAACCCTAGGCCGTAGCCTTCCGGGGAGGCCGCCCCGCTGTTGAAGCGCCGGAACCGGTCGAAGAGGTGGGGCAGGTTTTCGGCCGCAATGCCCGGGCCGGAGTCGGCCACCGACAGGCGGTAGCCGCCGCCGTGGGGGCCGCCGAGCACCGTGATGCTGCCGCCCTCCCGGTTGTACTTGATGGCGTTGGAGAGCAGGTTAAACAGCAGCGTAAACACCAGCGCGTGGTTGGCGGCGGGCAGCACGTAGTCGGGTCGCAGCTCCAGGCGCAGGGCCAGGTCGCGCTGGGCCAGCCGGTCGTCGAGCTCATTCGTGACTTCGGCCAGCACGCTTTGCAGCGACACCTTGTCTTCGCGCAGGTACTGCTCGTTTTCGATGTTGGCAATCAGCAGCAGGGTTTTCACCGTGTTGCGCAGCCGGTAGAGCGTTTTCTGCGAATCCACGATTTTCAGCGAGTGGGCGTGGCCTAGCTCGGGGTCCTGGAGCATGTTCTCGAACCGGGACTGCAGAATGGACACCGGGGTGAGCAGCTCGTGCGACACGTTGGACATGAACTCGCGCTCCTTTTCGAAGGCCGACTGCACCTTGCGCATCATCTCGTTGAGGCTCTCGTCGAGGCGGCGAAAGTCGGTGGTATCAGTCTGGATGGGGGCGTAGGGAAAGGCCGAGGGGTGGTGCACGCCGCGCAGCTTGTTGGCAATGAGCTGGCGCAGGGGCCGCAGCAGGTAGTGGGCAAAGGCCGCATCGGTAAGAATGGTCAGCGCGGCCCCAATCACGAGCACCCAGAGGGCCATGTGGCGCAGCGTGTCGGTGAGCAGCTCCACGGTGGCCAGGCTGCTCCCGATTTCGAGGTGGTAAGTGCGGGGGTTCTGGCTGGGCAGGGTGTAGCCCAGAATGCGGAAGTCCTCGATTTCGTTGTCGACCTGGCGCTGCTCGTTGAAGATGCGCACCGCGTCGGGCCGCCCGGCCGGGAGCGAGGCCACGGGCGTCAGGGTAATGTATTCCTGCTTGAGCAGGTTATAGTCGGCGTAGGCCTCGCTGTGCTCCTCGCGCACGAAGGCCGAAATCCCGTCGCGCTTCACCAGGGCCAGCACTTCCCCCATTTTCTCGTGCAGGCGCTGGTCGGTGTGGGCCACGGCCACCCGGCTCACCACCGGCGGAATCACCACGGCCCCGAGCAGCACCAGCAGCAGCTTGGACAGGGCATTGAACAGGGCCAGTTTGGCTTCGAGGCGCATTCTTTACGTGAGCTTGACTGGTGAAAGGTTAAATTGGCCAGCAAACTGCTCTGGCAAGGCGGCTTGGTCAGCTCAGGCGAGCCAAGGCGCCGGCCTCAACATCCAGTATAAACAGAATCACCCGGCCTCCGCCACCCGGTAGCCGATGCCGCGCACGGTTTCCAGGAAGTCGGTGGGAGCGTACTGGCCGAGCTTCTTGCGGATGTTCTTGATGTGCACATCGATATAGTTCGAGTCGGAGTCGTCCTCGAGCACGTTGCCCCAGAGGTGCTCCCCGAGCTGCAGGCGGGTCAGGACGCGGTTTTTGTGCAACAGCAGGTAATGCAGCAAATCAAACTCCTTTTTGGTGAGGGTCACCTCCTGGCCTTCGTGGCGCAGCACCCGGCCCGTCACGTCGAGCTGAAAGCCCCGGCCAAAGGGAATTTCCTGACGCTTGAGCCCGAACTTGCGGCGGGTAATGGCCTGCATCCGGCTCAGCAGCTCCAGCAGGGAAAACGGCTTGGGCAGGTAGTCGTCGGCGCCCAGGTCGAGGCCCTTGATCCGGTCGTCGAGGGCCCCGCGGGCCGTCAGGATGATGAACGAGGCTTCCTGACGCTCATTTTCCTTGGCCTCGCGCAGCAGACTCAGCCCGTCGCCGTCGGGCAGGCCCAGGTCGAGCAGCACGAAGTCGTAGCCGTTGACAAATATTTTCTCGGAGGCCTCGGCCCGGGTGTAGGCCGAGTCGACCAAGTACTGGGCCTGGGTCAGAAACTGCCGCACTTCCTGGTGCAGGCTTTTTTCGTCTTCAACAATGAGAACGTGCATGGCGGTGGGTTGGATTACTGGGCACAACATACGCAACCCGGCCGTGAAGAGTGCATGAAGCCGGTTTCGACCCCTGCCCGACGTGTCCACCAAGCCCCGCAAAGCTGCCCCGCGCAAGCTGAACCGTGGGCCGCTACTGCGGGTTTGGCCATATCTTGAACCGTTTTACATCCTACCATCCTTTTTACTATGCTTAGATCCGCGTTCCTACTGCTACTGACCGCCGGCGCCCTGATTCGCCCGGCCGCCGCCCAGGTCTATTCCGCCACCGACCCGCTGGCCCACACTTTTTCCATCGTGGCCCGCGACCCGCTCACCGGCGACTTGGCCGTGGCCGTGCAGAGCCACTGGTTTTCGGTGGGCACCGCCGTCAGCTGGGGCGAGGCCGGGGTGGGGGTGGTGGCTACCCAGTCGTTTACCAATAAGTCGTTTGGAATGCGGGGGCTGGCCCTGCTCAAAAGCGGCAAAACGGCCCAGCAAGCCCTTACCGAGCTGCTGGCCACCGATGAAGGCCGCGACGTGCGCCAGGTGTCCATTCTCGACGCCAAGGGCAACGTGGCTACGCACACCGGCAAGAAGTGCGTGGATATGGCCGGCCACCAAGTTGGCGCCCAGTTCTCGGTGCAGGCCAACATGATGCTCAACGCCACGGTGTGGCCCGCCATGGCCAAGGCCTACGAGCAAAATATGAAGCTGCCCCTGGCCGAGCGGGTGCTGGCAGCGCTCGACGCGGCGCAGGCCGCGGGCGGAGACGTGCGCGGCCGGCAGTCGGCGGCCCTGCTGGTGGTGCGCGGTAAAGCCAGCGCCGCCCCCTGGGACGACCGGCTCATCGACCTGCGCGTGGACGATAATGAGGCCCCGCTGACCGAGCTGGCCCGGCTGCTGCGCCTGCACCGCGCCTATGAGCACATGAATGCTGGCGACCTGGCCGTGGAGAAAAACGACATGCCCGCCGCCATCCGCGAGTATGAGGCGGCCGAGAAAATGTTTCCCCAGAACCTGGAAATGCAGTACTGGCACGCCATTACGCTGGCCAACAAGCAGCAGCTGCCCGCCGCGCTGGCCTTGCTGGGACCCATCTTCCGGCAGGAGCCCAACTGGCGCACCCTCACCGGCCGCCTGCCCAAGGTGGGCCTGCTGACCATAAGCCCGGCCGAGCTCAACCAGATTCTGAGTTTGAAATAACCCGCTTCCTGCTGCCTTCTTCCATTTCTAGCGCTGCCTTTATGTTTGCACGTTCCCTGCGCGGGCTGTTCCTGCTGCTGTTTTTGGCTCTGGCCGGCTGCGCCGGCTCCCGGTCCGCGGGCTCCGAAACCACCGTTTACCTCGTGCGCCACGGCGAAAAGGACCTCGCACCCGGCCTCACCGACCCGCTGCTGACGCCGGCCGGGGAGCAGCGCGCCCTGGCTTTGCGCGACGAGCTGGGCCAGCGCCGGATAGCGGCCATCTTCACCACCGACACCAAGCGCACTCGCGCCACGGTAGCCCCGCTGGCGGCCAAGCTGAGCCTCACGCCGCTGGTGTACAGCGCCAAGGACCAGGCCGCGCTGGCGGCCCAGATCCGGCGCGACTACGCGGGCAAAGCCGTGCTGGTGGTGGGCCATTCCAACACCATCCTGGAAATGGTGGAAGCCTTGGGGGCCGCCCGGCCCGTGTCCAGCATTGCCGACGCCGCGCATGATTACCTGCTGGAAGTGCGGGTGCCCGCCGCCGGCTCGCCCACGGCCACGGCCCGACGCTACGGCGCCCCGAGTCCTAAATAAGCCCGTTCAGCTTCGGGGGCGCTAGCCAAAAAGTAGCCAGCTTCACGCAGCCCGGCCGGGTTTCCTGTTACCTTAGCCCGCCGACGGGAACCCAGCCGGGGTGGCCTGGCGCCGTTTTCCGCCGGTTTTATTCGCTGAATCAACTTCTCCTATGCGCGCTTTCTTCCGCCGCGGCCTGCTGCTCGCCAGCCTGAGGCTGCTCACCCTTCCGGCCCTGGCCCAGACCACCAAAACCGACTCCGTCAACATCCGCAAAATCTACGATGAGGCCCTGCTGCGGGGGCAGAGCTACGACAACCTGCGCCAGCTCACGAGCCAGATCGGGGCGCGCCTGAGCGGCTCCCCCCAAGCCCAGCAGGCCGTCGACTGGGGCAAGGTACCCATGGAAAAGCTCGGCCTCGACCGGGTATATCTGCAGGAGGTGATGGTGCCGCACTGGGTGCGCGGGGCCAAGGAAAAGGCCGAAATCAAGCCCGCCAAGGGCAAAGGGGTAGCTCTGAACGTGTGCGCCCTGGGTGGTTCGGTGGGCACCGGCGGTAAGCTGCGCGCGGGCGTGGTGGAGGTTAAAAGCTGGGCCGAGCTGGCCGCGTTGCCCGACAGCAAGGTCAAGGGCAAGTTCGTGTTCTTCAACCGGCCCATGAACCCGACCTACATCGAAACCGGCCGGGCCTACGGTGAAGCCGGCGACCAGCGCCGCAACGGGGCCGTGGAAGCCGCCAAGCGCGGGGCCGTGGGGGCCCTGGTTCGCTCCCTGAGCCTGGCCCACGACGATTTTCCCCACACCGGCATGATGCGCTACGACGAGAAGGTGACCAAGCTGCCCGCCGCGGCCCTGAGCACCAACGGCGCCGACGAGCTCAGCCAACTGCTCAAGGCCGACCCCGGCCTGACCCTGGAGCTGGAAATGAACTGCCAGAGCCTGCCCGAGGTGAAGTCCTACAACGTGGTGGGGGAAGTCCGGGGCTCGAAGCACCCTGACGAAATCATTGTCGTCGGGGGCCACCTCGATTCCTGGGACCTGGGTCAGGGCGCCCACGACGACGGTACGGGCTGCGTGCAGAGCATGGAAGTGCTGCGTCTGCTCAAAGCTACCGGGTTGCGGCCCGAGCGCACGGTGCGGGCCGTGCTGTTTATGAACGAGGAAAACGGCGTCCGTGGCGGCGAACAGTACGCCGCGCTGGCCAAGGCCGCCGGGGAGAAGCACCTGGCCGCCATGGAGTCCGACGGCGGCGGCTTCACGCCCCGGGGCTTCAACATTGAGGCGCCCGAGGCCACGGTGCGCAAAATGCAGCAGTGGCAGCCGCTGTTCGAGCCTTACTTCAGCGGGCTGTTCGTGGCCGGTCACTCCGGCACCGATATCGGTCCGCTGAAAGACCAGGCCAAGGCCCTGGTTGGCTACGACTGCGACTCCCAGCGGTACTTCGATATTCACCACACCGCCGCCGACACCTTCGACAAGGTCAACCGCCGGGAGCTGGAACTCGGCGGGGCCAGCATGGCCAGCCTGGTGTATCTGCTGAGCAAATACGGCCTCTAAGGCCCGGAAACGGCGCCTCAGGATGCAGTTCGGGGCGGAAATTTCTGGCTATGGATTCTCTGTTTCTCGTTGCGCTGCTGCCGCCGGAGCCGGTTTTCTCCCAGCTCTGGGCCCTGAAGCAGCAGGTGCACCAGCGCACGGGCAGCCGCAACGCCGTGCGCCTGCCCCCGCACCTTACCCTGGTGCCGCCCACCCGCCAGCCCGACGGGTTTGAGGCGGACTGCCGCCGGGCGTTGCAGGCGTTTGCCACCACCCAGCCGCCCTTTTTCGTCGGGCTGGAAAACTTTGCCTGGTTTGGTGCCCGCACCCTGTTTGTGCGGGTTAGCGAGGCCCGGGGCGTGCAGCAGTGCCACGCCGCCCTGACCGCCTGGCTGGCCACGCACCTGCCGGCCGTGCCCGCCGAAACCCGTCCCTTTACCCCGCACCTGACCCTGGCCACCCGTGACCTGCCCGCGGCGCTGGTGCCCGAACTCCAGCAGGATTTCGCCGCCCGCCGCTACGCTGCCACCTTCGAGGTACGCTCCATCACCCTGTTTCGCCACGACGGCCGGCAGTGGGTGGCAGTGGCGGAGGTGCCGCTCGGTCCCGCGCGGTAGCGGCACCGCGGCGCCGGCATTTTCCGTAGGTGTTTTCCGCGCCGCTTGCGCATCGTACCTTCCGCCTGTTATGGCCGCTTTTTCGCTTTTGTCCGCTTTCCCTTTTCTGGCCCCGGTGCGCCGGGCCGCTTGCGGCCTGCTGCTGGGCGCTGCCGGGCTGAGCCTTGCGCTGCCCGGCACCGCCGTGGCCCAGACCCCGTCCAAGGCGGCCTACTGGGTGCTGCTGCGCGACAAGGCCGGCACCCAATTCGACGCGGCTCACTACTTCAGCGCCCCGGCCCGGGCCCGCCGCCTGCGCCAGCAGTTGCCCGCCTGCGACAGCACCGACTTTCCCGTGCGGGCCGACTACGTGCGTCAGATCAGCGCCCTGGCCGATACCGTGACGCTGGTCAGCCGCTGGTTTAACGCCGTGGCCTGCCGCGCCACCCCGGCCCAGGCCGCCGCCCTGCGCCGCCTGCCCGGCGTGCGGGCGGTGGAGCTGCGAAGCGCCGTTACGCTCCAACCCGCGGCAGTCCGCCCGCCCGCGGAGGGTGCCCGCATGGAAATTTCAGCGGCCAACCGCCGCTTAGCCCGGCAGCAGACCGCCAGCCTGGGCGCGGCGGCATTCCGGCAGGCGGGTCTGGCGGGGCAGGGGCTGCGCATTGCCATCTTCGACGTGGGCTTTATCAGCGCCGACAAGCACCCGGCCTTCCAGCAGCTGTTTCAAGACAAGCGCGTGGTGCTCACCCACGATTTTGTGCGCAACAAGGCCGACGTGTTCGTGGGGGGCTCCCACGGCACGGAGGTGCTGTCCTGCATTGCCGGGCAGCTCCCCGACGGTACCCCGCTGGGCCTGGCGCCCCGGGCCGAGTTTCTGCTGGCCCGCACCGAGCGGCCCTGGCGGGAGCTGTACGCCGAGGAAGAAGCCTGGCTGGCCGCCGCCGAGTGGGCCGACCGCAACGGGGCCGACATCATCAACTCATCCTTGGGCTACACCGACCGGCGCTACTTTCCCGAGCAGATGAACGGCCGCACCAGCCTCGTGGCCCGGGCCGCCGAGCTGGCCGTGCGCAAGGGCATCCTGGTGGTAAATGCCGCCGGCAACGACGGCGATGACGAGGACTGGCACACCGTGGGCACGCCCGCCGATGGCGACTCGGTGCTGGCCGTCGGGGGCCTCGACCCCGACACTTACCTGCACATCGACTTCAGCAGCTACGGCCCCAACGCCGCCCGCCGCCTGAAGCCCAACGTGGTGGCCTTCGGCTCGGTGCTGGCCGCCGCGCCGGGGGGCTACTCCCCGGTGGAAGGCACGTCTTTCGCCAGTCCGCTGCTGGCGGGCTTCGCGGCCTGCGCCTGGCAGCAGGAGCGGGGCCTGACGGTGATGCAGCTGTTCGAGAAGATTCAGCGCTCCGCCGATTTGTACCCGTACTTCGACTACGCCCACGGCTACGGCACGCCCCAGGCCCGCTTTTTTCTCCCGAATCAGCCCGCCGCGCCGCCCGCCGTACCCACCTTCGACATTCTGCCCCGCGACAGTGCGTTGGCCGTGCTGATCCGGCCCGAAGCGGCGCTGCTGCCGGCCCGCACGTTGCCGCTCTACGCCGATTCTGCCGACGTGCCGCCCGCCGCCGAGAAGCCCGCCAAGGCCCCGGCGCTGGGGCGCGAAACCCCGGCCACCCAGTCCCAGCCCACCAGCCCCGCGGCCCCGGCGGAAGCCCCGACCCCCGGCCTGCCGCCCGCGCACCCCGATTACCTGTACTGGCACATTGCCGACCGTCGCAACGTGCTGCGCTTCTACGAGGTGCGCGAGGTAAACCAGCGGGCCGTGCTGCGCATTCCGCTTTCCCGCCTGCGCGCCGGCGATACGGTGCGGGTGTTGTACCGGGGCTTTATTCAAACGTATTCCGCACAATGAGGCCTCGGTTTCTTCCCGTTTTGCTCGGCGCGGCGCTGAGCCTGCCCGCCGCGGCCCAACGCGTGCTGCTGCGCGAAAATGTGGCCAACGACACCGTGGCAGCCACGTTTGGTCCCAACCGCGCCTACTTCAGCCACGTGTTTGTGGCCTACGGGCTGGTGCTGGGCCCGGCCGCGGCCCCGGGCGCCGCCGTGCGCTACGGCCGGTCGGCGGAGGTGCAGCTGGGGCTGCGCAACAAGTGGCGCCTCACCCAGTCCGCCGCCCTGGGCCTCGACGTGCGCTACGCCCGTCCGGTGTTTCATTTGGCGCAGCATGCGCAGAAAACAGTGCCCAACGCCACCCTGCACGCCCGGGAATACTTGGCCTTGCCCCAGGCCCAGGCCGAGGGCTTTCTGCGGCTCAACTACGGCCGCCGCGGCAATGCCATTGGCCGCTACCTCGACTTGCTGGGCGGGGGCGGCTGGGTGATAAGCTCGGCTCACCACTACGAGGACGGGGCCGCCAGTGGGGCCCGGAAGGTGCAAACCGCCGAGCGGGGGCTGACCTACGTGAACCGCTGGAGCTACAGCGCGGGTGCCCGCCTGGGCTCGGGCCGCTTTGCCCTGGTGGGCCGCCGCCGCTTTTCCGACGTGTTTCGCGCCACCGAAGGCACCCGCTACCCGGAACTGCCGCGCTGGGTGCTGGGGCTGGAACTGAGCTGGTTGTAGCGGCCCGCTGGCCGGATGGTAGCACAAAGCCAGGCTGGGGGCGGACCGGGCCGCCGCCGGCAGTTTGGCCCGGCAAGGAAAACGCCCCTGGGGCGGGGGAATATTCAACCCGCACCCGGCAACCCTAGAACTATTTTTGCGGTACATGATTTAGCGCGCCTGCCCCGGTAGTAGCTGCTCCCAAACTACCGGCTTGCCGCCGTTTCGGCGGGATATCGGCAGGTTTTGTATTTTGCCGAACTGATTAGAAGATGGCTGTTCACCCCCCAATGAAAAAAATAGTTCTTTTTGCCGTTTCGGCTACCGTGCTGCTGCAACTCACCTCGTGCCTGAACACGGAGCGCGAGGTTGGTACTTCCCGAAACGCGGATAAAGTGTACACCCCCCCGACGGCCACCACCCGGGTGTCGAGCCGGACGGTGCTGAACACGGTGCGGGCCTCGCACTACTTCTCGAACACCAAGACCAAGGATAACTTCATTCTGCAGCTGCAGGGTCCCAAAATCATGAGCGGGCAGGCCCGTTTCATTATTCTGAGCAGTACCGGCGACACCCTGCGCAAAGAGGTGATGCCCGCCACGGCCCTGCTCGATGAGCGGCAGTTGGAAGACCCGCAGGCCGCCACCGTGCGCGACAAGGAAATTGCCATTCTGCGCGGCATGAACGGCTTTTTCGCCGAAGACCGGTTCGTGCAACCTGCCGTGCCTAAAACGGCCACCCAGCCCGGGGAAGTAGACGCTCAGTCCTGGTCGTCGGTGAAGGCGGATACCCGCGCCGTCGGCTTCGACTACGTGACGGCCGCCGGCAAGGAGCGTCGCATTGCCTACGACAAAAAGCAGAAAAAAGCAGTGGTGGTGGCCGAATAGCCGCTCCAGCACTTTTTGCCCATAAAAAGCCCCGGCGGGAAACCACCGGGGCTTTTTGTATGGCCGAAACGGCCGGATAAGAAAACGGCGCGGCCTTCCGGAAAAGGTTACACCGTTTTCGATCCAATCACCTGAGCGAAAGGTCGGCTATGGTCGATGAAGATTGGGTGAAAGTCGAAAATTAACCTTGCGGCACCGCCGCCGGCCCCAGCCAACCCACTACGCCAGCGCCATTGCGCACCAGCCGGAACCCGTCAAATTCGCCCAGCACGGCCACCGTGCTGCGGGCGGGCAGCGAGTCTAGGGCCGCTGCTCCGGCCCGGGGGCGCACGTACAGGTCGGCGGCGGCCGACACCGATTCGTGCCGCAGCGGTTCGGCCGGCACCACTTCCTTGGCCGCCACGTAGCCCACGCGGCCGTCGGGCCGCTCTACGCGGTACCAGCTGGCCTGGCTGCCTACCACCAGCAGGGGCATATTGCGGGCCAGCTGCCCGGCCGCGGCTCCTTTGGCCTGCGGGCTCAGGTGCAGGCTTGCCTGTTTGCTCCGGACGCGCACCCACTGCCCGAGCCGCTCGGGCTTGGTGGCCGGGGCGGGCGGCTCAGCATCGGCGCGGCGCACGAAGGGGAAGGGGTCGACGGCCCCGCGGCCGCTGCGGTACACGCCGAAATGCAGGTGCGGGGGCGTAGTGCGGGCATTGCCGGTGTTGCCCACCAGCCCCAGCGTGTCGCCAGCCTTCACCACTTGCCCGGCCTGCACGAGCTGCTTGTCGAGGTGAGCGTAGTAGAGGTGCTGGCCGTGGGTGGCGTCGGTAAGCCAAACCACCTTGCCGCCCAGCGGGGTTTCGCCGGTGCGGGTAATGAGGCCCGCGGCGGCGGCTACGGCGGGCGTACCGCGCTTGGCAAAGATGTCGATGCCTTCGTGGCGGCGGGCACCATTGTCGCGGTTGGCACCCCAGAAGCTGCCAGCCGCCGCGTCACTTTTGCCCTGCACCGGAAAGCCCAGCGACGGGGCCCGCTGAATGCGCAGCGTGTATCGGCCGGTGCGTAGTAATTCGGGCTGCACCCGCAGCAGGTGCTGACGGTCGTCGTCGGCCACGTAGCTGAACGAGAGGGCAGCGGTATCGGCGGAGGCCACGGGAACGGGCGCGGCGCGGTCGGGGCTGAGCTCAAAGGCGTCCAGAAACACGTGGGCATCGGTGCCAGCCGGCAGCTTCAGGCTGATGTTGATTTGTTCCCCGGCCCGCACGGCGTAGCGGTAGGCGGCGGCCGTAGCCCGGTCGGCCCGGAAAAAGCCGGTTTCCTGGAAGGGCAGGCTCACCGTCAGCGAGTCGCCCAGAGCCCGGTCGGCAGCGGCCAGCCAGTCGCGGCCCAGGGCCGTTTCGTCGAGGTGGGCCTGGCGCAGGCGGCGGGCGTAGGCCTCGTGGGCGGTGCTTTTCTGGAAAAGTCCCTGCAAGGTTTGCTGTTTGCCGCAGGCAGTGAAAAGAAATAACAGGAGCAGAAGCCGGAATGGCAGGCGGATAGCGGACATCGAAGCAAGTTGATACAGCTTCTCAACCCGGTTTGGGCGCCGCTGGTTCGCTGCCGGGCAAGAGGGAAGGGGCCCCGGCTGTTCCGGACTAGAGGCGCCGCTACGGACTGCGGAAAACGCGGAAAAAGCTGGGCAAAAATCCAGTATCATTGACGGATTTTTGGCCCGCTACTTTTCGCTGTTATGTTCTCTGCCGCCCGCATTCTGGAAATCCGCAAGAGCAAGGGCTACTCGCAGGAGCTGCTGGCTGAGCAGTCCGGGGTGAGCCTGCGCACGATTCAGCGGGTGGAGCAGGGCGGCACCGTACCGCGGGGCCACACCGTGCAGGCCCTGGCCGCCGCCCTGGGCGTGGGGCTGGACGATTTTCGCCCCGTTCTGCCGCCCGGCGCATCCGAGTTATCAGTCCTTGCCCTGGTCCCGACGGACGCCTGCGCTACCCCGGCGACGCCTCCCGTCTTGCCCGCCGACCCTGACTTTCTGCAGCTGCTCAACCTGAGCGCGCTGAGCTTACTGGTGCTGCCGCTGCTCAACATTCTGGTGCCCGCCTGGCTTTGGCGCCGCCGGCGCCATACCATCCGGCACGCCGCGGCCGTGGGCCGGCAGGTGCTGGGGTTTCAGGTGCTCTGGCAGGTAGGCTGCTTCGGGGCCTACCTGCTCGTGCTGCTCCTGCAGCAGGTGGCCGCGCACTACGGGCAGCCACTCTGGCGGGGCAGCTACCTGGCCGTATTCGGGCTGAGCTACACCCTGAACGTGGCCTTCGTGAGCCGGGCGGCGCGGCGGCTGCGGCAGGGAAACCTGGATCTGTACCCGGGGTGGCTGTAGATTTTTCGGTTGATTCTTAGCGCGTTGCCGCTGGTGGCGGCCCAATGGCGGCCCAATGACGCAAGGACTGCCGGTTGCCGCGGCTATGTTTGCCTCAACAAGAACCCCTAACCTTATCCTACCGTGAAACTACTCCTGAAAATCCTGCTGGCCGTTGTGTTGCTCCTCGTGGTGAGCGGCGTGGGGGGCTACTTCTACATGCAGAAGAAATTCCAGGCCCCGGCCAATCAACTCGTCGTGAGCCAGCTGCCGCTGACCAGCGCTTTCGTGTGGCAGGCCGACACCACCGCCCGTCCCGCCGTGGCCCACCAGGCCCTGCTGATTCCGGTGCGGGTGCCGGGCTGCCCCCGTGCCTGCTATTTGCAGTTCGACACCGGGGCGCCCTACACCCTGCTCTACGCCAAGTCGGTGGCGGCGCTGCGGGCGGCCTACCCAGGTACCCAGGCCGCACTGGCGGCGCCCCACGACACGGTGCGTAACCTGACCTTCACGCTCGGTGATGGGCAGGTGCTGGCCCGCCGGCTGCCCCTGCTGCGGGGCGGCGCGAGTGAGCTGCCCGCCGACAGCGCCGCACCCGTGCTCATTGGCACGCTCGGCAGCGACCTGCTCGAAGGCCGGGTGCTGGTGCTCGACTATGCCCGTCAGCGGATGGAGCTGGCTGCGCAAGTGCCGGCCGAGTTGGCTGCCCGGGCCACCTTCGTGCCTTTGGCGTTCAAAAGCCGCCGGGTAATGTTTGACGCCGCCGTGCAGGGCCAGACCAAGCAGATGATGTTTGATACGGGCAGCAGCGCCGCGGGCCTGATTACCAGCCAAGCCAACTGGGAGCAGCTGGCCCGGCCCGGCGCCCAGCCCAGCACCACGGCCGTCAATTCCTGGGGCAAAACCCTCACCAAGCACAGCGTGGCCACCCCGGCCAACCTGGAGCTGGGAGCCGCCAAAATTCCGCTTCAGACCGTGACCTACATCGAGGGCATGACCTTCATGCAGGAGATGCTCACGCGCTTTTCCGGGCTGGGCGGCATGCTCGGCAACGTGCCCTTCATGGGGCGCATCATCATTCTGGACGTGCGCGGCGCCCGGTTCGGGCTGGTGCAGTAGGCCGGATTCGCGGGAGGAAAAGCCCGCGGGGCGGTTGTCGTGGGAGCGGCTACCTTTGCGGGCCCGCCCCACCAACCCCACTGCCATGAAAATCATCGAGTGCCCCCGCGACGCCATGCAGGGCCTGACCGAGTTTGTGCCCACGGCCACCAAAACGGCCTACCTCAACGCCCTGCTGCGCGTGGGCTTCGACACGCTCGATTTCGGCTCCTTCGTCTCGCCCAAGGCCATTCCCCAGCTCCGCGACACGGCCGAGGTGCTGGCCGGCCTCGACCTGAGCCAGACCCGCACCCGGCTGCTGGCCATCGTGGCCAACCTGCGCGGGGCCGAAACGGCGGTGACGCACCCCGAAATCGAGTTTATCGGCTTTCCGCTGTCGGTGTCCGAAACGTTTCAGCAGCGCAACACCAACAAGAGCATCCTGGAAGCTCTGGCCGAGCTGGCCCAGATGCAGAACCTGTGCGAGAAATCCGGCAAG
Organism: Hymenobacter persicinus; assembly: GCF_004167665.1. Taxonomy (GTDB): domain Bacteria; phylum Bacteroidota; class Bacteroidia; order Cytophagales; family Hymenobacteraceae; genus Hymenobacter; species Hymenobacter persicinus. Next base: position 68,229 of record NZ_SEWE01000013.1, on the reverse strand, counting down.
CAGCTCGTAACCTACCTGTCGATGGGCTTCGGCAACCCCTACGGCGACCCGTGGAGCCCGGAAGTCGTGGGCGAGTTCACCCAGACCCTCGCCGACATGGGCGTGGGCATCGTGGCGCTGTCGGATACGGTGGGCGCCTCCACGCCGGCCACCATTGCCCCGCTGTTTGGGCAGCTGATTCCAGCCTTTCCGCAGATTGAGTTTGGGGCCCACCTGCACACCACGCCCACCAGCTGGCGCGAAAAAGTGGCCGCCGCCTACCAGGCCGGCTGCCGCCGCTTCGACGGGGCCCTGGGCGGCTTCGGTGGCTGCCCCATGGCCGCCGACGTGCTCACGGGCAACATGGCCACCGAAAATCTGCTGGCGTATTTTCAGGAAAAAGGGGAGGAGCTCGGGCTGAACCTGGAAGTTCTGGCCGAAGCCCAGGCGCTGGCCGGCGGGGTGTTTGGCGCTGTAGTACATTAATTTTGTTGGCTATGCAAACTGCCCAACCCGATTCCTGGCAACACTCCCCGCTCTCGGAGCCGCGGCAGGCTTTGCCCTTCGCGCGCGAGTTCACGGCCGCGGAATTCGCCCTGATCCAGCACGGACTTATTCCGGTTGAAATGGAAGACAAGTGGTTTATCTACTATCATCAGGGCGTGCTGCACCTGCACCGCAGCTGGACCGGCAACGAAATATTCCAGGTGAGCTTCGACGAAACGGCCACCGGCGAAGCCCGAACCACCCAGGCCTGGGTGACGCGCGACCCGGAGCAGTACCAGGACGGCGACGATGCGGAAGACACGGCTATGCTTAACTTCCTCATTGACCGGCTCCTGCTCAACCGGGACGTAGATTTTCCGAACCCGCTGGGCCTTCCGCCCGAGCAAATTGCCGTTATTCGCCATAGTAATGTTGGCCCCGGCCGTTCAAATCAGCAGTAGTATGCCTACACCGCAAGTCGACCTGTTTATTCCCTGCTTCGTGGATCAGCTCTTTCCCAACACCGCCATGAACATGGTCAAGGTGCTCGAGAAGCTGGGTTGCGCGGTGCACTACAACGGCAACCAGACCTGCTGCGGGCAGCCGGCCTACAACGCCGGCTACAAGGCCGAAAGCTGCGAAGTCGCCACCAAGTTTCTCAACGACTTTCCTTCGGCCGAGGGGCGCTACATCGTGAGTCCGTCGGCCTCCTGCGTGGGCATGGTGCGCAACTCCTACGCCGAGCTCTTTGAGGGCAGCCCCGACCAGGGCCGCTACCACGGCGTGCAGCGGCGCATCTTCGAGATGACCGAGTTTATCGTCGACGTGCTGGGCGTGCCGAGCATTCCCGGGGCCCGGCTCAGCGGCAAGTACACCTACCACGACTCCTGCTCGGCTTTGCGGGAGTGCGGCATCCGGGAGGCCCCGCGCCAGCTGCTCGACGCCGTGCAGGGCCTGGAGCGCCTGGAAATGGCCGAAAACGAAACCTGCTGCGGGTTCGGCGGTACCTTCGCCGTCAAGTTCGAGGCTATTTCGGTGGCCATGGCCGAGCAGAAGGTGGAGCATGCCCTGGCCACCGGCGCCGACTACCTCATCAGCACCGACACGAGCTGCCTGATGCACCTGGACGCCTACATCCGCCGGGAGAAAAAGCCCATCAAAACCCTGCACGTAGCCGATGTGCTGGCCAGCGGCTGGTAGAAAACCACGGTCATTGCGAGCTACGCGAGGCAATCCGTCCTCGGAAGTGTAAAAAACTCCTTTTCAATAAAAAGCCCCGACGTATGCCTACGTCGGGGCTTTGCATTTTATGAGGCTTAGCACGTTGTCTAGGACAAATTGCTTCGCGTAGCTCGCAATGGCGGAGAGAAATTACATCAGCTTCACAATGCGCTCCTTCAGGCCGCTGCTGGCTTCGAGCAGGGGCAGGCGCACGGCCGCCGAGCACAGTCCCTGGGCTTCGAGCACGGCTTTCACGCCCACGGGGTTGCTTTCCTCATACATGAGCGGGTTCAGGGGCAGGAATTCGAACAGCAGCTTGGTGGCCGCGGCGAAGTCGCCCTGGAGGGCCAGACGGGTCATGTCGCTCATGCGCTGGGGAAAGGCGTTGCCGAGCACGCTGATAACGCCCACGCCCCCGAACGAAATCATCGGGGTGGTCAGCATGTCGTCGCCGCTGATGAGCAGGAAGTCATCGGGCTTGCGGGCGGCAATGGCCATGCACTGCTCCAGATTGCCGCTGGCTTCTTTGATGCCGATGATGTTCGGGTGCTGAGCCAGGCGCAGGGTGGTGTCGGCCGTGAGGTTGGAGCTGGTGCGGCCGGGCACGTTGTAGAGAAGGATGGGCTTCGGGCTCAGGTCGGCCAGGCGCAGGTAGTGCTGGATGATGCCGGCCTGGCTGGGCTTGTTGTAGGCTGGCGAGGCCGACAGAATGGCGTCGATGCCGTCGAGGTCGGTGGTACGCAGCAGGGTTTCGAGGCCCGCCGTGTCGTTGCCGCCGATGCCGTACACGAGCGGGACGCGGCCGGCCACGTGCTCTTTGCAGACGCGCAGGATTTCGGTTTTTTCCTCGGCCGTCGTCGTGGGGGTCTCGCCGGTGGTGCCGTTGATGACCAGGTATTCGACCCCGCCGTCGATGCAGAAATCGAGCAGGCGGCGCAGGGCGGGGTAGTCCACGGCGTGGTCGGGGGCCGGGGTGAAGGGCGTGATGAGGGCAATGCCGGTGCCACGGAGTTTGTCCATGCGGGAATTAAGCTGTTGTTTTGTAGGCGGAAGCGCTGGGGCAAAGGTACAAAGCGGCCTGTCATGGCCCGAGCTTCCGCCATTTCCCTTTTCAAAAGTACCTGGTTGGCGTCTAGCCGCCGTTATTCTCGCATGATTTTGTTCCGTACTCCGCTTCTTGTCGCCGCCACTGCCCTGGCTGCCAGCACCCTCTTTACTGCCTGCGAAACCAAGCCCGCCACCGCCGCGGAGTCGGGCAGCCCTACGGCCGAAGCCGTTGCCACCGACTCGGCCGGCACGCCCGTGACCTCGGGCACGGCCGCCACCACGGAGGCCGAAGCCAACGCCACTCCCGCCCCGGACCCGACCTCGATTCCGGCCGGCAAGGTGGCCGACGCGGCTACCATCACGGCCCGCCCGCAGGTGCCGATTCTGTGCTACCACCAGATCCGGGACTGGCGCGCCAAAGATTCAAAAGGCGCTAAGGATTACATCGTTCCGATTCAGGCATTCAAGGATCAGATGAAGATGCTGGCCGACTCCGGCTACCACACCATCCTGCCCGATCAGCTCTACGCCTACCTCACCACCGGGGCCAAGCTGCCGAGCAAACCCATCATGCTCACCTTCGACGACACCGACCTCGACCAGTTCACCGTGGCCCGCCCCACGCTCGACAAGTACGGCTACAAGGCCGTCTACTTCGTGATGACCGTGAGCCTGGGTCGGCCCAACTACATGAGCAAGGCGCAGGTGAAGCAGCTTTCCGACGAGGGCAACGTGATTGGCTCCCACACCTGGGACCACCACAACGTGAAGAAGTACCAGGGCCAGGACTGGGTAACCCAGATCGACAAGCCGACCAAGACCCTGGAGGAAATTACCGGCAAAAAAATCAACTACTTTGCCTATCCCTTCGGCCTCTGGAACCAGCAGGCCATTCCCGAGCTCAAGAAGCGCGGCTTCGTGGGCGCCTTTATCCTGGCCGAGAAGCGCGACCCGATTGACCCCTTGTTCACCATCCGCCGCATCATTGCCAGCGGCTACTGGAGCCCCCGCACCCTGCACAACAGCATCGTGCAGAGCTTCTAAGCCGCAGTTGCGCCAAAGCGCGTACTTTTCAGCCCGCCTTGCTTTCCCGAGCAGGCGGGCTTTTTTGTGATTGAACCTGCTTGTCCTACCATATGCCCCACTTTGGCCGCCGCACCTTTCTTCGCTTTTCCACCCTCGCGCTGGGCCTGACGGCCGCCGGCCTGCTGAGCTGCGCCCGTACCGTGCCCGCCGCCAGTGCCGCCACCGCCGACTGCCTCGTGTACGTGGGTACCAACGTGGCGGGGGAAGGGGAAAACTCCATCTTTCTTTACCGCCTGCAGCTCGCCACCGGGGCCCTGACCAAGCTCGCGGCCCAGCCCGGCGGCGCCGCGCCGACCTACCTGACGATGGACGCGGCCCGCCGCCACCTGTACGCGGTGAGCGAAACGCAGACCTTCCGCGGGGCGGCCGGCGGGGGCGTCAGTGCCTTTGCCGTGGACCCGCAGTCGGGGCAGCTGACCTTGCTGGGGCAACAGCCTTCGGGCGGGGCCTCGCCCTGCTACATCAGCCTGGATCAGGCGGAGAAAAACGTGCTGGTGGCCAACTACGTGGGCGGCAACGTGAGCTTGCTGCCCGTGCAGGCCGACGGGGGGCTGGCCCCCGCCACCGCCTTCGACCAGCATGAGGGCCGTGGTCCGCACAAAAACCAGGCAAGTGCCCACGCCCACTGCCTGCTGCCCGACCCCGCCAACCGTTATGTCTTCGCCGTGGACCTGGGCACCGATAAGGTGTACCGCTATTCCCTGGATGCCGCGGCGCACACTTGGCAAGCTGGCGGGTCAGCCTTCACGGCCGCGCCCGGGGCAGGCCCGCGCCACCTCACGTTTCACCCCGACGGCCGCCACGCCTACCTGATCAACGAACTGAATTCGACCATCACGGCCCTCGACTACGACGCCGGGAAGGGCACTTTTGCTGGACTCCAGACCCAGTCCACGCTGCCGGCCGACTTTGCGGGCAGCAATTCCGGCGCCGACGTGCACGTGTCGCCCGACGGACGGTTTGTGTACGGCTCGAACCGGGGCCACAACAGCCTCGCCGTGTTTGCCGTCGGTGCCGATAGAAAGCTGACGCTGGTGCAGCACGTGAGCACCCAGGGCCGGACGCCCCGCAACTTTGCCCTCGACCCCAGCGGGCAGGTGCTGCTGGTGGCCAACCAGAACTCCAACAATATCTTTACCTACCGCGTCGATAAGACCACGGGCAAACTCTCGCCCACCGGCCACTCAGCGGAGTTGCCTGCCCCGATGTTTGTGCAGATAGTCTGGGATTTTACCCGGTAGCGGGTAGCAAGCAGCTCCGCGGCACCAGGCGCCCGGGCCGGATTACCGGGCCTCGGGCAAAACCTGGCCCCGCGGAGCTGCTTAAGGCGGCTACCGGGCCACAAGAACAGCCGCGCCTCAGTCCGTTTTCAGCCCGGCCGCTTTAAGGTCTTTGAAAGCGCCGCCGTTCACGACTTTTGCAAAGCCCTTTTCCTGCATAATGGCCGAGGCCTGGCCGCTGCGGTTGCCGGAAGCGCAGTAGAGCAGGTAGGTTTTGGTCGGGTCCAGAGCGGCAACTTTTTCGGCAAAATCCGGGGCCTTGAAATCCAGGTTTTGGGCCTGCCGCAGGTGGCCGGTGGCGTATTCGGCCGGAGTGCGCACGTCGAGCACCACCACGTTGCGCTTGTGGGCCAGCTTGTGGGTGGTGGCAACGTCGGCCACCGGAACCTTCGCCTGGGCGGCGGCGGGGCAGGTGGTGGCCAGCGTAAGCAGCAGGCCGGCCGTGGCTGAGAGCAGGAAACGAAGCATGGGCGAAGAAAATAGCTGAGGAAGGACCGGCCGCCTGGTACTGCCGACCCGGAAAAATAGGGGGTGGGTTAGAACAGCGAAGCCTGCTGGCCCCCGTTCGACCGGGGGGCGGGGTAGGTGTCGGGCGTGGGTGCAGTGGTGGGCGCGGTGGCCGGGGTCTCATCGTCGGCAGCGGCGGCCAGCTCCGTCGCCGACGGAAGCATGGCCAGCAGGTCGGTTTCGGAGATGATGGGCACTTTCAGCTCGGTGGCCTTTTCACGCTTGGCGGGCCCCATTTTGTCGCCGGCCACCAGGTAGCTGAGCTTTTTGGAGATGGAACCCGTGATTTTGCCGCCGTTCTGAACAATGAGCTGCTGGAGCTCTTCGCGGCTGTGCTGCTCAAACACGCCCGACAGCACGAAGGTCTGCCCGGCCAGTCGGTCACTGACGGGCTGGGGCGCCTCGCCGGTCAAAGCCAGCTGCACGCCCGCGGCCCGCAGCCGCTCGATGAGCTGGCGGTTGCTGTCGTGGGCCACCCAGGCGGCCAACGACTCGGCAATGACGCCGCCAACTTCGGGCACGGCGGCCAGTTCCGGCGCGGCGGCGGCCATGATGGCGTCCATCGAGCGGTAATGGGCGGCCAGCTTTTCGGCTACCGTTTCGCCCACGTAGCGGATGCCCAAGCCGAACAGCACCCGGTCGAAGGGCACCTGCTTGCTGGCCTCGATGCCGTTCATCAGATTCTGAATCGACTTTTCGCCCAAACGCTCCAGGCCCGTGAGCTTCTCGGGCGTGAGGTCGTAGATGTCGGCCGGGGTGCGCACGAGGCCCAGATCGAAGAAGCGGGCCACGGTTTCGGCGCCCAGCCCGTCGATGTTCAGGGCCTTGCGGCTCACGTAATGCTCGAGGCGGGCCTTGAGCTGGGGCGCGCAGCCCGTATCGTTGGGGCAGCGGAAGTGGGCCTCGCCTTCGGGCCGGATCAGCGGGGTACCGCAGGCCGGGCACTCGGTCGGGTACTGAATCGGCTGGCTGTCCGCGGGCCGGGCCGAGAGGTCGACGCCGGTGATTTTGGGAATAATTTCGCCGCCTTTCTCCACGAACACCAAGTCGCCGAGGCGCAAATCGAGGGCGGCAATCTGGTTGGCGTTGTGCACCGAGGCACGCTTGACCACGGTGCCGGCCAGGGGCACGGGCGTGAGCATGGCCACCGGCGTGACGGCCCCGGTGCGGCCCACCTGATACTGAATGCTGTTGAGGCGGGTGCGGGCGGCCTCGGCCGGGTACTTATAGGCAATGGCCCAGCGCGGACTCTTAGCCGTGAAGCCCAGCACTTCCTGTTGCTGGAAGTCGTCGACCTTGATGACGATACCGTCGGTGGCGACGGGCAGTTCAAAGCGCTTTTTCTCCCAGTGATGGATAAAGTCGAGCACCTCGGCCAGGGTGGAGCAGCGCCGCCAGGTGTCCGACACGGGCAGGCCCCAGGCTTTCAGGGCCTCCAAAGCTGCGCTGTGGGAGGGAAATACGTTGCGCCCGGGGCTCAGGAAGCTGTAGGCAAAAAAGCGCAGGCGCCGCGCTGCCACGAGGGCCGAGTCCTGGAGCTTGAGCGTACCGCTGGCCGCGTTGCGGGGGTTGGCCAGCAGCGCCTCGCCGTTTTGCTCCCGCTCCTTGTTCAGATCTTCGAATACGGGCAGGGGCAGGAAAACCTCGCCGCGTACCTCAAACTCGGCCGGTTGGGCCGGACCGGCCTCGCGCAGGTGCAGGGGCAGGTTTTTGATGGTGCGCACGTTGTTGGTCACCACGTCGCCGCGGGTGCCGTCGCCGCGCGTGACGCCCTGGGTGAGCTGGCCGTTTTCGTAGGTCAGGCTCATGGCCACGCCGTCGAACTTCATTTCGCAGACGTAGCTGAACTCGGCGCCTTCCAGCCCTTTGCGCACCCGCTCGTCGAATTCGCGCAGGTCGGCCTCGGAATAGGTGTTGCCCAGGCTCAGCATCGGGTACTTGTGCAGAGCCGTCGGAAACTGCTTGGTGATGGTGCCGCCCACGCGCTGGGTGGGAGAGTTGGGCAGGGCCAGCTCCGGATACTGCTTTTCGAGGGCGTTCAGCTCGGCCAGCAGGTGGTCGAATTCCTGGTCCGGGATTTCGGAAACGTCGTTCTGGTAATACTGGTAGTTGAGGTAGTGCAGGCGCTCGGTGAGCGTGCGCAGACGCAGCTGGATGGAATCTTGGTCGGGCATGGGGCAAAAATAACCGGCTTGAGGTCAGGGTCCGCAGTTGGCAGCCAGAAAACGAAAAAGGCCACCCGCGGGTGGCCTTTTTTACGAAAAGTGGTTCTGCGCTCCGGCTACTCCTGCACCAGCACGCCGTCGGCTTCGAAGTTGAGCTGCTCCTCGGGCTGGGTGATGGCCGCCACCTCCTTGGCCGACTTGCCGGCATCCTTGGCGTAGTGCTGTAAGTCGCTCACGGGCACCTGCTCGCGGTGGGCCCAGCCGTTGATAACGACCGTTTTGCCGGTCAGGTCCTTGGGTACGAAAAAGGCGTAGTCCTTGAACCGCACCCGCATCTGCCGGCCGTCGGGGGTGGCCATGGTCAGCCAGCAGCCCTTGGCCTGGCACACGCCCGAAGCCTTGCCCACCAGCTTCACCTGGGCCGAATCCTGGTTTCCCAGCACTTGACTCAGCTCACTCATGGGCCGGGCGCCGGCAGCCGTAAGGGGGGCGCCGTAGGTTTTGCCGGCCGGGGCCGCGGGGGCAGGAGTAGCGGGGGCCGTAGCAGTATCAGTGGCCGGAGCCGCCTGACAGGCGGCCAGCGCGGTCAGGGCAGAGGCCAGCAAAAGGGTTGTAACGCGCATGGCAAACAGAGGAGTAAGGGTTGGAAGCTGAAAAATACGGATTTTCAGTCCAGTGCCTACTTGCCTTTGGAAATGGCGGCCAGGGTCCGGGTTTCGGCCAGCTTACCGTTCTTGCCGAAAATCTCGGTTTTGACCACGCCCACGGCCGGGGCGTAGTAGTCGATGACCCGCACGGTGGTGCGGAAGGCCACGTCGGCCCGGGCTTTGGTCGAGGATTCCCGCTCCGACTCCACCTTGTAACACTGGAAGGTGCCGGCCGGGGTTTTCACCGCTTCGGGGCCACTGACCACGCGGCGCTTCTGCGCCAGGGTACTCACCTTGGCAATATCGACGGCCGAGCTCCGCACTTGCACCACGCTGCCGCCGTCGGGGAGGCGGCTGCCAATGGTGGGCCGGTTAGGCCAGGCAATGTTGATGGGGGCAAAGTCAAATATCCGCTCCCGGAACGACTTCAGGCTTTCGGGGTTGAACTGGGTCAGGCCGTCGGTGAAGGTGGTGTCGCGGGAGCAGCGGAAGGTAAGGTCCTGCTGGTGGAGCAGGCGGTTCTTTACGTCGTAGAGGCCGCTTTTCAGCAATACGGTGGTCGTGGTGCGGGTTTTTTTCTTGTTCAGCTCCGAGCCCAGGCGCACCACGCGGTAGCGCAGCTCCCCCGTCGGCTTGCTGGCCCCGTTGGTGAGGCGGTAGACCAGCTCCATGTTGTCGTAGAGGCCAAAGGGATGGGCACAGGCGGTTTCCACGGCCGGTTCGGGGGCTGAAGCCACGGTCGTGGCCGTATCGGGCGAGGGCGGGGTGGTCTGGGCGCGGGCAGCCAGGGCAAGCAGGGGCAGGGCAAGCAGGGCGGGAAGCTTCATGGGAGCAAAAGTGTGAACCTAGTGTTGAGCCGCATACGCATACGCCGCCGTTTGGATTTTAACCGGCACGGGGCCGCCGCGCGGGCTGTGGCGCAAGCGTTACAAAAGCCCTGCCAGCCGAGGTTTTCCGCGTTTTTGCTACCATTGCCCCGCCCGGCCGCGTAACTTGTGCCGCCCGGACACGTTTCCCCGGTACATTTCAGTTCGTTTTTTATCCTTCTTTCCCATGGCTGATTCTTCGCAACCTTCCGGCTCCTGGGCCGACACCGCCGCCTCGCTGCTGTCCAAGCTCTCGGGCGGCGTCGAGCTTTCCTTCGCCTTCGACCAGATGGAGCTGCAGGTGCCCAACCCTCAGAACCCTGCCGCGACGCCCGCCACCTGGCGCCTAAACGGCTCGATGCGCGTCCGGACCCGGGGCGAAAATCCGCCCGCGGCCGCGCCCCAGCTGCCGACGGCCAATCCGAGCAACGTTGGCTAGCGGCCTCGAAATAGAAGCGCGGCTGGTTATCAGCATCGACGGCGACGATATTCAGCTGGCGGGCTCGGGCACTTACCTGATTGTGAACGTGCCCAGCCAGCGCGTGCTCGACAAGCTCACGGCCGGTCCGCCCAAGCCGCCCGGCCCAAAAAAGCCCAAGGCCCCCGGCTCCGACCCGCTCCAGCAACTCAACGACTTGGCCCGGCAGCTCGGGCTGATCCTGGATTTGCGGGTGGCGGGCAAAACCTACGTGACCTTCGGCGCCGGCCGCACCCCCAAGATTACGCTCAACGCCGTGCTGGGTAAAATCGGCTCCTTCTTCTCGTAAGCTGCTGTTTGCGGGGCCGGGCCGCGGCTGCATTGATCGTGGCGCAGGGGCCGGCTGCTGGCAAGCGGCTGCGGCAGGACGGCCCGGTGGCGGGGTCGCTACCGGGCGGAAAAAGACCCGAATATTGGCGGGCCGGCCGCGGGGTTTTTGCGTATTTACCCTCAGAAGCCAAGGGGGATTGCCGGAGCTGTCGGCGCGGAACTAATGGCTTGCTATTTGGTTTGCCAGTAGTACGTTGCTCTCCTCAGCCACCGATGATGAATTCCGACAAAGAACGCAAAGACAAGGTCGGGGCCGGCCGGTCCACCTCCGCGTTTTCCCGTATTGAGCGGGTGCCCCCGCTGCTGATGCTGCTCTACTTGGGCTTGGCCGGCATCACGGTGCTGTTTGTGATTCTGCTGGCGGCCTACGTGCAGACCCGCCACCTGAGTGGCCTGCCCACGGGGCTGCACCCGCTGCCGCGCTACTTTTCTATCAGCACCATCGTGCTGCTGGTGAGCAGCTACACGCTCAGCCAGGCCCAGCGCCTGTATCGGGCCGACGATGTGACGGGCCTGGTCCGCTGCCTGGGCGCCACGTTGGTGTTGGGCAGCATCTTTGCCGGCCTGCAGGTGCTGGGTTGGCGGGAATTGATGCTCCAGGGTGTCTTTTTCACCGGTGAAGCCAGTGGCACCTACGTCTACCTGATTTCGGCCCTGCACGTGGCGCACCTGTTGGGCGGAATGCTGTTTTTGCTGGCCCTGCTGCTGCGGACCCTGCACGCCTCCCGCGACGCGGTGCGTAGCCTGGTCTTCATCCGCAACCCCTACCGCCGTTTGCAGCTGCGGATGCTGAGCCTCTACTGGCACTTCATCGACGGGCTGTGGGTGGCGCTGTTCCTGCTGTTCCTGTTTCTGTATTAGAATTTCAACCGCGTAAAAAAAGCCCCGGCCAGCATGCTGACCGGGGCTTTTTTGTGGTTGGGCTGGCGGGCTAGGGGGCCAGCGTCACGGTGCCTTTGAACTGCCGGTCGGTGTACTCAACCAGGTAGAAATACACGCCCGCGGGCAGGCCGCTGCCATTCCACCGGAAGTCCCGGTCGGTGGTGCGGTAGACCTCGTTGCCCCAGCGGCTGAAGATTTTGATGGTGCTCAGGCGGGAGTCGCAGAAGTCGGGGGGCAGGTTGGGCAGCTGAAAGAAGTCGTTGAGCCCGTCATTGTTGGGCGTAAACACGTTCGGGGGCAGGAAGGGCGGCACCACCGGCGGAATCACCTCCAGGCGCACTTTTCGGGTCTGAGGCTGGGGCAGGCAGGTGGTTTCCTGGAGCTGAAACGTGACTTCCAGCCCCTGCTGGCGCACGGCCTCGCAGGAGGCTTCCCAGCGGAAGGTGGCCGTGGCCCGGCCCGTACCATTGCGGGGCACGAAGGTGATGCCGGCCGCGGCCAGCTCGAAGCTCTTGCCTGTGGCCGTGAACACCAACGGGTTGGCGTCGGCATCCACGCCTTCCAGCGTAGCTTCGTAGACTTCCCCTAGCCGGCGCCGAATCACCGGAGGCAGCCCCGCCGAGTCCGGCGGCAGGGTAGTGGTCAGCACCGGCGCCACGTTGCTGTAGTCAATCTGGATGGGGACAATCAGGCTGCTGGCCTGCCGCTCGTTGCAGGGGCTGGCGGCGGCGGCAAACTCAAACTCGAAAATCGGCTTGTTCACGGCCTGGCAGTCGACGCGCCAGGTAAATGTGCCCCGGGCCGGGCTGCCGCCCGCGGTTTGGGTGAGCTGGGCCCCGTAGGCAGTCGGGTTGAAGCCTCGCCCGGTCATTTCCAGGGTTACGGGGTCATTGTCGGGGTCGGTACCGGTGAGCGTGAACGTGACCAAGTCGCCGGGGCGGGCCCGCAGCGGCAGGCCGGGGCCGGCGGTGGTGGTGATGGTCGGGTTGCCGTTGGGGTCGGGCATGGAGGTGAAGGCCACCCGCACCGTGTCGCGCTTGGGCAGGCTGCACCCGTCGTCGGCCACAATCACGTCGAGCAGGAAGACCTTGCCCCGGGTGTTGACGCAGGTCGGGAAGCACAGCTGGGAAATCAGCGTATCGGGCGCGCCGGGCGTTTTCACCAGTCCTTTCGTGATGCTGAACGAGGGCAGCACGCCGGTGTAGTTCACCGGGTTCAACGACAAGCTCAGCGTGGAGCTCGGGTCGGGGTCGGTGAAGCGCAGCGTGATGCAGCGGCCCGAACCCGGCGTCAGGCGCAGCGTGTCGAGGCCGGCGCGGTAGGGCGTGCCCTTGCCCGGCATCAGCACGCTCATACTCGGGGGCGTATTGCGGGGGCAGTTGAGCACCTGCAGCTGAAAGTCGCGCCGCACTTCCCCGATTTTAACGCCCTTGCGATATTCCGAGCACTTAATGCCGAACACGAACAGGCCCAGCTGAGTGGGTAGCACCTGCAGCCGCCCCGACTGCCGGTCGATGCGCAGGGGCGGGTTGCCGGGAATCTGGTTGAGCACGTTCAGCCCCGGCTGCCACTGAATCGGGTTGTAGGGTGCCGGGTCGGCGGCCCCGGGCTTGGGCTGGCCGGGGGTGGAGTGGCCCGACAGCGGCGTGACCAGCTCATAAATCAGGGAGTCCTTGTCGGAGTCGGTGCCGCCAAAGTTGTAGTAAAACAGGTCGCCGCGGCAGGCATAGTCGCTCAGGGGCGGAAAAATCCGGGGCGTCGAATTCAGGAAGGGCTGACCGTTGCGGACTACGGCGGGAAACTCGAGGTAGAACGTCTGACCCGCGTCGCCGGGGTTGACGATGTTGCTGATGCCGTTGTTGCGGCAGCAGCGCTCCACGGCCGCGTAGTAGCCGGCCGGGCTGAAGTACTGGTTGGCCGGCAAATCAATCAGCCGGGAGTACACCAGGCGGCGGGTGCTGAGCGTGGGCACCGTGCAGGCCACGTTGGAATAAGTAACAAACGTGTTGCTGGTCAACGGCAGCGACACGTCCTGCATCCGTCGGTTGGTGCCCTTGTCGAAAATGCTGACCGTCAGGTCGGTGTCGAGGGCGCCGGAGTTGCCGTTGATGGCGTCGAAGTACAGGTTCAGGGAAATGCGGTACTGACTGCCGGCCACGTACTGCAGGTCCAACTCTCCCCCCACAATGTGAGTAGCCCGGGCGCCCGAACTGGCCAGCAGAAGCAGCACAAGGCCCAGGCAGGCCCGGAAAAGCAGTCGGAAAGGTGGGGGCATAGCTCGTCAGGTTAAAATCATCCTTTTCTGCCGAAAGATACAACCGCGCGGGCGGAACCGGATGCCAAAGGGGGGAGTTTATCTGGACGGCTGCGTATCTTGTGAGCCCCATTACGCCGGGTTGTTTTCCGGCCGGTTTACCTCCTTATCCTTCTGCATGAAGCGACTTTTTTACTCTGCCGCGCTCAGCCTGCTGCTGGCCGCTCCCGCCTGGGCCCAAACGCCGGCTTTCCGCCCCAAGCCCGCCGACCTGGCCGCCGACGCGGCCTTCAGCTGCGCCCACCGGCACGAGGCCGCGGCCCTGCGTCAGCCCGCCACCACGGTGCGCCACGCCCAGAAAATGGAGCGCTACGACGTGAAGTATTACAAGCTGGACCTGGCTCTGGAAAACAACGTGCGGACCGTGAGCGGCTCGGTGCGGATGCAGGCCCTGACCAAGGGGCAGATCCTGGATTCGCTGGCCTTCGAGCTCTACCCGACCTATATCATCGACTCGGTGGTGGTGAACGGGCGCAAGAGCCCCGGGCTGCGCCGCGCCGCCGGCGACGTAACGGTCCGCTTGGCCGAGCCCGTAACCCCCAACACCCTCTTCAACGCCTACATCTACTACCGCGGCACAGCGCCTAACGGCAACTCCGCCGCCATCGGCAACGCCCTCGACACAGAGTTTGAAACGAACTACGGCGTCAACGTGACCTGGAGCCTGAGCGAGCCTTTCAACGCCTACGAGTGGTGGCCCTGCAAGCAACTGCTCACCGACAAGGCCGACTCCTCCGACGTGTGGGTGACCACCTCGAACATTAACAAGGTGGGCTCTAACGGCGTGCTGGAGCGCGTCACGGCCCGGCCCAACGGCAAGAGCCGCTACGAGTGGAAGTCGCGCAAGCCCATCGACTACTACCTGATTTCGGTGGCCGTGGCGCCCTACATCGAGTACGTCAACTACGCCCATCCCGCCGGCGGACCCACTATTCCGATTGTCAACTACCTCTACAACGCCGCGGCCAAGACCGACTACCAGTTCGAAATTGACCGCACGCCGGGCTTTATCGAAAACTACTCGGCCCTGGTAGGGCTCTACCCGTTTGCCAGCGAAAAGTACGGTCACAGCATGGCGCCCATTGGCGGGGGCATGGAGCACCAGACCATGACCACCCAGGACGGCTTCAACTTCACGCTCACGGCCCATGAGTTGTTTCACCAGTGGTTCGGCGACAACGTGACCTGCGCCTCCTGGCAGGATATCTGGCTCAACGAAAGTTTCGCCTCCTACGGCGAGTATCTCTCGCTCAACGCCTTTCCGGCTACGGCCCCCTACACCGGCCGCTACTGGATGGACCAGGCCCATGGCTTCACCATGCAAGTGCCCAACGGCAGCGTCCGGGTGCCCGACACGACCAACGTCGGGCGCATCTTCAGCAGCCGCTTCTCTTATAAGAAGGGCGCCGCCGTGGTGCACATGCTGCGCTACCTGCTCAACGACGACGTGAAGTTCTTCCGGGCCCTGCGCACTTACCAGACCACTTATGGCGGCCGTACGGCCCGCACCAGCGACCTGCAGCGCATCTTCGAGGCCGAAGCTGGTACGTCGCTCACGTACTTCTTCCAGCAGTGGTACGTGGGGGAAGGCTACCCGACGTTTGCCGTGCGCTGGAATCAGGTCGGCAACAGCCTGTACCTGCGCACCACCGAAACCGTGTCGGCGCCCACCATTACGCCCTTCTTCGACACGCCGCTGGATTACAAAGTCACCTACAGCTCCGGCACCAGCCAGATTGTGCGCCTGCGCCAGAGTCAGCTCGTGTCTTCCTTTAGCGTGCCCGTCAATGGTACCGTCAGCAGCATTCAGCTGGATCCGGACCAGTGGGTGCTCAACGGCACTGGCACCATCGTGCGCGACAACACCCTGGTGCTGGCCGCCCGCGCCGTGGCCCGCCTCGCCCCGCTGACCGTATACCCGAACCCCTGTCACGACGTGCTCCGGCTCCAGGATATCGGGGCCGGGGCCGCCCAGGCCGAAGTAACCGACGCCACCGGCCGCGTGCTCCTGCGGCAGACCGTCAGCGCCGCCTCGGCCCAACTCGACACTCGTGCCCTGACGCCCGGTCTTTACCACCTGCGCCTGACTTCCCCCGAAGGGGTCGTGTCATTGGCCCGCTTCGTGCGCGAGTAGCCAGATCCCGCCCAGCACAGAAAAAGCCCCGTCAGCACGCTGGCGGGGCATTTTCTGTGCAAGTAAGGGGCTATTTGGCATATTGCTTGATCAATGCCTGCACTTCCGGCGGGGCCGGGGGCAGGTTGAAGACTTTATCCATTAGGGCATCAAAGGAGCCGGCCGGGGTGAAAATGGCGTCGTGGTAGGGGTTGGACGAAAACCGGATAAAGCCCGGCTGCCCGTTCACGCTCACCATGTCCACGGTCACGGTACCAAAGAGTTGGTTGCAGCGGCCCGACTGGGTGCAGTCCTTGGGCTGGGGCTTGAGAAAGTGCTTATCGATAACCTCGGTGTACCGCTCGTGGCGCAGGGTGCGCTGGTCGGAGGTGGAGAGATTATAGCCCAAGCTGATAACCCGGTCGCGGATAAAGTCGAACAGGTGCCGGAAGTTGCCGGGCCCGATGCTGGGGTCAAACAGAAACAGAGCGCCCTGCCGCCCGCACTCGTCGAGCAGCTGCACGCGCAGCCCCTGCCCGCTGACGCCGGTTTTGCGGAAGTGATAGGCTTTGAAATACGGGCCCATCCAGTTCAGATATACCTGCTGCGCCACCCACTGCTCGTGCGCCCGCACCTGGGCCGTCGTACGGGCCAGAGGCTTCCATTGCGCACCTTCCTGAGCTCCGGGCTTCGAGAGGATATGTTTTAAGAATCCGAACAAGTGGAATAAGCTAGTGTAGGGGAAAAACCAGGGCCGGAGGAAATAGTTTAGCGCCTCGGCCCGGGGTAGCGCTTCTTGCGGGCATCTTTTGGGCCGTAATGCCGGGGCAAGCAGGTGAGTGGCGGGGCCCGAACTCGGCAACGCGGCGCGCCTAGCGCACTCGGCTCCAGTAGTGGGAGCGGCCAATGAGGGAAAAGCCGATGTAGCCCTTCACCTCGAGCCGGTCTTGGGTGCGCAGGCTCACGTAGCAGGAGTAGGTGTGGCCGCTGCCAAAATCATAAATCTGCCCGTCTTCCCACCGCTCCGCGTCGGGGTTGTAGCGCAGGTCCTGGAGTACTACCAGGTTTTGCAGGGGCTGGGCCCGCTTGTCCGGGTCGGGGTTGCGCCGGTCCAGCCGGGGCCGGCCGGTGGTGGCATCCTGAGGCTCGCGCAGCCACACCACCCGGCCGCAGAGCCGTTCCCCGCAGCGGTATATTTCAATGTGCGCTTCCCCGGTATCGTCGGCCCAGACCCCGAAAGGCACCGGCGACGACACCTGGGGGCTAGTCGGGGCCAGCAGCCAGAGCAACAAGCAGAAAAGCAGGGATTTCAAGCGGGAGAGAGGAAAAAACAGGTTGGGAGGGAAGCCGCCTCTTATGGGGAAGGTAACAAAAAAAGCGACGCCCGGTTTGGGGCGTCGCTTGTGGTGAGCTGGCAGAGAGGCTCCAGCGCCTTATTTCACGCGAGTCCAGGTCTGCGACTTGCCGATGAGCGAGAAGCCGATGTAGCCTTTCACTTCCATGGTGTTGGCGTTGAGAACCTTCATGTAGCAGGAGTAGGTTTTACCATCCTCGGGGTTATAGATGGTGCCATCATCCCACTTATTTTCGGAGTCTTTCTCGAAGTTCTTCATGAACACCAGGCCCAGGCGGGGGCGGTTGCGCAGCTTGGGGTCGGGGTTCTGCGTGTCGAGCTTCGGCTTGCCCGTGGCCGGGTCGTTGGGAATGGTCAGCGACACGATTTTACCGAACAGCTTGTCGCCGCTCTGGTAAATCTCGAACGTGGCTTTTTTCTCTTCATTTGTCCAGATGCCGAGCGGGGAGAGTTTCTGGGCGGAAGCCAGGCCAGTAAAGCCTAGCAACATCGTCAGACAGAGGAACAGGGTTTTTTTCATGGGAAGGAATAAAGGTGATTTTCGGGAAAAAGATAAGTGAAAACTCTGGAAGTGCCACCAGCGCGGCGGGCAAGCTTCTGCCGGGGCCATTTGCAACTTTGAGGCCGAAATCCGGCCAAGGCGAAAAGCCCGGATTTTACCGAAAATGAAGCGGCTGATAGTCAGGGTGCTGGATGAAAATGCGGCTGCCGGGGTAAAAAAAAGGGTTTTTAATTTTGAACCATCCGGGGGGCTTTTAACTTTACCAACCAGTAGTGAGTACTACGACCCCGCCCAAGCAGCCCTAAGATGCTGGGCCGCGCCGGCGGGGGCATGTCGGATCTAAAGAAAGGAGGTACAAAATGTCTAGTAGTCCCAAACAAATCCTGCCAAGCCTGTCGAATGTAGTCCGCTTCACCGCCGGACGCGCTTAACAACAGCTTTCGCGCGGAAACCAGCTCAATTCTGCTATTTCCCGCATTCTGGCAAGGTCTTACACAAAGGATGACGGGGCTGTACCCCAGCCACTTCGCTTGGTAAGATTTGAAGGATTAGATGCCCGGCTCGCCCAGCAGCCTCTCCGCGAGGTTCTGCATAGGCGACCGGGCATCGTTGTTTCCTGTGGGTTAGCAATCAGGACGACTACGTCTTGCTAACGCCGCTTATTTTCTGGCAGTAACGGGCTTTTTAGTGGCAGCCGGCTTCTTTGGAGCTGGTTTTTTGGTGGTTGTGGCGCGGCTTGTCACTTTGGGTTTGGCCGCGGCTACCCGGGGCTTGGGGGCAGCCTTCCGCACGGGCAGCTTACGCACGGCGGGAGCAGATACTGCTACCGCCGTGCCGAGCTCCGGGGCTTTGGGCGCGAGGTGGCCGGTAGCTGTGGCAGGGCGGGCCGCGGCTTTCGGTTCGGCCCCGGCCTTCGCGGGTACCACGCCCAGCACCCGGCGGATGCCCATGAAGCGCCGCTCGTAGTCGGTGCCCTCGACCTGGCTGATTTTCACCCCCGACTCACGGCGGGCCGAGGAAGAGTGAATAAACCGGATGGGCTGGCCGGGCTCGGAAAGCACGATGCCCGCGTGCCCGGGCGTGGTAGACGTGGTGGCCGTGCCGGTAAAGATGACCATGTCGCCGGGGCGGGCCTGCTCCCGCGGAATGCCCCGGCCCGTATCAATCAGCAGGGCCGTGGAGTGGGGCACGGGCACGCCGAAACGGCCGTAGACGTACAGTAGAAAGCCCGAGCAGTCGAAGCCCCCGGTGGGCGTGGTGCCGGCGTAGGTGTAGGGCGAGCCCAACTGCTGCATGGCAAACTGAATCAGGCTGTCGGCCTGGGGCAAGGCTGAGCCGGACGGCGTCGTTTCTGCCGCAGCGGGTGCGGGCATCGTGTCGGACACGGGCCGGGTGGGGGCAAGGGCCGTGGTAACTTCCGCGTCGGGGGCCGGGGGGCGGTGCCATTTCTGCCACCCCACCACCGTGAGAAGACCCAGAACCAGGACCAGAAACGTAAGCCAGACGTAGCGCATAAAACGGCAGCAAAAGCGGGAGCAGGGAAGCCACGCCGACGGGGCGCGTGCCCTGCTAACGGTGGAGCTCGGGTGCGGGTTCCTGCGGTTTTTCGGCTTAGCGGGACTGAATCGGGGCTGGCGCGGTTGGTTTTCGCCCGTATCTTGCAACCCCGGCCGGTTTTTCCCGTCGGGAAAGTGGCACCGGATGCCACCTGCCTTTCCTCTCCCTTACTTTTTCCCGCATGATGCATTCCTATTTCCGCCGGCTGCTGGCCGGGGCCGCGGTGCTGGTGCTAAGCCAGTTTACGCCCGCGGAGGCGGCTTCCAGCCTCCGCTACACCCTGTCGATGCCGGCCCCGCAAACCCACTACTTCGAAGTGGAAATGGCCCTGGGCGGCTTCGGCAAGCAGTTTACCGACGTCAAGATGCCCGTTTGGGCCCCCGGCTCTTATTTGGTGCGGGAGTTTGCCAAAAACGTGGAAAGCTTCTCGGCCCAGGCTGGCGCTGCCCCGCTGCGCACCGAGAAAGTGTCGAAGAACACCTGGCGCATTTACCACCCCGGCGCCAAGGACTTCACGGTCCGCTACAAGGTCTACGCCTTTGAGCTGAGCGTGCGCACGAGCTTTATCGACGCGGCCCACGGCTACGTGAACGGCACGAGCGTGTTTATGTACCCTGACGGGGAGGTGAAAATGCCCAGCACCCTGACTGTGCAGCCCGCCCCGGGCTGGAGCCAGATCAGTACCAGCCTGAAGCCCGCCGGCGGCACGTTTACCTACAAGTCTTCGTCGTACGACGAGCTGGCCGACTCGCCCATCGAAATCGGTAACCAGAAGGTGCTAAGCTTCGAGGCCAACGGCACGCCCCACACGGTGGCCATGTTCGGCAACGTGCAGTACGACGAGGCCCGCCTGCTGCGCGACATGAAAAAGATCTGCGAGGAAGCGCACCGGGTGGTGGGGCAGAACCCGCTGGACCGCTACGTGTTCATCATCCACAACATTGACCGGGGCACGGGCGGGCTGGAGCACCTGTTTTCGACCACGCTGTCGGTGTCGCGCACGGCGTATAGCTCCGAGGCGGGCTGGAAAGGCTTCCTGGGCCTGGTAGCCCACGAGTATTTCCACCTCTGGAACGTGAAGCGCATCCGCCCCGTGGCTTTGGGGCCGTTCAATTACGACCAGGAAAACTACACCCGCATGCTGTGGGTGAGCGAGGGCGGCACCGAGTACTTCTCCAACCTGATTGTGCAGCGCGCCGGCTTCCTGACCCCGGACGCCTACCTGGCCGACTTGAGCAACGGCATCGGACGGGTGGAAAACACGCCCGGCAACAAGCTGCAGTCGGCTGCGGAAAGCAGCTTCGATGCCTGGATCAAGTACTACCGGCCCAATGAAAACTCGGCCAACACCGGCATCAGCTACTACGACAAGGGCGAGGTCATCGGGGCCGTGCTGGACCTGATGGTCATCAACGCCACCAACGGCGAGAAGCACCTCGACGACGTGATGCGCTACCTCTACGCCCAGTACTACCAAAAGCTGGGCCGCGGCTTCACCGACGCCGAGTACCAGGATGCCGTGGCTAAAATTGCCGGCCGCCGCTTCGACGAGTTCTTCCGCAACAACGTCTACGGCACCCAGACCCTGGACTACAACACGGCCCTGGGCTACGCCGGCCTGAAGCTGACCAGCACCCCGGTCACGACCGACGCCACGCTGGGCGCCAACGTGAGCACCACCGGGGGCAAATACACCGTGACCAGCGTGGGCCGCGAGGGCAGCGCCTGGCAGGGCGGCCTGAGCGTGGGCGACGAGCTGCTGGCCCTGAACGGCACCCGCCTCACCGATGACCCCAACAAGGCCCTGGTGGGTGCCCCCGCCGGCGCCCAGGTGACCTTACTCGTCAGCCGCGACGGGCAGCTCAAGGAAGTGACTTTCCCGCTGGTGGCCAGCACTGCCCAGCGCTTCCGCATCGAGCACCTGCCCAACCCCACCGAGCAGCAGCAGCGCGTGCTCAGCAAGTGGCTGCCGGTGACCAAGTAAGCAGCTCCCGGCCTAGCCTTTAGCAAAATGCCCCGCCGTTCTGGCCTGCCCCAACGAGCAGCCGGGGCGGCGGGGCTTTTTGCGGGTGGCACGTTCCTCGGCGGATCCTATTGCTGACCGTTCGGGCCCGAGGGTAGCTAGGAAATTGTCTTTTTCAAGGAAATATGCTTCGGCAGCAAGGCGGAAAGGTGGTGGGTAGGTGGCTACAAGCTCCCAACTCGGCGGCTGGAAGGGCGCAATTGCAGTTTAGAAGATTTCTGGGAAAGCCCCGGCCGGCGGCCGGGCCCGCCCGCGGAGGTTAGGTGGGGAGTACTGCGAAATCAAAAAAAGCCCGCCTCAATCATCGAGGCGGGCTTTGGGTTAGCGCTACGGGCTGTGGACCACTTAGAGGGGCAGCACACCCACGGCGGCGCCCAGGTTGACCCGGCCCCAGCCGAAGGTGGAGCTGCGGGCGTTGCGGTTGGAGCTGGCCGCCACGAGCCGGCTCATAATCTGGGCCCGGGTTTCGGTCGGGTACTTGGCCCAGAGCACGGCCGTCATCCCGGCCATGGTGCTGGTGGCCACCGAGGAGCCACCCACGGTGCTGGCCGCGTCGCCGCTCATGGCCAGCGTGAGCGGGCGCCGGTCGTTGCTGGTGCGCTGCATGACCACCGTAAACTCCACGTCGGCGCCCACGTGGCACTCGTCGCAGCGGGTGCTCAGGTCGGTTTTCTGGCCCGTCACGGCCACGCACTCGGGCAGGGAAGCCGGGTAGATAACCCCGGCCCAGCCGGCGGTCCAGTCGAAGGAGGTGCCGGCGGCGCAGTAAATCAGCTTGCCCTTGCCGTAGGCGTACTGGATGGCGTCGGCGAGCTGGGAGGAGCTGGTCAGGCGGCCCATGCTCATCGAGATGATGCGCACGTCGGGGCGGTTGGCGGCCAGCACGTAGGCATCCGACACGCCCTTAAGCTCCCGGCTGCCGTCGATAAAGACGTCCTCGGTGGCGTGAATCGTAATCAGGTTGGCGTTGTAGGCCACGCCCACGGCGGCTCCGTCGGTGCCCCGGGGGCCGGCGCAGGCCCCGGCCATGCTCGTGCCGTGCCCGCACTCGTCGTTGGCCGTGGGCGTGTCGCCGTAGGGAATGCCGAACAGGGAGTTGCGCGGGTACGTGACCAGCCGCTCGATGGTGCGACCCGAACTCAGGCCCTGATTAAAGGCCGAACCCAGGTTTTCCTGGGCGTCGGAGCAGCCCGTGTCGATGATGACCACCTTCATGCCCTGGCCCGTGCTCTGGCTCCAGCTGCTGCGGATACCGTGGTACTGGTCGGCCTGGCTCCACGACGACTTGCTGCCGTTGCTGAGCACCGCGTAGTCGTCGCCGGCGACCAGGCCCGCCGTGGCCGTGTTGTTGCCGCAGCCGCTGTTGGTCAGGGAGCCCGCGGCTTTGTTGGCCACCGGGTGGTAGGGCTCGTAGCCCATGGGCTCGGCGTAGCGCACCAGCCCGGAGCGACGCAACAGCTGCACGGTGCTCAGCTCATGCACCAGCACGTTGAGCACGGGCAAGGTATTTTCCTGGAACACCACCAATTCCTCCAGCGTCAGCTGGGGGTTGGCCTTGCGCTCCTCGGCCAGAATCAGCTGGAGCACCTGCTGGCGGGCAGCCTGCCAGGCGGGCTCCTGGTCGGCATCGTCGGGCAGGGCGCAACCCCGGGGCTTGCCCGCGGCCCGGTAGCCCACCGCCAGCACAAAGTCGGAGCGGGTCAGGGCGCTCCAGATGGTGTGGTCGGAGGCCGTGGCCCAGTCGTAGTGCCCGTCTTTGCGCAGCCCGGCCATAATCTGGCCGTCGAGCTGCTGGGCCGTCAGGGCTTCGGTGGGCGTTTCGGGCACGGCGGGCGCCGCCAGCTCGGCCTGCTGCTGGCAACTGGCCAGGGAAAAGGCCAGCACGGCCGCCGGCCCCAGAAGGGTAGTAGTACGCATAGAACAGTGGGTTTTGGTGGTAGTGAAAAAGAGCAGGGCTAAAGAAGGAATAATCCACTTGGTATGCAAGCCGAGTATCCTAGCTACCGGCCCGGCAGTGAAGGACTTACAACAAAAAAGCCCCGGCGCGGGGCGCCGGGGCTTTTTCGGTACGGTTGAGCTCCCAAAAGAGCCCGAATTCTGTAGGTTACATCACCCGCTTCAGGGCCACGTCGCGCACGGGCGTGATGACCAGCGGCACCTTTTCCACCTTCACCGAGGAGGTGTCGAGGCCAAAGTACTTGTCTTCGGAGGCAATGAACTGCTTGATGTAGAAGTAGGCCTGCATCACGAGCTTCTCGACGAGCGGGAAGTCGTTTTCGACGCTGAGGAACTTCTCCAGTACCACGAAGCGGAAGTCGCCGGTCACGTGCTGCTTGCTCAACGACTCGTAGCGGGAGGTGATGTCCACTTCCTTGTTGCGCACCAGGTCCTCGACCACCTTGCGGAAGTACAGGTTGATGCGCTGCTCCACGCGGAAGCCGAGGCGGAACGTGATGCGGAAAGCGTCGTCGGGGGCCAGCTCCACCACCTTGTATTCCATCGTGTAGGGCTCGTCGGTGGTATCCACGTGCACAAACCAGTAGATGTCGGCGCGCTTGGGCCGCTTCTGGAAGATGGAGTAGATGATCTTGGACTCGATTTCGGAAGCCCGCTCGGCCGAGGTCATAAACACGAGGTGGGTGGCGTACTTGGGCACCGATTCGTCATCGGAGAGCTGCTTGAGCGCCTCCATGTAGGGCTCAATCTTGACGAATTCGGTCAGGCGGCGCTTGATGTAGTAAGCCCGCAGCCAGGTGTACATCACCGCCATCAGGGCCGTGCCGATGGCCAGGGATACCCAGCCCCCGTGCGGGAACTTGATCAGGTTGGCAATCAGGAAGGAGCCCTCAATGCCCCCGTAGAGCAGGGCAAACAACACCACAATAACCAGCGGGGTGCGGCGGGAGCGAAGCCAGACGGTGAGCAGCAGCGTGGTCATGAGCATGGTCAGCGTGATGGCCAAGCCGTAGGCCGCTTCCATGTTCGACGACTCGCGGAAGTAGAGCACCACCCCGATGCAGCCCAGCAGCAGCAGGCGGTTCATGCTCGGCACGAAGAGCTGGCCCTTCACGTCGGTGGGGTAGTTGAGCTTTACCTTGGGCCACATGTTGAGGCGGATGGCCTCGGCCACGAGCGTGAAGGAGCCCGTAATCAGGGCCTGGGAGGCACTGATGGCGGCAATGGTGGCAATGCCGATGCCGATGAGCAGAAACCAGGGCGGCATGAGCTCATAAAACGGGTTGCGGCCGCTGAGCTGCTGGCCCTGGTGGGAAAGCAGCCAGGCACCCTGACCGAAGTAGTTCAGCACCAGGCAGGTCTTGACGAACACCCAGCTGATGCGGATGTTGCCCTTGCCGCAGTGGCCCAGGTCGGAGTACAGGGCCTCGGCCCCGGTGGTGCACAAAAACACGGCCCCCAGCAGCCAAAAGCCCCCGGGATACTCTACCAGCAGCTCGTAGGCGTAGTAGGGGTTGACTGCCTTCAGAATCATGGGGTTCTGCATGATCCAGCTCGCCCCCAGCACGCCCAGCATGCTAAACCACAGAAACATGATGGGGCCGAAGGCCTTGCCCACAATCTGGGTGCCGAAGCTCTGCAGGAAAAACAGCCCCGCAATGATGGCAATGACGATGTAGACGATGACGTCCTGGCTCAGGTGCGGATACACCTGCTTGAGGCCCTCAATGGCCGAGGCCACTGAAATGGGTGGCGTAATCACGCCGTCGGCCAGCAGGGCCGCCCCGCCGATGATGGCCGGGATGGTCAGCCAGGCCGCCCGCCGCCGCACCAGGGCGTAGAGCGAGAAGATGCCGCCTTCCCCGTTGTTGTCGGCGTTGAGCGTGAGCAGCACATACTTGACGGTGGTTTGCAGCGTCAGGGTCCAGAGTACGCAGGAGATGCCGCCCAGCACGAGGCGCGGGTCAATGAGTTCGGGCACAATGGCCTTCATCACGTACAAAGGAGAGGTGCCAATGTCGCCGTAGATAATGCCCAGGGCAATGAGCAGGCCAGCGGAGGAAATGGCGGTGTGCCGGTGTTTGGCGTCCATGAGGAAAGTGAAAAAGAAACAGGCGCGTTTTTAAAAGCGGCCAAAGGTAGCGCAAACGGGCTGAACGAAAGATGAACCGCTGGTGCGGTGCTTCGTCCGGTACCTGGCAGAGGTTACGGCAAAGGCGACTCGTCGGCTGCGGCCGCCGCCTGGGCCTGTTGGAAGGCATCCTGCTCCGCCTGCCAGGCCAGCAGGGCGGCCGCGGCGGCGGCGGCTTCGTCGTGGCGCTGCCGAATGCGGCGGTTGACCTCGGCCGTGAGCTTGTACCAGGGTTCAGGGGAACCCGGCAGGGAAAAAAACACGGCTTCCCGGCCCAGGCGAAACAGCCGCAGGCGGTTGGTGCCCCGGCTACCGTAGGCTAGCAGCAGCGCTCCGGCCGTGATGCCCAGCATGGCCGGACTGGTGCGCAGCCAGTTTTGCAGAAATCCGAGCAGGAAGCCCGCCAGGGTGAAACCGCCCAGCAACAGCCACAGCAGCCAGCGCACCGGCGTCAGCTCCACGCCTTCGAGCTCCAGCAGCGAGAACACCTGACCCTGTACTTCCAGCCGCTCCCCGGTCAGCACCAGGCGGCCATCTTCGCTGCGCAGGGTGGGCAGCGGAGCGGCAGTAGCCACGGGTGGGGGACCGGGGACCCACAGCGGTGCAGTCGGCTCCGGGGGAGTGGGCCGGTCCGGGGGCAGCTCAGCAGGCGGCAGGGGCGGGATGGTCATGGGTGTGGAAGGGCCGAACACAGGTTCCGCCGTAGCGGTGCGCACCCAGCGGGGCCGGGCGGCACTAGCTACGGCGGAAGCCGTTGGGTTCGGGCTACTTCAGTTATTTACTTTCAGCAGCTCCACGTCGAAAATCAGGGCCGAGTCGGGCCCGATGTCGCGGCCGGCGCCGCGCTTGCCGTAGGCCATGTCCGAGGGAATGTACAGGCGCCACTTCGAGCCTTCTGGCATCAGCTGCAGGGCTTCTGTCCAGCCGGCAATAACCTGGTTGACGCCGAACGTGGCGGGCTGGCCGCGCTGGTAGCTGCTGTCGAACACCGTGCCGTTGAGCAACGTGCCGTGGTAGTGAGTCGTGACCGAGCTGCTCGGGCCGGGCTTGGGGCCGTTGCCTTCGGTCAGTACTTCGTACTGCAGGCCGCTGGGCAGGGTGTGCACGCCGGCCTTGTTCTTGTTTTCGGCCAGGAAGTCTTCGCCGGCCTGCTTGTTGTTGCTCATATCTGCGGAGTTGGGGGTGTCGTCATCGTCTTCGGGGCCGCCCATTTGGGCTTGCAGCTGCTCCATGGCTTCGCGCATCTGGTCCTGGGTCAGGCGGCTGGGCTGGCCGCTGAGGCCTTCCTTCATGCTGGCGGCCAGCACGTCCACGTCCAGGTCGAGGCCCTGCTGGGCAAAGTTGCGGGCCAGGTCGCGCCCGATGATGTAGCTGATCTGCTCTTTGAGGCTGCTCAGGTTCATAAATTACGTACTTGTCGCTGCGGCCCGGGCGGTGGGGTGTAGGGAGTACGCCGCCCGAGGCAACAGCTGGTGGGAAAAAACCGCGGCCCCGCGCGGGCCGCCGAACTGTGAAGTACCGAAAACAGCCGAGAATGGATGTGGTTTTTTTCGCGTCGTCGAGCTAAGCGCCTGATTCAGACGCCCGGATTCTTTAGGGGCCCTAAAACAAGAAAGCTCCGCCGGGGCGGAGCTGTGGGGGCGGAGGCTGGATCCGGCTGATTTAGCAGTAGTAGCTCTGGTCTTCGCCGCGCAGGTCGAAGTGCAGATTCAGGTCCAGCAGTTGAGCAGTCAGGTAGCCCAGCGACCCGAGGCTGCCCAGGAAGAGCAACGAGGAGAAAGCAGTGGTCTTTTTCATGGCAAACGGGGTATGTAAAAGCAATTCAGCTTGTTGGGTGCAAAGATACTACGCAAAGTTTGATAAAGTGTTATGCAAGCATCATAAATAACCCTGGGGTAATCTGGGGCGGTGGCCCCAAGGCCCTAAAGCCGGCGGATTTTGGCGTAGCTTGCAGGATTAGTTTCATCCTTTTCCTTACCTCATTTCATCTTTTTATGAAATACTTGTTTACCCTATTGCTCGTGATGGGCATGCACGCGGCCCAGGCCCAGCTTCAGCTGCTGATGGGCGGGGCCCGCACTGGTGTGGCCATTGCCTCAATGGCCGCGCGTTCGAAGAAAAATGCCCACGCCGCCGGCCCGGCCACCGCGGCCGCAGCGCCCGGCGTGACGGTGCGGCCCTACGCCTACCAGGGCAAGCGCATCATCCGGCAGCGTACGAACCCGGCCACGTTTGAAGGCCGGGGCGGGGCAGAAATTCAGGCCCTGGAAGCGGCGCTCGAAACCACCCGCACGGCGCTGCTGAGCAAGCCGGCCACCGAGTCGTTTATGCCCACGGCTCAGTTTGAAGCCATCCGCGACGCGGCCGCCAAAGCCGCCCAGGTCCGCGGCGACTGGAACTACGAACCCTACCGGCAGGAGCTGGCCTTTTACGAGGCTGAGGAAGCCCGTCGGCAGAAAGCTGCTCCTGCGGCTCCCGCGGCTACGCCGGCCCCGGCCGTTGCCCCGACGAAGTAAAGCGCCGCCGTTGTTGCGCACAAAAAGCCCGTTTCTGCCAGCAGGAACGGGCTTTTTGTGGTGAATAAATAACCAGCTGAATGTTGGCAGGGCCACCTTGGTGCTTACAGCAGATTATAGGCCCGGATCAGGCTCATAAAGGCGTCGCGGTAGGCGTCGCCGACGGGAAGCAGGCGGCCGGCCACCTGCACCTTGCTGCGCTCCACGTGCTCAATGCGGTCCAGGGCCACCAGAAACGACTTGTGGATGCGGGCAAAGCGCTGGGGCGGCAGCACCTGCTCTACCCGCCGAAACGACTGCAACGTGAGAATCTTGCCCCCGTCGGCGGTGTACAGCATCAGGTATTCCTTCATGCCCTCGATGAACAGAATGTCGTCGAAGGCCACGCGCTGCAGGCGGTGCTCGTTGCGGACGAACATGGCTCCGGCGGCCGGTTCCGCCCCGGACGGCGGGAGCACCGGGGCCGCGGGGGCCGTAGGAGCGGGGCTGGTCTGTGCCCGGGTCACGGCCTGCACAAACCGGGGAAAGCCGATGGGCTTGAGCAGGTAATCAACCACGCCCAGCTCGTAGCTCTGCACGGCGTAGTGGTCGTAGGCGGTAGTCAGAATCAGGCGTGGGCCCGGACCGGCGGGCAGAATGCGGGCCAGCTGCAGGCCGGTCAGGCCGGGCATTTCGATGTCGAGAAACACCAGGTCCACGGGCGTGGTCTGCAAAAACGCCAGGGCCGACAGCGCGTCGTGGAAGATGCCCGCCAGCTGGAGCCCCGGCAGCTGGGCGCAGTAGCGCTGGAGCACGGCCGTGGCTAAAGGCTCATCGTCGACGATGATGCAGGTGAGGCTGCCGGGGGCGGGGGAAAAGCTGTCCATGGCGGGAAATAACGGGACCCGACTACGCGGCCGGAGCCGCCAAGGTAAGCGTAATGTGGTAATGGGTGGCCGATTCGTCGAGGCGCAGGGCGTGCTGGCCGGGGTAGAGCAGCTGCAGGCGGCGGCGCAGGTTGGCCAAGCCCACGCCCCCGGGTCCGGCCGGGCGGGGCTGCACGGCGCGCAGCACGTCGTTGCGCACCGAAAACGTGAGCTGGTTGGCTTCCAGCGTCAGCGTGAGGCTGACGGCGTGGGGACGGGCGCGCAGGTCACCGTGCTTGAAGGCATTTTCCACCAGGGGCAGCAGCAGCATGGGCGCCACGGGATACTGCGCGGCCTGCTGCTCGTCGGCCAGGATGTCGAAGCGCAGGCAGTCGGCGGCGGTGGCGGGCAGGCGCAGGCGCTGCAAACTCAGAAAGCTCTGCAAATGGGATATTTCCTTTTCCAGCGGCACGTGGTCGGCGGCCGACTCATACAGCAGGTAGCGCATCAGCTCGGCCAGCTGGAGTACGGCCACCGCCGCGGGGGCCTCCGCCGATTCCACGCTGGTCAGGGAGTAGATATTGTTCAGGGTATTGAACAGAAAGTGCGGGTTGATCTGGGCCTTGAGCAAACTCAGCTCGGCGGCCAGATGCTGCTTTTCGAGCTCCTCCCGGCGCTGGTTTTCCTCTTGGCGCCGGCGCTGCTCGTGTTGGTAGTCGGTGGTCAGGCGCAGGTAAAAACTCAGCAGCAATACCAGCAGGGTAGTTACGGCAATGCCCCCGCCCGCCAGGTTGGCCGTGCGGCCCAGGTAGTAGCCCAGGTGCCAGGCCGTGCCCCCGCCGACGGGCAGATCCGGGGGCGGCGGGGGCGTGAAGCCCAGCAGCGCGTGGCTGGCGATGCGCACCAGAAACGTGACGGCCAGGGCCAGCAGCAGGGCGGCCAGAAATCGGGTGGTGGGCGTGCGGGGCAGGTAGCGCGGCACGATAAAATGCCAGTTGACGTAAAACAGGGTGGCGTAGGCCCCACAGGTCAATAAGGTGTCGGTGGCGGCCAGGGGCCAGGTCCAGGCCACGTGACGCCGGGCCAGGAGCCAGTACAGCGC
Organism: Hymenobacter persicinus; assembly: GCF_004167665.1. Taxonomy (GTDB): domain Bacteria; phylum Bacteroidota; class Bacteroidia; order Cytophagales; family Hymenobacteraceae; genus Hymenobacter; species Hymenobacter persicinus. The sequence continues at coordinate 38,842 of NZ_SEWE01000013.1, read as the reverse complement.
GTTGCTGAGCAGCATCAGGCCCCACAGCAGCAGGTGCACCGTGAGCGGAATGGGCTGGGCCACGACCGGGCGCGGCAGCCAGGGCTGGGCGGGCGGGGTGGAGCCGGAGCCGGATAACGCGGAAAGGGAAGGGAGCATAAGCAGGGAAGCCGCCGGATGAGAGCTTAAAAGTACCACCCGCTGCGCGCTGTGCCGACGCTTTTTCAACCAACGGGCCCCGGACACCGCCCAACTCCCCGGTGCCCGCCCCCAACGCCGGCGCACCGGCCCGGAGCCGGTAGCAGGGGGGGATGGTGGCCGGGAGCAGGCCGTTGGCCGCGGCCGACGCCGGGTTGGTTGAAAAAGCGACGACGCGGCCGGGCGGACGGCTAGGTTTGCCTTAGTCTAACCCCACTGCCTCATGCTGCTTTGCCCGCGTCGCCTGCTCGTTCTCTTCTGCTTTTTCTGGACGCTGAGTCTGCCCGGCTGGGCCGGGGTGGTGCGGGGCCGCGTGCAGGACGGTCAGGGGGCGGCCCTGGGCTATGCCAACGTGGCCGTGCGCGGCAGCGCCCTGAGCGCGGCCACCAACGAGGAAGGCTACTACCAACTGCGGCTGCCCCAGGGCCGGCACGAGCTGGTGGTGCAGTACGTGGGCTACGGCCTGCGCACGGCCCTGGTGCAGGTGCCGGCCGGCGACTCCGTCGTGGTGGTCAACGTGACGCTGGAGCCGCTCAGCGTCCAGCTCCGGGGGGTGGTGGTGCGCGCCACCGACCAGGACCCGGCCTACGCCCTGGTGCAGCATGCCATCAACTGGCGGCCCTACCACGAGCGGGAGGTGGCCGCCTACCAGGCCCGCTCGTACCTGAAGAGCGTGTTCGGGTTGGATGAAATTCCGGGTAAGCTGCTGGGCCTGCGCCTGCCGCCGGCCGAGCCGGGCACCAACCCCAAGGTATTGCACCTCGAGGAAACCGTAACCGAGCTCAGCTTCCGCCAGCCCGGCCCGGTGCAGGAACGGGTGCTGTCGACGCGGGTGAGCGGGCGCAGCAAGGACTTCGGCAGCGGCCGGGCCGCCAACCAGTTTTTGATTTACCGCAACCAGCAGCGCGTCAACATCGTGACCCAGGCCCTGGTGTCGCCTATTGCCGACGGCGCCCTGCGCTACTACACCTACGAACTGGTGGGCACCACTCAGCAGGACGGCCTCACGCTCCACCAGATCAAAGTGAGCCCGCGCCGGCCCCAGGCCCCGGCTTACCACGGCTTTATCTACCTGGTGGAAGGATCCTGGCGCCTGCACAGCGTGCAGCTGACGGTGGGGCCGGCCCTGCTCAAGGATGGCTTCGAAAGCCTGAGCGTGGAGCAGCAGTTTGGGCCCGCTCCGCCCGGCTCGGGAGACGTGTGGGTGCTGCAAACGCAGAAAATGCGGTTCACCTTTTCGTTTATGGGCATCAAGGGAGCGGGTACCAGCCAACTTGTGTATCTGAACTACCGGCGCGTGGTGCCCACCTACGCCGTCCGCCCGGCCGAAAACCGCCCCGACCCGCTGGCCGCCGCGCTGCTGCCGGCCCGGCGCGAAACGGTGCAGGACGTCAAGCCCCAGGCCCCCGACCTGCGGGACCTGTCCCGGCGGGCCCGGCGGCAGGCGACGCAGAGCCCGGCCGACACCAATGCGCTGCGCCCCGGCGAAGTGCTGCGCCTCGAAGCCGGGGCCAACACCCGCAGCGCCGCCTACTGGGACGATATCCGGCCCGTGCCCCTGACGCTGGACGAGCAGCGCGACTACCGGCAGCGCGACAGTGTGGAGGTCCGCCACAGCACCCGGGCCTACCTGGACTCGGTGGACCGCCGGCAGAACCGCTTCCGGCCCAGCGCGGTGCTGCTGACCGGCTACCGCCGCGAGAATTCCTTCCGGCAGCGCCGCCTGCAGCTGGCGCCCCTGGGCGAAAGTGTGGCCTACAACACGGTGGAGGGCGCGGTAGTGGACCTGCGGGGCACGTACCAGCAAACCCTGGCCGCCGGCCGCGCCCTGGTGCTGACCCCGCAACTGCGCTACGGGGCGGCGGCCCGGCTGCTGAGCCCCCACCTGGCGGCCGCCTACGAATTTGCGCCCCGGCAGCGCGCCGTGGTGAGTGCGGGAGCGGGCCGCCGCATCGTGGACTTCAACGACCGAACCCAACTCACGCCCCTGCACAACACCCTCTACACGCTCTACCGCAACCAGAACCTGGCCAAGCTTTACCAGCTCGACGAGCTCACGCTGAGCTTCGGCCGCGACCTGACCCCGGGGCTGCGCCTGCAAAGCCGCCTGGGCTGGGCCGACCGGCAGCTGCTCGTCAACCACACCACGGCCCTGCTCATCGACCGGCCCGGTGTGGGCTTTACGTCCAACGAGCCGGTGGGCGTGGAGGCGGGCCTTGCCGCCCCGCGCAGCCAGGCTCTGACCGTGGCGGTGGAGCTGGCCTGGAAACCCGGCCAGCACTACCTCAGCCGGCCCGACCGCACCGTTATGCTGGGCTCCCGCTTTCCGCTCGTGCGCCTGGGCGTGAAGCAGGCGGTGGGCGGCTTACTCGGCGCCGATGTGCGCTACACCCTGCTCACGGCCGGCCTCGACCACACCCAGACGCTGGGCCGGCTGGGCGTCGGGCAGGTATCGGCCACGGCGGGGGGCTTCGTGGGCACCCCCCGCCTGGAGTTTATGGACTACCGCCACTTTGCCGGCAACCAAACCGCGCTGGCCTCCGACTTCGGCCGCTTCCAGCTGCTCGACTACTACGCCTACAGCACCCGGCGCGCCTTCGTGGAAACGCACTACCAGCACTTTTTCAAGGGCGCACTGCTCAGCCAAGTGCCGGGGCTGCGGGGGCTCAAGCTTCAGGAAATCGGCTCGGTGCACTACCTGCACACCCCGGCGCTGGGCCACTACGCGGAGGTGGGCGCCGGCCTGCAGCGCGACCTGCTGGCCCTGCACCTGCGCGCCGACCTGGTCACGACCCTGCTGCCGGGAGCGGCGCCGGCTTCCACCGGCCTGCGCCTGCGGCTCTGGCGCGACCTGTAAGCCCGCCCACACGTCCACGCCATTAGCCCAGAAAAGCCAGGTCGTCGGCGGAGAGCTGAATAGCGGCGGCCTGCAGGTTTTCGCGCAGGTGAGCCAGCTTCGACGTGCCGGGAATGGGCAGAATCCAGGGCGACTTGTGCAGCAGCCAGGCCAGGTTGATCTGGGCCTCGGTGGCATGGTGGCGGCGGGCTACTTCGGCCACCTGGGAGTCGGCCTTGGGCAGGGAGTTGACCAGCGAGAAGTAAGGAATCAGCGGAATGCTGTGCTGCTCGCAGAAGTCGAGCACCTCTTCGCCACCCTGGTTGTCGCCGTGCGGGGTGCGAAGAGTGGTGCGCTGTCCGTGCCCGTACATATTCTCGATTGTGGCAATGGAACCCATCTTCAGCCCGGCCTCCGCCTGCTCCCGGCTCACGTTGCTCAGGCCCACGTGCTGAATCTTGCCTTCCTGCTGGAGCTCAAACATGGCGCCGAGCTGCTCGTCAAACGGCACGTCGCCGTGGCCGATGAGGCGCAGGTGCACGAGCTGAATTTGCTCCTGCCGGAGCGTGCGCAGGTTGTTGTCGATGCTGGCGCGCAGGTTTTCGGGGCGGTTGTAGGGCACCCAGCTTTTATCGGGCCGGCGGGTGGCGCCCACCTTGGTGCAGATAACCAGGTCGGAGGAGTAGGGATGCAGGGCCTCGCGGATCAGCCGGTTGGTGACGTCCTCGCCGTAGTAGTCGGCCGTGTCGATAAAGTTGACGCCCTGCTCAACGGCCGTGCGCAGAATCTGCAGGGCCTCGGGGCGGTTGGCGGGCTCACCCCAGATGTCGGGGCCGGTGAGGCGCATGGTGCCGTAGCCGAGGCGGGAAACGGTGAGCGGATGGGCGGAGTGTTGGGCGATGGTGATGGTGGACATGGAAAGCGGATTAGGTGGATCTGCAACGGCTGACGGCTACCGGAGCCAAATGCTTTACGCCGGCCGCGAAATTATTGCCATAACCCCCCGGGCTCAGGCCGCCAGCAGGCGCCGGTGGTAGTTGACCTGCCCGAGGTGGTAGGCCAGGTGAGTGACCAGGTGCACCAGGAAATACTCCGTCGTCATGGGCTCCTCAAACACCCGCAGCGGATATTGCCCGGCCAGCACTTCGGCGGGCAGTCGGCTCAGGGTCTGGTCGACCACGCGGCTGGTGGCCTCAATCTGGGCTAGCAACTCAGCGCGGGGAACGTGCTTGCGGGAAAATTCCAGGTCGCGGTGGCGGGTGTAGGGCACGCCGCCCAGCGCGGCCCCGATGTAGGTGTTCAGGTTGCCCACCAGGTGCAGGCTCAGGTTGCCGGACGAGTTGGCAATGCCGTCGGCCACTACCCAAATGGTTTCTTCGCGTTGGTACAGCGCCAGCTCCTGGGCCAGGCGGTCCAGGTCGCGGCGGAAAAGCAGGCGCAGGGAGTCAGTGAGCATGCGGGAAGGTACTACTAGAATCAGTGGCTTCGGAGCATGGCCTGAGGCCGGTACCGGGCCTGGCCCACCAAAACGCCGCCCGGATTGCTCCGGGCGGCGTGGGTGTAGGGGGCCTTAGGGCCGGCCGGCAGGGCTTACTCGTCGGTGGCGGGCTGGCGGGCCGGGCCGCCCATCATCACGCCCAGCATCTGCATGCCGACCTGCATCTCGTCCTTGGCGTAATCCAGCACCGGGGCCGTGGTCTTGATTTGCAGGTCCTGGTCGGTGACGGGTTTGGACTGCACGCTGGCAAATTCGTAGACCATGCGCTGCTGACGCTCCTTGTCGAAGTACACCACCAGGCGGGTGATGCCGTGCGCTTCAGCCACGTACACGGGATGGGCAAAGTTGAGGCTCTGCGGAATCTGGGCCGAGGTCCACACGTCGAGGGCCACGGGCTTGTTGGGCAGCTGGCCGGGGCCGGCCGGAGCCGCTTCCGAAGCCCCGGGCTTCAGGGTATAGGTGGTTTTCTGACTGGGGTAGCCGGCCACGGCCACCGTTTCGGGATACGTTTTAGCGGTGTAGTCCTGGGCCGTCACGACGATGCTCTGCCAGGTTTTCTTCACCGAGGCGGCGTCGTAGGTGTAGTTCACCCGCTGGGGCGCCGACTGCGAGGCCATCAGCAGCAGGCCCTTGTTGGTGGCCTGGTTGAAGTAGTTTTCCAGGTGGTAGGTCAGCGCGTCGGTGGTGGCGCGGGCTTCCTGGCCCCGGCAGTAGATGGTGCCCTTGCGCGGCAGCATCAGGGCCCCCAGGGTCATGGCCGGGCTGAGCTTGGCAGCGGCGGCCTGCAACTGCTGCTGCTCGGCGGGGCTAAGGCTGGTGGCCAGCTGCTGCATCTGGGCCTGCACGTTGCCCTTAGCCGGGTCAATCTGGCTGAGCAGCTTGTCGTAGGGGTTGCCCGGCAACGAGACGCGGGTGGTGATAACGCCCTGGGTGAAGTTGGCTACGGCCGGCGCCGGAGGCGCGGGGGCCGCTCCGGTCGTGGCCAGCAACAGCGTGAGGGGAAGGGCAGACCAGGCAAGCTGACGGGGAAAGCGCATCTTGGGAGCAGGAAAAAGGGTGGGCCCGCCGCCGGAGGAGCGGCGGAGTAAATCGTGGCAAAGCTATATAGATTAATGACAGGCGACGGGGTTCTGGCGCCGCCCGGTGGCTAGCCCTACTCCCCGCCCCGGGTTTGCTTCCTCGCCGCCGACCGTTTGGGTCTGAGCTGAACTAGTTTACCCTTGCCGCCATAGAGTTCGGTTCCGAGCTAAACCAGTTCGGGTCGGACCTAAACTGGTTCGCCTTTTACCCGAACCGGTTCGGGTCGGACCTGAACTAGTTCACCTCGTTTGCCAATTAGCATGGTTCCGACCTGAACTGGTGCAGTGCTGACCTGAACCAGGTGGGGCTGAAGAGAGACTTCAGCAATTGAGCAAAAGCTGAGGGTTCTGGTCCTCGCCAAAAAACAGCCTCGGCGGGCGGAAGTAAGGGTCGGCCGGCTGACTTTCGGCTGGGAGACGTGCGCCGCTTATTCCTGGCGGGCCCGGTTCTGAATGCGCTTTTCCCAACGCTTGCGCTTGGGGGCAATGGAGCCGCGCAGGTATTTCTCCATCACCATCACGGCGCAGGGCGCGGCGGCGGTGGCCCCGAAGCCGGCATTTTCGAGGTACACGGCCACGGCAATCTTGGGGTGGTCGGCGGGGGCAAAGCCCACGAAGGCGGCGTGGTCGTCGCCCTCGTCGTTTTGCACGGTGCCGGTTTTGCCCGCCACCCGGATGCCCACGTCGGCCAGGCTGGAGGCGTCGGCGGTGCCGCCCTTCTGCATCACGGCCACCATCCCGGGAATCAGGGCCTCGAAGTGGGCGCTGTCGATGAGCGTGTGGTGCTTCACCCGAAAGCGCGGCAAAGGGCCATTGGCGCCGATGCCGCGCACCAGGTGGGGCGGGTAGTACCAGCCGCGGTTGGCAATAATGGCGGCCAGGTTGGCCATCTGCAGGCCCGTGAGGTTGATTTCGCCCTGGCCGAGGCTGAGCGAATAAATGGAGCGGTAAGTCCAGCGCCGGGTGTGGCGGGCCTTATCGTAATAGGCCGCCGTGGGCAGAAAGCCGGGCACTTCCCGGGGCACGTCGACGCCCAGCACCGAGTCGAGGCCGAAGGAGCGGGCGTAGCGCCGCCACTGGGTCAGGTTGGCGTGGCGGGCCGCTACCGTATCCTGGCTCAGAGAGTCGGGCACGCAGTTGATCAGGCTCTGCATCACCTGGTAGAAGTAGGGGTTGCAGCTGTACTTCAGGCCCAGGGACAGGCTGTTGGCCGGCTTGTGGTGGTGCACGCAGCTGACCAATGACTGGTCGCAGCGGAAGGCCGAGCCGGGGGTAATGGCGCGCATCTGCAAGGCCACGGCGGCATTGACGAGCTTAAACACCGAGCCGGGCGGGTTGGCCAGCATGGCGGGGCGGTTGAGCAGGGGCATGTCCTCGTGCTCCAGCAGCTCGGCCCGCACCCCGGCCTGGTCGGGGGCGGTAAGCGTGGCCGTGGGGTACACCGGCGCCGACACGTAGGCCAGGATTTCGCCGGTGCGCGGGTCGAGGGCCACGAGGTAGCCCCTGCGGCCCCCGAGCAGCTTTTCGGCGTAGGCCTGGAGCTTGGCGTCGAGGGTCAGGTGCAGGTCCTGACCCTGCTGGAAGGCAGTGTCCTTGGCCCAGGTGCCGTGCTGCCGGCCCTGTTTGTCGAGCAAGGGGTGCAAGTAGCCGTGGTGACCGGCGAGCAGGCCGTTGTAGTAGGTTTCGACTCCGCCGTTGCGCAGGCGGTAAAAGCGTCCCCGGCGGGTGCGGCGGGCCTGGCCGAAGAAGGCCTGGGCCTCGGCGTAGCGGTAGCCCAGCACCGGGGCCCCGGCGGGCGTGGTGTAGGTGCGCTGATAGCGTTCAGTCAGGGTGAGGCGGGGCACCGTGGCGCTGCTGTCGCGGCGGATGCGCTCGGCTTCCTTTTTCAAAAGGCGCAGCTGCACCGCTACGCCGTAGGCACCCGGGTACGGCAGGGCCTCCTGGATGCGGCGGCGCACGGTGGTGGAGTCCCAGCCCAGCAGCTGGCCCAGGGCCAGGGTGTCGAGCGGGCCGCGGCGGGGCAGCTTGAGCAGGTACTGCCGGCGGGTGTCCACCAGCACCGAGTCGTTGCGGTCGAGCAGGCGGCCCCGGATCAGGGAGTCCGCAACGACGACGCGGCGCGGGGTATAGACTTCGCCGGTTTTGGGGTCTTGGGTGGGGGCGCTGGCGGGCTGGTCGGGGGAAGAGCAGGCGGCCAGGGACGCCAGCAATGCTAGCAGGCTGTTTTTCCACCGATAGAAAGCAATGCGCATGGGGTAAAGCTAGGCAATTTGGCCCACCCTGGCCCCGACCTCCACAACTCAGACCTGGACGGGCAAGCGGGCAGCGGCTTTGCGCCGGGCTTGCCAATGGGTAAGCCCCTGGCCCAGCCGCCGACCCAAGGGTTGCTCTACGAAGACATGGGCGGCCCATGCCACTAGTAGTACTATGATGAGGGCGGCGCCGAGGAGAAGGTAGCTGTTGACTTTGCCGTTAAGCGGGCCCAGTAAAACGGCTCCCAGGCCATGCAGCAGGTAGAGCGGGTAGGTAAGGCGCCCCAGCCAGCTCCAGACCGGCTGGGCCGGCAGGCGCCACTGGGCCCCAAAAATCAGGTAGAAAGCCAGAAAAAACAGGCCGATAAGCCCGGCCGCCACCCAGGCGTTGAGCGGGGCGTCGTGGTAGAGCTGCTGAGCCCATTGCCGCTCGGCCCGGTCGCTACGCAGGGCCAAGGCCAAGGCCAGACACAGGGCTGCGTACACCTGCCAGACACTGTGCTGGCGGGTCTGAAGCACGTAGAACAACATGCCCGCCAGGAAATACGCGCTGTGCTTAGGGATGAATACGTAGCTGAACAAGTGGCTGACCGGCAGCGGCCCCGCCACCAGCGTGTAGGCCAGCCACCCCAGGATAATCGGGAAAAGCAGGTGCCAGAGCCGGCAGCCGATAAGCAGGGCCACCAGGAAGCAAAACGTGAGCTCGTAGGTAAGCGACCAGTACACCCCATTGAGGGAAGGCTGGCCGAAAAACTCGTGCAGCATAGTCAGATTGAACAGCAGCTGCCGCCAGGAAACCGGCCCGGCCACCTGACTCCCGCTGAAATACAAGCCCAGGAAGGTCAGCCCACAGCTAAGCCAATAGACGGGGTAGAGGCGGGCAATGCGTCCGATGATGAACTGCGGGAGCGACTTGCGACGCGCCGAGCGCAGCACCACAAAGCCGCTGATCATAAAAAACAGGTTGACGCCCAGGTAGCCGTAACGAAAAATGCTCCCGAGCAGCGGAAAATCCGGGCCAATGTGGGCTACCCGCGGCATACTGTAGGTGAAATGCAGGAGCACCACGGCCAAGCTAGCCAGAAAGCGCAATCCATCCAACTCGGCGTAGCGGGTGGTAGAATCCGTAGAAAGGGGAGGCATAGACAGAAATAGTGAGCCGGCGGGATGCAAGCTAAGAAACCAAAATCCAGAGCAGACGCCGGAGCAATATAGCAGGCGTGTGACTGGAAAGCCCGGCCTGAAAAGCGCATTGCCTAGTCCTGCTATATCCGCGCCCGTGGGCAGTATACACCGGGCTGGGGAGAAGGCCGGGCAAACGCTGCCGCTGGTAAATCTGCTGAAGCGTGGGTGGCTCCGTAGCCCTGGGTGCTGCCATTGTTGCCACCCTGCAGGGCCGTTTTGAGCGGGATAACAGCGCCGCCGTTCAGGAGATACATTCCGTCGTCGCTGCCGGGAAGTAACACCTGGCTTTGGGCCGCGCTATACGGTAGATGATGCGCCCGATGGTTGTGCCGTTTTTGTGCCGCTGGGTGGTCGTGTTGGCGAATCCGCTGGAAAAGAGCTCCGGTGGGTGAATAATAGTGAAGCCGGGCGGCCTAGCGCGAGCCGAACCTAGGTGGTCCCGGCGCTGTACGCGGGACGAGGCTGCTATATTTGGACTGCCGCCGGAAGGGGCATTTATGCACGGAATTTCCAGCTGACTGTTCTGCTATGAAGAAGCTAAAGCCGCTGTTGCTGGGCCTGGCCTTGGGGGCCCTCGGCGGGGTGGTCGGGTTCTGGGGCGCTCGGCACGGCCTGAAATCCTCGGGGACGGCCCATTGGGGGAAACCTCAGCTGCTGGGGCTGCTGGCCCTGCTGCCGGTGGCCTGGCTGGTGGCGGTGGGGCTGCACGAGCTGGGGCACGCCCTGGCCGGACGCCTGCAGGGATTTCGGCTGCACTGGCTGACGGTGGGCCCCCTGATGTGGCGCCGCCAGTCCACCGGGCACCTGGGCTTCGAGTGGAACCGCAACCTGAACACCGCTGGCGGCCTGGCCCTGAGCGTGCCGCCCGACGATGTGCGGCTGCGGGAGCGGTTTCGGGTGTTTACGGCGGGTGGTCCGCTGGGCAGCCTGGGGTGGACCGCGCTGGCGCTGGGAGTGTTTAGCCAGCTGCCGCCGCCCATGCAAAGCACGGTGCCCGCCGGGGCGTTAGCCCTGAGCGGGGGTATTTCGCTGCTGCTGTTTGTCGTGACGTTGCTGCCGTTTCAGGCCGGGGGCTTTGCCAGCGACGGAATGCGCCTGCTCAACCTAAGCCGGCGGGGACCAAAGCAGGAGCTGGAAGTGGCCATGCTCACGGCTACCGTTCGCAGCATGGCCGGGGTGCGCCCCCGGGAGCTAAGCCGTCCGGCCCTCGAAGCTGCCGCCGCGCTTCCGGTCCAGCATCCGTTCAACGCCTACGTGGCCTACTACCTCTACCTGCACCACCTCGACGCCGGCGACCCGGAAGAAGCCGGGCGGCAGTTGGCTCACTACCGGGAGCACCTGGAGCAGCAGCCGGCCGCGCTGCAGGCCAGTGGCTGGCTGGAAGCCGCGTTTTTCAGTGCCGCCTACGAGCACGATGCCAAAGCCGCCCGCGCGTATCAGGCCCGGGCCGTCATCAACGCCCACACCCCGGCCGAGCAGCCGTTTCGGGTGGAAGCCGCCCTGGCCCGCCTGGAGGGAGATGCCGCGCGGGCCCGCACCCAGGCCGAAGCCGCCCTGCGCGAGCTGCCCCGCAACCTGAGCCAGGGCAGCGCCCGCCTCTACGAGGAATGGCTGCGGGATACGGTGCGCTGGGCCGAGCAGAAAGCCGATACGTAGCCGCCCAACCGGCGCGAGTTCAGCGCCGCGCAACGAGTGCGGGTTCAGGCCAGGAGACGAGGCTTCCCGTTGGAATGACAACGCCGCCTGGATTTCTCCGGGCGGCGTTGATTCGGGGTTGTCGCGCTGCGGCTACGGAAGAACAACCTCTGCCTCAAGGTTGGGCAAGGGTTATAGCGGCGCCTACACGCGGGTCAGCTTGGGTAAGGATGGTAGTAACCTACTTAGCCTCCGGGTACCAGTTGCGCAGCCGCACGTCAATCTTCTTGTTGGCCGCATTCACGGTTTTCTTGAAGCTGTCCACGTCGCTCAGACCGTTCTGGCCCCGGTAGTGGTACGGATACACGATGCCGGGCTTGAAGGCCAGCACGCCTTGGGCGGCTTGGTTCACGTCCATGGTATAGGGCAGGTTCATGCACACGAAGGCCACGTCAATGTTCTTGAGGGCGCGCATCTCGGGCGTGTCTTCGGTGTCGCCGGACAGGTACACGTTCTTGCCACCCAGGCCCAGCACGTAGCCGTTGCCCCGGCCTTTGGTGTGCATGGCGTCGGGGGCTTCGGGCAGGTTGTACATCGGAATGGCCGCTACGCTCATGCCCAGCGTGTCGAGCTTCTGCCCGTTACGCAGCACGCGCACCCGGCCTTTGTACTCGGCGGGCAGCTTCTCGGCCACCGCCTGGGGCACGATCATCAGGGCCTTGCCCACGGCGAGGCCCGCGAGGGTTTGCGGGTCGAGGTGGTCGGGGTGAATGTCGGTAATCAGGACCACATCGGGGGCGGCCAGGCCGGCGTAGGCGGCGGCTCCGCCGTAGGGGTCCACGTAGATGGTCTTGCCGTTCCAGGTCAGCACCACGCTGCCGTGGGTGATGGGCTGCACCGTGAGCGGGCCTTGCTTGGTGGCAATCTGGTCGGCGGCGGCGCGGGGGGCAGTTTGGGCCGGCGCCGACGTGGCAAATGTAGTCAGGGCCGCCGCGAGGATAAGGGTAGATTTCATCGGGATTTTGTTGGTGGGTTGTTGGGAGTAGGGTCCTAACCAGGGGCGGGGATGAAAGTTCTGGGGAGGATGAGGGTAGACACCATGTTGCCGGCGCGGGTGTGCCAGTACGGGCTTTAGAGACACATATTTGCGTCTCAATCGTTGTTTATCCTGGGTCCGTGAGGGCGAGTCGTTCAACGAGGAGACGCAAGTATGCGTCTCTACATCGTTCTAACGGAACAGGCCTTCCTCGGCGGTTTGCTCGTGCTGCCAGCGGACGGGGTTGGTGAGGATATAGTGGCGGATTTTGTCCAGCTCTTTGGCGCTGCGCACGATCCGGTCGTGGTAGCGGGGCTGCCAGGCAAGGGGCAGGTTGGCGCGGCGGGCCTGGGTGGCGGTGCCGGCTTTGAAGCCGCGCAGGATGGCGGCCAGGTTGTCGCGCTGGGGCGTGAAGCAGTTTTCATAGTGCAGGGGTGGGGTGGGTTCGGTGGGTTTGTCGAACAGCAGCAGACCGTGCAGGTGGTCGGGCATGAGCACGAAGGCATCCAGCCCGACGAAGGGAAAGCGAGCGGGAATCTGGAGCCAGGCGGCGGTAACCAGCGCAGCCACGGGCGTGGGGTGCAGGGTGGCCTGATCCCAGTCGTGGTCGGGCACGACGATGTCGCCGAAGTAGCGGGTGCGGTACTGGGTGCAGATGGTCACGAAGTAGGCCCCGTTCTGCCCGTAGTCGTAGCCCCGTAGCCGGGCCGAGGCCACCCGGTATTTGTCGTGGTATAATTCGGTAGCCATAATTCGATAATTGGATAACCTGAACGATGTAGAGACGCATATTTGCGTCTCCTCGTTGAACGATAACGCCTGGGTTTGTTCATGGTAAATAACATTAGCAACGATTGAGACGCAAATATGCGTCTCTACATCCGGCGGTACTGCTCAACAGAACGCCGGCCGGATTATTTAGCGTGGGGCTTTGTGGTTTGCCTTAGTTAAGCGAATAAACGATGTAGTAGTACATCATATATCCCAAGAAAACTATTGGCATAGCTGAAAGGAATACCTGGATTCTTGTGGAAAGGCGCTTTTCGATATGAAATGACTTGAGGTGGTTTCGTATTAGTAAGCCATTAATAAAAATGGGTAAGAAGGAAAGTAGATCAGTAGCAAAATCATTATCCATGGCACACCAAATACAAGCATATGCCGGCCATACGCACATGATAATTGCTGTGGCTATGGCAACTACTTTTCCTGATTTAGGAAATATTAAAAACAACCAACTGCTTATTCCAATATGCAGTATGCTTCCTACAAAGCTAACAATCGGTATTCATGTAATACCGGCGGCTACTGCTGACATAGCAGCAAACATTAAATAGACTAATAGGCCTGAAATTATTGTCAATGCATAAGAAGTATAGGTTCGAATCATGTATGAAAAGCTCTGGAATACAAAAAGGGCGCTACCTCAGCAAGGTAGCGCCCTTTTAACTCAGTCGGAAAGAGGAATTACATATTCCTGCGGTACTGCCCACCCACCTCAAACAGCGCATTCGTAATCTGCCCCAGGGAGCAGAACTTCACCGTTTCCATCAGCTCGGCGAAGAGGTTGCCGTTCTGGATGGCGACTTGCTGGAGCTGGCGGAGGCGGGTTTCGGTCTGGTCGGCGTTGCGGGCGTGCAGGTTGCGGAGCATCTCAATCTGGTACTGCTTTTCCTCTTCCGTGGCCCGGATCACCTCGGCGGGCACCACCGTGGGCGAGCCTTTAGAGGAGAGGAAGGTGTTCACGCCGATGATGGGATACTCGCCCGTGTGCTTGAGCATCTCGTAGTGCATGCTTTCCTCCTGAATCTTGCCGCGCTGGTACATGGTTTCCATGGCGCCCAGCACGCCGCCCCGCTCGGTGATGCGGTCAAACTCCAGCAGCACGGCCTCTTCCACCAGGTCGGTCAGCTCCTCGATGATGAAGGAGCCCTGGAGCGGGTTTTCGTTTTTGGCCAGGCCCAGCTCCCGGTTGATGATGAGCTGGATGGCCATGGCCCGGCGCACCGATTCCTCGGTGGGCGTGGTAATGGCCTCGTCGTAGGCGTTGGTGTGCAGGGAGTTGCAGTTGTCGTAGATGGCGTAGAGGGCCTGCAGGGTGGTGCGGATATCGTTGAAGTCGATTTCCTGGGCGTGCAGGCTCCGGCCGCTGGTCTGGATGTGGTACTTGAGCATCTGGCTCCGGGCGTCGGCGCCGTACTTGAGCTTCATGGCCTTGGCCCAGATGCGGCGGGCTACGCGGCCAATGACGGCGTACTCGGGGTCGATGCCGTTGGAGAAGAAGAACGAAAGGTTGGGCGCGAAGTCGTTCACGCTCATGCCCCGGCTCACGTAGTACTCCACGAAGGTAAAGCCGTTGGACAGCGTGAGAGCCAGCTGGGTGAGGGGGTTGGCCCCGGCCTCGGCAATGTGGTAGCCGGAAATGGACACCGAGTAGAAGTTGCGGACCTTCTCCTTGATAAAGTACTCCTGCACGTCGCCCATCAGGCGCAGGGCAAACTCGGTGCTGAAGATGCAGGTGTTCTGGGCCTGGTCTTCCTTAAGGATGTCGGCCTGCACGGTGCCGCGCACCTGCGAGAGGGTGCGCTTCTTGATGGTTTCGTAGACGTCGGCGGGCAGCACCTGGTCGCCGGTGACGCCGAGCAGCATCAGGCCCAGGCCGTCGTTGCCGGCGGGCAGCTCGCCCTGGTAGCGGGGGCGCTCCAGGCCCTTGTCGGCGTAAAGCTGGTTGATCTTGGCGTCGACGTCGGCCTCGATGCCCTGCTCTTTAATATACAGCTCGCACTGCTGGTCGATGGCGGCGTTCATGAAGAAGGCGGCCAGCGTGGCGGCGGGGCCGTTGATGGTCATCGACACCGAAGTGCTGGGGTTGGCCAGGTTGAAGCCCGAGTAGAGCTTCTTGGCATCATCCAGGCAGGCGATGCTGACGCCGGCGTTGCCGATTTTGCCGTAGATGTCGGGCCGCAGGTCGGGGTCTTCGCCGTAGAGCGTCACCGAGTCGAAGGCCGTGGACAGGCGCTTGGCGGGCAGGCCCATGCTCACGTAGTGGAAGCGGCGGTTGGTGCGCTCGGGGCCGCCTTCGCCGGCAAACATGCGGGTCGGGTCTTCGCCCTCGCGCTTGAAGGGGAACACGCCGGCCGTGTAGGGGAATTCGCCGGGCACGTTTTCCTGGAGCTGCCAGCGCAAAAGGTCACCCCAGGCCGTGTAGCGCGGCAGGCTGACTTTGGGGATCTGCTGGTTCGAGAGGCTGGTGGTGTGGGTCTGGATGCGGATTTCCTTGTCGCGCACCTTGAAGACGAACTCCGGAGCTTTATAGGCGGCTACCTTTTGCGGCCAGGTTTCCAGGAGCTTCCAGTTCTGCCCGTCCAGGCGGAGTTTGACCTCCTCGAAGGTCCTCTCCAGGCCGGCCACGAGACTTCCGGCGTCGGGTCCACTGCTGCCGTGCCCGGCGCCAGGTCCGCCAGCGGCGTTGCCGATACTTTGGACGGCTCCGACGGCTTGTCGGATTCCGTAGAGCTGCTGAGCGGTGTCAGCTTGTTTAAGAACCCACTGGTCATACTGGCGGTTGGTTTCGGCGATTTCGGAAAGGTAACGGGTGCGGTGGGGCGGAATGATGTAGATCTTCTCCGAGTCCTCCTGGCTGGTGGCCAGGTGGGAGGCGAAGGGCACCCCGGTCTTAGCTTCTACGGTGGAAAGGATGGCGCGGTACAGGCGGTTCATGCCCGGGTCGTTGAACTGGCTGGCGATGGTGCCGAACACGGGCATGTCATCGAGGGGCTTGTCCCAGTGACCGTGGTTGCGCTGGTACTGCTTGCGCACGTCGCGCAGGGCGTCGAGGGCGCCGCGCTTGTCGAACTTGTTGAGGGCAATGACGTCGGCGAAGTCGAGCATGTCGATTTTCTCCAGCTGGGTGGCGGCCCCGTACTCGGGCGTCATCACGTAGAGGCTGGCGTCGGAGTGCTCGATGATTTCGGTGTCACTCTGCCCGATGCCGGAGGTTTCGAGGATGATCAGGTCAAACTCGGCGGCCCGCACCACGTCCACCGCGTCCTGCACGTACTTGCTCAAAGCCAGGTTGCTCTGGCGGGTGGCCAGGCTGCGCATGTACACCCGCGGCGAGTTGATGGAATTCATCCGGATCCGGTCACCTAAAAGGGCCCCGCCGGTTTTGCGCTTGCTGGGGTCCACGGAGATGATGGCAATGGTCTTCTCCGGAAAGTCCAGCAGGAAGCGCCGCACCAGCTCATCCACCAGGCTCGACTTACCCGCCCCGCCGGTGCCGGTGATGCCAAGGATCGGGGTTTTAGTTGTTAGTTTTTGGTTGTCAGTTGTCAGGTTGTTCTGTTGATTGCCGTTTTCACTAACAACTGACAACTGATAACTAGCAACTAATGCCTGGCGCACCTTCTCAAACTCCTCGGGGAAGTTTTCGGCGGCCGAAATCAGGCGGCCGATGCTGCGGGCGTCTTTTTCCTTGAGGTGCTTCACCTCGCCGTTCAGGTGCTGGCCGGTGGGGAAGTCGCAGCGCTGGAGCAAATCGTTGATCATGCCCTGCAGGCCCATGGCCCGGCCGGCGTCGGGGGAGTAGATCTGCTCGATGCCGTAGGCGTGCAGGTCCTCGATTTCGGTGGGCAGAATCACGCCGCCCCCGCCGCCGAACAGGCGAATGTGGCCGGCGCCCCGCTCCTTGAGCAGGTCGTGCATGTACTTGAAGTACTCGTTGTGGCCGCCCTGGTAGGAGGTAATGGCAATGGCCTGGGCGTCTTCCTGGATGGCGCAGTCCACGATTTCCTGCACCGAGCGGTTGTGGCCCAGGTGGATAACCTCGGCGCCGCTGCTCTGGATGATGCGGCGCATGATGTTGATGGCGGCATCGTGGCCATCGAACAAAGCGGCGGCGGTGACGATGCGGATGTGGTTTTTCGGCTTATAGGGAGCTGCGGGAGCTACTGACATAGCGCGGGGTAGTAGGGTGGAATTTGGGGTAGCGAAGGTACGAAAAAAGCCCCGGCGGTGGGAGCGGGGGCTTTTCGAGGATTACGACCAGAGCGAAGAGAAGCTACGCTCCATCTAGGGGGATATTCATAAACTCCTTACCGCCGGTTGTATTGAAATCGTATAGAATTGCCTCTAGGGCGGCGTAGGGGATATTCAACGTGTCGAAAGTCCGGAAGTCAATTCGTTTCAGGTCGTCGTGACGGAATATCTCTACGAGCATCGTGCGGGCCTGATTGGTATGCTCCCACAATTCCCAGGCTAATCCGTCCCGCGCGGGCATATCAGTAGCATGCAGGATTTCAAAACGGCGGTTTTCGACAGTGAAAATCATCGACTGGCTTTAGGCGGGCTCCCAGAGCTCCAGGATGTTGCCCTCCGGGTCGAGGATGTGGACGAACTTGCCGTAGTCGTACTCGGCTATTTCGTCGACCACCGTCACGTTGTTTTTCTTTAGCTCCGCCACCAGGGCCACGATATCGTCCACCCGGTAGTTGATCATAAAGGGCTTGGTGGAGGGCGCGAAATAAGGCGTGTCCTGGGCAAACGTGCACCAGGAGGTGGAGCCCTTCTGCTGCGGATTATCAGCCGACTGCCACTCGAAGGTGGTGCCGTATTCACTGGTTGTCAGGCCCAGATTCGTGGCGTACCACTCATTCATGGCCTGCGGATCGGCACACTTGAAGAATATCCCGCCGATGCCCGTTACTTTTTTCATGGGGTAAGCCTGTTTACGCGGTGAAGGAAAATGCGGCGCCAAGGACCCAAAGCGCCGGGTGCAGTATCGGTCTTAAAGATGCTCGGGCTTTTGCAAGCATGCAACTCTAACGACCTGCGCGGTTGGCAGTGACCGGGCGGGGCTTAATCCAAAAGCCCCTGCGCCAAGAAGGCACAGGGGCTTTTGGGTGAGTGGGGCCGGAGCAACGTTTGCCGGTTTACACCTTGGGCCCGGCGCTCAGCTCCCGATTCCAGAAGCGGCCCGTGGCCAGGTCGGTGAGAAACTGCTCGGTGCCGTTGTCGCCAATGGTCACGCCGTCACTGCTCAATATATCCTTGGCGCCGCCGTAGGCCGCTTCGCTGAGCAGGGCCTGGCCGGCCGCCGTGGCGCCGATGGGCTTGCAGTGACGGAAGGCTTCGTTGACGAAATGCACCGCGTCGTGCTGCTGGGCTAGGGTCTGCCCGTCGCCGACGACGTACACGCCGTCGAACATTACCGAGGCGGTGGTTTGCAGGCTGAAGTCGATGGGCAGGGCCTCGCCGCCTTTCACCTTGAGCTGACCCAGGTGGGGCGCGACCAGCTTGGCTACGGCTCCCTGGGCTTCCAGGGCTTTCGTCAGCGCGGCAATGGTGGCCCCGTCGGCTCCGTCGGCGGCCAGGATGGCCACCTGCTTGGTTTCGACGCTCTTCTTTTTGTTGTAGGGCGAGTTTTCAATGCTCAGCGCGTCCGACTTGGCCTCGTTGCCGGTAGCGGGCTTCGACTGGTGGGCGGCCACGTCGGCATCGGCGCCGAGGGTGTAGTTGAGCTGCACGCCGTCGGCCGACGGCACGTCCAGACCCAGGCCCTTGGCCACGCGGCTGGCCAGCTCACTGGCCACCAAACTCAGCTGCATCAGCATCCGCTGCCGCACCGACTCAGCTTCCACCTTGCCCAGCTCAAAGCGCAGGGCTTTGATGATGTGCACTTTCTCGATTTCGGCCTGGCTGTTCCAGAACAGGCGGGCCTGGGAGTAGTGGTCGACGAAGCTTTTGCTGCGGGCGCGCACCTTGTGGGCTTCGATCCGCTCGTGGTGGCTCACGAAACCGCCTTCGCTCTGCTTGGCCTGCCGGGGCTCGTTGTTGTTGAGCAGGTTGGGCGCGTAGCTGCTCTTGCCCACGTTGATCTGCTGGCGCATGTGGCCGTCGCGCTGGTTGTTGTGAATGGGCGCGACGGAGCGGTTAATCGGAATTTCGTGGAAATTCGGGCTGCCCAGGCGGGTAAGCTGGGTGTCGGTGTACGAGAACAGGCGGCCCTGGAGCAGCGGGTCGTTGGTGAAGTCGATGCCGGGCACCACGTGGCCGGGGTGGAAGGCCACCTGCTCAGTTTCGGCGAAGTAGTTGTCGGGGTTGCGGTCCAGTACCATGCGCCCGATAATGGTGACGGGCACCAGTTCCTCGGGAATAATCTTGGTGGCGTCGAGCAGGTCGAAGTCGAAATTGAACTCGTCTTCCTCCTCCACGATTTGCACGCCCAGCTCCCACTCGGGGAAGTTGCCGGCCTCGATGTTGTCCCACAGGTCGCGGCGGTGGAAGTCGGGGTCCTTGCCCGAAATCTGCAGGGCCTCGTCCCAGACCACCGACTTGATGCCCAGCTTGGGCTTCCAGTGAAACTTCACAAAGCGCGACTTATTCTGGGCGTCAATCAGGCGCCAGGTGTGCACGTTGAAGCCCTCCATCATGCGCAGATTGCGCGGAATGGCCCGGTCCGACATGGCCCACAGCACCATGTGCATGGACTCGGGGTTGGCCGAAATAAAGTCCCAGAACGTGTTGTGGGCCGAGGCGGCCTGCGGAATTTCGTTGTGGGGCTCGGGCTTGACGGCGTGAATCAGGTCCGGGAACTTGATGGCATCCTGGATGAAGAACACCGGGATGTTGTTGCCCACGAAGTCGTAGATGCCCTCCTGGGTATAGAACTTCACCGCGAAGCCGCGCACGTCGCGGGCCATGTCGGTGGAGCCGCGGAAGCCGGCCACGGTGCTGAAGCGGGTGAAGATGGGCGTGCGCACCCCGGGTTGCAGGAAGTGAGCCTTGGAGTACTGGCTGGCGTTGTCGTAGGCCTCGAAGTAACCGTGGGCGGCCACCCCGCGGGCGTGCACTACCCGCTCCGGAATCCGCTCGTGGTCGAAGTGGGTGATTTTTTCGCGTAGCAGGAAGTCTTCCAGCAGCGTGGGGCCCCGCTCGCCGGCCTTCAGCGAGTTCTGGTCGTCGTTGATGCGCAGGCCCTGGTTGGAGGTCAGCAGCTCGCCGGCGCCGTACTCGCGGTTTTGCTCCAGGTCCCGGGATTTTGCGTCGGCAGCAGTTGAGCCGGCGTCGGCCGGTTTAGGGGTGGATTTAGATGCTTTGGCCATTGGAATAGGGAAAGAAAGTAGGGAAGTGAAAAAAATAGCCCGCACGAGGCGGGCAGAGCATACTAGGGGCTTGTCAGCGGGTAGCTTGCTTGTCCAGGGTCTGGAGCAGCTCGTCGGCGGCCTTTGCAATGTCGTGGTAGCCCTGCTGGGCGGCGCGCTCCTTGGCGGCAACGAGGCCGTCGCGGTGCACGGTCCTGAAGTCGCCGTAGGGAAACTTGTAGCGGCCCTTGGTGTCCTCGCCGTGGCTGGCGTCCTGGCCCAGGTGCCACTTGGCGTACTCGGCCATGTCGTGCTGGTCCAGAAACTTGTTTTCAGCCCCGGAGTCAGGGTTGTGCTGACCCCAGTGGCCTTCATCGTGCTTGACTTTGCCGGCCCGGATCAGCTCCTTGGCGTAGGTGACGGCGGCGGAATTAAGTTTGACGCTCATAGCTAAGGTGGTGTGGAGTGGGAGCAAGGCGCGCGGATGGCAGACCAGCTCGCGCTTTCCGGCTTACGCAGCCGCCGGGCGGGGGTTGAGGCTAAATTCGGGGGTAGCGGCCCGCAAACGAACAGCCGGACCCTTGAGGCAGGAGTCCGGCTGGTAAGCAGGTCAGAAAGTGGCAATAGCCAAAAATCGGCGCGGGCCTAGTGCACGTCGCGCACGGCCCCTGCGCCGGCCTGGGCCACGGCGTGGTCGTCTTCCACCGAGCTGCCCGACACGCCGATGGCCCCAATTACGCGGCCGTTGCTGTCGAGGATGGGCAACCCGCCGGGAAAGGTTATCAGCCCGCCGTTGGAGTGCTCAATGTGGTAGAGTGGCCCCCCGGGCTGGGAGAGTTTGCCCAGCTCCCCGGTGGGCATGTCGAAAAAGCGGGCCGTCTTGGCCTTGCGGATTGAGATGTCTAAGGAGCCCAGCCAGGCGCCATCCATGCGTGCGAAGGCCGTCAGGTTGGCCCCGGCGTCGACCACGGCAATGTTCATCTTGACGCCCAGTTCGAGGGCTTTTTGCTGGGCGGCGCGCACGGCGCTCTGGGCTTGTTCGAGGAGAATACTCATGGTGGGAAAAGCTGAAAGGTTGGTTGCCTAGCTGTACCCCACTCGGGCCCGGAAGGTTGAGCCGGCGCCGGCTTTAAAACTGCAGGCCGGGCGCCAGCATCACGCGCCAAGCGGCGGCCAGCACCAGGGCCACCACCAGCAGGGTCCAGGAAAGCCGGGTTTTCTGGGACTTGGGCAGGGTCAGGTCGAAGGGTTCCCGGGCGCTGTGCAGGGCCATGGGTACCAGCAGCAGGCCCATGGTGAGGAAGTGAAACAGCTCATTGCGGCTCAACTCGGGCCATTTCAGCGCCGTCAGCACCAAGCTGCCCACCACCCAGGGCGCCAGGATGCCGGCCCGGATCAGTTGGGGGCGGTTGCTGTACTGCATGAGCGTGATGGAGTCGTGGCTCTGCAGGAAAGCCACGGCGGCGAAGTAGCCGATGGCCAACTGCAGCAGGGCCGCCACCACGGCCAGGGCCACGTTGGGGCCGTTGCCGGCCAGAAACAGCCAGCTGGGAATGTACCAGGCCCAGTTTTCCACGAACGTGTCGCCGACCAGGGCCCCGAGCACCAGGTTGCAGGCGTGCAGGGCCGTCCAGAGCAGCACCAGCTTGAGCAGGCCCCGCTGCAGGCGGGCCCGTTGCCAGAACCAGAGCGCGGCCAGCAGCCCCACCACGGCGCACACGGCCGGCCCGATGCCGTAGACGGCCAGCACCGCCAGGCGCCACCACTCCGCGTCGGTGATGCTGAACGTGATGCTGCTCACGTGCCAGGTGCCGGGAATGCCCAGCCGCCGGGCCATGCGCACGGTGGCGGCCTGGTAGAGGCCTTGCAGCAGCAGGTAGGTCAGCAGGTAAATAACGGTGCTGTTGAAGGCCGTGATAAAGGTTTTGGCGGAGCGGCCGCCCGATTCGGCCCCGGTTGCGTCAGACATAGAAAGAGGGAAAACAAATACCGGGGCTAAAAATACGGGGCCGGCCCCAGACTTTTTGCATGCGCCGCCGGGCCGGACCGACGGGCCCCGAATAGCATTTGCGGGCGGTTTTGCCTACCTTCGTTTCTAGAAAATACGCCACTAGTGAAGAACATCCGCAATTTCTGCATCATCGCCCACATCGACCACGGCAAAAGCACGCTGGCCGACCGCCTGCTGGAATTCACCAGCACCGTCTCGAAGCGCGACATGCAAGCCCAGCTGCTCGACAACATGGACCTGGAGCGGGAGCGGGGCATCACCATCAAGAGCCACGCCATTCAGATGCAGTACCCCTACAAAGGGGAAATGTACACGCTGAACCTGATTGACACCCCCGGCCACGTCGACTTCAGCTACGAAGTCTCGCGCAGCATTGCCGCCTGCGAGGGCGCCCTGCTCATCGTGGACGCCTCCCAGGGCATCGAGGCCCAGACGATTTCCAACCTGTACCTGGCCATCGGCTCGGACCTGGAAATCATTCCGGTGCTCAACAAAATTGACCTGCCCCATGCCATGCCGGATGAAGTGTCCGACGAAATCGTGGACCTGATCGGCTGCGACCTCGAGGACATTATTCACGCCTCGGGCAAGGCTGGCATCGGCATCGAGAACATCCTGAACGCCATCTGCGAGCGAATTCCGGCTCCCAAGGGCGACCCGGAAGCCCCCCTGCAAGCCCTGATCTTTGACTCGGTCTTCAATTCCTACCGCGGGATTGAAGTACTGTTCCGCATCAAGAACGGCACCATGCGCAAGGGCGACAAGCTCCGCTTCATGGCCACCGGCAAGGAGTACGGCGCCGACGAAATTGGTATTCTGGGCCTCAACCAGGAGCCCCGCCAGGAAATTTCGGCCGGCAACGTGGGCTACCTGATTTCGGGCATCAAAGAAGCCCGGGAGGTAAAGGTCGGTGACACCATCACCCACGTGGCCCGCCCCACCCAGGAAGCCATTGTCGGTTTCGAAGACGTGAAGCCGATGGTATTTGCCGGCATTTACCCCGTCGATACCACCGAGTACGAGGAGTTGCGCTCCTCGATGGAAAAGCTGCAGCTCAACGACGCCTCCCTGGTTTGGGAGCCCGAAACGTCGGCGGCCCTGGGCTTCGGCTTCCGCTGCGGCTTCCTGGGCATGCTCCACATGGAAATCGTGCAGGAGCGCCTCGAGCGGGAGTTCAACATGACGGTCATCACTACCGTGCCCAGCGTGCAGTTTCACGCCACCGGCACCAAAGACCAGCTGCTGACCATCAACGCCCCGAGCGAGATGCCGGAGCCGAACCTGATCAAGCACATCGAGGAACCTTACATCAAGGCCCAGATTATCACGGCCTCGGAGTACGTGGGTGCCATCATCACGCTGTGCATGGAAAAGCGCGGCATCATCAAGGGCCAGAGCTACCTGACTTCCGAGCGGGTGGAAATGAACTTCGAGCTGCCCCTGGGCGAAATCGTGTTCGACTTCTTCGACAAGCTCAAGACCATCTCGCGCGGCTACGCCTCGCTCGACTACGAGCTGATCGGCTTCCGCGAGTCCGACATGGTCAAGCTCGACATCATGCTCAACGGCGAGAAGGTTGACGCCCTGTCGGCCATCGTGCACCGCTCCAAGTCGTACGACTGGGGCAAGCGCATCTGCGAGAAGCTGCGCGAGCTACTGCCCCGCCAGATGTTCGATATTGCCATTCAGGCGTCGATTGGGCAGAAAATCATTGCCCGCGAAACGGTGAAGGCCCTGCGCAAAAACGTTATTGCCAAGTGCTACGGCGGCGATATCAGCCGTAAGCGCAAGCTGCTCGAAAAGCAGAAAGAGGGTAAGAAGCGGATGCGCTCGGTGGGCTCCGTGGAAATACCCCAGGAAGCCTTTTTGGCGGTCCTTAAACTCGACTGATTTTACCAAAACGCGGCCCCCGAGCCGCGTTTTTTTTGCGCTTCTTTTTTTCACTTCATGCATTTCTGGCAACAGCCCTGTGTGACTAACGCTACCCCGATGAACAACAAGCTCACCCAGGATTGTACGACCGAAATGCAGCTGGAGAAAATCCGCCGCGGCCAGGAGCTCAAGTTTCGCTGGCGCGACGACTGGCCCGAGATGGAGAAGAACATTCTCCAGTCCGGCCGCGAAGCTATTGCCCTCCACGAAGCCAACCAGAAAGCCAACCAAGAATAGCCCTTCTATGACCACCACTTCCGAAGCCCCCGCTACCTACCGCCTCATCGACGGCAAGCAGACCGCCGAAGACATCAAAGTGGAAATTGCCGCCGAGGTTGCCCAGCGCAAAGCCGACGGCCTGAAAACCCCGCACCTGGCCGCCATCCTCGTCGGCCACGACGGGGGCTCCGAAACCTACGTGCGCAACAAGGTGCTGGCCTGCGAGCGGGTCGGCTTCGAGAGCACGCTGCTGCGCTTCGAGGACGATATCACCGAGGCCGAACTGCTGGCCCAGGTGGCAGCCCTGAACGAGAACGAGGCCATCGACGGCTTTATCGTGCAGCTGCCTTTGCCCGCGCAAATCGACCCCAATAAGGTCATCGAAGCCATCCGGCCCGAGAAGGACGTGGACGGCTTTCACCCCATGAACATCGGGCGGATGGTGGCCGGGCTGCCGGCCCTGCTGCCCGCCACGCCCTCGGGTATCGTGGAGCTGCTGCGGCGCTACGAGCTGGTTACCGATGGCAAGCACTGCGTGGTAATCGGGCGGAGCAACATTGTGGGTACGCCGGTTAGCATCTTGCTGGCTAAGAACTTGGAGCCTGGCAACTGCACCGTGACTTTATGCCACTCGCGCACCCAGAATCTGGCCGAAATAACCCGCACCGCCGATATTCTGGTGGCGGCCCTGGGCCGGCCCGGCTTCGTGACGGCCGACATGGTCAGCCCCGGCGCGGTGGTTATCGACGTGGGCACGACCCGGGTGGAGGACGCCACCAAGAAGGCCGGTTGGGCCTTGCGCGGCGACGTGAACTTCGAGGAGGTAGCGCCCAAAACCAGCTACATCACGCCCGTACCCGGCGGCGTAGGCCCTATGACCATTGCCATGCTGTTGCTCAACACCCTGCGGGCGGCCAAAGGCGAGGTCTACCCGCGCTAAGCCGACTTATTGCTCGCCAACCTTTTAAACCTGCGCGGGTTGTCGTAATTTTGGGGTCCGGTTTCGAGAACCGGCCGGGGTGCTGTGGTGCCCCGGCCGGTTCTCGAAACCGGACCTTACCTTTTTCCTCTCGTTTTGCTGCACGTACTTCCCGTTACGTCGGCACCCTCGGCCCCCGCGCCGGCGGTGGCCGCGCTGCCCCTGATGGAGCAGTTCTACACTATTCAGGGCGAAGGCTTCAACACCGGCCGCGCCGCCTACTTCCTGCGCCTGGGCGGCTGCGACGTGGGCTGCGTGTGGTGCGACGTGAAGGAGTCCTGGGACATGGCCGCCCACCCGCGCGTGGCCGTGGCCGAGATGGTGGCCGCCGTACTCGAGCACCCGGGCCGCAACGTGGTCATCACCGGCGGCGAGCCCCTCATGCACGACCTGACCCAGCTGACGGCCGAGTTGCACGCCGCGGGCTGCCAGAACTGGATTGAAACCTCCGGGGCCTACCCGCTCAGCGGCGAGTGGGACTGGATCTGCGTGTCGCCCAAGAAGTTTAAAGCCCCGCTGCCCGAGGTGCTGCGCCAGGCCCACGAGCTGAAAATAATCGTCTTCAACCAGAGCGACTTTAAGTGGGCCGAGGAGCACGCCGCCCAGGTCGGGGAGCACACGCGCCTGTACCTGCAGCCCGAATGGAGCCGGGCCGCCCAAATGACCCCGCAGATAGTGGATTATGTGAAGCAGAATCCGCGCTGGCAGGTCTCTTTACAGACGCATAAATACCTCGATATTCCGTAGCTTCCCGCCCTATGCGCTGTTTGCTACTACTCCCCGTTGCTTTCGTCTCTCTCAGCGTGCTGTCCGCCGGTTCGGCAGTGGCTCAGAGCAAGCCGATTGCGAATACCAAAGCCCGCAACCTGTTTGAAAAAGCCAAGGAGCAGGCCAAGGACCGCAACTTCGACAAGGCCCTCGAAACCCTGACCCAGCTCAACGAAAAGTTTCCCTCGCTGGGGGAGCCCTACGTGCTCAAGGGCTCCCTGCTGAAGGCCATGGGCGAAAACCGCGGGGCCTTCGAAGCCTACCGCAGTGGCCTGAGCAAGATGCCCGTCGACCCGGCCCGGTCCCTGGACTACTACACCCTCGGCGACCTGGCCATGAGCTTCGGCGACTACGCCACGGCCGGCGACAATTACCGGCGCTATATCAAGACGGCCCCCAAGGGCCAACGGTTCGTGTTTCGGGCCCAGCGCCAGCTGCTCAACTGCGACTACGCCGTGAAAGCCATGGCTAACCCCGTGGGCGTGACTCCGGAGCGCCTCGGCGAACCGCTCAATACTTTCCGGTTTCAGTATTTCCCCGCCCTGACGGCCGACAACCGCTTCCTGCTCTACACGGCCCGGCCCACGGCCCAGAGTGACGAGGACCTCTACATTTCCAAGCAGAACAAGGACGGCTCCCTGGGCCAGCCGGTGCCCATTTCCACGGCCATCAACACGCCCTACAACGAAGGCGCGGGCACGATTTCCGGCGACGGCAAAACGCTGGTTTTTGCCTCATGCGACCGACCCAACGCCGTCGGCAACTGCGACCTGTACATCTCGCGGCGCACCGGCAACAACTGGAGCAAGCCCCAGAACCTGGGCCGCAACGTCAATTCCGTGGAGTGGGATTCCCAGCCCACGCTGTCGGCCGACGGCCGCACGCTGTACTTTACCTCCACGCGCCGGGGTGGTAAGGGTCAGGAAGATATCTACGTGACCACGCTGCAGCCCGACGGCACCTGGAGCCTGGCCCGCAACCTGGGCGAGCCGGTCAATACCCCGGGCAAGGACATGGCGCCCTTCATTCACGCCAGCGGCACCACGCTCTACTACGTCACCGACGGGCTCGTGGGCATGGGCGGCCTCGACGTGTACCGCTGCGAGCTGCAGGGCTCCGGCACCAGCAGCAAGTGGAGCGACCCGCAGAACCTGGGCTACCCGCTCAACACGTTCGAAAACGAAGCCTCGCTGTTTATTTCCTCCGACAACCGCCGCGGCTTCTGCTCCCGCTCCCGGGCCGCCGAGCCGGGCACCAAGTCGGAGCGGGAACGGCCGGTGGAGCTGTTTGCCTTCGAAGTGCCCCCGCCCGTGAAAGCCCGGGAAACCAGCACCTACACCCAGGGTCGGG
This sequence comes from Hymenobacter persicinus, assembly GCF_004167665.1. Classification (GTDB taxonomy): domain Bacteria; phylum Bacteroidota; class Bacteroidia; order Cytophagales; family Hymenobacteraceae; genus Hymenobacter; species Hymenobacter persicinus. The sequence goes on along the minus strand of NZ_SEWE01000013.1, from coordinate 11,804 downwards.
TCTTCGATGCCATGACCAAAAAGCCCATCAAGGCCGATGTGCAGCTCTACGACCTGCTCACCGACGAGCTAACCCAGTTCGTGACCTCCGACCCCGAGGAAGGCGACTACACGGTGGTGCTCAACGAGGGCCGGCAGTACGCCATGTACGCCGCGGCCGACAAGTACCTGATGAAGAGCCTGAGCTTCGACTACTCCGATAAGCGCAGCTTCGACCCGCTCACGCTCGACATCTACCTCGAACCCCTGCGGGCCGGCCGCAGCATCGTGCTCAACAACCTGTTTTTTGACACCAACCAGTTTGACCTCAAGCCCAAGTCGCGCACGGAGCTGAACCGCCTGATTCAGTTTATGCGCCAGTACCAAGAGGTGGCGGTGGAAATATCCGGCCACACCGACGACGTGGGCGCCGATGCTGATAACATGACGTTGTCGCAGAACCGGGCCCGCTCGGTGTATAATTACCTTGTGGAGCACGGGGTGAAAGCCACGCGGCTGCGCTACAAAGGCTACGGCGAAACCAAGCCCCTGGGTGCCAACGACACCGAGCAGCACCGCCAGCAAAACCGCCGGATTGAGTTCCGCATTTTGTAAAGAGCCGGGTGTTTATCCCGCTCGAAGACCCGTTGCCATCCGGCAGCGGGTCTTTTTTTATTGCAGTATTTCTTTTTTCTGGGATTTTTAAAACGCTGATTCTGAGTGGGGGAGGGGCGATGTAAAAAAGCTTTAAAGTAGAATAGTTATAAAAAATCTTTTTATGTTTAAATAAAAGTATTATCTTTGGGTATTCTGATTCCTCAACGCCGCCCGGCAATCCTATTTCCTCCCTGTAGTAGGCCCACCCGGCAGCTTGCCATCAGACTACCAACCATTCGCTTTTCTCTTCCTTTTCACCAACCGTTCACACAATGAAAAAAGCCTACGTTTTCGCCTTTATGCTGCTTGGGTTGCAGGTTGCCGCACTGGCCGCCGACTCGGATGGGGGCACGGCCGCCATTCAGGCCCGCGCTACTGCCATGACCCGCTCCATGTCTAAGAAAGTGCAGCTGGACGAAGGGCAATACCTCAAGGTGAAGCTGCTCAACATTCGGATGCTCACCGAAGCCGAAGACCTCAAGACGCGCTTCGCTGCCGACCCCTCCATTATGGATCAACACCTGGCCGAAACCCAGATGCGCTATGAGATGGACCTTGCCTCCTTACTGCGGCCTAAGCAGGTAGCCATGTATCACCAGTCGCTGGAAACGATGACTGCCCTCGGCAGCACGCCCCGCTAAACTGCGCCTCGCATCCGGAAAAAAGCCCGCCTCACCGCGGGCTTTTTTGCTTGGCGACAATGCCCTCAGGATGCAGCAGCTATTAAAAGTATGTTGTCAGGTACATTGTAATTTATTTATAAAAAATATTGCTATTATATAATAGAATGCGTATTCTTATGTAGTAGTTCGCCCTGACTTTCCATCGTTTCACTCCAACCCACCACTGTTCTATGAAAAAGATCTACACCACCGCCTGTCTACTGCTCACGCTTGGGGCGCCGGTATTGCTGGCCCAGAATGTGGTGGCCAACGAGGCCGCCCTGCACAGCCGCGTGACGTCTCTGTCGCGGCGCATTGCCGAAACGGCCAAGCTCAGCGAAGGCCAGTACGTGCGGGTAAAGCGCCTGAATCTGGTGATGATGAGCGAGATGGAAACCATCAAAGCCCGCTTTGCCGCGGAGCCCGTCAAGATGGATGAGCAGCTTGCTGAGCTTCAAGCCCGCTACGACTGGGACCTGGCCGCCGTGCTCCAGCCCCGGCAGCTGGCCGCCTACAACGAAGCTAAAATCAGCACCGTGGCCGTTAATGCGCAGTAAATTTGACGTAAGCAGCACCCATCGTAAAAGAAAAAGCCCGCTCGTGAGCGGGCTTTTTCTTTTACGATGGCTAATTGAACCTAGCGCTTTTCGATGCTGACGTAGTCACGCTCCAGTTCGCCGGTGTAGATCTGACGCGGACGGCCGATAGGCTCCTTGTTCTCGCGCATCTCTTTCCACTGGGCAATCCAGCCGGGTAGGCGGCCCAGGGCAAACATCACCGTGAACATCTCGGTCGGAATGCCGATGGCGCGGTAGATGATGCCGGAATAGAAGTCGACGTTCGGATACAGCTTGCGCTCAACGAAATACGGGTCGGTGAGGGCGGCCTGCTCCAGCTCCTGGGCAATCTTGAGCAGCGGGTCGTCAATACCCAGGGCGGTCAAGACTTCGTCGGCAGCCTTTTTGATGATCTTGGCGCGGGGGTCAAAGTTCTTGTAGACGCGGTGACCGAAGCCCATCAGACGGAACGAGTCGTTCTTATCCTTGGCCTTGTCCACCCACTTCTGGGTGTTGCCGCCGTCTTTCTGGATGGCCTGCAGCATCTCCAACACTTCCTGGTTGGCGCCGCCGTGCAGTGGGCCCCACAGGGCGTTGATGCCGGCCGAAACCGAGCCGTAGAGGCTGGCGTTGGCCGAGCCCACCAGGCGTACGGTCGAGGTAGAGCAGTTTTGCTCGTGGTCGGCGTGCAGGATGAGCAGCTTGTTGAGGGCGCTGACCACCTTGGGGTTGATTTCATACTTCTCCGTGGGGAAGCTGAACATCATGTACAGGAAGTTGGAGCAGTAGTCGAGGTCGTTGCGCGGATAGTTCAGCGGGTGACCCATGTTGTTTTTGTAGGTCCAGGCCGCAATGGTGGAGATTTTGGCCATCAACCGGATAACGTTGAGGTCAATTTCCTCCTTGCTCAAGTCCGGCGACACGCTTTCGGGGTAGAAGGCGGTGAGCGAGCAGATCAGGCTGCTCAGAATGGCCATTGGGTGAGCGGCCGACGGGAAACCGTCGAAAATCTTGCGCACGTCTTCGTGCACCAGCGTGTGCTTGGTGATCTGGTCGCCGAAGTTGGCCAGCTCCGCCTGGGTGGGCAGCGTGCCGTAAATCAGCAGGTAGGCTACTTCCAGGAAGCTGGATTTCTCCGCGAGCTGCTCAATCGGGTAGCCGCGGTAGCGCAGAATACCTTCCTCGCCGTCGAGAAACGTGATGGCGCTTTTCGTGGCACCGGTGTTTTTGTAGCCCGAATCGAGGGTTACGTAACCGGTCTGGTCGCGCAGCTTGCCAATGTCGAATGCTTTTTCGTGTTCGGTACCTTCGATGACGGGCAGGGAATAGGACTTCCCGTCCAGGATCAATTCAGCAGACTCTGCCATAGGGGTTGGTTAGAGGGTGGTTGCGGGGCGAAACTAAAGAATTACCGGCAAGCCGGAAAAATTCCGGTGCGTTTCAACTCTATACTACAATTTCCCCCAGGGTGTTGTTTGAAAATGAGAAGGCTAAAAAACCGGTTTGCCGGGCGTAATGAGCGGCTTGCCGAGTAGTTTCGGGGGAAGTTAGCCGGCCCTGACAATGGTCATTTCCCGATGCAAAACTGCGTAAATATACTCGTCAGAAGGTCGTCGGACGAAATTTCACCGGTTATTTCGCCCAGCGCGGCCAACGCGTGACGCAGGTCGGCGGCTAAGAGCTCAGTGCCAGTGCCCTGGCCGAGGCCGGTGAGCACGCTGTCGAGGGCCTGACTGGTTTTTTCGAGGCTGCGGGCGTGGCGCAGGTTCGTGACGATGGTGGCCGAGCCGGTGCGGTCAAGTCCTTCGCCGCGCACCCGCCGCAGCAGTTCCTGCTGGAGCTCATCGAGGCCGTCGCCGCGGGAAGCGGCAATGAGCACCGTGTCGGGCAGGTCCTGAAAGGCCGTGATTTCCTCGTCCGAAGCCACGTCGCGCTTGTTGCCCACGGCCAGCATCGGAATCAGCCGGCCTGGGTTCAGCGCTTCAATTTCCGCTTGAACTTCCGCGGGGGTAGTGCTCGTTATATCAAATAGATACAACAGCAAAGCGGCCTGAGCTACCCGCTTCTTGGTGCGCTCCACGCCAATGGATTCGACCACGTCGGTGGTGTCGCGCAGGCCGGCCGTATCCACGAAGCGGAAGCGGATGCCCTCGATGCTGACCTCGTCCTCAATCAGGTCGCGGGTGGTGCCGGCAATGGCCGAGACGATGGCGCGCTCTTCGTTGAGCAGGGCATTGAGCAGGGTGGACTTGCCCGCGTTGGGCTTGCCGGCAATGACGGTGGTGACGCCGTTCTTGATGACGTTGCCCAGCTCGAAGGAGCGGAGCAGCCGACGAACCAGGGTCTGCACTTCCTGCAGCAGCGTTACCAGCCCGGTGCGGTCAGCAAATTCCACGTCTTCTTCCCCAAAGTCGAGCTCCAGCTCCAGCAGGGCCGCAAACTTCACCAGCTGGCCCCGCAGTTCGCGCAGCTCCTGGGAGAAGCCGCCCCGCATCTGCTGCAGCGCCACCTGGTGCGACAGGGCCGAGTCGGCGGCAATCAGGTCGGCCACGGCTTCGGCCTGGGCCAGGTCAAAGGCCCCGTGCAGGAAGGCACGCTTGGTAAACTCCCCGGCTTCGGCGAGGCGGGCGCCCCGGCGGGTGAGCAAAGCTAGAATCTGCTGGACGATGTAGTCGGAGCCGTGGCAGCTGATTTCGACCACGTCCTCGCGGGTGTAGGAGTGCGGCCCCCGAAACAAGGACACGACCACCTCGTCCAGAATGCGGTCCTGGTCGCGGATGGTGCCGAAGTGCAGGGTGTGGGAGGCTTGGTCGCGCAGGCGTTTGCCGGCAAATACGGCGTCGGTGAGGCTGATGGCTTCGGGGCCGGAGAGCCGCAGCATGGCAATGGCGCCGGCGCCGGGCGGCGTCGACAGCGCCACAATGGTATCGGAAAGCGCGAGAGGAAGCGGAAGGGCCACGGCAGCGGGAAAAAGTGAACGGGCCGCAAAGATAGAAAACGCCGCCGCAGGCCGGCCCGGAACCCCGCTCCTGCGGCATTAGAACGGCAGGCTCGCCGCTTAGCCCGCCACGAAAAGATTACGGCTTACTTCCGCCGAAATCAACGCCGTTCCGTTGTTGTTTACTTTGATTTCTAACGAGTTGTCAAACGATACCTTGTCCAGGACTTCAAGCTGCGCGCCCAGGCTTAGCCCGACCTTATCGAGGTACTGCAAGAACGGCGCGGAGGTGTTTTTGACGGCTACCACGGTGCCGCCGTCGCCGGGCTGCAGGTCGGCCACGAGGCGGTGGCGGGGCCGCAGGATGGCACCGTCCTCGGCCGGGATAGGGTCGCCGTGGGGGTCGAACTGGGGGAAGTCCAGGAACTCGTCGAGGCGGCGGATGAGTAGCGGGGACTGCAGGTGCTCCATTTCTTCGGCCACCTCGTGCACCTCGTCCCAGTTGAAGCCCAGCTTCTGCACCAAAAACACTTCCCAGAGCCGGTGTTTGCGAATGGTAAGCAGCGCCAGCCGCCGGCCTTCGTGGGTGAGCGACACGCCCCGGTAGCGTTGGTAGTGCAGCAATTCTTTCTCCCCAAGCCGGCGCAGCATATCGGTCACGGAGGCAGCCCGGGTCTGGAGGACCTCCGCAATGCGGTTGGTACTCACTTCCACGCCGGGCTCCGCTTCCGAGAGCTTGTAGATGGCCTTCAGGTAATTTTCCTCGGTGTAGCTAGGCAAAGCGGACGGATCGGTAACAAGGGTGAACAATGGGGCCGCTGCTGGGCGGAGGCCGGGGCAAATATTAGCAAAAAACGGGGCAGCGGAGCAACCTGCCCGCTACCCCGTTTTGAAAACCTGGTTGTCCGGCCAAAGCCGGAACTACTCAGCCAAGCACTACCACTTGATCAGCGCCGAGGCCCAGGTGAAGCCCGAGCCGAAGGCGGCCAGGCAAACCAGGTCGCCGCGCTTGATCTTGCCTTCGGCCACGGCCTCGCTCAGGGCAATGGGCACCGAGGCGGCCGTGGTGTTGCCGTAGCGCTGGATGTTGCTGTAGATCTTGTCGTCGGAGAGGCCCATCTTCTGCTGCACGTACTGAGTAATGCGCAAGTTGGCCTGGTGGGGAATCAGCATGTCGATGTCCTGGGGCTGCATGCCGTTCTGGTCGAGGGCCTCCTTGATAACCTGCGGGAAGCGCACCACGGCGTGCTTGAACACGTTCTGGCCGTTCATGTAGGGGTACATGTCGAGCTCATTGGCCACCACGTACTGCACCCGGTTGTTGCGGTTGGAGCCAGGCTCCTTTACAATCAGTTCCTCGGCGTGCTCACCCTGAGCGTGCAGGTGGGTGCTCAGAATGCCGTGCCCTTCGCGGGTGCTGGGGCGCAGTACCACGGCCCCGGCGCCGTCGCCGAAAATCACCGACACGCCCCGGCCGCGGGTGCTGATGTCGAGGCCCGACGAGTGAATTTCCGAGCCCACGACCAGCACCGTGTCGTACATACCGGTTTTGATGAACTGGTCGGCCATGCTCAGCGCGTAGACGAAGCCCGAGCACTGGTTGCGCACGTCGAAGGCTGGGATGGGCGCCTTGATGCCGAGTTCCCGCTGCAGCAGCACGCCCGAGCCGGGGAAGAAATAATCGGGGGACAGCGTGGCAAACACAATCATCTGCACGTCGTCGGGCTCGAGGCCGGCCATTTCCAGGGCCTTGCGAGCGGCGTTGGCGCCCATGTTGGCGGTGGTGTCTTTGCCTTCCTCAAACCAGCGCCGCTCCCGGATGCCGGTGCGTTCCTGAATCCACTCGTCGGTGGTTTCCATCAGGGTGGTGAGGTCGGCATTGGTCACAACCCGCTCGGGGACGTAATGACCGACGCCGGCAATTTCGGAATGTCGGAGGGTACTCATAAGAAAAGTGGGAATAGGCGGGAGAGAGAGCAGAAAAGGAGCCGAAGGTAGCAAAAAGCCCCGGCCGTTTTTTCTGTAACGGGGCGCAAAGGTCGGCAGTTACCCGATACTATCCAGGAATGCCCACAATTTTCTGCTTTCGGCGGCCCACAGCGCTTCCGCGGGTGGCCCCTGAGCGTAAAACCGGCCCCGGGAAAGCTGCTCGGTCAGCCCGGCCAGGTCCGCCGGCGCGTCGAAGCGCACCACCAGCCCCGCGCCGGCCGGCGCCACCAGCTGCTGCCAGAGGGCATTGGGCGGAATCAGCACGGGCAGGGCGTGGGCCAGGTATTCGTAGAGCTTGGTCGGGAGACAGCGCCAGGTGCTGGGGTGCGGCCGGTAGGGCAGCAGGCCCAAGTGACTGCGCCGGATTTCGGCCAGAATCCGCTGGTGCGGCACCGGGGCGGCGCCCCCGACCAGCGTAGCCGCGCCCCCAGCAGCCGCTAAGGCCTGCTCCAGGCGCCGCAGCTGGTCGGGCTGCTGGCAGTAGCCGATGATGGTCAGGTGAGCCTGGGGCCAGTATTGGCGCAGGCGAACCGTGAAGTCCAGGGCCTCAAACACGCCGTTCAGTTCCGAGATAGTGCCCGAGTAAAGTAGCCGCAGCGGCTCGGTGGGGCCGGGCAGGGGCTGGGCCGAAGTCGGCAGCACCTCGCCTGAAGCGGGTTGGTACTTGTTTTCCAGCACCACCACGCGGCCGGCGGGCAGCCGGGCCAGGAAGGGCAACTCCGTGGCGTAGCTTTGCTCGGCCAGAACCAGGCCGCTGGCCCGGCCGGCCGCCCGGGCTTCCACCCAGCGCAGCGCAGTGGCCAGCCCGCGCCGGGTCAGGCCCCCGTACACCTGCTGGGTGGTCACGTTTAGGGCGTAGTTTTCCCGTACGTCGTAGATAAACCGGCGCCGAGCGGGGCGCAGCCACTGCCAGAGCACGGTGAGCGGCAGCAGCTCCGGGGCGTGGACCACCACCAGGTCGGGCTGTAGACGGCCGAGCAGGCGCCAGTAGCGGGCCTGGGCGCCCAGCCGGGCCAGACTCAGGCGGGAGCCGTTCAGCAAAGGATGGGCGTGCAGGTTGGGTGGGGCCTCGGCCGAGGGTGGGGCCGCGCGGCCGGCCACGTGCACCTGCCAGCCGGGCCGCTGGGCCAGGGTGCGTCCGAACTTCTCGTGCATGCGCGTATCGTCCGTAGGCTTGAGCACGGAGGCCAGTAAAACGACGGTCGGAGCCTGAAGATGCGGCATTGTGGCCGCTAAGATGGTAAGTTTGCACTTCTTGGTTGGGCCGCCCGACTCCCGAAGTAGGTTTTTAGCCGGTCAGCAACCAGAAACCACCAACGAAAGACCAACCCATGACCAACCTGCAAGAACTCGTCGAAGCCGCCTGGGCCGACCGCAGCCTGCTCCAGCAAACCCGTACCACCGAGGCCATTCACGCCGTTATTGAGGAGCTCGACAAGGGCCGCCTGCGCGTGGCCGAGCCCACCGCCGACGGGCAGTGGCAGGTCAATGACTGGGTGAAGAAGGCCGTTATTCTCTACTTCCCGATTCAGCAGATGGAAACCATCGAGCTGAAGCCCTTCGAGTACCGCGACAAAATGCGCCTCAAAACCGACTATGCCGGCCAGGGTGTGCGGGTGGTGCCGCCGGCCACGGCTCGCTACGGCGCCTACCTGGCTCCCGGCGTGATTCTGATGCCGAGCTACGTGAACATCGGCGCCTGGGTGGGCGAGGGTACCATGGTCGACACCTGGGCCACGGTGGGCTCCTGCGCCCAGATTGGGTCCGGCGTGCACCTGAGCGGGGGCGTGGGCATCGGCGGCGTGCTGGAGCCCGTGCAGGCGGCTCCGGTGATTATCGAGGACGGCGCCTTCATCGGCTCGCGCAGCATCCTGGTCGAAGGCTGCCACGTGGGCAAGGAGGCCGTTATCGGCGCCGGCGTGACCATCACCGGCAGCACCAAGATCATCGACGTGACGGGAGAAGTGCCCGTGGAGTATAAAGGCTTCGTGCCGGCCCGCTCGGTGGTGATTCCCGGCTCCATCACCAAGACCGTCCCCGCCGGCGAGTACCAGGTGCCCTGCGCCCTGATCATCGGCCAGCGCAAGCCCAGCACGGACCTGAAAACCTCGCTCAACGACGCCCTGCGCGACTTCGGGGTGAGCGTGTAAACGCTGCAGAACATGCTCAGCTTTGAAGAAGCATACCTAATTGCTTTGTGTGAACTGGAAAAGCTGAATGCCAATTCCTATGGTGACCCGTATGCCGTAACGGATTGTGTACTTGTTGACAAGCATATTCTTACAAAGCCATACGGCTGGATCTTTGTCTACAATTCCAAGAGGTTTCTGGAAACGAAGGATATAGGCTACGGTCTGCTTGGCAATGCGCCATTCATCGTGAACAGATACGATGGGTCTGTTACAGTCACCAGTACTGCTCACGAACTCAAGCACTACTTGGCCGAATATGAGAAGGAGCACGGCTATTAGGCCGGTTTCCCCCAACAAAAAAGCCCGCTAACCAGCGGGCTTTTTTGTTAACAGCAATCCGGGCACTTACGCCACCGACTTCTTCAGCTTGTCGCCGAATACGGCTTTCACCTTGTCGACCTTGCTCTTGACCACGAACTGGCAGTAGGGCTGCGAGCCGTTGAGGTTGTAGTAGTTCTGGTGGTAGTTCTCGGCCGGGTAGAAGGCCTTGAGCGGCAGAATCTCGGTGGTAATGCCCCGCTCGAAGGCGCCGGCCTCGGTGAGCTTCTGCTTGTAGGCTTCGGCCAGGCGCTGCTGCTCCTCATTGTGGGTGTAGATGCCCGAGCGGTACTGGGTGCCCACGTCGTTGCCCTGCTGGTTGAGCGTGGTCGGGTCGTGGGTTTTCCAGAATACCTCCAGCAGCTCCTCGTAGCTGATAACCTTGGGGTCGTAGGTTACCTGAATCACCTCGTTGTGGCCGGTCAGACCGCTGCAAACTTCCTTGTAAGTTGGGTTGGCAATGCGTCCGCCGGTGTAGCCCGACACGACTTTCTCCACCCCGTTCAGATTCTGAAATACGGCTTCGGTGCACCAAAAGCAGCCGCCGCCAAATGTGGCTTGTTCCATTCTGTTATCTGCGAAAAGTGTAATTCGAAAGAGATACGCTTATAAGCGAATTTCCGGACTGAAGGTTTCCGGCGGAACCGTCAATCCGCTGCACCATCCGCCCCCGCCCAGGCGCCCAAATCCGGCCGGGACCAGCCTCGGCGCCCTTTGGTAAGTACAGCGGCCGGCCGGGACAAGTCTTGAGGCATTTTTGTAAGTGCTAAACCCCATCAACACAAGTCTCGAGGCGTTTTTACAAATGCTAAAGCCTGCCGAGACAAGTCCCGCAGCGTTTTGGTAAGTGTTGAAGCCCATCAGCACAAGTCCCGAAGCACTCGTGGGCTTCCCAAAGCCCGCCGAGACAAGTCCCGGGAGGGTTATTGCCTCCCGCCGGCCCCCGGCACTAGTCCCAAAGGCTTTGCGGGATGCAAAAAACCCTTCCCGACAACTCGGGAAGGGCTTGTGCTAAAGTTTGTGCTGCTGACTTACTTCTTGAACCGGTCGGCGACGATGAGGTCCTTGGTGCCGTGGCCCCAGGTGTAGAAGCCCTCGCCGGACTTCACGCCCAGGCGGCCGGCCGTCACCATGTTCACCAGCAGGGGGCAGGGGGCGTACTTGGGGTTGCCCAGGCCCTCGTGCAGCACCCGCAGGATGGCCAGGCACACGTCGAGGCCGATAAAGTCGGCCAGTTGCAGCGGGCCCATCGGGTGAGCCATGCCCAGCTTCATAACGGTATCAATTTCTTCCACGCCGGCCACGCCCTCAAACAGGGTGATGATGGCCTCGTTGATCATCGGCATCAGAATGCGGTTGGCCACGAAGCCCGGGTAGTCGTTTACCTCCGTGGGCGTTTTGCCCAGCTGCCGCGAAATGTCCATGATCTGGGTCGTCACGGCGTCGGAGGTGGCGTAGCCGCGAATCACCTCCACGAGCTTCATCACCGGCACCGGGTTCATAAAGTGCATGCCGATGACCTTGTCGGCCCGCTTGGTAACGGCGGCAATCTTGGTAATCGAAATGGAGGAGGTGTTGGAGGCCAGAATGGCATCCTGGGGGGCGTGCTGGTCCAGCTCGCGGAAAATCTGGAGCTTGAGCTCCACGTTCTCAGTGGCGGCTTCCACCACCAGGCCCACGCCCTGCACGCCTTCGGCAATGCTGGTAAAGGTGCGAATCCGACCCAGAGTAGCGGTTTTGTCGGCGTCGGTGAGGCCGCCTTTGGCTACCTGCCGGTCCAGGTTCTTGCCGATGGTACCTAAGGCTTTGTCGAGGGCGGGCTGGCTGATATCAATCAGGGCGACGGCAAAGCCGTGTTGGGCAAACACGTGGGCAATACCATTGCCCATGGTACCCGAGCCAATAACGGCAACGTTGATCATGCAGAGCGGAAAAAAGGAGGGTGGGAAAGAAAAAGCCGCTCCCGGTCCGGGGAAACGGAGTCGGCAGCGGCACAAAGCTAAGCCGAATTTCACGGGTGCCCAAGCTGCCGCTGGGCGCCAATCCCCGGGGCATGTAAAAAAAGTATAGGTGCAGAAAAGTGCTTTTGCAGGTCTTCAACGGGGTTTTAGGCGAGAAGCCCCCCGCGGAGTGCTAAATTTTTTTATTGAGATATATCCTTTTGAAAAGGCCCGCGTACAAAACCGCAAATCGCCTTACAGCGTGAATCCAACCAGATTCAACCGGCTTTAAAGTGATTTGTTTCTCTCTCCAGCTTTCCAACCAACCTCCAACCACCATGGGAAATCTGCTGTACATCATCGCCGTCATCCTGATTATCATCTGGGCCCTCGGCTTCTTCGGCGTACTCGGCGCAGGTCTGGCCGGCAATAATGTGATTCACATCCTGCTGGTTATCGCCATCATCGCCATCCTGCTGCGCGTTATCCGCGGCGGTCGGGTTGTCTAGCTCCGGCTAGTCTCCCAAAGTCTGTCTGAAAAACAAAAAAGCGGCTCCCCATTCCGGGGAGCCG